>NZ_LR027820.1:837636-851455 GCF_900607215.1 Prevotella rectalis
AGAGGTATCGTATGGCTCATAAAGAAACGAATTTGACAGACAATGAGATATTGCGCCAGAAGATAGTGAACCTCCAACACGCATTGTCTTTGGAGAAGATGCGCAGCCGTGCCTATGAGAAACTCATAGAGATAGCCGAATCCGAGGAGGGTATCAGCATCTTAAAAAAAGATGGTGCCAAACAGTAACGGCGCTGCGTGAGGAGTTTCCCGGTGTATCCGTGGAATTCCTCTGTGGGCTGTTTGGCAAGAAACGCCAGTGGTATTACGCAAGCAGCAAGCTTGTGATTTCTGAGCGGCAAAGGCGTAAACTGATAGTTGACAATGTACTCTACTATCGTGCCTGCTGTCCCGGGATAGGCGGTGTGAAACTGCACGTCCTCCTCAAGTCGGAGCTAGGTGAAGATGTTACTCATGGTCGCGACTCCTTCTTAAAACTACTTGCTTCAGAAGGACTTATGCTTCCCAAGAACAAGCGAAGACGTACAACGGACTCCAATCATCCTTATAGGAAGTATCCTAATCTTGTACAAGGTGTTACGGCAATGTATGCTAACCACATTTGGGCAGCCGACATAACCTACGTTTGGATTTACGGCAACGTCCTGTACCTCCATCTCATTACAGATGTTTACTCACATGCTGTCATAGGCTGGTGCTTATCCGAAACCATGGAGGCTATAAATACGAAGGAGGCATTGCTAATGGCAGTTAAGGCAGCCGGAGGAGGCAACCTCTGCGGAACGATACACCACTCTGACAGAGGTTCGCAATACGCCTGCCACCTATATGTTGAAACTCTTATGTGCCACCATATCAGGGTTAGTATGACAGAACGGTACAATCCTACGGACAATCCTGTGGCGGAAAGGACGAATGGAACCTTTAAGGTTGAGTGGATTTACCAGCAGGAGATGTACCGAGATTATGACCAGGCCAACATGGAAATCTCCAAGGCAATAGCCTTCTACAACTACAGACGACCGCATATGAGCATAGGAATGAAATGTCCGATGGATGTCTATAGAGGCGAACAGCCCGGGAGAAATCTTTGGAAAAAGAGATAAATGCTTGCAAAAAAGAAAAATATAAAGTATCTTTGGAACGCCGAAAATATGGCGAACGACGGTCTTATGCCATCTTCACCAAAGGTCCCAGGGGGCATCGAGCCCCCTAAGACCTTGCCGAAAATATGACGGAACTTAGGTGTTGTCCATCTTCTTTTATGCAAGTGCACTGACTTCAAATTTAAACTATATAATGTTAATGTCAAGTCATTCAGTAAATAAGAAAATATTTGACAAGTAAAACAGAAATACATCGTCAGATCTGACAAGTGAATTCAGGAAAAGACAATACGACAGACATCGCTTTGCGAAAGCTAAGCTTTTGAACAACGAAAGCTAAGCTTTTGAAATGCAAAACATAAGCTTTTAAAATATAGCAGATAAGAACCTGATTATCAAGGCTTTTCATAACTAAAAATTTTCACTCCATCGACTGGTCTATCAGCCCGATTGTTTGACCCTTACCGCGCTCACATCTTTATCCATTCTAAACACTGAAAGGGCAAGAAATATGCACTTGTTCAACTTAGTCATTAGAAACCGATGAAAACAAATGACTAAATCTCTAATGAGCAATTTGGGTTCAATAATGATAACATTGTCACGGAAGGATTATCTGCAAAATACGACAGGACGCATTGCAACAAGTAAACCAATTCTGAGATTTCTGAAGAAGGATCAACGTTGTTGAAAATAATTTAAGTTTATTTTTGGGATATAAATAATTATTTATTACCTTTGCACCAAATTAAAAGACTAGGAAAAAGACAACATATCTTATGGCCAGAATTAAAACTATCGGTATTCTAACATCGGGTGGCGACGCTCCCGGTATGAATGCTGCCATTAGGGCAGTAACACGAGCCGGAATTTTCAATGGTTTTACTATTAAGGCTATCTACAGAGGTTTTGACGGTTTAATTTCCGGACACGTAAAGCCCTTTACAACAGAAAACGTAAGTGGCATTATTGGGCAGGGAGGCACAATACTGAAGACCGCAAGGTCTAAAGCTTTCATGACAGAAGAAGGACGCCAAAAAGCCTATGACAACCTTATTAAAGAAGGTATAGACGCGCTAATTGTAATAGGAGGAAATGGTTCCCTTACCGGAGCAATGACTTTCGCTAAAGAATACGATTTCTGCTGCATTGGTTTACCGGGTACTATCGACAACGACCTGTATGGCACTGATAATACCATCGGATACGATACAACATTGAACACCATCATGGAATGTGTGGATAGAATTCGAGACACCGCGCAAAGCCATGAACGCATATTTTTCATTGAAGTCATGGGACGCGATGCCGGATTTTTGGCTCAGAATTCTGCTATCGCAAGTGGAGCTGAAGCCGCTATCATTCCCGAAGATTCCACGGACGTTGACCAATTGTCCCGATTCATGGAAAGGGGCATCCGGAAATCTAAGAAAAGTTGCATTGTCATTGTTTCTGAAAGTCCGAAATGTGGTGCAATGTATTACTCTGAACGCGTAAAAAACGAGTTTCCTAATTTCGATGTTCGTGTTACTATCTTAGGGCACTTACAGCGTGGAGGACGCCCCTCGGCACGCGACAGAATCATTGCAAGTCGCATGGGGGTTGGAGCAGTGGAAGCACTCATTCAAGGTCAAAGAAACATAATGGTGGGAGTACGGAACAATGAAGTGGTTTACGTTCCTTTATCCGAAGCCATTCGCTCCGATAAACCTTTTGACATGAAGCTGATTAAGGTGTTAGACGAGTTAAGTATATAATCTTACAATTTGATATTAGAAAAATAATAAACAAATAAGCGTATGTCACAAATAAATGGACGTATCTCTCAGATAATCGGTCCTGTTATTGATGTTTACTTTGACGTTCAAGGTGAAGATTCTGAGAAGGTTCTGCCGAAAATACATGAGGCACTTCGTGTTAAACGTCCAAATGGACAAGATCTGATAATTGAAGTTCAACAACATATCGGAGAAGATACCGTTCGCTGTGTTGCCATGGATAACACCGATGGACTGCAACGAGGTTTGGAAGTTGCCATCACGGGAAGCCCTATTGTGATGCCTTCCGGTGAACAGATTAAAGGTAGGATGATGAATGTGGTAGGACAGCCTATTGATGGTATGGAACCATTGAACATGGAAGGGGCTTACCCTATTCATCGCGAAGCACCTAAATTTGATGAGCTTTCCACAAAGAAAGAAATGCTCGCAACCGGAATTAAAGTGATCGACCTATTAGAGCCTTACATGAAAGGTGGAAAAATCGGTTTGTTCGGTGGTGCCGGAGTTGGAAAAACGGTGCTCATCATGGAACTTATCAATAACATTGCCAAAGGACATAACGGATATTCTGTTTTCGCCGGTGTAGGCGAACGAACTCGTGAAGGTAATGACTTGATTCGAGATATGCTTGAATCGGGGGTTATACGCTACGGGGAGAAATTTCGCAAGGCAATGGACGAAGGAAAGTGGGATTTATCTTTAATTGATAAAGAAGAACTGAAGAAATCTCAGGCAACGCTTGTTTATGGTCAGATGAACGAACCTCCCGGGGCTCGTGCTTCAGTCGCGCTATCAGGATTGACCGTCGCAGAGGAATTTCGCGATCATGGTGGCAAGAACGGTGAAGCTGCAGATATCATGTTCTTCATTGATAATATTTTCCGCTTTACGCAAGCCGGCTCTGAGGTATCAGCATTGCTCGGACGTATGCCGTCTGCCGTGGGTTATCAACCTACGCTTGCAAGCGAAATGGGTGCGATGCAGGAACGTATTACATCAACAAAGAAAGGTTCTATCACCTCAGTGCAAGCAGTATATGTTCCCGCAGATGACTTGACCGACCCGGCTCCTGCAACAACATTTACACACTTGGATGCTACCACCGAGCTTAGCCGTAAAATCACGGAATTGGGTATATATCCTGCTGTAGATCCACTGGGCAGTACCTCTCGCATTTTGGATCCGCTGATTGTTGGTAAAGAACATTATGAATGCGCACAACGTGTGAAACAATTGCTACAACACTACAATGAGTTGCAAGATATCATTGCGATTTTGGGTATGGATGAATTGTCCGATGAAGACAAGTTGGTTGTAAACCGCGCTCGCCGAGTTCAACGTTTCTTGTCGCAACCATTCACGGTAGCAGAACAATTTACAGGCGTTCCCGGTGTCATGGTACCAATAGAAGAGACCATCAAGGGATTCAATGCAATATTAAACGGAGAGGTGGACGACCTTCCTGAACAAGCATTCCTCAATGTTGGTACAATAGAGGATGCAAAAGCGAAAGCAAAGAAAATTCTTGAGGCTGCTCAGGGATAATAGGTAACAATAAAATAATTGCTAATGTTATTTCTTAAAATCATATCACCTGAAAGAAATGTCTTCCAAGGAGAAGTTGAGAGCGTGCTCGTTCCGGGAGAAGTGGGAGAATTTGAAATTCTCAAGAACCATGCTCCCATAATTTCCACATTGGTAGAAGGACGTGTCGTCTATTCTGTAGAATCGAAAAAGAAGACATTACATATTCTCGGGGGATTTGTGGAAGTTAAGAAAAACGAGGTTTATCTTTGTGTGGAAATGTAATCTCCACTAAAACCGAGCATGGCATTGGAAACAACAACCGTAGAGAAAATAGCACGCAATTACAATAAGGTAAGTCTTTGGATCATAGTGGGAATATCCTTGACAGGACTTCTCATCTCGCAAGGATTAATGCTCGCAAATACGTCCGCACCTATCATTGTCAGCGCGTTGTTCTCATTGGTTTCATGCGTGGCATATGGAAAGACTTGGAAATATTTTGCAACTAATCACCCTCGGGTATTGGGTAAGTTCTATATGGCAAGCTCAATGCTAAGGATGATATTAGCGGCAATAGTCGTACTCATTGGAGCCGTCATCTATCTGCCAAATCGTGAGAAAGTACTTACTTTTGTGGCGATATTTGTCATATACTATTTGTTGCTTATGATATTTGACTGCATTTATTTTATCAAAGTAGAAAAGAAAAATATAACGATTGAATAAGTAGATATGAAGCATATAAAACAAGTGCTGATCGCAATCCTACTGCTTACGGCATTTCTCCCTGTTCAGGGAAGAGATATGTCAAAGAAAGCCACAGTTGATGTAAAAGAAATCTTGTGGGGACATATCAAGGATTCCTATGAATGGCACATTACGGACTTAGGTACCGAGGACAATCTTACTCCCATCATTATCCATCTTCCTATTATTGTTCATACTACTACCGGGTGGCACGTGTTTAGCAGCTCGGAATTTTCAGAAGAACGCGATAAGAATGGTGATCGTCCAGGTCCTCATAACTTGGTAATAAAAAATGGAGAGGACGCAACCAACCCGAACCTAATTGTCGAAAAGGTTAATGGTAAAGAGCTACGACCAATCGATATTTCAATAACAAAAACAGTATGCACATTGTTCATTGATGCCATTGTACTATTGTTGGTAATTCTCATTCCTGCAAGATGGTGTAAGAAACACAAGCCACAAGACAAAGCACCGAAAGGTTTTACCGGATTGATGCACATGTTTATCATGAGTGTTTACGATGAGGTGTTAAAACCTACTTTGGGTGAAGAAGCACCAAAATACGCTCCATGGCTTCTGACTTGTTTCTTCTTCATCTTTTGCGCAAATTTAATGGGATTAGTACCGTTTCCACCAGGAGGAGGCAACTTGACAGGTAATATAACTTGTACCTTCTTCCTCGGTGTTAGCACATTCTTGATTGTTAATTTCACAGGTTCGAAAGAGTATTGGAAAGAGATTTTATGGCCGGACGTTCCATTATGGATGAAATTTCCAATTCCCTTGATGCCATTTATCGAACTGTTCGGTATATTCACAAAGCCATTGGCACTGATAATCCGATTGTTTGCAAACATGTTCGCGGGACATGCCATCGCTTTGTCATTCTGCGCAATTATGTTTATCATGTTTTCATTTGCAGACAACGCTATCGTTAATTATGCAGCAGGATCGGGTATGTCAGTTATCGCAATATCTTTAAGCGTATTCATGATGTTGCTTGAAATACTTGTGAGCTACATCCAAGCATTAGTGTTCACGATGCTAAGTGCCGTATTTATTTCCCAAGCTCATGTAAAGAAAGAAAAAACAGAATAAGAAACAACATTCATTTTTGAAATAAAATTAATAATAAATTAAATATCTAAGAATTATGTTATCATTATTATTAGCAGACGTTGCTCTCGCAAAGTTAGGTGGTGCCATTGGCGCAGGTTTAGTTGCTATTGGTGCAGGTATCGGAATTGGTCGTATTGGTGGACAGGCTATGGATGCCATGGCTCGTCAGCCTGAGAAAATTGGCGACCTGCGTTCTTCCATGATTATCGCAGCTGCGTTGATTGAAGGTGTGGCTTTCTTGGCAGTTATCGTAGCACTTCTTGCTATTGTGCTCTAATCCAAGGGAAGTGCGTAACGCACTACAAATCCCAGATTTAATTATTAAGAAAGAACAATAACCAGCGTATGGATTTATTAATTCCCAATAGTGGACTACTTTTCTGGATGACTCTCGTCTTCCTTATCGTAGCATTTATCGTTATAAAGTACGGATTTCCCGCTATTATAAATATGGTAAATGAGCGTAAGGCTTATATTGATGAGAGCCTTCTGAAAGCAAAAGAAGCTAATGAAAAGTTGACCAATATAAAAAAAGAAGGTGAATCCGTCATGCAACAAGCGCGTGAACAGCAATCAGCCCTCATAAAAGAAGCTACTGCCACGCGAGATGCCATTGTAGAATCGGCAAAAGAAAAAGCCCATAAAGAAGGCGTACGCATCATAACTGAAGCCAAAACTGAAATCGAGGCTGATAAACAGAATGCATTACGAGATATTCGTGAAAAAGTTGCCGAGCTAAGCGTAAAGGTTGCAGAGAACATCTTGCGCGAAGAACTTTCTACAAATGACAAGCAGATGGAGTTGATTGATCGTTTGCTGGATAATGTTTCTCCTGTGAGCAATATTAGTAAATAAACAGAAATATGGATATAGGTGTAATATCGGTTCGTTATGCTCGTGCATTATTAAAAGGAGCACAGCAGCAAAAGCAGGAAGACTATCTCTATCAAGAAATGCAAACCCTCCTTAAAAGTTATTCTCAGGTTTCACAGTTGCGTTCTACGATAGAAAATCCGATGCTTCCAAAGAACAAAAAACAAGAGCTTATAAGGCAAGCTTGTGGAAATGACAATTCAGAGCTACTGAAGTCGTTCATTTCACTTGTTCTGAAAGAGGGGCGGGAAGATCTCCTGATATTTATAGCGAACTCTTATATCTCACTATATAGAAAACAGAAGAATATTATTCAAGGAAAACTTACAACAGCTGTTCCGGTGACTCCGGCTATCGAGGAAAAAATGAAAAGTTTGGTGCATGCCAATACAGCAGGTACCGTAGAATTTAAAGTTAAAGTTGATCCGGATGTAATAGGAGGCTTTATCCTCGAATACGATACATACAGAATGGATGCCAGTGTGAAGACTAAACTTAATTCAGTACTCGCACAGTTAAAGAAATAAACAAAAATCACATGTCAGATAAAATAAAACCGAGTGAAGTGTCGGAAGTTCTATTAAAGACGCTTCAAGGTATCAATGCTGAAGAAAAGTTCGATGAGGTCGGTACAGTTCTCACTATAAGTGATGGTGTTGCTCGTATTTATGGACTTCGTCATGCTGAGGCTAACGAGCTTTTAGAGTTCGAAAACGGCACGATGGCCATTGTCATGAATCTCGAAGAAGACAATGTTGGATGTATTCTTTTAGGTCCGACAGCCGGCATTAAAGAAGGACAGAGTGTTAAGCGAACACATCGCATTGCCTCAATTCGTGTTAATGACAACTTCCTTGGACGTGTCGTCAATCCACTTGGAGAAGCCATTGACGGAAAAGGAGACATTGACCTAACAGATGCGTTTGAAATGCCATTGGATCGCAAAGCACCGGGTGTTATTTACCGCCAGCCTGTTAAGGAACCTTTGCAAACCGGTCTGAAAGGTGTGGACTCAATGATTCCAATCGGACGAGGACAACGCGAATTAATAATCGGCGACCGTCAAACGGGAAAGACAGCTATTGCCGTTGACACCATTATCAACCAAAAGAGTTTTTACGAGCAAGGAAAACCGGTCTATTGTATTTACGTAGCCATTGGACAAAAAGCTTCCACAGTTGCCAACTTAGTACAAACGCTGAAAGATCATGGTGCACTTCCCTACTCTATCATCGTAAGTGCCACAGCAGCCGACCCGGCCGCAATGCAGTACTACGCTCCTTTTGCCGGTGCAGCCATTGGTGAATATTTCCGAGATAGGGGTCATTCCGCACTTGTTGTATATGATGACTTATCAAAACAAGCCGTTGCTTATCGCGAAGTTTCATTGATTCTTCGCCGTCCATCAGGTCGTGAAGCATATCCCGGAGATGTCTTTTACCTTCACTCGCGTCTGTTGGAGCGTGCCGCACGTATCAATGACCAGCAAGAAATCGCAGAACAAATGAACGATCTTCCCGACTGTTTGCAAGGTCATGTAAAAGGGGGAGGTTCACTTACCGCACTGCCAATCATTGAAACGCAAGCGGGTGATGTATCTGCATATATTCCGACTAACGTTATTTCAATCACTGACGGGCAAATCTATTTGGAAAGTGACTTATTCAACCAAGGATTCAGACCTGCTATTAATGTTGGTATTTCAGTATCTCGTGTTGGAGGTTCAGCACAAGTTAAGAGTATGAAGAAAGTAGCCGGAACACTCAAAATTGATATGGCACAGTACCGTGAATTGGAAGCATTTTCCAAATTCTCATCAGATATGGACAAGGTTACTGCTATGACTTTGGATAGAGGACGAAAGAACAATCAGCTTTTGATACAACCGCAGTACTCACCAATGCACGTTGGCGAGCAAATAGCAATTCTCTACTGTGGTGTCCATGGTCTGATGCATAATGTGCCTGTAGAGAAAGTTCGTGAATGCCAAGATCAATTCTTAGAAAGTATGAGAAATTCTCATAAAGATGTTATTGAAAATTTGGCTTCCGGGAAACTTCTCGAAGAGGATACAAAAATTATTGAAACGGTTATGGAGAATATCTCTGCTCAATATAAATAAGATAAATCTGCAATGCCATCATTAAAAGAAATAAAAAAACGAATTGCCAGCGTCAACAGCACTCGTAAAATCACGAGTGCCATGAAGATGGTGGCATCAAGTAAACTTCATCATGCTCAAGTCGCTATCGAAAACATGCTGCCCTATGAGCGCTTGTTAGAGCATATTCTCAAGTCATTCCTCGTGTCGATGCCGGATATAAAGACCCCATTCAACACTGACAGACCGGTGAAACGCGTAGCTTTGCTTGTTTTCGCTTCGAATAGTTCTTTGTGTGGTGGATTTAACAACAATATCTTACGAATGATGCAAAACACAATAAAAGAATATCAAGATATGGGTATCTCCAAAGATAACATATTGATTTATTCTTTTGGTAGAAAAGTTGCCGAGAAAGCAAAGAAAATGGGTCTTACATCTGCAGGTACTTTTCTTGAATTGGCAGATAAGCCTCATTCTGAAGATTGTTATAAAATTGCGGTTGAGATAGAAAAGTTGTGGTTGGATGGCGAAATAGATAAAGTAGAACTTATCTATCACCATTTCAAGAGCGCAGGAAGTCAAATATTAACTCGTAAAACATATTTACCGATTGACTTGGAGGAAGAGTTGCATTCCGATCATGAACGCGACTTAACCTCAAATATCGCAACGAAGAAAGCACAGGATTATCTGAAGAAACATTCTAAAAACTCTAACAACAAAGAGGATGAAGAAATCCTGCCATTAAACGATAATTTCATAATTGAACCTGACCTAAAGACAGTTTTAACGTCTTTGATCCCTAAATTGCTACATTTATTGATATATACGGCCTTATTGGATAGTAATGCTTCAGAGCACGCAGCGAGAATGGTAGCCATGCAGACAGCTACTGATAATGCAGATGAACTCCTACGTGCGCTCAATCTGCAATACAACAAATCAAGACAGGCAGCAATTACATCTGAATTGCTTGATATTGTTGGCGGAACTGTCAATAATTAAGCTAAAAGAGCAGAAAAGTCTATTATCATCAAAGATTGATAATAGACTTTTCTCTTTTCTGCTGATTAGGAACTAACTAATTAGCTCTTCGGAAAACTCTTCAAACTGAATTTCAGTTGGATGAAACGTTTTTGTAATGTTTCCAAGATTTTATTTGGAGTTAAAAAGAATATTTGTTACTTTTGCACATATTTTAAAAGTTAAAGATGAACACAGATCCAGCTTATCAAAAATTATTAGATTGTGGGATACGTCCCTCCATCCAGCGCATGGAAATCATGCGATATCTTTTAACACACCATACACATCCCACAATAGACGAAGTATATGTGAACTTAAAGAAAAAGATTCCTACAGTAAGCCGCACAACGATTTATAATACCTTGCGTATGTTTTCCGAGAAAGGAGCAGCATTGATGATTACCATTGACGAACATCGAGTATGCTACGATGGAAGCACTCATCCGCACGCGCATTTCTATTGCAAACGATGTGGCAGAGTATTTGATTTCCATGATGTAATACCGCCAACTATCGATAGTCAAGCTATGAAAGATTTTGTGGTGGATGACATTCAATTATATTATAAAGGAATCTGTCCCGAATGTCAAAAAGCATACAAACAAGAAATCTCATAATTGCGCCAAGAGCAAAGTAAAAAGATAAAAACAAACCTCACTGCTATTGTATCAAAACAAGCACAGTGAGGTTTTATTATTGTAAAATCACTTTACATCAATCAGCTAAAGGAACTGCAAAATAGCCTTTCTTTCCGGTAGGATAAATACCTTGGATATAAAGCACGGGTTCTTTACTTACTGAAGCCGCCTTTACCTCCTGTTGCAAATTATCTATACTCTTGATTATCGAATCATTGACTTTCTGAATGATAAATCCTCGACCAATGCCGGAATTTTTCATTACTCCACTGTTTACCTTAATAACTTCAAGTCCATAGGTAATATTCAGTTGTTTCTTTTGACTATCGGTAATAGGACGGAATTGTCCACCCAAAATATCAATATCCGCTTGTTCGATGGGTTTAACTGTTCCTTGTGCATTTTTCAGTGTGATACTCTTCGTTATTTCTTTTTTGTTGCGAAGGAAGGTGATTGAAGCTTTATCTCCCGGTCGCTTACTGTTTAGCAATTGTTGTAGTTCCGACATCTTGGAAACTTTATTACCATCAATTTTTATAATGACATCATTGGAACGCAAATCAATATCTTTTGCATTACCATCTTCTTGAACCTCGGCAACATAAACACCTTCATTCGTTCCCAAGTCCACCTCTTTACCCTTTTCTTTCTGTTCATTAATGTAATTAATTACATCCCCACCTTGGATTCCTAAAATTACGCGCTGAACACTACCATATTTTTTTATGTCATCCACAACCTTCGTTACAATCGCGGTAGGAATGGCAAAGCCATAACCCGAGTAGGAACCGGTCTGCGAATAAAGCATGGCATTAATGCCCACAAGCTCTCCCTGTGCATTTACCAACGCACCTCCTGAATTACCTTGATTGATGGCAGCATCAGTCTGAATGAAACTCTCTATCCCGTTAGGCGTTGCCCCCAAACCACGTGCTTTGGCACTAACGATTCCGGCAGTTACCGTACTATTAAGATTATAGGGATTGCCCACAGCAATGACCCATTCTCCAACCTTCAGTTTGTCTGAATCACCAATAGGGAGTGTGGGAAGATTCTTTCCATTTATCTTAAGCAATGCCAAATCTGTGCTTTTGTCAGTGCCTACGATGCGAGCCGAAAACTCACGATTATCATTCAGGGTTACAGTCAGTTCATCCGCACCATCAACCACATGATTATTTGTTACGATGTAACCATCCGTCGATATGATAACCCCGGAGCCTGTAGCCATCCGCTTGGGTGTTTGGACTTGCTGCCTGCGAGAACCATTACCACCGGGATTGCCAAACCCAAAGAAATCGAAAAAGTCTCCAAAGGGATTGTCCGGTACTTCCACCGTCCTAATTTTTGAATTTTGTACATACTTTATATGAACCACAGCCGGCAAAGCCTTATCTGCCGCATAAGTCAAATCTACCGGCTGACCGGGAGCTGCAACTGATGCCTGTGCGCCATACACCTTAATAAAAGCCCCCGTGGAGAATGCCAATGCAAGTACACAGGAAGCACCAACTAAAAACTTTCCTAATTTTCTCATAACTTTCAATTATTAATTTTTATCTTTATGACTCTACGTGTATTATAGAAATGATTATCGTCTTAAAACCATTGCAAATATAGACCCAAAAAATGTAAAACTGAAATCTTGTCATACTTCTTTATTCGATTTTAACAATTTAATTTGCTACTTAACTGCTCTTAATTTGTTTACAACCAAATTTTACATTCATTCAACATGAAAACAAGGCAAATCATTCAAAGATATCGCATGTACGTAGAGGAACCGGATATTAATACGCCAAAGAAAAAGAAGCGCAAAGTGCAAAAACGTTATTGCGAATAATTGCCTTGAACAAACAAAGATAAATTGAAAATCGATTTGTTCAAAAACTAACAAATAAAGGGAGGAATAAACGAAGAAAAAGTTAATAACATTATTTAACTATCAATGCTCAATCGTTATTACTCTGATTATCAATAAATTACCGAAATGTTACAAATACAATCAAAAAAAAAACGTAAAAAGTATATGTCATATCAAAAAAATACTTACCTTTGCAGTGTTTTAATAAACAAATGATTGTTTTACAGATTTAAAAAAGCAAAGAAAATGAAGAAAGTAATTTTAATGTTCGTAGCTGTAGCAGCTATTTCATTCGCTTCTTGTGGTAACAATGCTAAACCAGCTGCTGACGCTGATTCATTGGCAAACGACACAGTAGAAAATGTTGATTCAATGGATTCTACCACTACACAGGCTGACTCTGTTGCTACTCCGGCTGATTCTACTGTTGCTGAATAATCGAAGCAACTCGAACAGAGTAAAGAAATTTATTAAAGAGAAGAATATTTATTATTCTTCTCTTTTTTTGTGCCTATGAAAATCGCTCCTTCTCATTACATTTCAGTGCTCCCGACATAAGAACATCGAACACCGAAAAAGGCTCTTCGATGAAAAAAAATAAGCACCTGGTTATCAAGCATTTACAAAACATCCTACCCCGTGTTTTTAAAAGCTTAGCTTTTGCACTCCAATTCATAACCTTTTGCAATGCAAAAGCTTAGCTTTTACGGAACAAAAGGTAAGCTTTGGATAGATGAATGAGAATATTTCGAACATTATTGAACTTTTCCCATATCGCCGTGATACTTCAATACATGAGTTTTTGTATCGCGAAAGCTTATCTCTTGTAAATCTCGAAAATTCTAGGTAGTGTCCTTAAAAGTGTGTAATTCATCTTTCCTTTCTCTGTACTTCCACTGTTATTTTGTTCTTTTCTTTCCAGTTTTTGAATTGATATATTCTTCTTTCATATGTTGTCTTTGTTTCCTCCATCGCCACGGCTGCCAGGAGGAAGATGACAGACTTCTCTGATGGCATGGATGTCCTCATTTGGATGGTTCTCCTGTACTTCCTGTTGAGCCTTTCAATCCA
>NZ_LR027820.1:851464-862010 GCF_900607215.1 Prevotella rectalis
CTTTCATATGTTGTCTTTGTTTCCTCCATCGCCACGGCTGCCAGGAGGAAGATGACAGACTTCTCTGATGGCATGGATGTCCTCATTTGGATGGTTCTCCTGTACTTCCTGTTGAGCCTTTCAATCCAGTTGGTCGTATATATGCACCTCTGCACTTGGGGCGGGAAGTCCATATACGTGAAGTAGGCACTGTTGCGTTCAGCCTTGTACTTTCTTAGTGCAGGATATTTCCTTTCCCATTTCTCGACAAAGGTAATGAATTGTTCGTATCCCTGCAAGGAATTCATCTCGTTGTTCTCCAATTGGAACACTTCACTGAGCTGCTGCGCCATTACCGGTTTGTCTTTATGTGATGCGCCGCTGAGTATCTGTCGCTTGACGTGTGCCACGCAGAACTGGTGTGCGGCACCGGGAAAGGCTGCACAGACGGCATTCTCTATTCCTTGCAATGCATCGGAAACGACTAAGTCTATCTGTTCGACGCCTCTTTGCTTCAAGGCCTCAAGCTCGTCTTTCCAGCAAAGAGCCCCTTCTGTGGGATGATTGACAACCGTGAGCACCTCCCTGCTGCCGTCTTCCAATACCCCCAGAATGGTATAGTAGGCCTCCTTGGACACCTGTCTGTCCCTACGGGTGGAAATAAAGGTGGCGTCGATATAGACGGCTAAATAGTGGGAGGAAAGACTACGGCAAAGCCACCGTTCGACGTCCTCACGGCAGCTACCGGCAAGATGCGATACCTGCTGCTTGCTGTAGGAACGACCATAGACGCAATTGGAAATCTCGCCTATCTGCTCCGTGGTAAGACCTTTGGTGTAGAGGAGGTTGAACAATTTGGCACGTTCCTCGCTTTCGCTGCGTATCAACCCTAAGAGAATGGGATAGAAGCTCCCGCTACGACTGCGCGGAATACGGAGCGAGAACTCAAAGCCGTGACTGTACCAACGGCGGGAACGGAAGCCATTGCATTGCTCATGGGCATTTTCGCTGACGAACAACTCTCGTTCATGATACATCAGGGAGTTCATGATTAATGACTGAAGGGTAACAAAACCCTCGCTGCTGCTTGTGTAATTCGAAATAATTTCCGAAATTTGCGAATGTGTAAGTTTCATTTTTTTCTTTTTTAAAGTTATCAAATACAAAGATAAGAAAAAAGGAGCTTACACACTTTTATAGGACAGTACCAAATTCTAAGGTCATTTCACGTTGATGAGGTATTAAAACACCAAGTTAAAACCGAACCTGATGCCTTGTGTAGATATTCCCGGTAGATTAGTGTAAGTAAGTCGGCGGATATAATCCACTTCAAGGCATTTAAGAATATTATGAACCCCCAAGACAAGTTCCAAATAAGGGTCGTTGGACATTATTCTTGTGTCTTCTGGGAAGCGATAGAGTATCGGATCGTTGGCATTTTGTTTCAGCATCGGATTGTTTTTATCGGTAAGATGTCCCCACATTCCCTTAAAGGCGATATACTCTCGCCACTTTAATTTCTTGAGTAACGGTACGCGGTTGAAAATCTTTCCCTCAAGATTCCATGCCAAGTTGAATTGAGTGTAGCGGTCATTCAAGAACTCCATGTTCTCCATCAAGTTAAATGTTCCTTGGTGCTCGAAATATGAGGTGTTTACAGGGGGCATAATCAGGAGGTGGTAGGGCACTTTGTTCCATTGCGCACCCGCTTTCACTCTTGTGTCAATATATCCCCAACTACCCATCCAAAACCTTTTGTAGATTGATAATTCCGTTAGGTTATACTTAAAATCCGAACCTAAAAAATTCTTTATCCCCATGGTATGGGTAATCACATATTGAGGTGCGTCAAGATTTACCTCCCGGCGATGTTGTTTTGTATTAATGTAACTTTGTCCGGGACGATAATCCAATCCGATGGTAAATGATGTGTTTCGTATGTTCTTTACAATTGTGCCATCCATCTTCTCATAGATTAGCTTTCCCATTGACCGATTGTTTTCTGTTGAAAACCTAAAACTGGTGGCAAGTCCATAGTCGGTTTCCCATGTGAAGTTGATCAGTTGCCTATCGTAAAGATACATCTTCTCTACTTTCATGGGTTTGAAAGTCATGAAAATGTTATCTTTATTGTGTATGAGGAATTTATCAGAAGGCGACTCAATATCTCTGTACGACTCCACGGAGAGCGTACGCATGGGAAACTCCATGGGCTGGTATTCTGGTTTGTTAAATGAGTAAATTAGCTTTGCACCATAATAATGTCTCTTGGATTTTGTGCCATACGCATAATAAACATCCCCAAACCAATGAGGATTTAATTTTGCAGTTGTACGTGCTGCTGCTCTTAGACGAATGCCGTCTATATAGTTCTTTGATATGAACGCATTTATGGGACCAATATCAACTTTGCTTGGAGCTGTTGAGGAACCGGTTTCTACAAAGTTCTCCACAAGTGCCTTAATGCCGAACATTACCCATTTGAAGTTCTTGGTTTGACCCATGCGCGAAACGAAAGATTCCATGTTTTCTTCACTTTTTGTAAGTTCCTTAGTTCGGTTTTGGCTCCAGAATTCTTCGTTGCGCATTTTGGCATCCGGGTCATAGAATAGCTTAGCTCTTCCTTTAAAGAGGTGATTATCAATGGGGGTAAACGAATAATCTTTCAAACCAGTTGTGCGAATGATGATAACTCTTCTCAGTAAGTCGGTTAATTGTAACTCTGCTATCATGTTGTCTGTGGTCAAAACCCAATCTCCATTGGGAAGCCTTGTGTATTCCTGCTGAAATCGTATGGCATCCACAAAATTCACTCCAGTATTGGTTGGAAGCTGCATATCGCATTTTCTAATGTGTAAAGAGCTGTCGTTTAGTATATAAAGTTCACCACGAAATCCAAAATCCTGTTGGTTCGCGGGCATAAATTGCAAGCGGATGCATTGATCGTTATCTACCATTACCGTATCATCAATGTAGAAATGATAAAAAGAAATGGCAGTTGAACCAATGGGTGAGGGGAAGCGCGATTGGAGAAACGCGATTTGATCATCGTATAAATTGATGTCTTTGAACACATCCTTTGCCATTGTATTAATAATGCTGCCGGTTTGAATTAGCTTTGAAATACCCTTGGTGGTTTGTCCCTTGATAATGTCTTTTTCGTTTTTGGGACTTTTTCGATAAATATGTTGGGTAAGCGTTTCGTCAATAGAAAACGGAAGAATAAGTTTGTCGTTATAGGGGCATAATTCTACTTGGTCTTTCAGCCATGGAGCTTTCTCAAACACCCCTCTTTCCATATCTTCAGGGGTTAGGTTGTTTAAAGCCATGGTTATTTTTTGATATTTGGTGTATTGATAATAGTCGTGATTTTCCAAATGAGTCATTTCCTTTGCGGCAATAACTCTCTTCATGAGTTCTACCGCCGGATTGTTTTTCCTTGTATATTTTCTGCGACGCTTTGCCTTCACGACAACTCCCTCAAGTTGTTTTGCGTCGCTTACCAGCCTGATGACTAATTTGTTAGGAGTTTTATTGGTGATTTTAATTTTTCTTGGTTTGTAACCAATTGTTGAAACTGTCAGAATCTCTCCATTGTGTCTGGAAATAGAAAAATTACCAACTGAATCAGCTGATGTGGAAACTCCTAATTTGCTGTAAAATGCGTTGACAAATCCAATGTTGTCATTTGTTTGAGCATCAACAACAATGCAATTTAAATTCTGGGCACTGGCAGTAAATGCCAATGTCCAGAAAAGCAAGAGTGTAAATAGAGTTTTAATCGATTTCTTCATCTGCTTCATAACCACCCATTTCGCGGATGGCGTTTTTGAGCATGGTGTATTGTTGAAAGAGATTGTTTACTGCTTCTTCCCCTTTGGTAAAATCATGCATCGGGCTCTTTAGGAAGAAACTTAGGAATCGCTGTATTCCATATCTGCCTGCTCGAGCAGCCAAATCGCTTAGCAAGGTGAGATCAAGCAAAAGCGGAGCTGCCAATATGGAGTCGCGACATAAGAAATTAATCTTTATTTGCATAGGATAGCCCATCCAGCCGAATATATCGATATTATCCCATCCTTCTTTATCGTCATTGCGTGGTGGATAGTAGTTGATGCGGACTTTGTGATAAATATTGCCATAGAGATCCGGTTGATCTTCTGCTTTACAAATTGTCTCGAGTGTAGAGAGTTTGCTCACTTCTTTTGTGTGGAAATTCGCAGGTTCATCCAATACGAGTCCATCGCGATTGCCAAGAATATTTGTTGAGAACCAGCCAGACAAACCTAAGGAACGTGTCTTGATGATAGGTGCAAAACCAGATTTTACGAGGGTCTGACCTGTTTTGAAGTCTTTACCTGATATAGGCATTTTTGTTTTTTCTGCAAGTTCCCACATAGCCGGAATATCAACGGTAGTATTGGGAGCACCCATGATGAACGGACAGCTTTCGGTTAATGCTGCGTATGCATAGCACATCGAAGGTGCAATATGCTCGCGGTCATCAGCCTTCATCGCATTTTCAAGTTGAGATAGTGTTTTATGAACTTGCTCATCATAAGGAACATAAATCTCTGTCGATGCAGCCCAGATTACAACAACTCTGTCGCATTTGTTGGCCTTCTTGAAGTCTTGAATATCTTTCTTTAACTCCACGACCATATCCCAGCGGGTTTTGCAGTCTTTTACGTTGTCCCCGTCAATTCGTTTTGCATAATTTTTATCAAAAGCAGCCTTTAATGGTTTAATGGCTTCCAGCTCATCGCGAACAGGTTCTATGTCCTTTGCCTTTAATACTTCTGCATAGACAGCTGCCTGATAAGCGTTTTGCGGATACACATCCCATGTGCCGAACACAATATCATTAAGGTTAGCGAGCGGAACAATGTCCTTATAATGCAGATACTTTTTCTCTGACCCGCGACCAACGCGGATTTTGTCGTATTGGGTCATGGAGCCGATAGGCTTTGCTAACCCTTTCCGTGTCATTAAAACACCGGTCATGAAAGTTGTGGATACTGCACCGCAACCTACCACCATAATTCCTAACTTGCCCTCTGCGGGGGCTACTTTTTCCTGTTTCATGTTATTACAGTATTTAAGTTCATTAAATAACGGCTATTGCGCCTGTTTATTGTTATTTTTATTATTATTTCCTAATGGTCTGTCTGTAAGTTGTTTAAGATGGGTGATGATTTTATCTGCAACACAATTTGGATATTGTTCTTCTGTCCACCCTTCGCCTTTTAACCATACAGTTTTGCAGCCTATTTCGTGTGCCGGTAAGATATCTTTTGTATAGCTATCTCCAACGACGATAACATTTTTCGGCTCCATTTTCAATTTATTGATACCTATTTGAAATATAGCAGGATCAGGTTTTCTAACTTTTACTATCGCACTTTCGACAACATCGTCGAATATATCGTCCAATCCGAATTCGTGAAGTACTACGGACATGTTTCCATAGAAATTGCTCACTAACACCATGGGATGTCGTTCTTTTAGATTTAAAAGTATATTCCTGCTCTTTGCCGTTACTTTCTGTACATGATGATACAAATCGGTCACGACAGCACTTTGCAAACTTGTAGAGGAAATATCGGAAGATGTTAAAATTCTCTTTTGCAACAGATACTCAAATTCAATTCTGATCTTTGTTTTCAGTGTTTTAAGAAAGGTGTAGTCTGATTGAATGATGGGATGTTTTCCTAACATTCTCTCAGCATGAACATAAGCTTTCCGAAACATATCTTCTTTGATAGGTATGTTTTGTCGTTTATAAGCATGCCAAATCATCTTTCCCCAATGACAGCCATCCGTGTCTAATGTTCCTCCGTAATCGAATATATATCCTTGTGTTTCCATGACTAACTATTATCGTTTAATTTGAAATACATTTTCTTGCAGAGAACTTCATGTCGTTTGTGCATATACATATATATAATGTTATAAAGCGTTATCTCTAAAAAGAGATAAATCCAAGGGCAATTCAGTAGGCAAGTGATGTAAATAAGGATGGCACGCGAATTAAATGTTAGAAAATTCGTCATGGGCATTAATGAACGACTTTCCTTCAGAAACTCTTCTTTCCACGCTTGTGGGATGTTTTCGGTATTTGGGAACTTTTCTTTAAGTTCTTTCCGCAGCTTTTGAAATTCAGGAGTCCTTTTTTCCTGACTTTTGCAATAATTTTGATAGTTTGAGTGAAATGCCTTTTCCCAAAACATTCCTTTTCTTTCTTTTAAGCTCTCAACAATTTCATGCTCTGTCGCATAAGAGTCGAGTTCCGATCCCTCTTTTCCTTTCAGGAAATAGAGGTGGATTTGTCGATAGTAATCACTTAGGGAGCTTTGTGGCGAATGACTGACAATTCCTGCCAAAGCTGCTATGGCAAGCCCATACACGCCCCAAGGTTCAGTTGTTCCGGGTATGTGTTGATGCCAAATGCGCAAGACAATAGCCAAGTAAATGGCAAAAAACCAAACGTCTCCTGCAAAACCGTCAAGGCAACGTCCAATCATAGATTTTTGGTTTGTGAGTCTTGCCAATTGTCCATCTGTAGAATCGCAAAAGTTAGCAAACATCAGGAGAAGAACTCCGCAGACATTATGCACAAAGTCTGTGAAGTAGAACATCACTCCTGCTGCAACGCCTAAAAAAATTGAAAGAATAGTAATTGCGTTTGGGGTTACTCCCAGTTTGTTCCAAAAGATTGCAAACGCCAAACCTATCGGACGTGTAAAATATACGTCAATCCATTCTTCGGTGTCTTCAGACTTCAGTGATGATGCTAAAAGTTCTTTGAATCCTTTTCTCTCTATATTGTTATCTTTCATTGTTTTCTTTTTATATAATTCACGATAGCTGTCGCAGCGACTTCCCTGCAACGAGAGAAGCTTGGCCAATCATTGAAGTCGATAATGAAAAACTCTCCATGATTATTGATGATGGCATCACCTCCATAAATGGGAACTCCTGTTAGTTTTGAGAGTAATTCGGATTTATCTCGAAGTTGCTGCCTGTTAAAGTCAGTATGTTTGGGCTTTCCATTTTTCATCTCATCGCCAAATTTGGTTATTCCATCGTCTCCGGGATAGTATATCTTAAAGAAATCACTCCCTTCCACTCCGTAGAACTTAATTAAATCACCCTCGATGTGCGCTTGAACTATGATGTCTTTAATTCCTCTGTCTGCAAACCTCTTCTTAGCATTTTTCAATTCATTGTCATCAGCGCAATATTTCACATCCTCTCTTGTTTGCGCGGCGGCATCTCCTCTTTTTATCCAAAAACCATGACTTCCTTTTTGTGGTGGCATGGGAATTTCATATTGTTGCATTAGTTGTTGAAGATGACTTCTCTTGCAATGTTCAACTCCTTTTCCCGGATTCAGTATCAGAGCGTTTTCCGGCGACTTATCTTTTAAGATATTCAAAGTCTCAGGCAATCTTCCCATATTCAAAATTAGTTCACAATCGCGGATGGATTCTGGTGTAAGTTCTTTTTCCGGGAATATGGTGCCGTTAAACGATCGTGATACCATTTCGAGGATTAACCTATCGTTTTTTACCGAGTTTGGAGAGAACCTCTCGTCCCTTTGAATTGCTATTACCTTCATTTCTTCAGGAACTTTTCGGCCTTGATAATGTCATTGGCATGATCTATGTCCAACACTTTGGAAAATGGATAAGCTCTTACATTCCAACCGTCTTGTAGTAATGCTCTTTGGAAATTGCGCATTCTACTATTCCCACTCTCAATACAGCGGATAAGTGTTTCTATGGTTTGGGGGGTTAATCCGTAAACTCCTGCGGAAACATATTCACAATTATTCTCTTGCGTATCGAAGAAGCCTTTTATTTTGTTGTCTTCTTCCACCTCGACATAAAGTGGCTTCTCGTCATCAATGAAGGTTGTTACGCCCATTAGTGCATCGACACCTTCGTTGCAAGCCTGTTTGAATGTGCTTACATAGTCTGCAAATTCATTTTCATCGAATATCGTATCTACTGTTGTCAGTATAAAAGGATCATTATTTAGAAATTTACTTAGCTCATGGAAGCTGTGCATGGAACTGGGAGTGGATTTGATGATGTAATGAATGGGAACGTGCAACTTTTCCATCAATCTTTGTTTCAGTTGTTGCAAATGATTGCTTACATCTTTCATCTCGCTATTGCAGATGATGTGGATATCCGTAGCTCCGTTATTTCCGAAAATTCTTATTAATCTGTCGATGAGAACTTCACCATTGATTTTCACCAATGGTTTGGGTTGTTTTATTCCTTCACTCGCCAATCGAGAACCTTCTCCTGCCGCGATGATTGCATATTTCATATTTTCGATATTCTTTTTATAGGCATCGGTATGATGTGCGCGTTGTAACAGTTGTTGCGAATGTTTTTACAAGCATAGTTATTGTGTAACAATAAGCTCTCACCATACCGGTATCAATAATGCTTAGATACCAACACTGTGTGACGGTGTGAATGGTAGATTTTATGCAAAGATACTATATTTTTCCTAAACAAATTATGGAAAACAATAAAATTCCTTGAAATGTATAATCTCCCTAATATTGTCGGGTTGTACAGCATCTTCAGCTGATAAGTTCTTTTACCGGAATGTCATTTAATTTGTGCAAATAATCCTCCCGAATCGTCTCAAACTGTTTTGCGGTATGGGGACTAATGATTTGAGCAGTGTCCAAATTTAAATAGTTATATTTGTCTTTAGGATAAGATTCCAACAGCGTAATCATTTTTCCAATTGTAATTTGGTTCGTATCCATGGTGGGCGAAAATGTTATTTCAGTCGTGTCCATGGAATTGTTTTCAGCTATTAAATTTACATTGCACAAATTATGTAAGATTTCCGTTGTAACCCGAATGGGAATTTTAGTTACTGTTTTTAATTCCAACGCGGTGTAAGGATGCTGCCCAAGCGAAAACCTCTGACAGATGTGGCTTAGGATGATGCCACTCATGATTAGTCTGTTCTCGTGGCTTACATCCTTCATATCAATGAGATATTCGTAGAACTCTAAATTCTGGTTTGTGTAACATAGCTCAGCTCCAAACAGGCAGATATACCAAGAAATTTGCATCCATAGCATGAATAAAGGGAGAGCTGCCAATGAACCGTAAATGGCATTATAACTTGTCAAAAATATTTGTCCATGTATATATATCCATTGCAAAACCAACATAAAAGCTCCTGCCAACATTCCGGGCAGCAACGTTTTTGTAGCCTTCACCTTTGTGTTTGGCATGAAGATGAAAAGAACGATGAAAATGATAGATATAACCATCCATGGCAAAACATATCGGATGGAAAAAGTCGCCACAGACCCCAATAACCAATAGTCTTTTAGTCGATCAGCAAAGCCGTAAATGAAAATACTCAATCCGGACATGATAATGATGGCTATAGGCACAAGAAACATCATTGCGGTGTAATCTGTGAGAATTCTTCCTATTGGCCGGCTGCCTTTTACCTGCCATATAGAGTCAAACACTTGCTCCACTGTATTTATCAAGGAGATGATACTATAGAACATGAAAATCAGTCCTATACCGATGAATAATCCGGTTTTCGCATGAACTAAATAGGAATTTGCCAATTGAATAAGCCAATCAGCCACAGCCGGTTGCCCTGAGAAAGTTTCTCTGCAAACTTCCTCCATATACTTACCGAAACCAAATCCGTTTGCAATAGCAAAAATCATGGAAGCTATGGGAACTATCGCAAGAATGGTACTGAACGATAATTGTGTGGCATAGCCAATATGCCCACGTTCAAAAAAGAACTTTATTGCCAAATATAATTTCTGTAATAACCGGATAAAAAAGTTTTTACCGGGGGAAAGGCTGTTGTCTTTTCTCCATATCCCAATCTTGAAAAAATGTTTTATACGTGCTAAATTGATTTTCATCGACGTGAGCGTGTGTTAGATTTTCACTACAAATTTACGAAAAAATAATGAATACTCCGACTTATTGCCTTGACTTTCTTGATTTTTATAACGATAGTTCTTGATAATGAACTATCTATATGTTGATATTTAGGACTTTACTTGTTTTGCTTTTGTAGCTTTATCCCAAATTTGGCATTATTATGTCCCTCCAACTCGTATTCAGATAATGATAAACAGACGCTTGATAGCGAACATTCGGTCCACCTATCAATACGAAATTATATTACAAAAACCGTGTCTGAGACACACTCTGTAATCTATTGATAATCAAGACAATATTAATTGCGATTTAAAAGCTAAGCTTTTGCACTCCGATTCATGACCTTTTGCATTGCAATAGCTTACCTTTTGCTGTGCAAAAGCTAAGCTTTGAATGAACGAGTGAAGAAAATTTAGGACATTATTGAACTTTTCCCATACCGCCGAGAAGAATTTTCATGTTTTCAACGTCCCTGTACTTGCTAATTCCAAATAGAAGTGCAAAATCTCTGTGGGTGCAATAACTATGAAAAACACCGCGGAGGTTTGCCTTGCGGCTGGGGGCGCGAAGCCCCCAAAGAGCATTGACGGATAACTTAAGCAATACAA
>NZ_LR027820.1:862018-870649 GCF_900607215.1 Prevotella rectalis
TGCTAATTCCAAATAGAAGTGCAAAATCTCTGTGGGTGCAATAACTATGAAAAACACCGCGGAGGTTTGCCTTGCGGCTGGGGGCGCGAAGCCCCCAAAGAGCATTGACGGATAACTTAAGCAATACAAAAAAAAGGAGAAAGACTTTCGTCCCTCTCCCTGAGATTAACTAATTTTGTATTGCAATGTATAAACAATTAACCTCGGAGCAAAGATACACAATAAGTGTGTTACTCCAAAAGAAATTCTCACTTAGTTTTATAGCCGAGACAATTGGCGTGTCTGTAAGTACCGTCTCTCGCGAAATTAATCGTAATTCAAATGAGAAGGGTATCTACAGCTGTCATTTGGCAATACTCAGAGCTCGCCGTCGCAAGTCGAACAACCCTGGCAACCGTTCTGTCAAGCCTTATGTCTGCAGCCGTGTGTTTGAACTTATCCGCCATGAGCAATGGTCCCCCGAGGAAGTTTCCGGCTGGCTTAGGAGAGAGGAAGGCATGAAGGTCTCCAAGTCTACTATCTATAATTGGATAGCAGCCAGTTCCCCGCACCATAAGGATAATATCCGGAAACACCTTCGCCATGGCGGGCACAAGGGCAGGACATCTAATATGTCGGGCAGCGCACTGATATCTAACAGAGTTTCGATTGACGAACGACCCGTCGAGGCAGACGGTCGTTCCATAGGCGATTGGGAAATGGACACCATCGTGGGAAAGAATGGAAAAGGTGCCATCGTAACGTTGGTGGACAGGAAGAGCTGTTATATGCTCATGGAGAAACTTGAAACGGGAAAACAGGCCGTACCTTTGGCGCATGCCGTGGTGCGGCTGCTTAGAGAGTCCCAATTGCCAGTCAGGACTATTACCACGGACAACGGAAGTGAGTTTGCAGCACATGAGATTATAGCAAGGAAACTAGGTACAACTGTTTATTTTGCGCATCCATACTCCTCATGGGAAAAGGGGGCAATTGAAAACATGAATGGACTCATCAGGCAATATATACCTAAGAAGACCAATTTCAAAGGTATATCCAAGGGAATGATAAAACATATAATAGAGAAATTAAACAACAGACCAAGAAAAAAGAATCAATTTCAAAAGCCAAAAGATATGATTAAACAAAGAATTGTGTAATTTTGCACTTGCTTATGGAATCCGCCACTCTCGTTGAAAAGTGATTTTTTGCTAAAAAACATACTCTACTTTTGTTATTTATAGAATAATGTGTAACTTTGCAAATCAAATTCGAATTATGAAGAAGAACTTTTTCATTACATTGGTTTTAGTCCTGTTTATGACAAGTTGTGCTCGTGAATATAACCAAGTTTACAAGAGTAGCGACTATACCTACAAATATGAGTATGCAAAAGAATGCTTTGCGAATGGAAAATATAGTTTTGCCGTGCCTCTTTTGCAAGATCTCGTAACCATCATGAAAGGCACGGATAATGCCCAGGAATGTCTGTATATGTTGGCAATGGCAGAATACGGATTAAGGGATTACGAGGCTGCCTCTGAAACTTTTAGAAAGTATTACCAAATCTATCCTAATGGTGATTACGCGGAAATGGCTTCATTCTATATTGGGCAGAGTCTTTATTCCGGCACTCCGGAGCCACGATTGGATCAGACACCAACTGTGGAGGCTATTGCAGCTTTTCAAGACTATTTGGATGTCTTTCCGAATGGAAAAATGAAAGGAACAGCTCAAAAGCGATTGTTCGAGCTTCAAGACAAATTGATACGTAAAGAATTTCTCAGTGCTAAATTATATTACAATCTTGGAACATATTTCGGCAATTGTTCAAACGATGGTGGCAACAACTACCAAGCATGTATCATTACTGCTGAGAACGCTTTGAACGATTTTCCCTATACACCTTTGCGAGAGGAATTTGCGGTGCTGGTTATGAAAAGTAAATTTGAACTGGCGCAGATGAGTGTAGAAGAGAAGAAAGTGCAAAGATATCAGGATGCTGAAGATGAATGTTACGGATTTATTAATGAATATCCGGATTCAAAAGAACGAGCTACAGCTGAAAAGTATATTGAGAAGTGTAAAGAATTTACGAAAGAATAATTAGGAAATATAAACAATACATCGAATGGATTACAAAAAGTCAAAATCGCCTGTAAATACCGTCACTCGTGACGTTTTGGAACTTTGGAAAGAAACAGGTAATGTTTACGAGAGTGTTGCGATTATCGCAAAACGCGCTAATCAGATTTCAGTTGAGATTAAGCAGGACTTGAGTAGAAAGTTGGCAGAGTTTGCTTCTTATAACGATTCCTTGGAGGAAGTTTTTGAAAACCGCGAACAAATTGAAATAAGTCGCTACTACGAGAAACTTCCCAAACCTACATTATTGGCAACTCAGGAATTTTTGGAGGGGAATATTTATTGGCGTGATCCGGCTAAGGATAATTTGGAAGAAGAAGAAATTTAGGAATGATACAGCGTAAACAGACAATTTTTCTTTTCCTCTCCTTTGTCTTGGTACTGACTTGCTTGTCTTTGCCCATAGGTTGGTTTGAACCTAATGGAATGTGTGTGGCGAGCAAGATGCTCAACTTATGGATTGTTGATGGAAATGGGGCAAAGGATTTTAGCGTTTGGCCTCTATTCGCAATACTCCTTCTTACGTTGCCTCTCCATCTCTTCGCGATTTTCGATTTTCATCATCGGAAGCGACAGATGCTGACTTGTAATATTCTTATGTTGCTGCTTGTTGTTTGGTACGTTGCGTATATTGTTTTTAGCAGAATATCCGGCAATAACACCATCTTTCATTATCAAATAACAGCTTGCTTTCCTTTTGTCGCTTTCGTTTTAGTGATTTTGGCAAAGAGGGCAATAAAAGCTGATGAGGCTTTGGTAAGAGCAGCTGATAGGATTAGATGAAAATTTGACTTTTTAATCATGAAACGGGCATTTGCTATTGAAGCAAATGCCCGTTTTTAAATAGTCTTTTTACGTATTTGTCGCTCTGTTGTTAATACGAACGTGCAATTAAAACACGGTACTTCGCCGGCTTTCCGCTCACCATGTCAACTCCTTCAGTCTGTTCGAACATGAACGGTACGCATCGTATGGTGGCTTGCGTGTCTTCCTTGATTTTCTCTTCTGTCTCTGACGTTCCATCCCAATGACAGAGGAAGAATCCGCCGTCTTTTACTTTCTCCTTGAATTCTTCATAATCATCACATTCGTAGATATGTGCATCGCGGAAGTTTACGGCTTTCTTGTATATGTTGGTTTGAATTTCCTCAAGCAGTTTGCTTACATATTCCACTATGCCATCGAAGCTGACGCTTTCTTTCCCTAAAGTGTCGCGTCGAACCACTTCTATCGTATTATTCTCCAAGTCTCTTCCGCCCATGGCAAGGCGTACAGGAACTCCTTTCAACTCGTAATCGGCAAACTTGAAGCCGGGACGTTTGTTGTCCGCATCGTCAAATTTTACGGTAATGCCCAGTTTCCTTAATTGGTCAATCACCGGTTGCAGTTTGTCGGAAATTGCCTTCAGCTGTTCCTCGCCTTTGAAAATAGGAATGATCACTACCTGAATGGGGGCTATTTTAGGCGGAAGTACAAGTCCGTTATCATCAGAGTGGGTCATGATGAGGGCACCCACTAAGCGTGTGCTGACCCCCCATGAGGTGGCCCAAACATATTCGGGCTTGTTTTCCTTGTTCAAGAAAGTTACACCGAAAGATTTTGCGAAGTTTTGTCCAAGGAAATGCGATGTACCACTCTGAAGAGCTTTTCCATCTTGCATCATCGCTTCAATGGTGTAGGTGTCCAGTGCGCCCGCAAAACGCTCCGTTTCGCTTTTTACTCCCTGAACCACAGGGATTGCCAGCCATTGTTCGGCAAAATCGGCGTATATTTTAAGCATTCTCTTTGTTTCCTCTTCGGCTTCCTCACGTGTGGCGTGAGCTGTGTGTCCTTCCTGCCATAAAAATTCAGATGTGCGTAGAAACGGACGTGTGCGCATTTCCCAACGCATCACGTTGCACCACTGGTTGCACATCAATGGTAGGTCGCGATAGGAGTGTATCCAATTTCGATAAGTATTCCAAATGATGGTCTCGCTGGTGGGACGAATGATTAATTCTTCTTCCAACTTTGCGGTGGGATCAACTTCCACAGCATCACCTTCTTCATTGGATTTTAGGCGATAGTGAGTTACCACAGCACATTCTTTAGCAAATCCTTTCACATGCTCTGCTTCTCTTGAAAGAAAACTTTTTGGGATAAGCAATGGAAAATAGGCGTTTTGTACACCTGCTTCCTTAAACATCTTGTCGAGTTGTGCCTGCATCTTTTCCCAGATGGCATAGCCATAGGGCTTGATAACCATACATCCGCGTACAGCTGACTGCTCTGCCAAATCTGCTTTCACCACCAAGTCGTTGTACCACTGTGAATAATTCTCGGCTCGCTTGGTAAGATCTTTGAGTTCTTTTGCCATAAGTATTTCGTTTTTCTATTTTCGTTCTGATGATAGGAGTTTCCCTTGTGATTTTAGGAATTTTCCCTACGTATATGGGGCTACTTAGCCTTATCTTTGTGCAAAAATACAAAAAAATGTTGGCAAACGCTTAAATAAAGAACAATTTGTTGTATCTTTGTATTAGATAGCAATCGAAAATGGGATAGTGTTCTATAAATATAGATAATAATTAACATAAGATTTTTTGAATTATGAAGAATTTAAAGACATTCACAGTAGGATTATGCGCATTGACATTAGTATCAAGTTGTGCAACAAAACAAGGTACAGGCAGTTTGATAGGCGCGGGTAGTGGCGCGGTTCTTGGCGGAATTGTAGGAAATATTATCGGTAAGAATAGCAAAGGTACAATGATTGGCGCGGCTATCGGAGCTGCTGTTGGAACAGGAGCAGGAACATTGATAGGACATCACATGGATAAAGTGGCACGGGAAACCGCGGCTCAGGTGCCAAATGGTAAAGTTGAGAAAGTAACGGATGCCAATGGGTTGGATTGCGTGAAAGTAACGTTCGATTCAGGTATTCTTTTTGCGTTGAATAGTGCAACGTTAAGTGCTACCTCAAAGAGCGAATTGGCGAATTTCGCAAGCGTGATGAAAAAGAATTCTGATTGTGATGTGGCAATTCAGGGCTATACAGATGCTTCCGGAAACGATGAAATCAACATTCCGTTGTCAGAGAAAAGAGCAAAATCGGTTTCTACTTATTTGCGTTCACAGGGAGTGTCGGCTGCACAAATTCGCACGGTAGAAGGCTTGGGTAGTGCAAACCCCATAGAAGATAAGCGTGTAAGTGCTGCCAACCGTCGTGTGGAAGTTTATTTGTATGCATCCCAGAACATGATTAACGCGGCAAACAACGGAACTTTAAAATAAGCAAATTAGGTATTTGAGCTTAGTTCTTAAAACGTCAAACAACCGCCTCTTGCAATCCAAGCAGGCGGTTGTTTGACGTTTTCTTCCCTTATGTCATTACTTTGTCATTCATAAGTTTCATGACATGAAAATGGGCATACGCCGAAAATGATAGGAAACATGTATGGCATTGGGGTAATTCTCATGATCCGAATCAATGGAAGTTGCTGATGAGTCTGTTACAATTTACTTGATGGATATCTTAATTTACTTGATGGATATCTTTGGTTTTATCTTGGCTTTAATCATTCCATTTTTCGATAAAGCATAAAAAAGGGTGTGCCTATTGACACACCCTTTTGCTTTATATCATGGTTTCTGCTTTATTCGGCATTTCTCACCGAATGTTGCTGCGTATTTCCAACCATAATCATTGTCCGTCGTCCCATACATCCATATCACATTCCACCTGCTTTCCATAGGCTTCATCCGTATTTTCATCTTTCCTTGCAATGGTGACGGTGTCCATCATGCCGGCGTTCGTGCTCATTTTGATGATTTCGATGCGTGGCTGCAAGTATGTACGCTTGTCGCATATAGTCTTGTTCATATTCTTTTCTCCTATATTCATATTTATTTCTACTTCAACATTTTCTTTCCCTGAACTATATACATACCCGACGGCAGGCTGTCGAAGTTGGTGCCCACATAGCGTCCGTCAATGGTGTATATCTGCTGTACACCTTTCTGTGCATCGGTGTTTCCTGTCACATCGTTGATGCCCGCCGGTTTATTGTCCTCTGTGAGTAACAACACAAACTGCCTGGCCGGGGAAGCAGTCGGCTTAAGCATAATGCACCCGCGGAAAGGAGGTATGAGTTTACCGAAACCTGTCTTTTCCGGCATTCTTTTCCACATATCGTTTCCGTTTTCATCGCGACCCAGGGTCCAAGGGTTGTCTTCCCGACTACCTCCCCCCGGCACACGTGGAATTTTTTCGGTACTACCGGTGAACACGTAGCTTTGGTCTGTCACACCCCGGGTAGAGAATTTTGGCTTTAATCTTCCACCATGATTTTCATCATACTTGTCATTGCCAGACGCAGCAATTACCACCGGATTGTCAATCGCTTCGAAATTCTGAGAGGTGTAGTTCCCACCATTGGTGATGCGCAGCAAATAGGGTGTGTTTGCCTCGAGTGTGCTGCCGTCGGGGATTGACTTAAACACATAAACTTCTTCCATTTCATATTCACCGGTGTATTCGTTTATTTTACCCGTGCTTCTCTCTGTTTGTAAGTCCAAATTGTATGCGCGTATGCCGTTGTCTTTCGGCAGTTTCACGGCGTATGGCAGGAAGACGGTGAAGCAGTTTTTACCGGAGGCAAAATCAGAGAATTCGCGGTAGGAGGTCAGAGAGTTGTCGCCTTCATAATGGCTGATGGGTAACCCCGTATTGTAACCACGGTTTACGGTGATGTTGTTAATGGTCATGTTGCATCTGTTGTAAACTGCTTGATTGGCTTTGATGGCATAAGGGAACTCATATTCTGCGCCATCCTGCAAGCTCAGTTTTGTGCATGAGCCATTGCTCTTGACAAAGTTCACGTCCTGACCTTCCGCAAAGGTGATGTCCGCTGCATCGGGAAGATAAACGACGGTGTGGGTTGGAAGCTCTGCCGTGATGGTTTTGTTCGGGTTGGTGTCCGTGTCAAATTCACGCGACAAATTCTTCAGGTTGTTTTTGGCCTCTGTGCTTTTCATGTTGCGCAGGTCAAGATACTCCAAGTTGTAGCATCCTCTAACAATGCCTTCGCCAATCTTGCAGTCGTTGGAGCCTATCACTTTAAGCCCTGTCAGCTTGCCGTTGCACGCAAAAGCTTCATCGCCAATTTCTGTAACGTTATCAAGGATTTCAAAATCGCCTGATATACAGCCATGTTTGAAAGCCCTTGCACCTATTTTCGTTACTACAGACAAGTCGTTGAAACTAAGGATACCGGCATTTTCGAAAGCTCTTTCTTCTATGGAATTCTTCACTGAATAGGGAATGACAAATTTAGGTAAGTTTGTGAAAGCATTTTCAAACATGCCTGTAGGGATGGTTGTTGGACCGTCATCCAAACTTACAGTGCCGCTGAATTCAGCAAAAGATTCCACACCCGAACGTTGGTCAGTGCCTGCGGGTAGATTGTTATACATGTCAGTAATTTTGGTATCTGTGGTTGCTTCGCCAATCTTCGCTGTTTTAGGGATGGGTGTTGTGATCTTAAATTTGTCTCCCTTGAAAGCCTGATAACCCACGAATGTTATTTGTGAACACTCAAATTTTGACGTTGAAAAACTTCCTTCAAAGGCTTGAGGACCTATGGCAGTCTTGCCAGGAATTATGATAGGTTGAAGATTTTTCGTATGTTTAGTTGAGCTTTTGTTACTTTTTGTAGTAATGCCGCTATAAGGTTCCAAATTGGTCTTGTAGAAGGCACGCCAACCAATGTACTTCAGACTTTTTGGGAAATTAATCATCGTGACACTGCATTGATAAAAGGCGGCATCCTCAATGGCTTCTATCCCTTCAGGAAGCTCCACATTATCAATTCCCCTTTCATTGATGAATGCATAGGAGCCGATGGCTACCACTTTCCAGACATCATTATTATTCTTGACAGTTGCAGGAACTTTTATTAGAGAAATCTTATGTTTTTGGTCTGCGTCTGCAATTTTATTAGAAAAAATTCCTATTTTATATTCTTCTACTAAATTAACTTTCGGCGTCCCGTTGTAGCCTTTCCACTCGTTAGGGAGGTCAGCCGTTGCATTGGCTAACACCTGCAGTGTGGCATCCGCCGTTGCCGCATTTGCGTTTGCGTATGTTACTTTCACTTTATGGTTCGCAGCATCCACCACCTCATAATAATAGCCATCGACTTGGAACCTGTCGCCTACGTTCTGTGCCGTGATAGGCAGAGCCGTCATCAATAGCAGCACAAGCGCTAACCATGCTGCAAGTTCCAAAACGAAGTGCAATAAAAGAGTAGCCCTCGCCGAGAGATGCAGACGTTCTCGAAGCGTAGCGAGAGGTTGTCTGCATCTCTCGGCGAGGAAAAAAAACAACCAGCAATACAAATAAAAAAGGGAGACCTCTGTCTCCCCAAGATTAATTAACTTTGTATTGTGAAATATCATCAATTAACCTCGGAGCAAAGGTCGCAAATTTTCGCCTTACTCCAAAAGAAAACAGGGAGAAAAGAGATT
>NZ_LR027820.1:870664-888755 GCF_900607215.1 Prevotella rectalis
AAAAAAGGGAGACCTCTGTCTCCCCAAGATTAATTAACTTTGTATTGTGAAATATCATCAATTAACCTCGGAGCAAAGGTCGCAAATTTTCGCCTTACTCCAAAAGAAAACAGGGAGAAAAGAGATTGCCACAATCGTCGGCATCAGTCAGTCAACACTATCACGTGAAATCAAACGCAACAGCACGCCATCAGAAAAGTATATCTGGACAAAGGCGCACGATATGGCTATGCAGCGCAGAAAGAGAACGGTAAAGAACGCCAGGCTCTCTAACGAATTAGTCTGGAGAATTAAGGAATATATCACCAATGACCAGTGGTCTCCACGACAAATATCAGGTTATCTGCGCAAGAATGAGGGAATAAAGGTGTCCCACCAATCCATTTATAATATCATTCATAATGATACAACAGGGGAACTTGCCAAACACACAAGGCATAAGATGAAATACAGGCATCGTCCCAAGGGCAGGCATTTTCCAATTAAAGACAGGTTGAGTATCCATGAAAGAAGTAAGGAAGTTGACGGGAAGAGATTTGGAGATTTTGAGATGGACTTGATCGTAGACCCTGACCAGCATGCCATACTCACACTGGTAGAGAAATCCACCAATATGCTGCTTATGCAGAAACTGCCATTTGGGAAGCAGGCAAAGCCTCTGGCAAAGGTAGTTAGAAAACTGCTGCTACCATACAAGGACATTCTGAAGACCATTACAACAGACAACGGACCTGAATTTGCGGCACATAAGGATATTACCAAGTTCTTGGGCGTGCCCGTATACTTCGCTGATCCATATTGTTCTTGGCAAAAGGGAGCTATTGAGAATACAAATAAACTAATCAGACAATATATACCGAAAAAGGATTCGTTTGAACATTACACAGACAAGAGAATTATGTCGATACAAAAGAAATTGAACGAAAGACCGAGAGAAAAATTAAACTTTTCTACTCCAAAGTGTGAATTCTTCAAATACGTTTTATAATTTTGCACTTGCTGGTTGACTCTGCGTGCGCCGCGGTGCTTTTTCTTGTTGTTGTAATTTTGTTTCATAAAATTAAGTAATTATAGATTTTTATTATTAAATGCTGTTGAGTAAAAGGAACACATGCCGTCCTGACATACGGATTGCAGGATAAGGCGCGTGCCATGATTTATGTCTGCCTCGTTTGTAAAAGTGTTGTGCAGAAGAAGCCCGCCAACATTGAATCACAATCAAGAGGGCATTTGCCGACGTCGTCGTGTCGCAATGTATATGATATTCTTGCCTGCATGTTTAGTTCTCTTTGTGTCTTAAGTTCTTACAATGGGAAACATTGTTTATATGTAATTTTTCCAATCCCATGCAAAGGTACACCAAAACATCGATAATAACAATTATTTCCAATCTTTTTAACATATTTAACCTAACGGCGTCCCAAATGATTTTGGCAAGGCATTGGCAGGGGGTGTATCAAAATGGGTAAACCCTTGTGGAGAAATTAGTTATTTACAAAGCATCATAATGGAAAAAGCCAAGGTTCTCACCATTGTCCATATCCTGTTTTCTATTGTCCCCCTCATTTGTTTCCGGGCATCCGTTTTTCGCCTTCGTTTGAGCTTTATTTTGCAACCATTAATTGTCCCCATTTTAAAAGCTTACCTTTTGCATTGCAATAGCTTACCTTTTGCATTGCAATAGCTTACCTTTTGGAGTGCAAAAGCTAAGCTTTTAAACTGCAATTACTATCACCCTGATTATCAATAAATTACAGAGCGCGTTTCAGACGTGGCTTTTGTAATATAATTTCATGTTGATGTGTGGATCGAATGTTCACTATCAAGCGTTTGTTTGCCATCACCTGAATATGAATTAGAGGCAAGAAGAGATGGTGCTATTCAGCATTGAAAAAAATACGTAAAGCCCCTCGTGATTTGAACAACCATGCGTGGACACAAAATTATTTAGAATTCCATTAGGAAAAGATAAAAGATGTTTCACTGTCACACGATACCGAGAAACTCTAATGACCGTCTTTCTATGATTATTTGACGCATTATTTAAGAAATTTACTTAACTTTGCGTTCGATAATGGATTTCAAACTAACATCACAATATCAACCAACCGGAGACCAACCGGAGGCTATAAAAGAACTGACTGAAGGAATTGAACGAGGTGATAAAAGTCAGGTACTTTTAGGCGTAACAGGTTCGGGAAAGACGTTCACAATGGCAAATGTAATCGCCAATGTGAATAAGCCGACACTTATTTTATCGCATAATAAGACGTTGGCAGCTCAACTCTTCGAAGAAATGAAAGGCTTTTTTCCCAATAATGCCGTAGAGTATTATGTTTCATATTATGACTATTATCAACCTGAAGCCTATTTACCTTCAACGGACACGTATATAGAGAAAGATCTTGCCATCAACGATGAAATTGACAAGTTGCGTCTCTCTGCCGTTTCATCATTATTATCCGGCAGAAAGGATGTGGTTGTAGTCTCCTCCGTATCCTGCATCTATGGAATGGGAGGTCCTGTTGCGATGAAAGACAGTGTGATTAAAATAAAGAAAGGTCAAATATTAGACAGAAACGAATTTCTCCGAAAACTTGTCAATGCGCTCTACGTAAGAAATGACATTGAGCTGCAACGAGGAAACTTCAGGGTGAAAGGCGATACGGTGGATATTGCCATGGCTTATAGCGACACTACGCTCAGAATTACTTGGTGGGATGATGAAATAGAAGAAATAGAAGAAGTAGATTCAATTACATTTCATCGCATAGCATCGTTTGAAGAATATGAAGTTTATCCTGCCAATCTTTTTGTTACAACCAAAGAGCAGACGCAAAACGCAATTCACATGATACAAGATGACTTGGTCATGCAAATTAATTTCTTTAAGGAAATAGGAGATTCCATTAAGGCACAACGCATTAAAGAACGCGTGGAATATGATATGGAAATGATAAAAGAGTTGGGACATTGCTCTGGAATAGAAAACTATTCGCGCTATTTTGATGGGCGCGAAGCCGGACAACGCCCCTATTGCCTTTTGGACTTCTTTCCCAAAGACAATCTTATCATTATTGATGAAAGCCATGTGAGTGTGCCGCAAATATCTGCCATGTATGGAGGCGACCGCGCCCGAAAAAAGAATCTTGTGGAATTTGGGTTCAGGTTGCCTGCCGCATTTGATAATCGCCCCCTCAAGTTTGAAGAGTTCCACAGCTTAATCAACCAGATCATTTATGTATCAGCCACTCCGGCTGACTTTGAATTAAAAGAAGCAGAAGGTGTTGTCGTAGAACAATTAATCCGGCCAACCGGACTACTTGATCCCGAAATCGAAGTAAGACCATCTGAAAATCAAATCGATAATCTCGTAGAAGAAATTATTACCCGAAGTGAAAAAGAAGAGCGGGTATTAATCACAACTCTAACCAAAAGAATGGCAGAAGAATTAACAGAATATCTGCTAAATCATGATATCCGCACCGCATACATCCACAGTGATGTCGCAAATCTTGACAGGGTGAAAATTATCAATGACTTACGCAAAGGAATATACGATGTTTTGGTAGGGGTAAATCTACTGAGAGAAGGACTCGATTTGCCGGAAGTTTCATTGGTAGCCATATTGGATGCCGATAAAGAAGGTTTCCTTAGGAGTCATCGCAGCTTAACACAAACGGCAGGACGTGCCGCCAGAAATATAAATGGAAAAGTTATCATGTATGCCGACACCATTACAGAAAGCATGCAAAAGACAATAGATGAAACAATGCGCCGAAGGGAGAAACAGCTGAAATATAATGAGGAACATCACATTACACCGAGACAAATTGTCAGAGCTATAAAGGGAGCGCTATCAAATATAGAACCATCAAATGCTCAAACACAGGAAACTAAGTCAAAAAAACCGCAAGTATTTTATTCCGGTCCTACGCAAGAATCAGCTATGGCCGCCGACCCCATCATCATGAGAATGACCAAAGCACAATTGGAAAAAAGCATACAAAACACAACGGCACGAATGAAACAAGCTGCTAAAGATTTAGACTTCTTGCAAGCCGCACAATACAGAGATGAGATTATCAGATTGCAAAAGGAATTGGAATTGAAATAGTTAAAAGTCAATGTTAAAAAGTTAAAAATCATATAACAGATTAGTAATAAACTAATTTTTCATACCTTTGCTTTAAGAAAATAAACAGGAATGGAATTCTCATTTTCGCATTAACTTGCTTTATGCTTATAGGTAATAACATGAGGATTATGAATTAGCGTTAAAACAAATAATTATGGCAGACGAAATACAAAACAGCACGGCATCTCGCCCACAACACAGAACAAGGATTCAAAAACCACAAGATAGATTCTTGAAAATTCGACAATGGCTCAATTCTATCTTCATGTTAGGTGCCATCGTTGGTGTTATTCTATATATCATGCCACAATACGAAAGATTGGGAACAATTGTTATATTGGCTTCCATGGTATTTAAGTTTTTCGAAGTTATACTACGTTTGTTCAGATAATGAAGAGATCATTCGCCTTAATCGTTTTAATATTGACAATTGTCTCTGCCATCAACGCACAGGATTATACAGAGATGGGCGACAACCGCACGTTAAGCGGTACCGGTAATAGGCAAAATCGTCAATTAGGCTCATCCGACTCTACCAACCAGCACAAAGAAATCCCAAGAGGTCTAAAAGTATGGACTGTGGATGAGCATTTTGGAGATAAGACCATCATAACACCCGACACGCTTTCGGACATGTATATGAATTCCGTCTTCAACACAGGCTTACGTGGTGAATATAATTCCTTGGGCAATCTTGGGTCGCCACGCCAAAATCGTATATTTATAGATAGAAAGAATGCGAAAGAATTTCTTTTTCTTGATCCATACGACCAATTCATTGTTGAACCCGGCGACTTTCATTTCACCTCTACCCTATCCCCAATCACTAACCTTTCTTATAATGGAGCCGGCAACCGAACCAACGGAGAAGATCACTTCAAAGCTCTCTTTGCTGTAAATGCAGGAAAAAGATGGGGATTCGGATTTAAGTTCGATTATCTTTATGGGAGGGGTTACTATAGCAACCAAAATACTTCCCACACTGATTATTCCATGTGGGGAAGCTATATGGGTGAACGGTACTTAGCCCTTCTTTTCTTCTCACTGAACCATCAGAAAGTTACTGAGGGAGGAGGAATAACAAACGATGCGTATATCACACATCCGGAAAAGTTTAAGGACTCGTATCGAACTAACGAAATACCAACCGTTCTTGAGCAAAACTGGAACAGGAACGACAATCAACACATCTTCTTCACCCACAGATATAATCTTGGTTTCTATAAAAAGATACCAATGACCGAGGATGAGATCAAAGCCAAAAAATTCGCGATTAAATCCAACAAGGCTAAAAAAGACAAAGACGAAAAAGACAAAGCCAGAAAACAATCTGAACAAAACGGCGGTACGTTCAATGAAGCAGAATATGACAAGAAAAACGCATCAATGGGACGACCAGAGAACGCAAAGATTATGGGCGATGCTCCCATTACAATGGGTAAATCGGAAAATAATGAAAAGCGAATCGAAGTAAATATGCAAGATTCCACTCAGATGGCGGAGGCGAAGCGATCTCCTATCTCCGAAAAAGAAACGTCTAATGAATGGATGAAGAACGAATATATTCCGGTAACCAGTTTCATCCATACCACGCGTTTCAGTAATTATCGGCGTATTTATCAAGCCTACCAAACGCCCGATAACTACTACGCAAACAACTACTTTAGCCAAAATGTAAACTCGGGGGATTCTATTTATGACATGACCAAACACTGGGCATTAAAAAATACAGTGGCAGTGGCATTGCTGGAAGGATTCAACAAATGGGCAAAAGCCGGCTTAAAGGCGTTTGTATCGCACGAACTGAGACATTACGAATTACCATCAGTAATGACAGAAGCGACATCCAATAAAACTTTGTTGTCGGGCTATGAGAAATGGAATCAACAAGAAATCTCTGTTGGTGGGCAGCTGTTAAAGACCGCAGGCAAAACGCTTCATTATGACGTAAGTGCCGAAGCTTGGATAGCAGGTCATAATGCCGGCGACTTACAGATTGATGGACATGCCGATGTAAATTTCCCTCTGCTTGGTGATACAGTTCAACTTGCTGCCACAGCTTTCTTTCATAGGGTCGCGCCTTCTTTCTATATGGACACATTCCGATCAAGTCATTATTGGTGGGATAACAGCCTTGACCAAGTAATCCATTCCAGATTATTAGGTGAACTCTCGTGGAAAAAGACTGAGACAAGGCTTCGCATTGGTTACGACATGATAAAAAACTATAGTTATTTCGCATTACGCAACAATAGAATACAAAACGGTGATAATTTTCAAAGTATAAAAAACGAAGTAAACGTCAGACAAAATAAAGGCGCGATAAGTTTGCTAACACTTCAATTGCAGCAGGATTTCCGTTTTGGAATAATCAATTGGCAAAATGTATTGACATTCCAAAAGTCAAGCGATGAGAACGCTCTGCCTCTCCCCATATTCAATGCCTATTCAAATCTTTTTATTAGATTCAAGATTGCCAAGGTTTTAAGTTGTGATTTGGGAGTTGATGCACGATATTTTACTAAATACTTCGCACCTGAATATATCCCCGGAATAGGCTACTTTGGAATTCAAGAAATAAACGAGAACAAAACCAAAATTGGAAATTACCCGGTGATTAATGCTTACGCGAATTTCCAACTCCAACATACACGCTTTTTTATCATGATGTCGCACTTGAACAGCAGCGATGGAGGTAATTATTTTTTCACCCCCCACTACCCACTCAATCAGCGTATTTTCAGATTTGGCGTGAGTTGGAACTTTTTTAACTAAAATGAAAAATGACATACTGTTCGGAGATGGAGCACAATGTTAGAACAAATTCTTTTAACGCCTGGCTTCTTGCCGCACGACCACGAACCTTAACCGGGGCTGCCGTTCCAGTGATGATTGGCGTAACTTTAGCCTATAAAGATGCTGGCTGGGAGAAATTCCGAATCATTCCAGCCATCTTATGTTTTCTTTTCGCGTTCATCATGCAGATAGACGCCAATTTCATCAATGATTACTTTGACTGTCTCAAAGGGAATGATGACAAAGAAACCAGACTTGGTCCCCAAAGAGCTTGCTCAGAAGGATGGATCACACTCCACGCCATGCGATGGGGCTTGTTTTTCACTTCATTCTTCGCGGCGATTATAGGTGTCCCACTCATTTATTATGGAGGAATGAAAATGCTGGTCGTTGGAATTTTCTGCATGATTTTCTGCTTTCTCTACACCACCACACTATCCTATTGGGGTTTAGGCGATCTGCTTGTAGTCGTTTTTTTCGGTATCGTACCTGTCTGCATTAGTTATTATGTGATACTCCCCCCATCATTGCAAAGCATTACATCGCAAGTCTTTACGGCTTCAATTGCCTGCGGTTTAGTTATTGACACTTTACTTGTGGTGAATAATTACAGAGATAGAGAGAACGACAGACGCGACAAGAAGCTAACGCTGATTGTAAGAATCGGGGAAAAGAACGCAGAACTTCTCTATTGCCTATTGGGGGGAATGGGTGTCTTGCTTATATGTATCGCCTATCTCATGGAAAACAACAAGATGATAATATTTAGCATTGCCATTATTCTTCCCTATCTCTATGTACACGGAAAAACTTATCTGGAAATGAAAAGAATTAATCATGGAAAAGGATTGAACCGAACGCTCAGTCAGACAGCTCGTAATATGTTTATTTTCGGCATTCTGTCTTCCATAGGTTTTTTATTTTTATCCAACTAAGAACAATATGATACAAGGAGTAAATTTAGAAATCATGGAATTTGTTGAACAACAAATTCTTCCTCGTTACAATGCTTTCGGCAAATCGCATGGTATCATTCACGCGCAGCGAGTGATAAAAAATTCTATCGAACTGGCAAAGATAACTGGTGCTGACATGAACATGGCATACGTCATCGCAGGTTATCACGACCTCGGCATGGAAGGTCCCAGAGCTGTACACCACATCACAAGTGGTAAAATACTCATGGCAGACACCCGACTAAGGAAATGGTTTACAGCCCAACAACTACAAATCATGAAAGAGGCTGTTGAGGATCATCGGGCAAGCAGTTCCCGAACTCCGAGAAGCATCTATGGGAAAATTGTTGCCGAAGCAGACCGCGACCTTGATCCTGAAATGGTGTTCTCACGTGCCATAGAATATGGAATGGAGAACTATCCTGAAAAAAACAAAGAGGAGCAGTGGCACCGTTTCTATTCTCACATGAAAGAAAAGTATGGTCGCTTTGGCTATATCCGATTGTGGATTTCCAATTCCTCCAATGCGAAAAATCTGGAATATATCCGTGCTATCATCGGCAACGAATCAAAACTAAGAGAGGTTTTTGAACTTTATTATAAAAAAATAAATCAATAATCAGCTCTTAGTCTTGATCAAAACAAGGATTAAATCGGTTTAATACTCTGTCTTATCGGTTTTGCTCTCCCACATTTTAAATGCGTTGATAGCCTCAGAACGGAGCAAAATCTCAGATGGTTTCTTGCGATATTGTGGTTTAATCGCTATCTCCTCATAAATGAAATCATCATCAAAACCAATCTTCGCAGCGTCTTTACGATCATTGGCATAATAGATTTTATCAAGATGCGCCCAATAGATGGCTCCCAAACACATCGGACAAGGTTCGCACGATGTATAAATCGCGCAACCACTCAAATCGAATGTTCCTAATTTAGAGCAAGCCTTCCTAATGGTCGATACCTCTGCATGAGCTGTAGGATCCAAATCTATCGTTACATTGTTACTGCCTTCTGCCACTATTTCTCCATCTCGAGCTATCACTGCGCCAAAAGGTCCCCCACCACTTCGAACACTTTTTTCCGATAGCTCTATGGCTCTACGCATCAATTCTTCGTGTGTCATAAATCTCAATTCTTTTATTTTATGTTAATGTTTCTATTAAATATACCCCAAACTTCTTAGAAAGTAAGCAATGATGGCAAGTGCAATCACGGCAATGACAATTCTAAAGATGCAACCTGCCACTTTCTTAATCAGAAAAGCACAGGCAACGATTACAAGGATGACGCCAATATAATATTCCAAATTAGCCATAAACAATTATTCTCTTCCAAAAAGGCTTCTAAAGCTTGCCGGTATTGCCGTCTCAAATTCCATGGGACGATGGGTTATGGGATGATAAAAACAAAGCACATAGGCATGGAGAGCCAACCGATGAATAGGATTGTCGCCATTTCCATATTTTATATCACCGCATACCGGATGTCCCATGTCTGCCGCATGAACGCGAATTTGATTCTTTCTACCGGTTTCAAGCTTGAAATCTACGAGAGAATATTTTTCAGAGCGATTCAAGAGGTGAAAATGACTTATGGCATACTTACCCCCATTATCAACGGACGAACTGTAAGTTACGTACGATTTATTATCCTTCAGCCAATTGGCAATCGTTCCTTCATTGTTCTCAACCTGCCCACTTAAAACCGAAACATATCGCCGATCATAAACAATGTTGTGCCAATCATGCTCCAACAGTTGTGCAGTTTGAATATCCTTGGCATAAATCATCAAGCCGGATGTATCGCGATCAAGACGATGAACCACATGGGCAGTACAGCGCTGGTGGGACTTGTGAAAGTAATCATCCAACACCTTTTTAACATTCAGCGATGAGTGCCCGGCCGCCATCGACAATATTCCACAATTTTTCTCTATCACCAATAAAAACTTATCTTCATAGACCAACTTCAGATAGCGACTTTGAAACTGATCGTTTTTCTTACTCAGGCTTATTGTTACTTCATCACCGGGACTCAACATGAAATCGAATTGAGTAACCAAACGTTTGTTCACCTTTACGCCCCGATTTTGAAGGGTTGCCTTAGTCTTCGACTTGCTCTGACCGGAATTAGCCAACAGCCATTCCAACAAAGGGGCGGATTCCTCCACCCTCATCACTTTATATTGCTCCTTACGCTGCCGTGAACCTTGATTTCTTATCATATTGCAAAGATACGATGTTTCGGAACAAAAAGCCTCGTTTCGTTTGAAAAGTCTTAGTTAATGGTTGTTAATTTCGTGAGAATTTCGAACAATTCACACACCAATCATAGGTTGAAAAGAATGTATCGTGCTGCCGGACGGAAGCCAATTTCTTGCTCTTAATTCATATTTTGGTGGGACTTTGAACAGATTTGAATAGGAATAACCTTTCTTTGCCTCATATCGAATTTCAATAACATCACAGATGCCGGATGAAACTACAAACTCAGTGCTTCAAGCAACCTTTCCAAAAATATAATCATCGGAATGTAATAAAAAATACAATTCCAAATCATCGGTATTCAATCAATCAGAACATCGCAATTATTTTCAAAGGCTTAACAGGAATGAAGTTTTTTAAGGACATACGAAAAGCCCTGATAATCTGCCCCTTACAAACTTCATTTTAAAAGCTTAGATATTGCAATCCAAAAGCTTAGCTATTGCGCTCCAAAAGCTTAGCTTTTAAAAACCAATAGCTAATGAATTGGTTCTCATACTTGCATGGGAAGAATATCTGGATTGGGTTCAGATAGAATAATTGCCGAAATATCATTTGAAAAAGAATAAACTTTTGTAATAAATTCTTACTCCAATTCATGCACAACTTTCCTTACTCGATTCGTGTCATCTTCAGCGAAAATTCAATAGAGCGAAACAAAAAATAATTCAAGAAAAATGTAGTGAGAAGTCGATACCTTAGCAAACAAGACCGGAAGAGCAAGGGAATCCTTGGGGATTGAACTACATTATACTTGCTTTTAGTGGATATTCAAAAGATTTGTCGTAACTTTGCAAACAGAAAAAAAATAGGATATAATTAATAATGATTACACTTTCAAACATTGCCGTTCAATTCGGAAAAAGAGTTCTATACAAGGATGTTAATATAAAATTCACTCCTGGTAACATCTATGGCGTCATAGGGGCCAACGGTGCCGGAAAATCTACATTGCTACGAGCCATATCCGGCGACTTGGAGCCCAATAAAGGAACCATAGAATTAGGTCCGGGGGAACGTCTTTCCGTATTGGAACAAGACCATTTCAAATATGATGAATACAAGGTAATGGATACCGTTCTCATGGGGCACGAGCCACTGTGGAAAAACATAAAAGAACGGGAGGAGCTATACAGCAAAGCGGAAATGACAGAAGAAGATGGAAACCGGGCTGCTGAATTGGAATTGAAATTTGCAGAAATGAATGGTTGGGAAGCCGAAAGTGAAGCAGCCCAATTATTGCAAAACCTTGGTGTGAACGAAAATCTGCATCAAAAGATAATGAGCGAATTGTCGAACAACGAAAAAGTTCGCGTCATGCTCGCGAAAGCCCTCTTTGGCAAACCGGAGAACCTCCTCCTTGATGAGCCCACCAATGACTTAGACCTTGAAACCGTTGAATGGTTGGAAGAATATCTGAGCGAGATAGAAGAGAATCAAACAGTTTTGGTGGTATCACACGACCGACACTTCTTGGATTCTGTAAGCACACAGACCATAGATATCGACTTTGGAAAAGTAACGGTATTTGCAGGTAACTACTCATTTTGGTACGAGAGTTCACAACTTGCATTGAGACAAGCTCAAAACCAGAAGATGAAAGCAGATGAAAAAAGAAAGCAATTGGAGGAATTCATCCGTCGTTTCTCTGCCAATGTGGCAAAAAGTAAACAGACCACTTCACGCAAAAAAATGCTTGAGAAACTGAACGTAGAGGAAATTCGTCCGTCAAGTCGTAAATATCCCGGCATTATCTTTCAGATGGAAAGAGAACCGGGAAATCAAATACTCGAAGTGGAAGATTTGAAGGCTGTGGAACCAGATGGAACGGTATTGTTCGACCATGTAAACTTTAATGTTGAAAAGGAACAAAAGGTTGTATTCCTTTCTCGAAACCCAAAAGCTATGACTGCGTTATTCAAAATCATTAATGGCGAACGCAAAGCAGACGGAGGAAAATTTAACTGGGGCATAACCATCACAACAGCTTATCTACCACTTGATAACACAGATTATTTCAATTGCGACTTGAATCTTGTGGATTGGCTTTCACAATATGGAACCGGAAATGAGGTGGCAATGAAAGGGTATCTCGGTAGAATGCTGTTCAAACAAGAAGAGGTAGAGAAAAAAGTAAAAGTGCTTTCCGGAGGAGAAAAAATGCGTTGTATGATAGCAAGAATGCAACTACAAAATGCCAACTGCCTCATCCTCGATACACCAACCAACCATCTTGACCTTGAGAGCATCCAGGCTTTCAACAACAACCTTGTCGGCTTCAAGGGAAACATCCTTTTTAGCTCACACGACCACGCGTTCATTGGTACGGTTGCCAACAGAATCATAGAACTTACGCCTAATGGTACCATCGACAAGCTCATGAACTACGATGAATATATCCATGATGAGAAAATCAAGGAGAAAAGAGCACAAATGTATGAATAAACAGGCTGATACCATAAGTATCGAGTTTGGCACGTCATTTGCATGATTGTGGATAAATTAAAATAACGAAATCCATACAATGAGTAAAAAGAAAAAAAATATAACAGTAGAAGAAGCCGAATTGAACAATAAAACAGGATCGGCAGCGGAGGAAACAGCACAAACGAAAGAAACTTCACCCAACGAGTCGCAAGAAGCACTTGAGCAAGATCCCCAAGAAGAAAAAACGGAAGAAGAAGAAATAAAAGAAAGCATTGAAGAGTGGAAAGAAAAATACATTCGACTCTATGCGGAATTTGAGAATTATAAGAAACGCACCTTAAAGGAAAAAGCGGAACTAATTCTAAATGGTAGCGAGAAAACAATCGTAGCCATTCTTCCCATCTTAGACGATTTCGAGCGCGCCGTGGCAGACAAAACAGAAGACGCAGGAGCCATTAAAGAAGGATTTGAACTCATTTTCAAGAAATTCCTCAAGACATTGGAAAATTTGGGGGTGAACAAAATCGAAACAGAAGACAAAGATTTCAACGTGGACTACCATGAAGCAATCGCAATGGTGCCGGGTGTGGAAAATGAAAAAAAAGGTAAAATAGTGGATTGTGTTCAGACGGGCTACACATTGAACGATAAAGTGATACGCCACTCTAAGGTAGCCGTAGGACAATAATTCGACAAACAACCATGGCAAAAAGAGACTATTACGAAGTACTTGGCGTTGATAAAAACGCTTCGGAAAATGAAATAAAAAAGGCATACAGAAGAATAGCTATCAAGTACCATCCGGACAGAAATCCGGATGACCCCAAAGCAGAAGAGAAATTCAAAGAAGCCGCGGAAGCTTATAGCGTACTCAATGACCCGCAAAAACGTCAACAATACGATCAGTTCGGATTTGATGGTCCGGGTGGTGGATTTGGCGGGTTTGGAAATGGAGCCGGTTTCTCTATGGACGATATCTTTTCTATGTTCGGCGATGTTTTTGGAGGCGGTGGAGGCTTCGGAGGCTTCGGAGGATCAAGAAGTTCACACCAATCACCAAAATATCGCGGTGCTGATCTTAGGTTGAAAGTAAGACTTTCGTTACAGGAGGTTGCTACCGGGGTTACGAAGAAATTTAAGGTAAGGAAAGATGTAGTTTGCGATCATTGCCACGGAACGGGTGCAGAAAACGGAAGCGTTTCCGAGCAATGCCCGAATTGTCATGGTAGCGGAATGGAGATTCGCACTCAACACAGCATCTTCGGTGTCATGCAAACTCAAACGACATGTCACGTCTGTGGTGGAGAAGGGAAAATCATAAAAAACAAATGTTCTCATTGCCATGGAGATGGCGTTGTAAAAGGTGAGGAAGTTGTGGAAATCAACATTCCCGCAGGTGTCGCTGAAGGCATGGTCGTTAATGTTCCGGGGAAAGGCAATGCAGGAAAACGAAATGGAATTACGGGTAACATTCAAGTTTACATAGAAGAGGAGGAAAACACTACTTTTGTTCGCGATGGTCAGAATGTAATCTATAATCTTTTATTGGACTTCCCCACGGCAGTATTGGGAGGACAAGTTGATATTCCAACCATTGATGGAACATATGTAAAAATCAAGATAGAACCCGGAACTCAACCGGGAAAGACTCTACGCTTACGCGGAAAAGGACTTCCCGCCATACAAGGTTATGGAAACGGTATGGGCGATTTGATTGTACAAATCAGCATCTATGTCCCCAAAGCACTTTCCCAGTCAGAAAAGAATGCTATAGAAGCGTTCAAAGATAGCGACAACTTCAAAGGGGATACCAATACGAAACGTTCCATTTTTGAAAACTTCAAGAAACTATTCAGCTGATAAATAAAAGAGAACGCGTATCAACAAGCCTCGTCTTCAACATCAAATCCGCAGTAAAACAAACATAAACACCTGAAATATAAGTAAGGATTTTTGTCCGAAAATTCTTTAAGATAATGTCTTACGAAGAAACCATCCAATATCTTTTCAACAGCACGCCCGTGTTCGAACAGGTTGGTGCTTCCGCCTACAAAGAAGGATTGTCAAATACATACGCATTAGACCAATACTTTGGGCATCCACATCAAAATTTTCGTTCCATTCACATTGGAGGGACCAACGGTAAAGGCTCTTGCTCGCATACATTGGCCGCTATCTTGCAAGCCGATGGTTACAAAGTGGGACTTTATACGAGTCCACACCTGGTCGATTTTAGGGAACGAATAAGAATTAACGGTGAGATGCTTCCCAAGCAATACGTAATTGACTTTGTAGAGAAACACAGAGCTTTTTTTGAACCACTTCATCCTTCTTTCTTCGAACTGACAACAGCCATGGCATTCAAGTACTTCGCAGAACAAAAGGTTGATTATGCTGTGATAGAAGTTGGACTTGGCGGACGTTTGGATTGTACGAACATCATTAATCCACTGCTATCCATTATTACAAACATCTCTTTAGATCACACTCAATTCTTAGGCGACACCTTACCTAAGATTGCCAAAGAAAAAGCGGGAATCATAAAACAAGGAACTCCTGTTGTCATTGGTGAAGCAACGGATGAAACTCGCGCTATCTTTGAAGCTAAAGCACAAGAGAAGGATTCGCTCATAGTGTTCGCAGAAGACATCCCCATGGTAATATCTTCCACCCCGACACCAATGGGTGGAAGAAAGTATGCGACACGTCTCTTTGGAGAATTGGAGGGAGAATTGGGTGGTGATTATCAAGAGAAGAATACAAACACAGTTTTAACAGCTGTAGCCAATCTTTATAACGCGCATGTTATCAAACACGTGGAGAGCATCTCAAAAGGACTTTCCAATGTTTGTGAATTAACCGGATTAATGGGAAGATGGCAGAAAACGCATACACATCCCACTGTCATTTGCGATACAGGACATAATGAAGCAGGATGGCTATACTTATCGAAGCAAATCAAAAATCAGCAATGTAAGAATTTGCGTATCGTGTTTGGCATGGTAGATGATAAAGACATGAACAAGGTGATGTCGCTTCTGCCGAGCAACGCATCCTATTATTGGACTCAGCCAAATACAAAGAGAGCTTTCCCGGTGGAAAAAGTAGCCGAGACCGGGAAAAAATATGGTCTTATCGGAAAAAACTACAAAAGTGTTGCCGCCGCTTATCGAGAAGCACTGACCGATGCTGATGAAAACGACTTCCTTTTCGTAGGAGGGTCGAGCTATGTCGTGGCAGATTTACTAAGTACAATAAGATAATATAAACGCTTATTCGTTTTTAACAAACGTTTAGTATCCTTTCTTGCGCTTTAACTTGTATTTTTCATTTATTTTTAGTTCCTTTGCAAGAAATTGATTTAGTTTCAAATGTATTAGACACTGTAACTTTTTCAAAAAAAGATGTTAGGAATTGACATGCCGCAATCAAAGCATCTTCTTTTTGATTCATTATAAACCAACGATGAAATGAGAATGAATAATACCAGACAAGATGGAAGCATTATTGCCATCATCACAATGATGTTCCTCTATGCAATGATTTCTTTTGTAACAAATCTTGCCGCTCCAATCGGAGTAATTTGGAAAAGTGCGTTCGGTGGTGAAAGTGCCAATACCGTTGGAATGTTGGGCAATGCCATGAACTTTTTGGCTTACCTCTTCATGGGTATTCCCGCAGGGAAAATGTTAAGTCGTATTGGTTATAAAAGAACTGCTTTACTTGGTATCGGCATTGGCTTTATGGGCGTCTTGACTCAATTCGCATCAGGTTTCTTTACCGATTCAAGAATGACAGGTTTCGTGATATATTTAACAGGAGCTTTCATTTCCGGTTTTTGCGTTTGTATGCTGAACACTGTTGTCAATCCGATGTTGAATCTCCTTGGAGGTGGAGGCAACAGAGGAAATCAATTAAACATGATTGGTGGAACGTTAAATTCACTTGCAGGCACATTAACTCCACTTTTCGTAGGTGCACTGATAGGTCAAGTAACAAAGAACACCTCAATGATAGACGTTAATCCTGTGCTTTATATTGCCATGGGCGTATTTGCCACAGCGTTTGTTATCTTGAGTTTTGTCCCCATACAAGACCCAAAGATTGGTAAAACAGACGCAAAGACGGTGTTTGAGCACTCACCTTGGGCTTTCCGTCATTTTGTTTTAGGCGTCATTGCTATCTTTGTTTATGTAGGAGTGGAAGTAGGCGTACCCGGTACAATGATTTATTATTTGTCTGATGTTACCCCAAATGGTGGTGGACTCAATCCACAAACGGCAACAGCAATAGCAGGTTCGGTTGCCGCCACTTATTGGTTTCTGATGTTAATCGGACGCTTTTGCACCGGCTTTATCGCTGATAAGATTTCAAGTCGCACCTTGATGGTTTGTACCACAATACTTGCCATGACATTCATCATCATCGCAATGTTCTTAGGGAAAAGTTCATCCGTATCGATGCCGGTATTTACGGGGTCATCGTTCAACATGGTTACGGTTCCCATTTGTGCGCTCTTCTTGGTACTCTGCGGTCTTTGCACAAGCGTAATGTGGGCATGTATCTTCAACCTCGCAACGGAAGGACTTGGCAAATACACAGCATCCGCTTCCGGAATATTCATGATGATGGTCGTAGGTGGAGGGCTTTTCCCACTCCTTCAAAATTTCGTGGCAGACAAAGCCGGATATTTAATCTCGTATATAGTTCCCTTGATAGCTGTTGGATACATGTGTTTCTATGCGCTTATAGGCAGCAAAAATGTTAACAAAGATATTCCAACAGCATAAAATAAAAATAAAATACCACTTGATATGGGCAGCCCCTACAAGGGTTGCCTATACCGCATGAAGTAACTATAAATAAACTCTAATCAATCATTAGAAACCACTTTAGTCCTTTTTTCTAATGACCTCCTGTAGAAATATTCAATTATAGATGTTTGTTATTCAGCAATTTACCAACTAAAAACCATACGCAATGAACTCATATCAATACCTGCCTGTCCGGGCAAAACAAAAGACAAACATATTCTTTATTTGACCGGGGCATTGAAAACGCGAAAAATCCTTCCCACCGATATGAGAAAAGTTCAACAATGTCCTAAATTTTCTTCATCTATCTGCCTAAAGTGTCTTATACGGATTTAGCTTGTCACAATTCTGACTATAAAAAAAGTAAGAAATTATGACAAAACGTAAAACCCCGCGCGAATTTTCGTATTCGTTCAAGCTGCAAGTGTTAATCGATTATTATTCTAGCGGTGCTTCTCAAGCGTCCATATTGCGTAAGTGGAATGTGTCTAGTGGTTCAATGTTCCAATGGCTGAAACGTTGGCCCGTTGATTCAAAATCGTTATCTTTGCCCTCGGAAGTAATCCAGAGGTATCGTATGGCTCATAAAGAAACGAATTTGACAGACAATGAGATATTGCGCCAGAAGATAGTGAACCTCCAACACGCATTGTCTTTGGAGAAGATGCGCAGCCGTGCCTATGAGAAACTCAT
>NZ_LR027820.1:888766-896290 GCF_900607215.1 Prevotella rectalis
AGAGGTATCGTATGGCTCATAAAGAAACGAATTTGACAGACAATGAGATATTGCGCCAGAAGATAGTGAACCTCCAACACGCATTGTCTTTGGAGAAGATGCGCAGCCGTGCCTATGAGAAACTCATAGAGATAGCCGAATCCGAGGAGGGTATCAGCATCTTAAAAAAAGATGGTGCCAAACAGTAACGGCGCTGCGTGAGGAGTTTCCCGGTGTATCCGTGGAATTCCTCTGTGGGCTGTTTGGCAAGAAACGCCAGTGGTATTACGCAAGCTGCAAGTTAGTAATTTCTGAGCGGCAAAGGCGTAAACTGATAGTTGACAATGTACTCTACTATCGTGCCTGCTGTCCCGGGATAGGCGGTGTGAAACTGCACGTCCTCCTCAAGTCGGAGCTAGGTGAAGATGTTACTCATGGTCGCGACTCCTTCTTAAAACTACTTGCTTCAGAAGGACTTATGCTTCCCAAGAACAAGCGAAGACGTACAACGGACTCCAATCATCCTTATAGGAAGTATCCTAATCTTGTACAAGGTGTTACGGCAATGTATGCTAACCACATTTGGGCAGCCGACATAACCTACGTTTGGATTTACGGCAACGTCCTGTACCTCCATCTCATTACAGATGTTTACTCACATGCTGTCATAGGCTGGTGCTTATCCGAAACCATGGAGGCTATAAATACGAAGGAGGCATTGCTAATGGCAGTTAAGGCAGCCGGAGGAGGCAACCTCTGCGGAACGATACACCACTCTGACAGAGGTTCGCAATACGCCTGCCACCTATATGTTGAAACTCTTATGTGCCACCATATCAGGGTTAGTATGACAGAACGGTACAATCCTACGGACAATCCTGTGGCGGAAAGGACGAATGGAACCTTTAAGGTTGAGTGGATTTACCAGCAGGAGATGTACCGAGATTATGACCAGGCCAACATGGAAATCTCCAAGGCAATAGCCTTCTACAACTACAGACGACCGCATATGAGCATAGGAATGAAATGTCCGATGGATGTCTATAGAGGCGAACAGCCCGGGAGAAATCTTTGGAAAAAGAGATAAATGCTTGCAAAAAAGAAAAATATAAAGTATCTTTGGAACGCCGAAAATATGGCGAACGACGGTCTTATGCCATCTTCACCAAAGGTCCCAGGGGGCATCGAGCCCCCTAAGACCTTGCCGAAAATATGACGGAACTTAGGTGTTGTCCATCTTCTTTTATGCAAGTGCACTGACTTCAAATTTAAACTATATAATGTTAATGTCAAGTCATTCAGTAAATAAGAAAATATTTGACAAGTAAAACAGAAATACATCGTCAGATCTGACAAGTGAATTCAGGAAAAGACAAAGCTTACCTTTTGCTTTCCAAAAGGTAAGCTTTTGCAATGTAAAAGGTCATGAATTGGAGTGCAAAAGCTAAGCTTTTAAATATCAACTAATATCATCTTGATTATCAATAGGTTACAAGACGTGTCCCGGGCGTAGTTTTTGTAATATAATTTCGTGGTGATGTCGGGTCGAATGTGCGCTATCAAGTATCTGTTTGTCATCATCTGAATACGAATTGGAGACATGAAAGGATTGATGCTATCCGGCATTGGAACAAAATACGTCAAGTGTTCATGACTTGATACGACCTTGCGCGAGGTTTCCACAAAATCATTCAGGACGCGCTATTGGGAAAAGATAAAGAAGTTCTCACTGCCATACGACACCGAGAAATCCTAACGACCGATTGGGGATAAAAGAAACAGGGGTAAAACAACAACTTTGCGACTACAAAATACAGATACATTCTAACATCATGAGTTGAGAGAACAGAAAGAATTAGATATTATTAAAAAGGCAAACTAAATTGTATCATTTTATTTTGGTTTCTCCCAATTTATTGTTATATTTGCAAGTGCAACAAAAAACAATCTAAAATAAGAGAATGAACAATAAAGAAACTATGAACCGCGTAGCGGACAACATTAGGATTCTATCAGTATCGATGGTGGAAAAGGCTAAATCGGGACATCCCGGAGGAGCTATGGGAGGTGCCGATTTTATTAATGTACTTTTCTCCGAATATCTTGTTTATGATCCCTCAAACCCGGAATGGACAGGAAGAGACCGCTTCTTTCTTGATCCCGGGCACATGTCTCCGATGCTCTATTCGGCGCTGGCACTACAAGGCAAATTTACAATAGAAGAATTGAAACAATTTCGCCAATGGGGGGCACCGACACCCGGACATCCGGAACGAGATATAAAACGCGGAATAGAAAACACTTCCGGTCCATTGGGACAAGGACACAGTTTCGCAGCTGGAGCAGCTATTGCAGAGAAGTTCTTAGAAGCACGATTGGGCAAGGAGGTGATGCAACATAAGATTTACGCATACATCTCAGATGGAGGCATACAAGAAGAAGTATCGCAAGGCGTAGGACGCATTGCAGGAAACTTAGGATTGAACAACCTCATCATGTTCTATGATTCTAATGATATCCAACTTTCCACGGAATGTGGTGTTGTAATGAACGAAGACACCGCTGCAAAATATAAGGCATGGGGATGGAACGTCATTACTTGCAACGGAAATGATGCAGATGAAATCCGCAAAGCGTTGAACGTAGCCATAGCTGAGCAACATCGCCCTACCCTCATCATCGGGAAAACGATCATGGGAAAAGGTGCATTGCAAGAGGATGGTTCAAGTTATGAGCATAGTATAAAAACACACGGCTCACCATTAGGTGGGGATGCGTATGTGAAGACCGTTAAAAATCTTGGTGGAGATCCGGAAAATCCATTTGTTATCTTCCCGGAAACACAAGAACTCTACGCAAAGCGCAAGAAAGAGTTGCAAAAAATTGTAACCGAGAGAAAAGCGCAAGAAGAAGCATGGGCAAAAGCCAATCCCGAAAAGGCAGAATTGCTAAAGACTTGGTTCAGCGACAAAGCACCAAAAATAGATTGGTCGAAAATCAATCAAAAGCCGGACATTGCCACGCGCGCAGCCAGTTCAGCATGTTTGGGACTCTTGGCAGAACAAGTTCCGAACATGATATGCTCATCTGCAGACCTTTCCAACTCCGATAAGACAGACGGTTTCTTGAAAAAGACAAAGAGTCTTGTAAAAGGTGATTTTTCCGGAGCTTTTTTTCAGGCCGGTGTTAGCGAATTGACCATGGCATGTATGTGCATTGGTATGATGCTCCATGGTGGAGTCATCGCAGCGATGGGCACATTCTTTGTATTCTCAGATTACATGAAACCCGCCGTTCGCATGGCAGCTCTAATGAAAACTCCCGTAAAGTTCATTTGGAGCCACGATGCGTTCCGTGTTGGAGAAGATGGTCCTACTCACGAACCCGTTGAACAAGAGGCACAAATCCGCTTAATGGAGAAACTTCAAAATCATTCGGGTGAAGATTCCGTACGAGTATTCAGACCTGCAGACGCAGAGGAAACCACTGTTTGTTGGCAAATGGCAATGGAGAACATGAATACTCCCACCGCATTAATATTCTCACGACAAAATATAAAGAACCTACCGGTCGGAAACGATTATTCATCAGCACGCAAAGGCGCGTATATCGTAAAAGATTCGGACAAGGATTACGATGTTGTCATGGTGGCAAGCGGATCTGAGGTGTCATCATGTATCGCCGCCGCAAATCTTTTAAAAGCCGACAATATTAAGGTACGTGTTGTCAGTGCTCCCTCTGAGGGTCTTTTCCGCAGACAGCCGAAAGCCTACCAAACCGAAGTACTCCCAAAAGACGCAAAGATATTCGGTTTGACAGCGGGCTTACCCATCACGTTACAAGGTTTGGTGGGAGCGAATGGGAAAGTTTATGGACTGAACAGCTTTGGCTTTTCCGCGCCTTACAAGGTACTTGACGAAAAACTCGGTTTCACGGCTGAGAATATTTACAAAGAAGTAAAAGAATTTATAGAACAATAGTTTAACCGGAATCCTTGACCCATAGCGAGTCAGGGATTCATAATACCTAAACGCTTATGGAAATTAAAACAGTAGGAGTAGCTTGCGACCACGCCGGCTTTCCATTGAAGCAATTTGTTATTCAGTATCTTGAGGCTCACAAATATCCCTATAAGGATTTTGGTTGTAATAGTGATTTAAGTTGCGATTATCCCGATTACGCTCATCCATTGGCAGACGCCATCGTAAAAGAAGAGGTTTATCCGGCAATTGCCATCTGTGGAAGTGGAGAGGGAATGACCATCACACTGAACAGGCACAAAGGTGTTCGTGCGGGTTTGGCATGGAACAAGGATGTAGCAGGTCTTATTCGCCAGCATAACGATGCGAACGTATTGGTAATGCCGGGCAGGTTTGTAGATAACAAAACGGCAGAGAAAATCATGGACGAATTCTTCAAAGCCAGCTTTGAAGGCGCACGCCATGAGCGCAGAGTTAGAAAAATTGAAGAAGAAGCTGAATAATCAAGTGGTTTTCAATAATAATGATAAAAGGGAGAGGTCAAATGGTCTCTCCCTTTATTTGTTTTTACTAATCGCGGGGTAAGCCATCTACCTCATCCATAGCAGCCGTAGCAGGCAAATGGAACTTGTATTTTTTACCGAATACAGCACTCACCTTATTAATCTCGAGGAAAGTTGTTCCCCCTCCCTCTCCGAAAGAGCCTGAAAGATAGGCTATCTTATCTTCAAGACCGATATAACCTTTCTGACGTAACATACGAAGAGCTGCCACAAACATATAATGACTGCTGAGATGTTGCTGCTGATAAATGGGAATAATGCCATAACTCAGGTTCAGCCAACGTTGTAATTTCTCATTGTAACAGATGGCAAGCACGGGGTTAGGACCTCGGAACGCAGCAAGATTGCGAGCCGTTTTCCCGGATGCGCTATCAGTGATAATCCCTTTCACGCCCAACGATTCGGTCGCTTCGATGGCATTCTTTGCCAAGAACTCTCTTTGGTCTCTCTTGTCGGACATCGGTATTTCAAAATAGCCTTCCCGGTGAGCATCTTTCTCGGCTCGTTCGGCAATTGTTGCCATCGTCCGAACAGCTTCAAGGGGATATTTTCCACTTGCTGTTTCACCGCTCAACATCAATGCATCAGTGCGACTGTAGATGGCGTTTGCTATGTCCGTAACTTCGGCACGAGTCGGACGTGGGTTGTTTATCATCGTATGCAACATCTGCGTTGCCACAATTACCGGTTTCTTCTTCGCGATACACTTCCGGATAATGCTTCTCTGTATTCCCGGTATCTGTTCGATGGGGACTTCTATTCCCAAATCTCCACGAGCAATCATGATTCCGTACGATGCATCAATGATTTCATCAATATTGTCAACTCCCTCCTGATTTTCAATCTTAGAAATGATTTTAATATCGGAATGGTGTTCGTCCAAAATCTTCTGCACCTCGAACACATCCGCTGCCGAACGTACGAAAGAATGAGCAATGAAATCAATGTCTTCTTCTATCGCCAATTGAATATTGGCTTTGTCTTTCTCTGTAAGAGCAGGTAAGTCAATATGTTGTCCGGGCACATTCACACTCTTATGTGAGCCTAACTCGCCATCGTTCTGAACTTGTGCGATGATTGTTGGTCCGGCAATATCCATCACTTTCATATCCAACACTCCATCATCGAAAAGAAGATGGCCGCCTATCTTTACGTCTTTGGCAATATCTTTGTAGGACAGGTTCACGATATCATGGGTTGTATCGACATCGGGGCGACCCAACAACTTCACCACATCACCGGTTTTATAGCTGATAGGGCTGTCAACGCCTGTCGTTCTCACCTCCGGTCCTTTGGTATCTATCAAGAGTGCCAAATGCGATGATACGGTACGCGTATTCTTTATAATCTCCCTAATTCCATCAGGGGTGGCGTGTGCAGTATTCATACGCACAACGTTCATTCCCGCAAAAAACAATTTTCTGAGGAAATCCACATTACAACGTCTGTCGCTGATAGAACATACAATCTTTGTTTGCTTCATATTCTGTTCAAATTACTGATTTTTTAATTAGACATTGTTGAAAAGACAATATATAATACTGAGGCAGAGATGATTAACAGCAAGAATAACAAGAGAAAGATCAATACCACTTTCTTACCGATACTTAAATTTTTAAAACCGGATGTCTTGCTTTCTTTTTGAGAATTCACTCCACTCGATCCCAATGGCGCGACTATAGTGGTCGGTGTTCCACAAAAAGGGCATTGGCATTTCAACGTTTTCCCACTCTCACCTTGAACGATATACGTCTTACGGCAACTTTTACATATCACTTGCAACCTCTCGCTCATAACAAAATCTACTTTACATCATCTATCAAGAGTTTCCCTCTTTCTTTGAGCACCTTGATTCTCCGAAACTCTGTTCCTCCGGCTTGCGAAAGTCTTACTTTGTACCATTCGCCTTCATCATGAGAAACTCGCAGGTTAGCCAATAATGCCTTTTTATCAACAACTCCCGCCATTGTTCCAAAAGTGCCCCACCACACCGTTTCATAATCTGCGTCGGAGCTTTCTGTCTCCAAACCAAAAATCATGTTCTTACAATATTCCGTCAAATAATGTTGATAGGAATACGGATTCGTCTCTGTCAAAACAGCCTTCTCATAAAACGACTTCAGGAAAGCACAAGTCAAACGCTGTTGATGTTCCTGCTTCTCAGACATAAGAGCAAGCGCAGCCTTATCTCTCATGATTTGAACAAGCGAGTCGCGATGCTGTTGTCGCACCAACATAACCTTTTGCTCAACTTGCTTCTGATAGAAGTTCCACCCAAAGACGCCGGTAAAAAGTATCATTAATACCAAGAGAAAAAGAATCCATCCCCTATATCCTTTCCCATGACGGTCGGTTTGAGCATGTTTGTTAGCACCGAAACTGTACGTGGATTTCTCCACTGTTGCCGGAACTTTAATTCTCAGTTTTTTACCACAATAAGGACAGGCACTTTGCAATTCGATGCCACTCATGGCATTTATTCGAAAACAGCCTCCACAGTGGCTGCAAGTTACCTGATATCGCATGTCTTCGTTTTTACTGCAAATTTAATACAATTCTTTGGCATTATGAAATTTTTTCAACATTATTGAAACGAAAATTCACATCATTATTAATATGTAAATAATTTTCTCCTGTCAATTTTCAAAAGCATAGCAATTGGAACGCGAAAGGTGAGCTTTTGCATCTCAAAAGGTAAGCTTTTGCACACCAAAAGCTCATGTTTTAAAAAGAGAAGCCTAACCATCTGTCTTTTCCTGAATTCACTTGTCAGATCTGACGATGTATTTCTGTTTTACTTGTCAAATATTTTCTTATTTACTGAATGACTTGACATTAACATTATATAGTTTAAATTTGAAGTCAGTGCACTTGCATAAAAGAAGATGGACAACACCTAAGTTCCGTCATATTTTCGGCAAGGTCTTAGGGGGCTCGATGCCCCCTGGGACCTTTGGTGAAGATGGCATAAGACCGTCGTTCGCCATATTTTCGGCGTTCCA
>NZ_LR027820.1:896301-910769 GCF_900607215.1 Prevotella rectalis
ATAAAAGAAGATGGACAACACCTAAGTTCCGTCATATTTTCGGCAAGGTCTTAGGGGGCTCGATGCCCCCTGGGACCTTTGGTGAAGATGGCATAAGACCGTCGTTCGCCATATTTTCGGCGTTCCAAAGATACGTTATATTTTTCTTTTTTGCAAGCATTTATCTCTTTTTCCAAAGATTTCTCCCGGGCTGTTCGCCTCTATAGACATCCATCGGACATTTCATTCCTATGCTCATATGCGGTCGTCTGTAGTTGTAGAAGGCTATTGCCTTGGAGATTTCCATATTGGCCTGGTCATAATCTCGGTACATCTCCTGCTGGTAAATCCACTCAACCTTAAAGGTTCCATTCGTCCTTTCCGCCACGGGATTGTCCGTAGGATTGTACCGTTCTGTCATACTAACCCTGATATGGTGGCACATAAGAGTTTCAACATATAGGTGGCAGGCGTATTGCGAACCTCTGTCAGAGTGGTGTATCGTTCCGCAGAGGTTGCCTCCTCCGGCTGCCTTAACTGCCATTAGCAATGCCTCCTTCGTATTTATAGCCTCCATGGTTTCGGATAAGCACCAGCCTATGACAGCATGTGAGTAAACATCTGTAATGAGATGGAGGTACAGGACGTTGCCGTAAATCCAAACGTAGGTTATGTCGGCTGCCCAAATGTGGTTAGCATACATTGCCGTAACACCTTGTACAAGATTAGGATACTTCCTATAAGGATGATTGGAGTCCGTTGTACGTCTTCGCTTGTTCTTGGGAAGCATAAGTCCTTCTGAAGCAAGTAGTTTTAAGAAGGAGTCGCGACCATGAGTAACATCTTCACCTAGCTCCGACTTGAGGAGGACGTGCAGTTTCACACCGCCTATCCCGGGACAGCAGGCACGATAGTAGAGTACATTGTCAACTATCAGTTTACGCCTTTGCCGCTCAGAAATCACAAGCTTGCTGCTTGCGTAATACCACTGGCGTTTCTTGCCAAACAGCCCACAGAGGAATTCCACGGATACACCGGGAAACTCCTCACGCAGCGCCGTTACTGTTTGGCACCATCTTTTTTTAAGATGCTGATACCCTCCTCGGATTCGGCTATCTCTATGAGTTTCTCATAGGCACGGCTGCGCATCTTCTCCAAAGACAATGCGTGTTGGAGGTTCACTATCTTCTGGCGCAATATCTCATTGTCTGTCAAATTCGTTTCTTTATGAGCCATACGATACCTCTGGATTACTTCCGAGGGCAAAGATAACGATTTTGAATCAACGGGCCAACGTTTCAGCCATTGGAACATTGAACCACTAGACACATTCCACTTACGCAATATGGACGCTTGAGAAGCACCGCTAGAATAATAATCGATTAACACTTGCAGCTTGAACGAATACGAAAATTCGCGCGGGGTTTTACGTTTTGTCATAATTTCTTACTTTTTTTATAGTCAGAATTGTGACAAGCTAAATCCGTATAAGACAATCTCATTACATGGAGATTACAATGCCATCAAGAAAAGATCAGAATGTAAACTTTTTTCATGGAGTATCAATAAATTCTAACTCGCCCTCAATCCATTGCGAAAAATGCTCATCGGCTTCCGATGATGAGCCGGCAGACGACACAGACAACCCCATCAGGCGGATGGGACGATGATTACGATCCGCTTCCTTTAATAATTTTTTAGCTAATGGAAGTATCTCCCTTTTCCCTCTCAACGGCTTATCAAGGGTAATGCTTCTGGTAATCTGCGAGTTCGCGTCCCACTTCACTTTCAAAGTAAGGGTCTTTCCTGAAAAATCCTGCTTTTCAATTCGTTTTACCAACTCTATAGCAATATAATATAATTCTATAATTTTACGTGTTTTAGTAGTAATATCCTCTTCAAAAGTACGCTCACACCCTACCGACTTTCTTTCTCTATAAGCAAGCACCGGTCGTTCATCAATTCCACGTACAAAGTCATAGTATATCTTTCCTGACTTCCCAAACACTTGCATTAAATGTTCCAAAGAAACCTTGCGCAATTGTTCTCCCTTGTAAATCCCCATCTTGTGCATGGTCAGAGCTGTTTTAGGCCCGACGCCCCAAAATTTCTCAATGGGAAGTTTTCCGATAAAAGCCAACGCATTGGAAGGATGCACCGTAAAAATACCGTCAGGCTTACGGTAATCCGACGCAATCTTTGCCAAAAACTTGTTATAGCTAATGCCGGCAGACGCGGTGAGCTGTGTGCGTTCGAAGATTTTCCGCTTGATGTCGCGAGCCACATCCACAGCCATCTCCATCCCCAACTTATTTTCAGTAACATCCAAAAAGGCCTCATCCAACGAAATGGGCTCAACCACATCCGTGTATTCATGGAAAATCTGATGAATTTGGCAAGATACTTCCTTATATTTCAGAAAATGAGGTTCCACGATTACAAGATGAGGACAACGTTTCTTGGCCTGAACAATGGGCATGGCGGAATGAACACCGAACGGACGTGCCTCGTAACTCGCTGTTGTAACAACACTTCGCGAACTATCCCAGCTCACAGCCACCGGCAAACCTTTCAATTCCGGGCAATCTCTTTGCTCCACAGAAGCGAAGAAAGCATCCATATCAATGTGTACAATTTTCCTCATCTTCCCCACTCCACTATCTTTTTGGAAAACAACAAATTCATTTGTTTTTTATCGCTCATGCAAATGCAAAGATAGCCAAAAATAACATGATTTCAAGAAAAAATAGTATCTTTGCAACAAATAATGAACAAAGGAGTAATCACATTACCGAAAAGACAATGAACCACACCGTAAGTCATGATGCAATGGGAAGATTTCAAAGATTCCTAAAAAGAGTCGCGGACTTTCTTTTTGCATTATCAGGACTGGTGGTCTTGTCCCCGCTATTTCTCATTATAGCGGTATTGATGAAGAAACAAGACAATGGTCCGGTTTTCTTCAAACAAATCAGGATAGGATACTGCGGGCGACCTTTCGTCATCTTCAAATTTCGCACAATGAGCAGCGTTGTAGAGGAATACGGTCCGCAATTGGTGGCAACCTGCGACGATTCCAACTCAACCAAATTAGAACAGTTCCTCAGAGGACACCATCTTGATGAGTTGCCACAACTGTGGAATGTACTGCGAGGCGATATGTCTTTTGTGGGTCCCAGACCGGAAAGAAAATTCTTCATTGACAAAATAATGGAGCACACCAATCGTTATCCTATTATCTACCGCATGAGACCGGGATTAACCTCTGAAGCCACGCTTTACAATGGTTATACCGACACCATGGAAAAAATGCTGAAACGAATGGAGATGGACATTCATTATTATGAACACCGCTCACTATGGGTAGATTTCAAGATAGTAGCAAAGACTTTCGCGTCGATAATTTGTGGAAAGAAATTTTAATTGAAATGAAAAAATACATACTGCTGTGTTTAATGACCGTGTTCGGTCTGCTTACAATTCACGCGCAATCCTCCATGACCGACAGTCAGGTGATGGAATTCGTTGTGAAAGAACAGGGAAAAGGAACGTCGCAAGCCCAGATTGTGACCAAACTAATGCAAAACGGGGTGAACATCTCTCAAATAAGACGAGTGAGGAGCACCTACGAGAAAATGAAAAAAAACAATTCCTCGCTGGGTTCGACAAACACTAAGGACAACGACAGAAGCAGAAAGAACAATGGGCAAAGAAAACCGGGCGTCAGCAAACAGCAAATAGCAGATGAGACTAAGGAAAAATACAACGAGGAGGAAGAAGAAGCTGACAGATACTCGAATAATCGGATCAGCGCGAAACGACAAGACGCCAACACATACGATGAAGAAGATGGCGAGTTTCTGATGATGCAGGACGAGCTGGACAGTTGGATGCCACAGGACACAGCTACCATGTATAAGAACCTCCTGAAAAAAATGACGAAGAAAAAGAAAGAGGTCTGGGGCAAGGATATTTTCAACAATCGTAACCTCTCATTCGAACCAAACATGAACATGGCGCTACCGGCAAACTACCGATTGGGACCCGGAGATGCTGTGTTCATAGATATCTATGGGGCTTCGCAAAAATCCTATCAAACCACTGTCGCACCAGATGGTATCATCACCATAGATGGATTTGGTCCCATTCAGGTAAGCGGATTATCGGTTCAACAAGCGAACAACAGGATTCGCCAAAAATTGGGAAAACGATACAGCAGTTCCAAGATTAGACTCTCCGTGGGACAAACCCACACCATTTTGGTAAATGTTGTCGGCGAGGTGAAGACTCCGGGAACTTACACTCTGTCGGCATTCGCAACGGTCTTCAACGCACTCTACATGGCAGGCGGAATAAACGATTTGGGAACTCTTCGCAATATTAAGGTATATAGAAGGGGAAGACTCATCAGCACTGTCGATGTTTACGAATTCCTGCGAAAAGGAAAACTTATAGGCAATGTCCGATTGACCGACAACGATGTCATCGTGGTGGGGGCATACGACAAGCTCGTGAACATCAGCGGAAAAGTGAAACGACCAATGTATTACGAGATGAAGCGAAACGAAAGCCTCGGCGCGCTCATCAACTATGCCGGCGGATTTTCAGGAGATGCTTACACAAAATCGGTAAGAGTAAGAAGAAAAACAGGAAGGAAATACTCTATATATAATGTAAACGAATTTGAACTGAACAAATTTACGCTTTCCGATGAAGACTCAGTGAGTGTAGATTCCGTCATTCCACGCTACGAGAACATGGTAGAGATAAAAGGGGCAGTGTTCCGTCCCGGAATGTATGAGGTGGGAGGACAGATCAACAGCGTAAAGTCGCTGGTAGAGGCAGCCGAAGGACTTACAGAGGTAGCATTCGCACCACACGCCGTCATGCACCGCATGAAAGCAGACCGGACACTGGAAGCAATCTCGGTAGATATCGATGGAATCTTGTTGGGAAAGATTGCCGACATACCACTACAGAATGAAGACGTGCTCTTTGTTCCAACACGCACCGATGTTCAGGAAGAACAGACAATTTCCATTCATGGGGAAGTACAATTTCCCGGAACATACAAATATGCCGACAACGAAACACTTGAAGACTTTATTCTTCAGGCAGGAGGATTGAAACAAACAGCTTCCACTGTCAGAGTAGATGTCTCCAGACGAATAGTAAACCCGGAAGCCTTGACCTCCGACTCCATCATTGCGCACAGCTATTCTTTCGCACTAAAAGATGGATTTGTCATCGATGGAGAACAAGGCTTCACACTCGCCCCCTTCGATGAAGTCTTCGTACGCAAAAGTCCCGGTACCACAAAACAACAAAACGTAACCATTGAAGGAGAAGTTTTGTTCGCGGGCAACTATGCGCTCACAGGACACAACACTCGTTTGAGCGACATCTTCAAAGCAGCCGGCGGAGCAACTAACCTCGCTTACATACAAGGAGCCAGATTGGAACGCAAGCCGACCGAAGTAGAACGAATGCGCATGGAGGCCGCATACAAAATGCAAATGGAGCAAGAAAGCAAAAACATGATGGACTTAGCCGCGAAAAGCTCGAATGCAGCCGGTATCATCCAAGCATCGCAACAAACACAGGCATCGCGCATGAAAAAATTCCAAATCCCACAAACCTATCCCGTAGGTATAGAATTGGACAAAGCCATACAATCACCCGGAAGTGATGCCGACCTGATTCTTCGAGAGGGCGATCGCATCATCGTGCCCCAATACAACGGAACCGTAAGAATCAATGGAGCCGTGATGTATCCTAATGCCGTAAGCTATCGAGAGGGCAAAAACGTAGCTTACTACATTGATCAAGCCGGTGGTTTCTCGTCCGATGCAAAAAAGAGTCGCACCTACATCATGTATATGAACGGCACCCTCGCGAAAGTGGGACATAACGCGAAAGTGCGTCCCGGGTGCGAGATTATCGTTCCAACAAAATCACGCGCCAAGATGAGTTTGGCTGAACTGATGACTATCGGCTCCAGTGCCGCAAGTATGGCAGCGGTGATCGCCACTATCGCAAATATTTTGAAATAACAAAAAAGTCATTGGGAAATTTCAGAATGATAATCAACAAGGGTATAAATCAATTTATAAGTACAGATGGCAGAAGTAAAATGCTCAAAAGCAACATCTTATATTCTGCTATTTTAAAAGTTATTGGATTAATAACCTCGCTCCTTGTTGTAACAATCACGCTAAACTATCTTAATTCTGAACTTTATGGAGTTTGGCTGACAATAACCTCTATCTTATATTGGTTTTCATTCTTTGATATAGGATTAGGAAATGGCATGCGCAACTATCTTACCGAAGCCGTTTCAAAAGGCAATTATAAAGAAGCCCAATCCTATTTAAGTACAACAATTATAGCATTGACAATAATAGCAAGTATCATTGCGATTGTAGGATTTATTTTATTAAAGCTATTAAATCTTAATAGCGTTTTTAACACAAATACGATAAGCAATACAGAACTACAAAACGTATTATTCGTTGCAATCGGATTTACCCTTATTTTATTTGTACTCAAGAATATTGGTTATGTTTTTGTAGCTCTGCAAAAATATGCTTTGTGGGATTTCATAAATACTTTGGGAAATATAATAGGGTTATTAATTATTTTTTTATTAACGAAGTTTACAAACGGAAAATTAATCTATGTTGTATTTGCATTCACTTGTACGCCTGCAATAATTTATATCCTCGCAGCAATACCAATCTTCAGCAAGTACCCAGAGTTTCGTCCTACAATTCAATCATTTAGAAAAGATTTTTTATCAACTATAGTAGGCAAAGGATTAGGATTCTTTTTAATTCAAATAACAAGCTGCTTGGTTATTTATGGAAGCTCAAACCTTTTTATCACCCAATTTTGCGGACCAGAATCAGTAACAACTTACAATATAGCCTATAAATTTTTTAATTTACTTGCTATCGGATATTTAGTCTTTATTTCTCCAATGTGGAATGCCTACACCGATGCGTATGTAAAACAAGACTTCAATTGGATAGAAAAAGCATTTAAATCAGCACTAAAGATTTGGTTATTCACAGAATTTGCAGGAATTATTATGCTGATAGTTTCACAATACTTTTACCTTTTTTGGGTAGGCAAAGCGGTTCATGTACCCTTTATGGTATCACTGTCTGTTTTCCTATATATTTCTTTTTTTAATCTTAATAATTGTGTAACCTATTTGCTAAATGGATTAAATAAGATTTATATTCAAATAATTACTTCCATAACTGCAACATTCATTTATTTAACAATAATGTTTGTTTGGGGGAAAAATATGAATATACAAGAAATTGTATTCTATATGTCAGCAGCCTATGGGGCAATGACAGCAATACATTTTTACCAATGCAGGAAATTAATAAACCAAAAGGCAACAGGAATTTGGAATAAATAAAATATGACAAATAAAGTTAGCGTCATAACTGTCGTTTTCAATGATGTTGCTCACATCAGAGAAACTATTGAAAGTTATCTCTCACAAACATGGGAGGATAAGGAATATATTGTCATTGACGGTGGAAGCACAGACGGAACCTTGGATGTTATCAAAGAATATGCTGATAAAATAAATTATTGGATTTCTGAAAAGGACAATGGTATGTATGATGCCATGAATAAAGGCATTCTTCATTCAACGGGAGATTGGATTAATATACTTAACAGTGGGGACACTTTTGCCAGTCCAACAGCCATAGAATGTGCCTTAAAAAGCATTGATTTAAATAAAATAGACATTATTTACGGAGATAGCATAGAGATTGACAAAGGAAGCAAAAGAATTATAACAACTCCGAACACTCCTAAATTATTGGAATTTTATCCCATTTACAGGCATGGTTCATCATTCGTAAGGAGCAATGTCCACAAAAAATATCTTTACGACATAAATCGCAAAAAAGATCTAGGATTTGCGTTAGATTGGCACATGATATTTTCAGTATATAAAGCAGGATATAAATTTCAAAAAACAAAAACTATCATACAAACTTACGAAAGAGAAGGAATATCAAACAAGCCTTTTCAAAGTTTAATTTATAATTATAAAATAACCTCACAAGGAAAATTTAGTTACAAGAAAGCATTATTCTTCATCAAATCACTGATTTTATTTTCCTTCAAACAAAGTTCATTGTATAAGTGGATTTACGCTTTTGCAATGGAATATGTTGTAAACGACATTCTTCCCCATATTCCTTTTTGGAATATTCGCAAGAAGTACTTACAAGCTGTAAGAATGCAGATTGGCAAACAATCGTTTATCATGAAAAAATGCTATATAAATAATGCAAATAAAATTATCATAGGTGATTATTCGCATATAAATCGCAATTGCCTTTTGGATGGACGAGGAGGCATCACAATAGGAAACAATGTTTCCATTTCGCATAATGTACAAATTATGACAGGCAGTCATGACGTTAATAGCAAAACTTTTGATGCCTCGTATCTTCCTATCCTGATTAACGATTTTGCATGGATTGGTATAGGTGCAACTATTTTGCAAGGAATTGAAATTGGAGAGGGAGCAGTTGTCTGTGCTAATGCAGTCGTCACTAAGGATGTAGCCCCTTACACTATTGTTGGTGGAGTTCCTGCAAAACAAATTGGAAATAGAAATAAGGATTTAGACTATCATTGCATTTGGGAGTCCCCTTTTACATAAAACCCATATAGAAAACCAGAATTATAAAGAAAGAATGATAAAGATATGAAAAATAATGAGAAATCAAATGAATTTGATATTATTTTAGCGATGAAGCAAATATTAAGAAGAAAATATCTACTGGTTTCCTTCTTAACCGTTTTCTCAGTTTTGGGTATTGTCATTGCATTAAATAGTCCGAAGGAATATACAGCCGAATCCATTTTAGCCCCTGAAATACAAGGTACAGGCTTGTCAGGAAGCCTTTCTGATATGGCCGCAAATTTTGGTTTGGATTTAGACACAAAAAAATCTGTGGACGCTATATACCCTGAATTGTATCCAATAGTGGTGGGCTCAAATGATTTTATCAGAAATTTATTTGACATAAAAGTTAGAACAACAAAAAGTGATTCAGTAACAACTTATTTTAACCACTTAAAGTATCAAACCAAAGTTCCATTTTGGCAAACATGGAAACTAAAGTTGATACATGCATTAATAAAGAAAAATGACACAGCAAATTTAGTTGGCAACGTTGACAAATTTCAAATGCCTAAAAAAGAATTTGAAACTTGTGAAGGCATTAGAAACAATATTGCTTGTTTGGTTGATAACAAAACAAGCATCATTACTATAACCTGCACGGATCAAGATCCACTGGTGGCAGCCATTTTAGTGGATACTGTCCAAAATCGTCTTCAGGAGTATATCAACAAATATAAGACAAAAAAGAATAAAAATGATGTCTTTTATTATAACAAATTAAAGAATGAGGCACTCAATAATTATAAGACAGCTCAAAAGAAATACGCAAAATTTGCTGATGCCAACATTGATTTATCATTGCAAAGCCTACAATCAAAACAGGAAGAATTAGAAAACGATATGCAATTGAAATACAACACATATACCCAAATGACAGCCCAATACCAAGCATCATTGGCAAAATTACAAGAATCAACTCCAGCATACACCATACTTCAGCGTCCCATTATGCCTTATAAGGCATCAAGTACCCCACGTTTCGTCATTGTTTTGTTATTTGTTACTATAGGATTTTTCTTAGACGCAGTATGGGTTTTACTTATTTCTCCAAATCGAAGAAGGTTAGAGAATAACCAAGAGCAAGACAAAAGCGAAGATAAGAATCAGGAGGAATAACAAGCCTGATAATCTTATTGATAAAAAGCAAAGATGATATTTCCAATTCCATACCTCGTTGAAGTTGCCATCTTAGAAATTTGTGCCTGTATTTGTGCAGCACCAAGTGCGACAGAAACTAATCGAAAATATAGCATATTTGTCGCAATTACAACTTTCTTTGTATTCTTTGCATTTAGAGGATTCATTTTCAGTGATTGGATTATTTATTATCAATACTTTTATCATTGCGAATGGAGCGATATTTTCAAATATAAGATTGGTTCCGTAGTTTCCTTTGAACCCGGATTTACCATTTTAAACCTTCTATGCAAAAATATCGCCAATAATTACTTTTTCTTCCAAGCTGTTATTTGTTTTATTAATTTAATTCTACTTTTAAACTTCTTCAAACAACGCACCAACAATATTCCTTTAGGATTAACCCTTTATTTTGTATTTGGAGGGGTAGAAATAAGTACCAATTTACTTAGAAATTCTATTTCAATAATGCTCTTCTTAAATGCTTTACCATATCTTAAAAACAGAAAAATCATTCCTTATTTTTCATTGTGCCTCTTGGGAGCTTCTTTCCACTCATCGGCATTAATATATTTACCGCTTTATTTCTTCTTCCACAAAAAGTTGAATAAATGGATATTTTTGGTAGTCGTTATAATATGCAATCTCATTTTCCTGCTCAAAATTTCAGTTGTATTGAGCGTTGTAAACATTATAGGATTGGATCAACAATTTGCTGAAAAATTAAAAGCCTATACCGAACTTTTCAATAAGGCCACCCCACTCTCTATAGGTTATATTGAAAGATTGTTTACCAGCATATTGGTTTTCACCTATTATAAGAAAATACAAAGTGAAGAATTTACGAAAGATGGCGCAATTATTATCAATGCTTTTTTGGCTTACCTCATTGCTTTCTTTTTCTTCAGTGAATTTGATACATTAAGTAAGCGAATCGGCATGCTCTTTATTTTCTCTTATTGGATTATATGGAAATCCCTTATGGATTGTTTCAATAATCACAATAACAGAGAACTCTTTAAAGCCTTTGTCTATTTTTATTGTCTCATCAAGATATGGTCAATGACCCAACTCCCAAGCATGGAATACGATAACATCTTATTTGGTCATAAATCTTATCAAGAAAGATTGATGATTTTCAATAGAACTTTTAAAGAACCGTAACAATTTGAAACCATAAGAGAAGTACGGATAGTATCTTTACTTATAAGTTCGTTGTATAATATCTAAACCATTCCTAAATGTTGGTTCTGTTCTTTATGGTAGATATTTAGAGTAGCCAATTCATTTTCACAGAACAATAATACATCTTAATCAGCTAAAGACTGATAAACTTTTAGGTGTTCATTGGCACATCGCTCCCAAGAAAACTTCTTCAGGCGTTCAGTTCCCCTTTGCCTCAAAGTTTCTTTTAAAGCATCATCTTCTATAACTTTCATAATTTGTGAAAACATTTCATCTACTGAATCAGGAGCAAAATACAATCCAGCGTCAGCTGCAATTTCAGGAAAACAACTTGCTGTTGATAAAACTACCGGACAATTACAACTCCAAGATTCTAAAATAGGCATTCCAAATCCTTCGTAAAAGCTAGGGAAAACAAAAGCTATAGCATCTCTATATAATCTCACCATGTCTGCCTCGTCACAGCAGATTGCCTTCATATTATTTTCGATCCCCAAGGACTTAAACTTTGAATACTCTTTGTTTGAAAAACATGATGACGTGCAAACGACTTGAATATCTGAGAATTTACTGATTACTAAAGAACATGCTTTTACAAAATTATCAAAATTCTTATAGAATGTTCGCCTTCCAACATACAAAATATACGGACGTTCTACTATTCTTTCGTGATTGAGTTTTGACAAATCTGGTATTTCAATCCCATGATAAATCACCGAAACCTTAGCCTCATCTACCTTAAAAAGCTGCAATAAATCTTTTTTAGTATTCTCACTTACAACAATAACGGAATCAGCACGTTCAAGCGATACTCTCTGCTGTTCTACTAATTCGGGATGTGGATCAATAGTTGATAGGTTGGCGTCATGATAAGTTGTTACCATAGGTTTACTACCTATTTTATCTAAACAATATGTTCCAAAATTGGTTTGATGAAAGATATCATAACATTTCTTTTTTATCATGAAATTACTATATGGTCTGTTCAAATATTCTTGCAAGACCGTCTGCCCCCTAAAATATTTTTTAAGAGTAAATGGCATTAACTTTTCAGCTCGTACATATTCATTACTTGTTAATAGCGTTGTCGTATCCCAGCACTCACGAGGCAGATACTTTAGAAGCATTGTAAAATATTTAGATGCGCCACCATAAACATAGCTAAAAATTTGATGGTCAAAAAGTACTTTCATATATTATATTCCACTATCGACAAAAATAACTAACCACGCAGCTGCAAAGATAAAACTTTTAATTGGAAATCTCAAAATAATGATTAACTTTGCAGTTGTTTATCAACAATATATTCAAAATGTCATCAACAGATAACATCGCTATTGCATTTGTACTCTTCAATCCTGAAGAAAACGAGTTGATACATATTCAAAGAATTGCCAATATTTATAAAGGAAGTATAGTTGATAACTCTTCACAAAGCAACTTTTCGGGTAATACAGTCGGGAAAATGAGCTATATAAGCCTCCATAAGAACACAGGCATTGCCAAAGCGCAAAACATAGCAATAAAAAGCATTCTTTTAGATCACACCATAGAACATATCATTTTCTTTGACCAAGATAGCTGTTTTGGAGAAAATTATCCAAAACAAATACTCAACGAGTTTGTACAAATAAAAAAAACTTATCCGAATTTAGCCATTTTAGGTCCCACTATCATCAATAAAGACAACAAAAAAGAATACAAATCCATCATCCACAAAGATATAAAAGGAAACAACGGATTTATTTTTAAAAAAGAAATAATATCTTCAGGCTCATGTGTTTGCATAAAAACCTTCTATGACGTGGGCTTCTTTGAAGAAAAATTATTTATTGATTTTGTAGATTGTGAGTGGTGTTTCAGAGCCATTTCTAAAGGATACCTATGTGGAATTACCTCACATTTGAAAATTGAACATCAAGTAGGCAAAAACCAGAAAAACCTAGGAGGCCACACTATAATATTTTCTGCTCCGCCAAGATATTATTATCAATATCGAAACTTTTTAATATTATTGACAAGAAACTACACTCCACTTGCCTTCAAATTAGGAAAAGGAACTAAATTTTTATTACGTCTTATCTATTTCCCATTCATCAAAGGTGGCTTCCAAAGATGGAAATATATGTGGAAAGGTATATTTGCATGGTTTAAATTAAAACTTTAAGACTATGATTTCAGTATGCATTGCAACTTATAATGGTGAGAAATATATAGAAGAGCAAATTGCTTCTATACTTCCACAACTAAAAGAAAATGATGAAATTATTATTTCAGACGATTATTCCACAGATAATACTATCCAAGTACTGACCAAAATAAATAGCGAAAAGATAAAAATTTTCAAAAACCAAGGCGAAAAAGGTTATACAAGCAACTTTGAAAATGCCATAAAACAGGCTAAAGGCAATTATATATTTCTTTGCGACCAAGACGATGTATGGTTACCTAACAAAATAGAAGTGTGCATGCAATATCTGTTGAAATACGACATGGTGATTTCCGATGCAATAGTGGTAGATCACAATATGAATACGATAGAACCATCGTTTTTTGCAATCAGAAATACAAAACATGGATTTATAAATAATCTCATTAAATTCAGCTACTTAGGTTGTTGTCTTTCATTTAGAAAAGAACTTTTAAAAAAAATTCTCCCCTTTCCACCCAATCATACATTATGCACTCATGATAATTGGATTTCAATAGTTGCATTAGCCTTCTACAAAGTGAAAGTTTTGAATATACCTTTAATAAAATACAGAAGACATTCTAATAATACATCTTCAGGAGGCATAAAAAAAACCACCACCTTATTCTTTAAAATCAAATATAGATGTTATTTAATCTATTTCCTCTTAAAAAAAATATAATATCAAAAAACTACAAACAACATTTCAATAAGTATGCCTACGTACTAGGATATGAAAACACCTGTAAAAAATATCGAGGACGATTATGCAGGCAATTAAGAATATCAGTCATATCGGTTCTGGCGATTTAATAAATTGTTCAGCTGTTTCGTTTTCACTTACATTCATACCTGTAGCCTTGAGAAAAGCTTTTAATTCTGTCAGACTTCCGTCTTTAACCGATTTCCATAGATCGCGTTTAACTGATAAATATAGTATTTGAGCATAAAGTTCTTCCACACGAAACAACAATGTTTCGTCGTCTTTAACACTTTCTTTTGCTTTCTTAAGAATATGTCTTCCGGCTTTTATAAAGTCTTTTGTGGGTACTGTCCTATAAAAGTGTGTAAGCTCCTTTTTTCTTATCTTTGTATTTGATAACTTTAAAAAAGAAAAAAATGAAACTTACACATTCGCAAATTTCGGAAATTATTTCGAATTACACAAGCAGCAGCGAGGGTTTTGTTACCCTTCAGTCATTAATCATGAACTCCCTGATGTATCATGAACGAGAGTTGTTCGTCAGC
>NZ_LR027820.1:910925-911551 GCF_900607215.1 Prevotella rectalis
CTTTCCTCCCACTATTTAGCCGTCTATATCGACGCCACCTTTATTTCCACCCGTAGGGACAGACAGGTGTCCAAGGAGGCCTACTATACCATTCTGGGGGTATTGGAAGACGGCAGCAGGGAGGTGCTCACGGTTGTCAATCATCCCACAGAAGGGGCTCTGTGCTGGAAAGACGAGCTTGAGGCCTTGAAGCAAAGAGGCGTCGAACAGATAGACTTAGTCGTTTCCGATGCATTGCAAGGAATAGAGAATGCCGTCTGTGCAGCCTTTCCAGGTGCCGCACACCAGTTCTGCGTGGCACACGTCAAGCGACAGATACTCAGCGGCGCATCACATAAAGACAAACCAGTAATGGCGCAGCAGCTCAGTGAGGTGTTCCAATTGGAGAACAACGAGATGAATTCCTTGCAGGGATACGAACAATTCATTACCTTTGTCGAGAAATGGGAAAGGAAATATCCTGCACTAAGAAAGTACAAGACCGAACGCAACTGTGCCTACTTCACGTATATGGACTTCCCGGCCCAAGTGCAGAGGTGCATATATACGACCAACTGGATTGAAAGGCTCAACAGGAAGTACAGGAGAACCATCCAAATGAGAACATCCATGCCATCAGAGAAGTC
>NZ_LR027820.1:911674-912431 GCF_900607215.1 Prevotella rectalis
AAATAAGCCGTCGGAACGGCGGTGAGCGGTATGTGAAGACCTTTGATGGCTTCACCCATCTTCTTACGATGCTGTATGCAGTCATCATGCGCTTCGACTCCCTGCGCGAGATAGAGGCGGCAATGACGGCTGAGGTGCGCAAGCTTCATCACATAGGCATTGACAGGGTTCCTAAGCGCAGTACCCTGTCAGATGCGAACGCCAGACGCTCGGAGAAATTCTTTGAGGACGTGTATCACGACCTTTACGAGTCCAATAAGGACAGACTTTCTTCGGACAGCCGACGCAATGGTACGGAGGAATGGGTAAAACGTCTGAGAATCATCGATTCCACCACGATAACCCTGTTCTCTAACGTCATCTTCAAGGGCGTGGGCCGTCATCCTAAGACGGGAAAGAAGAAGGGTGGCATAAAAGTGCATTCCGTCATTCATGCAAACGAGGGAGTTCACTGTGACGTGAAGTTCACCTCTGCCGCTACCAACGATTCCTTCATGCTCGCCCCCAGCCATTTCAAGCATGATGAAATCGTTGCCCTGGATCGTGCATATATTAACTATGAAAAGTTTGAGGAACTGACCGAGAGGAACGTCGTCTATGTCACCAAGATGAAGAAAAATCTCAAATACGAGGTGTTGGCAGACTGCATGGATATGAACGAGGATGGGCTGATGGAATATCGTGAGCAGGTGGTGGTGTTCAGGAAGGGCGGTATCAACCATATAGCGCGTATCATCACCTATGTGGATATCAAGAA
>NZ_LR027820.1:912442-923949 GCF_900607215.1 Prevotella rectalis
AGACTGCATGGATATGAACGAGGATGGGCTGATGGAATATCGTGAGCAGGTGGTGGTGTTCAGGAAGGGCGGTATCAACCATATAGCGCGTATCATCACCTATGTGGATATCAAGAAAGGAAAGATGCCAAAGTTGGTGTCCTTGCTTACCAACGACTTTGACATGTCCATGGAGACTATCGTAGCCATCTACCGCAGGAGGTGGCAGATAGAGACTCTTTTCAAGCAGATAAAACAGAACTTCCCGCTTAGATACTTCTATGGGGAGAGTGCCAACGCCATCAAGATACAGATTTGGGTTACACTCATTGCCAATCTATTACTGTCACTGCTGCAAAGCTCATTGCAGAGGCGGTGGAGTTTCTCAGGGCTGGCTACTATGGTGCGCATTGTACTTATGGAATACCTCAACATGAATAATTTCTTCAACATGCCGGATGCCGACATGAAACTCATGCTTGAAGCAGCGGCTGAATCGCCACCCGAGGTAACAGAAAATGAATAAGGGGGCTTGTCACTAACATGCTGTCATCCGAACTATTGTGTCTCAATGAGTTGGAATGAGGATTTCTATGTTTAGCGGACAGTAATATTTAATAATAAAGTAATTCTGCCCATAACTATAATTCTGCAAAACAAGATACAATAAATCGGGGAAAGAAGTGTTATATTACCAAACAAAACAATAATGAACATCTATATCATCATCTGCCTGATATCTTTCTTGGTGAGTGCTGCATGTGGTTTCATCATCATACCACAGATACTAAATTTTTGTAAGGAGAGGCATCTTTATGACATACCAAATAAAAGGAAGATACACAAAAACGCAATCCCCAGATTAGGAGGGGTTGCTTTCCTGCCCTGTATGTTGGCAGCCACTGTAGTGGCTCTCGTGGTGTGGTCATACGCATATAATGGGAAGAAGATAAGCGTAAGTCCATGGACATATTTCTTCGCCTTAGGCATACTCATTATTTACATCACCGGCTTAACGGATGATTTATTTGGGGTCAAGGCTAAGAAAAAACTTATTATTCAAATTTTTTCAGCCTCACTATTACCTATATCATGGCTATATATTAATAACATGTATGGATTTTGCACCATACATGAGATACCCTTTTGGATAGGAGCGCCATTAACAGTAATAGTGCTTGTGTTCATAATGAACGCCATAAATCTCATTGATGGCATCGATGGTTTATCAGCAGGCTTATCGTTTATAGCCTTATCCGGTTTCTTATATGGATTCTTCTTGGAACAGATATGGGTATATTGTATTTTAATCGCAGGGCTTATGGGCGTATTAATATCCTTTTTATACTTCAACATATTTGGAAAAATTGAAGACAACAGGAAGATATTCATGGGCGATTCCGGCTCGCTTACATTGGGATATATACTTGGAGTGTTATTGATAAAGTTTTGCATGAATAACCCACACGTCATGAGCTATAGAAAAGAATCAATGTTCCTATCCGTTACTTTATTGATAGTTCCGGTATTCGATGTCTTCAGGGTTATCATTACTCGTCTATTGCATAAAAGGAATTTATTTCAACCGGATAAGAATCATATACACCATAAATTAATGAGAATGGGGCTTAAACAACATCAGGCATTGGTTGGAATTTTGTTATTGGCATTCTTTTTTATACTATTCAACACTTTAGCAAATGGCGTTCTAAATGTTACAACGATTATTATCGCTGATATTGTTTTATATACCTTGTTACACGTTCTTATTATAGATAGGTTAATAAGACGCAGGGGGTTATCACCATTTCAGTAGTTCTAAAATTTGACGAACTTAAACACTCGGTTACCTTCTCTCAACAGCAATTTATCCTTTGAGGTTTGGAAAGTAAAAGTTACCTCCAATCCATCTATAGCATAGAACTCAAGCAAAGAAGGATCCGTAATAAGTTCATCTCCGTTTTCACGATCATATCTATATGGAGAACTTAAAACAAGCGTATTTCCATCTTTCTTATAATAATAGAGCACACGCATATAGATATCACCTTTGGTCTCCAATTGAAGGAGTTTGCTTTGGAACGACCAAAATATGTTTTTATCAAGATAATCCACTGTTCTACCTTCCGTTTCTATTGAAATCAATCGCCACGTACCTTCCAGCTCTCCGGGCGCATTATCGGTTTCAAAAGAGCATGCCGAGAAGGATAAGATAAGGAAGAATAAAAAAGGATACAAGAAAATGGTTTTGTTCATATCATCTATCAATTAAATAATCCGACCTTGGCAACTACGAATTGGAAGCCATAGTTGATGCCGCCTAAAATAGAACCGAAATCTACCCCACAGCGACCTCTCAATGTAACGCCACGCAACCAATGGCTATTTGGTTTATGAAAGCTATAGGAGGTTTCAACGAGCATACTCATATTATGTCGTTTCTTCGAGTAAGGAGCATCGTAAGTGCCCCAACCCTCCTGATAAGTGGTCAAGAAACGCCAAGTGGTAAACTCAGTCGGACGACCACTCAAACCAATATGGTAGGCAATAAAACGATTGTTGCCGATATAGATATCCCCATTCTTATCATAGATGGGCGAGAGATATAACGGATTGCCCATTACTTGCCCCCAATGCTGATAGCCGGGATAGATATAATGATTGTAGTAATCGTCCTTGCCTCCTATATGATCGGGAATTGCCGGAGTATGGTCATGATAAATGGGACCGCTCTGATACTTGGTATAGAGATATTCAAAGACGAAATCATTAATCCAATGATTGGGATTGTAATTATATTCAAAACCCAACATCCAATCCTTGACATCATAGACAAGGTATTTCTTCTTCTTACGTATTTGCCATTCATCTCCCGACCCATAGCCATCATAGTCAAGCTGGAACATGGATGAATGGTCTTCAAAGAACTTATCGGCATAGATAGAGAAACTATGCCAATCACCGCTATATTTTATCTTTGCCACCCAACTCCCCAATTGGTCTCCCTGAACATTTTTATAGGTAGATTCAATAACGTCTGAACCTCCTGGGAAAAATGCCTTCCAATAATCTTTCACGCCCGTACCTCCATCAACCTTATCTATACCTCCCATATCATTGGGGATATAAGAAGTTCCGCCAAACAAGCATACCATCTCAAGTCCTAACTCGAAAGACCATGGGCAGAACACCTCTTCATTGGCAATCTTCAGGTATCCAGCTTTAGAATGATAAAGAACATTATCGGCATATTTTGACTTTTTAGCCGTAAAATCGTGCTGCCAATTATCGTCCGTCATCACCCCATAGGCTATATGCCCCTTCAGATGAAGCCAACCATTGCCAAAGGGAAGTGTCCAATATTCTGGTAGAGCCAGACGTACTTGAGGAACGGGACGAGCATTGATACCCAAAGTTTGGGAACCGGAACTTAACGCGTTGTTTTTCAATTCCATAGGTTGCTCTTTCGCGCCAATGGTAAGCGTTCCATGCCACCATTTTCCTTCAACGTAGGCTTGTTGTATTACAATATTACTGGTATAATTGACAGGTACAGCTATATCCAATCCATATCCTATCCCCCATTTTTTAGCATTATCAACTGACAAAGGTCGTTCTATCGCACCGCGAACATAACCATTCAACTTCTCAAGCGAACTTAACCCATATTGGTTGGCATTGAGCCATAATGGGGTCTTATTTCCAGAGAAACTCCCTGATGTTTCCAACTTATATTGAATATTTTGGAAAATGGGATTTTGGGTAGAGTCGTTCACAACTTCCCTCTCGACAGAAGCCTCAACGGATAGGAAGATGAATAGTGCAATGAGTATAGAGAATAGACGATTCATGATGCAAATTATTAACATGGCAAAGATAGTAAAAAAATATAATCTGCCGATGTCTTTCCCAAAAAAGTTGGCTCGTAAAGTCAATAATTATGTGGAAGTACAATTGCAAGAAAAGAATAATCAGTTTTAATATTTTTTCTTTTAAGGAAAAGACTCTAAAGTAGTCAACTTAAATCAGGAAACTATAAAGTATTTCATTTAGCGATTAACCCCAAATCGATGATTATGAAATAACACTATAAGACTTCCATACGATAGCCATCATTTTTCGTAAGTATAGGTATTGCATCGTAATACCTTAGCTTTTGGATGGCAAAAGATAAGCTTTTAGAGTGCAAAAGGTAAGCTTTTGAAACGCATAATGTAAACAACTGGTAATCAGGCTATTTCTTTATTAAAGATTTCCATTCCATTAATATACCTATCAGGTGCTTGTTTGTCCTATGGAATGTGCGCATGATTATTCTTTTTGCTTACGAATTGAAAAGGAAAATATGCTTTCACTCAAATTGACCATTAGAAACCAATTTAAAAGTGAATAAATCTTTAATGATTGATTTGGTTAAAGCGTAGTCAGGGGAGATATAAAAGTAAAGTAATTACTAAAAGACCGAAATAAAAGCTCGGGACTCTTTCGGAATAATCCATAAATGGCACTTCCACTTCCCGACATTTGGGCGTATAATGCTCCTTGTTTGTAAAGTTCTCTTTTTATTTCCTTCAATGCAGGATGCGAAGGAAAGATAGAGTCTTCAAAATCATTGGTCAGTATGTTTTTCCATTCACTTATTGGTTGTTGCACAGATTTTTCACAACTCATCATGGGAGTATTCGGATGAATGTTAGAAAAGGCTTCTTTAGTCGAAATTGCAATGTCAGGTTTAATAATCGCGATATGATATCCATTTAAGGAAATCTGACGTGAATCAAGAGGAGTTAATTTATCACCAATACCACTTGCGAAACATGGGGTTGAATGAATAAAAAATGCGCAATCCGCACCTAATCGAACAGCATAACCAATGAGCTGTTCCTCTTCGATATTTAATTTGAAAAAAGCATTTAAAAGTTTCAACATATATACAGCATCCGAAGACCCACCTCCTAAGCCTGCTTGCGATGGAATTCGTTTTGTAAGCTTCACGCGAATACTTGGCAAGCGAAAATCTTTTGCAAGCAGTTTGAATGCTTTAACTATCAAATTTTCTTGCGGAGTGCAATCGAGTTTATCTCCATTTTCTTCCAAATAACATTCCGGATTGGCAGAATACTGTCCGACATCAATTAGTTCCAAGGTGTCGCACAAAGGAACAGGATAGAATACTGTCTCAAGATTATGGTAACCGTCATTACGCTTGCCCACTATGTTTAATCCTAAATTTATTTTGCAACATGGATGCAGTATCATAACTATATATTAATTTATAATGTGATGCAAAGATAGAAAACTTAACGTATTATGGTGGTTAGATTTAAAGATTTTTTGTAATTTTGTGGCGTTATGCCTGAAAAGAAAAGTTCAACATCAAAAAGGACCGGTCGCCGTCAACAAGCGACAATCGATACGTCATTTGGTCATCTTCAACCACAAGCAGTTGATATAGAAAAGGTTGTGTTAGGCGCATTAATGATAGATAAAGATGCGTTTACCGTTGTATCTGAAATTTTGAGACCGGAGACATTTTATGAGCCTCGACATCAAAAGATATATGAGGCTATTCAATCTCTGAACTTGCAACAAAGACCGGTTGACATTATGACTGTCGCGGAGGAATTGCGACATAAAGGAAATTTAGATGATATAGGGGGACCAACCTATATTGTCGAATTAAGTTCTCAAGTAGCTTCCTCAGCACACATAGAATATCATGGGCATATTCTTGCACAGAAGTTCTTGGCGCGCCAACTCATTCAATTTGCCTCGATGATTGAAACTGATGCGTTTGATGAGACAGTTGATATTGATGAATTAATGCAAAAAGCCGAGGGCAATCTTTTTGAGCTTTCTCAAAAAAACATGGCGCAAGATTATACACAGATTGACCCAATTGTGAAACAAGCGCACGAACTGTTGCAAAAAGCCGCATCAAATAAGGACAACGGAGGATTAACCGGTGTACCTACCGGATATAAGAAGCTCGATGAGATAACGGCAGGATGGCAATTATCCGACCTTGTCATCATTGCCGGACGTCCGGCAATGGGTAAGACTTCTTTTGCTCTGAGTTTAGCAAAAAATATAGCCATTGATAACCGTTTGCCATTGGCATTCTTCTCACTTGAGATGAATAATGTTCAATTAGTTAATCGACTGATTTCAAACGTATGTTCCATACCGGGTAATAAGATATTGAGCGGACAACTTACACCGGATGAGTGGGAGCGTTTCGACAATAATATCAGGAAAATGGATGGTGCCCCATTTTATGTCGATGACACACCGGGGTTGTCTGTTTTTGAGTTGCGTACAAAGGCACGGAGGCTTGTGAGAGAACATGGTATCAAGATACTGATGATCGACTATCTACAATTGATGAACGCCAATGGAATGAAATTCTATAGTCGTCAGGAGGAAGTATCAACTATCAGTCGCTCACTGAAAAGTTTAGCTAAAGAATTGAATATTCCTATCCTCGCATTGTCTCAATTAAATCGTACGGTCGAACAACGTGATGGAATAGAAGGTAAAAGACCCCAGTTAAGCGACTTGCGAGAATCCGGGGCAATTGAACAAGATGCGGATATGGTACTTTTCGTGCATCGACCGGAATACTATCACCTTTATCAAGATGAAAAAGGGAATGACCTTCACGGCATGGCACAGATTATCATTGCCAAACATCGTAAAGGCGCAACAGGTGATGTTCTCTTAAATTTCCGAGGCGAATATACCCGATTCTCAAATCCAAACGAAAACGATTATTTAACTTCTCCACTTAATTCGGAAAACAATTTCGAAGGAGAGATAATTGGGAGTAAGATGAACGATGACCCATTTCCTGCCCCACCTAAAAATGGCAAACCGGATTTTTAAAGTCATAGCTTAAGGATGAGTTGGTAGGGTGTGTCGGTAAAGATATCAAAGGGTGAGTTTTCTGATGCAAGAGGATAAAAATACTATATACCCCGCTATGCTTCTACTATTGTTCGACTTTTTTCTTCTATTTAATAGACTTTTTTTGTCCAACTCGGTGATTTTATGTAAATTTGCCCTAAAATATTATCGTTAATACGGAAATGAGACAACTAAAAATCACACAGATGATAACCAATCGTAATGGAAGCTCTCTGGATAGATACCTTCAAGAGATTGGACATCAGGATCTCATTTCTACAGACGAGGAAGTCGAACTCGCTCAAAGAATCAAGAAAGGAGACCAAAAGGCACTTGAGAAACTAACGAAGGCTAATTTGAGGTTCGTTGTATCGGTTGCGAAACAATATCAAAACAACGGATTGTCGTTATTAGATTTAATTAACGAGGGAAATCTCGGACTGATCAAAGCAGCAAAGAAATTTGACGAAACAAGAGGGTTTAAGTTTATTTCTTATGCGGTATGGTGGATACGTCAGAGCATCATGCAAGCAATAGCAGATCAAAGCAGATTAGTGAGAATTCCCATCAACCAGTCCGGTACAGTAAAAAGAATTCAAAAGGCTTATGACAAATTTGAACAAGAGAATGGAAGAATGCCGAGCGTTGACGAGATTGCCGATGATATAAATCTTCCTCAAGACAAAGTTGAAGAAGCGATGAATGTTGAACATTCTCACATTTCAATAGACGCACCTCTGAACAGCGATGGCACCAAATTAATCGACGTGTTGCCTAACAAAAACCTATTACCGACTGACATACAACTGATCGAAGAAGGACTATATAAAGAGATTAAAAGAGCTTTGCAAAGGCTAACGCTTAAAGAGCAGATTATTGTTAAGGCTTTCTATGGTATAGATCAAAAAGAAATGTCTTTGGAAGAAATTGGTGAAAAAACGAACTTGACACGCGAGCGTGTAAGACAAATAAAAGAGAAGGCAATAAGCAAACTGAGAACTAACAATTCAAGTGAAGAACTGAAATCATATTTAGGACAATAAATTACATAAAATGAAAATATACAAACTTATTCTATTCGTCCTCCTTTTTTTAGGAGTAACAACCACCGGGACTGCAAAAGGCTATATCAAGACACATGTTTATATGTTTGGGGTAGCTGCATCATTTAATGACTCTACGGTATATTTTACGGATATTCAACATGTAGAAGTATATCTGGTTGATAACCGGACACATTTCCTCGTAAACCGAGATGACTATGCCTATCAATTAAAGAACTATCTTCAAAACACGAAAGAGAATAGACATCCGACATGCTTGGTGGTGTTTGCTGAGACAGAGAAAAAAGCCATGAAAAAGTATGTTAAGATGCAAGCGAAATATACAAAGACGAAAAGAAGATATATAGTAAATGGCATCAGCTCTAAACTTTTCAGTTTTTCAACCGTTGCCCCGGATGCAGAACAAATAATTGTTAATGACAAGAAATTAAAAAACCAGGCAAACACAGAGTTATAATCTTAACCAACATACTTCAAATGGTAGCATATGACTTTAGAATAGCAGAGCTAAGTGTTCGCATAAAATTTCAGAAAACAGATGTAAACGATATACATTTGTTACCTTCATTTCGACCATTCCTGACGAACTCTATAGATAATGAAATATTATTCCAACTGACGGTAGATGACACATTACAACCTGCCACTAAAGAAGAGAGGGAGAGAATTAGAACATTTGATACCGGGAATGGCGATACGATAGTGGACAAACTGCCGAATGGAGGATATCAATACATCATCAAGAATGTTGAGAATGCCGATTGCTGTTTGCTTCAGACAAACAAAGATTTCACAGAATGCAAGTGCGCATTAAACGGTCATCACAACATGAGAATGTTCGGATTGAATAATGCGCTTATGCTCATATTCGCATTTGCCGGAGCTCGAAAAAACACGTTGCTTATCCATGCCTCATTGGTTAGAAACAATGGATTCGGCTATGCGTTTATCGCTAAAAGTGGCACCGGGAAATCCACACATGTAAGTATGTGGCTGAGGTATATGCCGGGAAGCGATTTGATGAATGACGACAACCCCATTATCAGGATCATTGATAATGAATTATGGATTTTTGGAGGTCCGTGGAGTGGTAAAACACCTTGCTATAGGAATGTGAAAGCGAAGTTAGGAGCAATCACCAGAATTGATAGGGCGAAAACAAATTCGATAGAAAAGCTAAAACCTGTTGAAGCCTTTGCATCCATTCTTCCCTCTTGTTCAAGTATGAAGTGGGATTCTGACATTCATAATGCTATTTGTGATACAATTACGAAAATTGTAGAAACCACCGGAGTTTATACACTGCATTGTTTACCTAATGAGGAAGCTGCACAAGTTTGCTTCCGCACCATATCAAAAACCAGTGATGTCTGAAAAGCCATTATCCAAATCAGAATTACTATTAAGCAATGCAGAGTTACTACCAGAAATTGTAAAGTTGCTTAATGAGGGACACACAGTAACGCTAAAGCTCAAGGGAAAATCCATGCGCCCATTTTTGGAAGACAACAGAGACATGGCGTTGCTAACCAAACCGAAACAAATAGAAGAAGGAGAGCCGGTGCTGGCAGAGATAGAACCGGGACATTATGTGCTCCACCGCATTGTTAAACTAAGAGGTGAAAATATAACTTTACTGGGAGATGGAAATCTTACTCCCGAACATTGCACAAAACAAAATGTTGTGGGTACAGTAATTGGATTTTACCGCAAAGGCAGGACAGAGCTCGACAAAATCGATGGTAAGAAGTGGAAGACATATAGCTATATTTGGATGCATCTCTACCCTATAAGAAGATATATACTGGCACTCTACAGAAGAATATGGATTCCATTGTTTGGTGCTATATAATAATAAAAAAAGATTAACAAAATTATGAAAGCAAAAAAAGGTTTCAATCTCCGTCAGGTATGCGGAGAATATATTATTGTTTCAGAAGGTGAAAATAATATTGATTTCAGCAGTATCATCTCAATGAACGAGAGCTCTGCATTCCTTTGGCAGGAAGTTCAAAAAATGGAGTCTTTCACCATTGATGATTTGGTGAGGAAAACGACTGAACAATATGATGTTGAAGATGAAACTGCTCGACATGATATTATCGAACTTGTGGCACAATGGGGGAAATCAGGTATTATTGAAGGCTTTGATATTCCGGAAACAGAAAAAGGTGGAGAGTCTGAAGTATCACCAAGCAATAATGAAAGTTCATTAAAAAAACAACCGGACAACAAGAAAAAAAGCCTATTTAAAAGATTATTTAAAAACTAATCAGCACATAAGAATTAGTATTCAAACAATTGTAATTTTGAAACCAACAAATTATAAATTCTAATATGAAAGCATTACTTCTATCTGTTCTGGCATTGGGAATAACACTCACGACAGACGCACAAACTATCTTCAAGGCAAACTTTAACCAAGGAGACACAACCATCTATCAGTCTAAATCTAATTTAAAAATCAACGCTCCCATGGGAGGAACACAAGAAATTGCCATAAAACTCAATCAGCGTTATGTTGTTCTACATAAAAACAACTCAGGATATCGCTTGGAATTCACAATCACAAAGGTAGAGTATGAGGGAAACAAAGAATTGAAAGATCAAATGAATGATGTCATATCCAAGTATTTCTATAATATTCCGATGATCTATATAACCAACCTTGACGGAAAGATCACCAAAATTGAAAATTATGATGAAGCTGTAGGAAAAGCAAGCAAGAATGCCATCGCTGACATAGAGGAACTATATAAGAAAAATCCTAATATAGAAGCGGTGATGCCAAAAATAAAAGCAATCATGGCAATCAGTGAACAACTTTCAGAAAAAAACCTTATAGAGGATATAAACTCTAACACATTTTTCTATTATTACGGCAAAATACTGAAAACCGGAGACAAAGAAGAAAGAAAATTCCCACAGGGCATCAAAGGCATAACGACATACACCGTAACAACAACTTCTGACGAAACACAATTACATTGCACAAGCAAGAGCAATATGACTGAAAAGGATGTAAAACAGATGATTATAGGAAATATGAAGAAAACGGGACTGGGAGAAGAGGTTACATCCCAAATAGAAAATAACTGGGGGCAAATGCAGAGCATGGGCATGACAACTCTAACCTTTAATTCAGACGAAGACTACACGTTTCTTCCTTCCGGTTGGATGACAGATTATGCCTCAAACAGCACAGCCAAGGTAATGGGAATGAATATGCAGTTTGACCTCAAGACAAAGATAGTCTCAAAAAATTGGTAAGCAGTATCTAACCGTCTCATATTTACACAGTTCAAAACTTCTAAGTAGTCTCGCCCTTAAAAAGTAAACAACCTATTGATTACCAACAAAATAACTTCTTTATAATTATAAATTATTACTGTCCGCTAAACATCCCACATTTTTTATGAATTAGGGCTGACACTTCTCACGAGGTATCAGCCCTTTTTGTTATCTTTGCTTTTGTTTCCAAACTCAGATAACATGGGCAAAAGTACACATTTCTTCGGACAGCCGGTATATGGTCAGCTGATAAAATCTCTCGACCAT
>NZ_LR027820.1:923960-924717 GCF_900607215.1 Prevotella rectalis
AAATAAGCCGTCGGAACGGCGGTGAGCGGTATGTGAAGACCTTTGATGGCTTCACCCATCTTCTTACGATGCTGTATGCAGTCATCATGCGCTTCGACTCCCTGCGCGAGATAGAGGCGGCAATGACGGCTGAGGTGCGCAAGCTTCATCACATAGGCATTGACAGGGTTCCTAAGCGCAGTACCCTGTCAGATGCGAACGCCAGACGCTCGGAGAAATTCTTTGAGGACGTGTATCACGACCTTTACGAGTCCAATAAGGACAGACTTTCTTCGGACAGCCGACGCAATGGTACGGAGGAATGGGTAAAACGTCTGAGAATCATCGATTCCACCACGATAACCCTGTTCTCTAACGTCATCTTCAAGGGCGTGGGCCGTCATCCTAAGACGGGAAAGAAGAAGGGTGGCATAAAAGTGCATTCCGTCATTCATGCAAACGAGGGAGTTCACTGTGACGTGAAGTTCACCTCTGCCGCTACCAACGATTCCTTCATGCTCGCCCCCAGCCATTTCAAGCATGATGAAATCGTTGCCCTGGATCGTGCATATATTAACTATGAAAAGTTTGAGGAACTGACCGAGAGGAACGTCGTCTATGTCACCAAGATGAAGAAAAATCTCAAATACGAGGTGTTGGCAGACTGCATGGATATGAACGAGGATGGGCTGATGGAATATCGTGAGCAGGTGGTGGTGTTCAGGAAGGGCGGTATCAACCATATAGCGCGTATCATCACCTATGTGGATATCAAGAA
>NZ_LR027820.1:924726-1001503 GCF_900607215.1 Prevotella rectalis
AAGACTGCATGGATATGAACGAGGATGGGCTGATGGAATATCGTGAGCAGGTGGTGGTGTTCAGGAAGGGCGGTATCAACCATATAGCGCGTATCATCACCTATGTGGATATCAAGAAGGGAAAGATGCCAAAGTTGGTGTCCTTGCTTACCAACGACTTTGACATGTCCATGGAGACTATCGTAGCCATCTACCGCAGGAGGTGGCAGATAGAGACTCTTTTCAAGCAGATAAAACAGAACTTCCCGCTTAGATACTTCTATGGGGAGAGTGCCAACGCCATCAAGATACAGATTTGGGTTACACTCATTGCCAATCTATTACTGTCACTGCTGCAAAGCTCATTGCAGAGGCGGTGGAGTTTCTCAGGGCTGGCTACTATGGTGCGCATTGTACTTATGGAATACCTCAACATGAATAATTTCTTCAACATGCCGGATGCCGACATGAAACTCATGCTTGAAGCAGCGGCTGAATCGCCACCCGAGGTAACAGAAAATGAATAAGGGGGCTTGTCACTAACATGCTGTCATCCGAACTATTGTGTCTCAATGAGTTGGAATGAGGATTTCTATGTTTAGCGGACAGTAATAATTATAAATAAGCATATTCCCTTGAGTTAGCCGAGGTATTGAAAACGCAAAAATCCTTCCCGGCGATATGGGAAAAGTTCAATAATGTCCTAAATTTTCTTTATTCATCTATCCAAAGCTTAGCTTTCACTTTCCAAAAGCTAAGCTTTTGCAATTGAAAAGGTCATGAATTGGAATGCAAAAGCTAAGCTTTTAAATCAAGATTAATATCATCCTGATTATCAATAGATTAAGAGACATATTCCCAATGCGGCTTTTGTAATATAATTTCGTGGTGATGGTCGGGACGAATGTTCACTATCAAGCGTTTGTTTATCATCACCTGAATGCGAATTGGAGGGGTGAGGAGATTGGCGCTATTCTCAGCATTGGAATAAAATATGCCAAATCTCATGGTTGTATGCTTACAAAGAAAAGGTAACTTGCACACTTTTTAGAAATAGTAGCATGCCCGGATAGAGCGGAAGCCTCGAACCTCATTTGTCGAAAAATAGGAAAAATGATGTTTTGAAGGTTAATTGTTCATATTGAGTTGTATGAAACTTCCATCCATAGAGATTTCTTCTTCATCCAATAAGTTCCTAAGTGTGTCTTTTAAATAATCGGCATCAGTGTCTGCGGTTCTTATTGATTTCAGTTCAGTAATCAAATGTTTCTTTCCATCAGACAATAGGGTTAGGATTTGTTCTTTGGGGCTTATCCGCATGTCAGGATGTTTTTCGGTCTGATGTTCGAGACAAACATCGCATTGACAACAATCTTCTGATTTTATTTCCCCAAAATACTTCAGCAACTGTCGGCTTCTGCACACTTTTCCATTTTGCGCATAGCTGATTATAGCCATGATACGAGCGACAAATCGTTCCTTACTGTCTTCGTAAACATTCTTATTGAGGATGATATCTTTCCCATCTTCTCTGTCTTTTGTGTATCGTATCAGTGGAATGTCCTTTCTTGGAATGAAATCAATGATTCTTTTTTTTGCCAAATTCTGTAATGTCAGATACGTTTGGTTGTGATCTAAACCGGCTTCTTCCGCCACATGTCCCTCGTCAATGAAGGAATAGTCCGTGAACAGACCTCCATAATTTCTGAGTAAGGAAATGATAATCTTATTCTCATAACCTGAAAGCGAGTTGAGTTTGTAAAGATCCTCTCGTCCTAACAAGAAATGCACTCTGGCTTTGGTGTCAGGGTCAGGATCGTATTCTATGTATCCCGCTCTTCTGAGAAGATGTAGCGCGGAGTTGACGCGTATGGGGAAATGCTTGAATGCAACGCAGAATTTATCTATCGGGAATTCAAATGTCATGTTGTGTCCGCTGCCCACTCCTATCTGATAAAAATAGGCCAAATGTTCATATACCTGTCGTATATATTCCTTGGGTGGGAATGTGTCGTCTATTCTTTTTCTCAATATGTTTTCATCGTGAGCCGGCGTATAGAGCAGTATGGCGTATGATTTGTTTCCGTCCCTTCCCGCACGCCCTGCTTCTTGAAAATATTCTTCAATTGAATTTGGGAAATCAACATGAATGACAAGGCGGACATCGGGCTTGTCTATACCCATTCCGAAAGCATTGGTCGCCACCATCACCCTCACTTCGCTTTTTTGCCATTTGGTTTGCCGTTTGTCTTTTATCGTAGGTTCCAAGCCGGCATGATACCATGTTGCAGATATGTTGTTATTCAGAAGCAGAGTTGCTAATTCTTTTGTACGCTTTCGGCTTCTGCAATAAATGATGGCTGTGCCTTTTACCGATTGCAGTATGTGAAGCATCTCATTGAGCTTATCTTCGGTTTTTCGCAGAACGTAAGCAAGGTTCTTACGTTCGAAACTCATTTTGAAAACATTCTCTTCCCTAAATTCCAACTGTTGCTGGATGTCTTTTATAACCGCCGGAGTAGCGGTCGCGGTTAGGGCAAGTATGGGTGAGTTCGGAACAAGTCTTCTTATTTTCGCTATGTTGAGATAAGCCGGGCGAAAGTCATAGCCCCATTGACTGATGCAGTGGGCTTCATCCACTGTTATGAAACTTATCTTGATGTGCTTGAGCTTTGCCTGGAAAAGATCTGATGACAATCGTTCCGGAGAGATATATAAAAGTTTGATGCTTCCGAAAATACAGTTTTCGAGTGTGGTAACAATTTCATTGCGCGACATTCCGGAATGGATGGTGGCTGAGAGAACACCCTGTTTTTTGAGATGATCTACTTGATCCTTCATTAGCGAAATGAGTGGTGTTATGACGATGCAAACCCCTTTCTTCGCCAATGCTGGTATTTGGAACGTTAGCGATTTGCCGCCACCGGTGGGCATGAGACCAAGCGTATCTTTTCCCAGACCGATGCTTTCAATAACTTCTTTCTGAATGCCCCGGAAGTCAGGATATCCCCAGTATTTGTGGAGGATATCCTTATAAGTCAATTTCTCTTGTTTACTCACTGATTTCGGCTCAATCTTCTTCAGACGGTCTGATGCCTTCTATTTGCAGCTGTACCGCTCCCCGCTTGAAAATATTGTCTTCTATCGTATAAGCAATGTCGAAAGAACGTTTTGATTTTATGTAGCGCGCCGACTCACTCTGTCCGAACGCAATGCCGTTCATGACATTGTTTGATTTGGAATCGACAAGCTCCAATTTGATGTGTTCCTGTTCGCGACCCACAACCTTACTCGTTCCGAAATCAAACACGTTTTTTGTGCAGAAGAGTGGCTTGGGATTTCCGGGACCAAAGGGTGCGAAACGCTTCAAGTCATTATGAAGTTTCTTCGTGATGTCTTTGAAGTCGATTATTGCATCGATATCAAGAGTTGGTTCTGTTTGTTCGGGGAGAATATGCTCATCTACATATTTCTGTAGTCTGTCCCTGAAAGCCTTTACATCTTCCCAATTGAGTGTCAGTCCGGCGGCGTAGGTATGTCCGCCAAAATTGATTAATAAATCGCTGCAACTTTTTATGGCTGAATAAATATCAAATCCTGCTACACTGCGCGCCGAACCGGTTGCCAATACACCATCTTTTGTGAGTACGATAGTCGGGCGACAATATATTTCCGTTAGCCGGGAAGCAACAATACCTATCACACCTTTTTTCCAATTCTCATCGTACAGTACGATACTGTTTTGATGTTTTTGACTTTCCAGACGTTCCACGATTTGGTTTGCCTCATCAGTCATTTGGCGATCAACATCTTTTCGCTTTTCGTTGTATTCATTGATGTGTTTTGCTTCCAATAACGCACTGGGCAAGTCGCGTTCCACCAACAAATTCACACTTTCACATCCGTTTTCCATTCTTCCGCTTGCGTTAATTCGTGGACCTATCTTGAAAATGATGTCGCTCATGGAAAGTTCCCTTCCGCTCAGACCGCAAATGTCAATAATCGCTTTCAGACCGATACTCGGATTTTGGTTGAGTTGCTTCAATCCGTGAAAAGCCAAAATGCGGTTTTCTTCTACTACCGGTACCAAATCAGCTGCTATGCTAACCGCGCAAAAATCGAGTAAGGGGATGAGCCGTGAAAAAGGAATGTTGTTATTTTTAGCGAAAGCCTGCATGAATTTAAAACCAACTCCACACCCACACAATTCCTTAAATGGGTATGTGTCATCGGGACGTTTGGGATTTAAGATAGCGGTAGCAGGAGGTAGATCATCATCCGGCACATGATGGTCGCAAATAATGAAATCTATTCCCAATCCTTTGGCATACATAATCTCCTTGTTTGCCTTAATGCCACAATCAAGTATGATTATCAATCTTACATTTGTATCTTTGGCATAGTCTATTCCCTTTTTGCTTACGCCATATCCTTCTTCGTAACGGTCAGGGATATAGTAGTCTATATTTGAATAGAATTGTCTTAAAAATTTATACACCAATGCTACAGCCGTACAGCCGTCCACATCATAGTCGCCGTAAATCATGATACGTTCTTTCCTTCCCATGGCATCGTTCAGACGATCAACGGCTATATCCATGTCCTTCATAAGGAATGGATTGATAAGGTCGGATAATTGAGGACGAAAAAACCTCTTTGCCGCACTCTCGGTATTGATACCACGCTTGATTAACAGGGATGCCAATGTAGGACTCATGCTGAGTTTTTCTCCCAATTCTTTAGCTGCGTTTGTCTGTTCAGATGTAGATGGTGTGTAGTTCCATTTGAAATGCATTTTAATTGTTTTTTAATATGCGGTAAAGGTACAAAAAAAAAGCGTAAGTCTGTGTAGATTTACGCTTTTTTAATTTCTGCTTGATAATCCTCTTTTAAGTTAGGGTTATCAGAGAAGAATGAGTTTTTATGCTGTTAAAGCCCCATCTTCTTGCGGAGATTTTCGGGGATGGCATTCTTATTCACCATGAAGTCCATCGTGTTCGCAGCGATGAAATTCTTGGTCATGTACCATACGCCTTTGTATTCGCCTGTTTCGCCCCATGAATTCTTAACCATATAGTATTCTTTACCATTCTGGTCTTTCGCGATACCGAAAATCAACATACCATGGTCATCAGTAAGTTCCCAGTTGTCGAAACGCTCTTGACGCATTTCTTGCGTTGGGGTAACTTCTGGTACGTTCATGCCAAGCTCATCAATGATGTTGCGCTTCTTGGCTGCTGAAAGTCCCAACCATCTTGCCATATCGCTGCCTTTCATGGTTTCTACCTTCTTGCCATCAACCATATAAGCCAATCCATTGCGTGTGAAGCCCGGTTCGCTAACATCACCACCCCAAGCAATGCAATAGCCATTCATTACGGCATTGTCTATGATTTGCATCATTTCGTCCATTGGAACGTTATGAGACTGCGGATTGCGCCAGTTGTCCTGTACTTCTACTGCAAATGTAGAATAGAATGGGTGGTGTGTGTAAGATGTAACTGTTACATAGTCATCCCAATTCAGTCCAAGACTTGCAGCAAATGACATGGGAGTGTATTCCTTTCCTTCATATATGAACTTCTCCGGACATTTACCCAGATAAGAATCGAGGATAGCTTGAAGTCCCGGTTTCCACTGACCGGAGATCTTGCTTGCCTTGTTGGTAGCAACAGCGTTTACGTAAGGCTCCATTACCGAGAAGAATTCGTTAAAGTTGTAGAGGGAGTCGCCCGTAAGTGAGCCGGGGAAAGGCATGATGCCCTCGGGACAGATACCATAATTCTTCATGCAGTATAGTGGGTCATAGCAAGACCCCCCTTGTGCAAATTGGGCATCGCCGTGCATGCGTACAACGGTTATGGCACGATCCATGTAAGTCTTGTTGGCTACGAAACTTTCGCAAAGGTCGTATGTCTTACCGGTTTTCTTCAGAATTTCTGCTTCAAAATAAGATAAAGTTGAATAATCCCAGCATGTACCTGAACGATTTTGGTCTTTAATACTGGTGATTGGATTTTCTTTGATTACAGTGAAAACCGGTTTGTTGTTGTTTTTCTTTGCATCCTTTTTGGGTGCCGCGTTCACGCTTGTCGCAAAAATCGCGAGCAATGCGAATACAAAAATTTTTCTCATAATTCTTAAATTTACCGGAATGTCAATTTTAGGAATAGCTTATCCGGTTGGTTAAAAATGTTGTTTAATTGATTATTATTGATTTGTTGTTTAATTCCGTTTATGTTTCTATCGGAAATCAAGCGTTCATGAATGCCTCAATGTCCTTTGGATGATAAGGAATGAGTTCTTTTCCGATAAACCGGCAACCATCTTTTGTGATGAGTAAGTCGTCCTCTATGCGGATGCCACCGAAGTCTTTGTATGTTTCGAGTTTATCGAAGTTAAGGAATTCCGCACAATGTTTCTTTTCTCGCCATTCGTCTATCAATGCGGGGATGAAGTAAATACCGGGTTCATCAGTTACCACAAAACCTTCTTGCAACCTACGTCCCATTCGAAGTGCGTTAGTTCCGAATTGTTCCAAGTTGGGGCGCGTCTCTTCATCAAAGCCCACGTAAATCTGCCCGAGTGCTTCCATATCGTGTACGTCCATGCCCATCATGTGTCCAAGTCCATGTGGCAAGAACATAGCGTGTGCGCCTGCTGTCACGGCAGCATCAGTGTTTCCCTTGGCAAGTCCGAGTTCTTTCATGCGATCAAAAATGATGCGACATACGGCAAAGTGTACATCAGCGTACTTCATGCCGGGTTTTGCCAATTGTAATGCAGCATCGTGGCATTCCACAACCACATTATAAATATCTAATTGTCTTTGCGTAAACTTTCCATTAACAGGGAAAGTTCGTGTATTATCTGAACAATAATGGTTCAGAGTTTCACCTCCACAATCGCAAAGTACCAATCTTCCGGCTTGTAACTCTGCCATGGAAGGATTACCGTGCATGATTTCTCCGTGTTGGGAGAAGATGGTTGGGAATGAAACCATTGCGCCATAAGAATTGGCGACTCCATCCACATTGCCGGCTACAAACTTCTCGGTTAGTCCCGGTTTTGTTAGGCGCATTGCCGTAGTGTGCATCTTGTAGCCGATAACGGCTGCACGTTCCAATTCTTCTATCTCTTCAGCCGTTTTCGTCGAACGCATCTTTACAATTGCGTGAATCAGCTCCAAACTTGCGGCTTCTTTTTGTTTATTGGGATGGATTCCGAGCAAATCGGATATTTGTATCTTGATGTCTGAGCGATAGGGCGGAAGGAAATGAATTTTCCGTTGCGCTTTCTGTGCTTTATCGCAAATGCTTTTAAGTTCTGCCATAGGAGCGGAATTAGCAACCCCTACTTGCTCACCGAGTTCCCTTACGGTATCTACACCTCCAAACCACACGATGTCTTCAATGTCGATATCATCGCCGATGAGCATTTCCTTATTCTCATCAATGTCTATTACACCTACAAGCCCATCTCTTTGTTGTCCAAAATAATACAAGAAAGAGGAGTCCTGACGGAAAGGAGAGTAATTATTGGCAGGTGAATTAACTGCCGATTCGTTGTTCCCGAATAAAATAATCACGCCGCTTTTTACGAGCTTTTTCAGCTCGGCGCGACGGTTGATGTACGTTTTTTTGCTAAACATATAGGTTTTGGTTGATTGTTTAGTTGCAAAGATAATGAAATTTCCATCAAAATCATTAACTTTGCATTGTATTTTACAAGATTTTTATGGAAATAAATCAAAATACGGGTTTAGTCTTAGAGGGAGGCGGTATGCGCGGCGTATTTACTGCCGGCGTATTGGATGCTTTTATGAAATATGGATTGTATTTTGATTATGTTGTAGCAGTCTCTGCCGGAGCATGCAACGGTTTATCATACATCAGCAAGCAGCCTCGACGTGCACGTGTTTCTAACATTGAGATGTTGTCAAAATACAACTATATCGGTCTGCGGCATCTTGTAACACAAGGTTGTATTTTTGATCCCGACCTACTGTACCATCGGTTTCCTTTTGAATTGGTACCTTTTGATTACGATACCTTTTTCAAAAGAGTAAATAATGGTTGTGTTTTCGAAATGGTAACAACCAATTGCAATACCGGTAGGAGTGAATATTTGCAGGAATGCAGCGGAGATCGTCACAGGCTGAATGAACTGGCTCAAGCTTCCAGCAGTCTTCCGTACGTTAGCAAGATCGTGATGATAAATGGTGTTCCCATGTTGGATGGTGGTATTGTTGATTCCATTCCGTTGCAGCGTTCCATAGTTACCGGTCATCGTACCAATGTCGTAATTTGCACTCGGAACAAAGGTTGGCGCGATAATGGAAAAGACCTCAAACAGCCAAAGTTTATCTATAAGAATTATCCTCGCTTGCGAGTTGTTTTAAGCCATCGCTTGAAAACATACAATCGTCAGTTGGATATGATTGATGAGTATGAATCCAGAGGAGAAATATCAGTCATTCGTCCCGAGAAGCCCATTGTTGTAGGGCGAATGGAAAAAGACATAAGAAAGTTGGATGACCTATATACCGAAGGATTCCAATTAGGTGAGCGATTTATTATGGATAATGAAATTTAACCTTGAAATCAATGGTTAGGCTTCATTATTACAACACTTCGTTAATTCTCATGTAAGCGTTTGAAGATGAGATAGAGTTAATTAACAGAGTGTTGTCAGATATTAGAAAATCTCATTTTAACAAGTCGGGGCGCAATTTGCGCGTGCGTTCCATGGCTTGGTCAAGTTCCCATTGTCTTATTTTGGCTTCGTTGCCACTCAACAGAATTTCAGGTACATCCCAACCTTTATAGCTGCGAGGGCGTGTATAGATGGGAGCTGACAATAGATCGTCTTGAAAACAATCCGATAAGGCACTTTGTTCATCTCCTATCACGCCCGGTACTATTCTTACGACAGCATCGGCTATAATCGCCGCGGGCAACTCGCCTCCAGTAAGCACATAATCGCCCACGGAGATTTCTCTTGTTATCAAGTGGTCCCTAACCCTTTGGTCTATGCCTTTGTAATGTCCTGCCAATATTATGATGTTGCCACCAAGCGAAAGTTCGTTGGCTATTTTTTGTGTGAAAGACTCGCCATCGGGTGATGTAAAAATGACTTCATCGTAGCTCCTTTCTTCTTTCAGAGCACTGATGCAGCGATCTATTGGCTCTATCTGCATAACCATGCCTGCTTGCCCCCCAAAGGGATAATCATCAACGCGTCGCCACTTGTCAAGGGTGTAGTCGCGGAGATTGTGCAATCTGATTTCTGCCAATCCTTTTTTTTCGGCTCTTGCCAAAATGCTTTCATGAACAAAACCTTCCAGCATCTCCGGCAATACGGTAATGATGTCTATTCTCATATTTATCGACAAAGTTACCAATTATTTTACAATATTATTTACTCCTTGGGATTTTTTTGTAACTTTGCCACCGTTTTTCAATATAATTCTTAAAAACTCATGAGAAAAATCTTTTCCCTCGCCATCTTTATGGCTGCTTTTGTAAATGTGCAAGCTCAAGACATACAGTTGCATTATGATTTGGGGCACAATTTGTACGACAACTTGGACAATCGCCCATCAGTAACCACTACTTTGGAAATGTTCAAGCCCGACAAGTGGGGTTCAACCTATCTTTTCACAGATATAGACTATAAGAATGATGGCGCGACAGGAGTCTATTGGGAAATTTCCCGCGAATTCCATCTTACCAAAGACAAAAGATGGGCTGCTCATGTTGAATATAACGGGGGTGCGGCGACAGGAGAACTGCTTGATGGATATTATGGAAATCGCTTCCAACATGCATTTCTTGCGGGTGGAGCGTGGAATTGGGCTTCTCACGACTTTTCAAAAACGTTCAGTGTGCAGCTGATGTATAAATACTATTTTAAGAACGGACACACCGGAACACATCCATTCAACGGATTCCAATTGACTGAAGTTTGGGGACTTACTTTTGCGAAAGGCAGATGTTCATTCAGTGGCTTTTGCGATGTGTGGTATGATCCTAACGTAAACGGAAAACTCATTTTGCTTTCGGAGCCACAGTTTTGGTTTAACATGAATACATTAAAAGGATGGGACAAAATAAATCTTTCGCTTGGTTCTGAAGTTGAGATTAGCAATAACTTCGTGTGGGATAATAAGGGGCGGAACAATAGATTTTATGCCATTCCCACCATTGCCGCCAAATGGACATTTTAATTCGAAGCTGCCATTAAGCTGTCAAGCCACGTAGCTTCGGCAATCCACCCGAGACAAATCACATCGTGTTGTTATCTCTCTGAGTTTCGGGCGATTGCTGTTTCGTTTACGAGTGGAAAATTGCACTTGTCAGTACAGAGGATATGTCCAGCCAATAATAGTTGGACTATCGTTGTCCACCGATGCTTAATCGTGCCATCCATCGGATTATATTTGTAAAAACTTGCGCATCAAATTATAAGAGCTTAGCTTTTGACTTTTAAAAGCTAAGCTTTTGAACAGCAAAAGCTTAGCTATTGCATCGCAAAAGCTAAGCTTTTAAAATGCCATGTGTAAGTAATTGATAATCAGACTCTAATTTTTAGCCTTCACTGACCTGTAAATTTTGTGATTCATGCTGGAAAGATAGCTGCGTTGTCGTAGGCTAAGTGAGTGAAAAAACGAGGGTTTCTTTCTGCAATGTGCCGGCTATCACTATTTAACAAAGTCTTCCACAAATTTGTCTTCTGAGATAATCGGAATATTAAGTTGTTTTGCTTTTTGATTTTTTCCAGAAAGGCTGTCAATATCGTTATTGATAAGGAAATTGGTTGATTTGGAGATGCTGCCAACCACCTTGCCACCCTGACTTTCGATGTAGGCTTTAAGCTCATTTCTGTTCTTGTAATGATGAACATCGCCCGTTACCACGAAGGTTAGTCCTTCGCAACGCATGCCTTTAGGGATAGATTCGGATTGCGAAATAATGAGTTCCGGCAGCAAGTCATCGAGTATCATGCGATTGTTTTCATCTTTCATCCATTTGACGAAACTCGAACTTTTCTCAGGACCAATGCCGTCTATTATGGAAAAAACCATAGAATCGGTTGTCGCTCTCGCGGTTTGGATGAGTTCATTCAACGAATACTCGGAGAGCAAACGAGCGCAGACATCTTTTCCAACCAATGGGATGTTGAGCGCAAAAAGCAATTGTCGGGCTTCAACAGCTCGTGCTTTTTCAATGGCTCTTAATAAGTTAGAAACACTTTTGTTGCCAAATCCATCCATGAAACGCAGTTTGTTGGCATAATCATTTAAGTGGAACAGGTCGGCATATTCGGAAACCCATCCGAGGTTGATGAATTTTTGTAGGGTTTGTTCTGACAATCCATCAATGCTGATTCCTTCTTTCGAGACGAAGCGTGCAAATTTTTTCAACTGCTTCGCCGGACAATTCACGTTGGTGCAATGGAGTGTTTTCGTTCCGCTGTTTTCACTTTCTTTCACTTCTGTTTCTGCTTTACAAACAGGGCATGTGTCGGGAATAGTAAAAACTCCTTTTCTCTCCTTCACCTGAATGACTTTCGGGATAATCTTATTGGCTTTGATAACAGAGAGAAGCGACCCTTTACCGCCAATCCCCAGACGTTCGCATTCCGAGATGTTGCAGAGGCTTGCTCGTTTCACGGTTGTTCCTTCTAAATCCACCGGATTGAATACTGCGACAGGCGAGATGGTGGAGGCTGCGCATGACCATTCAATATGGTCGAGTTGCGTTTCCACACTTTCATCCTGCCACTTGAAAGCATACCCCGCGCGCGTGGCATGATGTCCGGTGATGCTTCCTCCGGCGGCATATTCCGTATCGTCAAACGAGACGACAAGTCCGTCGACAGGATAGGGATTGATGCGATGGGTTACAAGTTCCGTCCATTTGTTTACCACCTTATTAATATTGTCGGTAGAAGGGGCTTTTATCAGTTCGTGCTCAACAGTATTGAATTTATTTGCTTCCAAAAATTCCATGCGTTCTCCCCATGACCTTATATCTTTCTCACAATATACCAACGTGAAAGGTATCCATCTGATTTTTCGTTCCTTCACTTCGTTTATTTCTTTCAGGGTCAGAGATCCGGAAGCCAAGTTGCGCGGGTTGGCATATTCCTCATCTGCCTCCATGTTGAATTGTTCAAAATCGGCATAACTGATTACGGCCTCTCCTCGAATTACAACATGTCCTTTCTCCGCAATGGCAGGGTTTATACCCTTGATGGCAGGGGCAAGATGAGTAATGTTCGTACCAATATGCCCATTGCCGCGAGTTACGACTTTGGTGAGTTGTCCGTTGTCGTAGGTAACGACCAGTGTCAGCCCATCGAGTTTCCACGAAATCCATATCGGTTTTCCTTCAGCCCACTTCGCCAGTTCTTCCGTCTTCTTGGTTTTCGCCAGCGAGAGTGCCGCAAACTCATGTTGTTCTTTCGCTCCTGCTAAGTTGTCAGCACTCACGTTTGAGGTAGGAGAATCCGGTAAGACAATGCCGGTCTCCCTTTCCAATTCCTTGAGTTCATCGAAGGCTGCATCCCATTCATGGTCAGACATGATTTCACTCCGTCCGTTGTAATAGGCGTCAGACGCTTTGTTCAGCCTCGTTACGAGAGATTGCATTCGTAGTTCTTGTTCGCTTTGCATAATCATAGAAATTAATTGAAGTCGTTATGGGCAGAGGTATTTAATAAATGGTGTATGTTCCACCATCGCTATCACAATATTTCCGCAATAAATCTTGAATAAATTCTGCATTGTCCCTTACGGCTTTTTCATTTCCATCGTACCCATTGATGAGGACTACAAGGTGCGATGTGTCAATGGCTATCTTTGTGCGCTCGTTGTCGGAAGTGGGTGTGCCCACGCCTCCTGCCGCATCGCGATATACGGGCAAGCCATGAATGTTTATCATTCCTCTTCCTATTCCCTCGTAGGGTTCGCCCTCTTTTCCAATGCCCAACGTGAGCTTACTGCCTTCAAACTTATCGGCATCGAAACCGCCAATGCTGTAGCCGAATGCGATAGACGCAAGGTTAATGAGATCGACAAGTGTGTTGATTTGATAAAGTTCTTTTCCTTGAAGCATTCTTCGGATGAGCGATTCCGCAGCCGGACGATATCTCGAAGGATCTTTTCCGCACTCGCGATAAACTTTGCGTGTAGCTGCTATTCCCGATAATTCCTTTAAGCTTTCTGTGGTTAATCGCTCTTTGTATCGCGCGGCATAGGTATGAATCTCATCCCAAAGAGCAGGACAAAACTTTGAGTTTTTCACTTGCGCGTCCACACAAGCACCAATGAAGTTCGGACATACCTTTTCTATTTCTTTGCTTACTGTAACCTCCATATCTTTTCTATTAATAACTTGTCGGCTTCCGTCCAATTCAAGGAAGGAAATTCTTCTGTGGCCAGCCATTTTGCGTCCAAATGCGCAAGTAACTTGAAGTTGTTGTTGCGTGCAAGACATTCGTATGCTTTTAGATGGATGATAAAGTCGGGATATTCATGTTCTATTGTTCCAAGCTTTCTGCCCACGAATATGTCCCAATCCATTTCTTCGCGTATTTCCCTTCGCAAAGCCTCGTAGTCGTTTTCGTTATCTTCTACTTTTCCACCCGGAAACTCCCAATGTTCAGCTGTGTAATCGGGACCTTTACGGAGCCTTTGTGTGCATAAATACTTGTTACCATCACGCATGATGGCACAGACCACATTTATTCTTTTCTTTTTCATGATACTGTGATTTTGCTACAAATATACTATAAATTTATGAGAAATTCCAATCCTTATTCTATTTTTCCCATACTATTTATGTCTTACTCATAACTTTTGTGTACCTTTGTCGTCAAATTAAATTTAATAAAAATGTCAACACTATCAATTTCAATTATTGTTGCTTTTGTATTAGGGTACGCCCTGATTGCAATGGAAAGCCTGACAAAAATCAATAAGGCTGCTATTGCCTTACTAATGTTTGTATGCTGTTGGACACTTTACATGATTAATCCGGCATCTTTCATACAAATCATGCATCCCGACTTTAAGGGTGTAGGTCAAGAAGTTATTACGTTTGTCAATGAAGTCATTACACGTCATTTGGGTGATACGGCAACGACTTTGTTTTTCTTAATGGGAGCCATGACCATCGTTGAGATAGTGGATCAAAATGGCGGCTTCAATTGGGTGAAAAATGTCATGCAAACCAAGTCGAAACGCAGTTTGATGTGGCGCATAGCTTTTATGACCTTTATACTCTCTGCCATACTCGACAATCTTACGACGAGTATTGTAATGATTATGATTCTGCGGAAACTCATTCGCAACCATAACGATCGACTGATATATGCTTCTTTGGTTATCATCGCTGCCAATTCGGGAGGGGCTTTCTCACCGATAGGGGACGTTACAACCATTATGCTGTGGAATGCGGGAATGATTACCGCTGTGGGAGTTATTTCGGAAATCTTTATACCATCATTGGTGTCGATGGTTATTCCGGCTTTCATCCTTCAGTACATGTTGAAAGGCGACATGGAAAGCGATGTTGAAAAGATAGTGGAATCTGAAGTGTCTGATGAGGAATTTGGAAGCAAGCAGCGTAAGGTAATTTTTATTGTTGGTGTGGGAGGTCTTTGCTTTGTACCTATATTCAAGTCCATTACCCATCTGCCTCCGTTTGTGGGTATATTACTCGTCCTTAGCGTCTTATGGACGGTAACAGAGCTATTCTATCGTCATTTGCATCGAAAGAACGGAGGCAATCAAAATTTCGCTAAACGTGTTTCCAATATCATGCGCAGAATAGACATGTCCACCATCCTCTTTTTTCTTGGCATTTTGATGGCAGTCGCTTGTTTGCAGGAAATAGGATTGTTGACACAGATGGGTGGTTCCTTAAATGATATATTCAATGAGAACCACTATGCGGTAACAGGAATTATAGGTGTGCTTTCATCCATTGTGGACAACGTGCCATTAGTAGCCGGTTGTATGGGTATGTATCCCATTCAGGCTGCCGGGGATATGGCAGTAGATGGCATCTTTTGGCAGTTGCTGGCTTATTGTGCAGGTGTGGGAGGTTCCATGCTGATTATTGGCAGTGCTGCCGGAGTAGTCGTAATGGGTTTGGAAAAAATCACTTTCGGATGGTATATGAAGAAGATTACATGGATAGCTTTCGTGGGCTATATTGCGGGGATTCTCAGTTATTGGGTTATTCGCAATTTCCTTTTAACCACTCCGCTATAAGTTTGTCGCAGTATAGAGGTCGATAGATTTCTTTATTAATTCTATACCCAAAAGGCGCACTCCCATTGTCTTGGAAGTCTCCTCTTGGGTATTTTTTTTAACGAAGATATACGAGTAAGTTTTTTTTGATTAATTATGATACAGGAATATCAACTTAGGGTTACCCCACAAACAGCTTACAACGAACAAAACATTAAAGCGTTTCTTGCCCGGGATAAGGGATTGGATGCGAGAACCATCCATGCGGTTCGCACATTGAAAAAGTCAATAGACGCCCGACACAGGGATATATATATCAACTTGAAAGTGCGGGTTTATATAAACGAAGAACCTACCGATGATGTTTTCGTGAGAACTGAATATGCTGATGTAAGTTCCGCTCCTGCTGTAATAGTCGTAGGCGCGGGACCCGGTGGGTTTTTTGCCGCACTTCGTCTCATTGAATTAGGCTTGCGCCCCATCGTGCTTGAGCGAGGGAAATCTGTTCGAGAACGCAATAAGGATTTATCCTTGATTTCTAAAACTCAGAAAGTAAATCCCGAATCCAATTATTGTTTTGGAGAAGGAGGAGCCGGTGCAAACTCTGATGGAAAACTCTACACTCGAAGTAAGAAGCGAGGTTCGGTGGAGAAAATTCTGAATGTGTTCTGTCAGCATGGAGCCTCTCCTGCCATATTGTCGGATGCTCATCCTCATATTGGTACGGATAAACTCCCGAAAGTGATTGAGAATATGCGAAATACTATCCGATCGTGTGGGGGAGAAGTATATTTTCAAACAAAGATGACCTCCTTTATCATCGATTCCAACAAAGTTATTGGGGTTCGTGCCAAGACGGTTTTCGAGAGCGACATCCAAATTGAAAAAGTGTTTCATGGACCGGTCATACTTGCCACAGGTCATTCTGCTCGTGATGTGTATCGCTATTTAGCGGAAAGCAAAGTTGAGATGGAGCCTAAGGGAATAGCCGTGGGAGTGAGATTGGAACATCCATCGCAGCTTATTGACCAAATTCAGTATCATAATAAGACAGGTAGGGGAAAATATCTCCCCGCCGCTGAATATTCTTTTGTAACTCAGGCGCGCCAACGAGGTGTTTATTCGTTCTGTATGTGTCCCGGGGGCTTTGTTATTCCTTCCGCATCGGGACCACGGCAAATCGTTACCAACGGAATGAGCACTGCCAATAGAGGTTCCAAATGGTCAAATTCGGGAATGGTGGTACAAGTAAATCCTGATGACCTGCCGGGTAATGACTTACTTAGGATGCTTACTTTTCAAGAACGCATGGAACAAGACGCATGGCAACAGGGCAACATGCGGCAGACTGCTCCGGCACAACGCATGACTGACTTCGTAAACAAGCGCTTGTCCTATGATTTGCCCTCATCAAGCTATACGCCGGGGTTAATATCAAGCCCATTGCATTTTTGGATGCCACCTTTCGTTACCATTAGATTGCAGGAGGCGTTCCAAACCTTTGGAAAACAGGCTCATGGTTTTCTCACCAAGGAGGCTTTGATGATAGCTGTCGAAACGCGAACAAGTTCTCCGGTGCGTATTCTCAGAGAACCTGACACCCTGATGCATCTGCGATTGCGCGGACTTTTTCCCTGTGGCGAAGGAGCCGGGTATGCCGGAGGAATTGTCAGTGCGGGTATGGATGGAGAACGATGTGCTGAGATGGCGAAATTATATGTTGAAGCATCGCTGACTGACATCAAAAAACAGATAATGAAATAATACTCCCCCACTATATCATCTGTCTATGTAGGCTAATGTCTTGCACCATCAGGCACGAATAGATAGAGATTTTATCTTATTATTTCCTTATGAATTGTTTTATCTCGAGGCTCATAGCATTGGCATGCATGAGCCTCGAGATGGTAAAAGCATGAATGGATCAGTATTCTCCCCAAGCCTTGATATCGATGGTATCGAGGCTGTTGTTGCAAAATGCCGTGATGAACGCGCTGGCAAGACGGCTATTCGTAATCAATGGTATGTTCAGGTCGATGGTGGCACGCCTGATTTTATAGCCGTTGGTCAGTTCGCGAGGCGTGAGGTCTTTGGGAATGTTCACTACCATGTCTATCTTCTTCTCGTGCAAGAGGCTGAGTGCCTGTGGCTGCATACCCTCATCAGAGGGCCAATAAACCAATGTGTTATCCACGCCATTCTCCGTCAAGAACTTGGAGGTGCCTCCGGTTGCGTAGAGGTTATAACCATGGTTGCGCAACATTTTTGCCGCGTCGAGCATTTCGGCTTTTTGCTTTGCACCACCTGTGGAAAGAAGAATATTCTTCTTCGGAATGCGATGCCCCACCGAAAGCATGCTCTTCAGTAAGGCGGTTGAAGTGTCATCGCCAAGGCATCCCACCTCGCCGGTGGAACTCATATCAACGCCCAAGACTGGGTCTGCCTTTTGCAAACGATTGAAAGAAAACTGACTTGCCTTTATGCCCACATAGTCAAGATCGAAGAGGTTCTTACTTGGCTTTTCCACGGACACGCCTAACATTACCTTCGTGGCAAGGTCAATCAAGTTGAGTTTCAAAACCTTGCTTACGAATGGGAAGGAACGGCTCGCACGAAGGTTGCACTCAATGACCAAAATATCGTTCTCGCGTGCCATGAATTGTATGTTGAACGGACCATTAATATGCAATGCCTTTGCTATCTGCCGACTGATGCGTTTCACGCGGCGCACGGTTTCCACGTAGAGTTTCTGTGGGGGGAACTGTATGGTGGCATCACCGGAGTGAACTCCGGCAAACTCGATATGTTCGGAAATGGCATAAGCAAGTATCTCTCCGTCCCTTGCCACTGCATCCATCTCAATTTCCTTAGCATGCTCAATGAACTTGCTGACCACCACAGGATGATCCTCGCTAACATTGGCTGCCAACCGGAGGAACTTCGTCAGCTCATCCTTATTGGAGCATACGTTCATCGCTGCACCTGAGAGGACATAGGAGGGACGTACAAGAACAGGAAATCCTACCTTATCCACGAATTCGTTGATATCGTCCATGCTCGTGAGTGCACGCCATTCGGGTTGGTTAATGCCTCGTTCGGAGAGCAGCGAGGAAAACTTGGCGCGATCTTCAGCATTGTCGATGTCCTTTGCCTTTGTTCCAAGAATGGTAACGTTCTCGGCATCAAGATACATGGCAAGATTATTGGGAATCTGTCCGCCTGTAGAGACTATCACGCCGTGTGGACTTTCAAAATCGATGATGTCCATAACACGCTCGAAAGTAAGTTCATCGAAATAGAGGCGGTCGCACATGTCATAATCGGTGGATACAGTCTCCGGGTTGTAATTGATCATGATGGAACGATAGCCCTGCTTGCGAATGGTATTTAAGGCTTGGACGCCACACCAATCGAACTCCACGGAACTTCCAATGCGATAGGCTCCCGATCCAAGAACGATGACGCTGTTGCGGTCGTTCACAAATCTGATGTCGGATTTTATGCCCGAATAGGTAACATAAAGATAGTTGGTTTGGGCAGGATATTCAGCGGCGAGGGTATCGATTTGCTTTACCACGGGAAGAATACCATAACTCTTGCGTAGCTTGCGAACAACGAGCATCGCTTGATGCATGTTCTTACACTCTTCCTCCAACCCAACGGCGCGGGCGATTTGAAAGTCGGTGAACCCATATACCTTTGCTTCACGCAATTGTTCCTTGTCCAAAGTGTTGATATTGTGTGCTTTCAGTCCCTCATCAATATCAATGATGTGCTTGAGCTTGTTAAGGAACCAACAATCTATCTTTGTCAGGTCATGGATTTGGTTCACGGTATAACCTTTATGCATTGCCTTTGAGATGACAAAGACGCGTTTGTCTGTGGGTTCACGCAGAGCTTCGTCGATGTCCGGGATTTGCAGTTCCTTGTTCTCTACAAAACCATGCATACCCTGTCCTATCATTCGGAGACCTTTTTGTATGGCTTCTTCAAAGTTCCTACCAATTGCCATGACCTCGCCCACCGATTTCATGCTTGATCCTAATTCCTTGTCCACGCCACGGAACTTGCTCAAGTCCCAACGGGGTATCTTACATACAACGTAGTCGAGTGCAGGTTCGAAGAATGCCGATGTTGTTTTGGTAACGGAGTTCTTCAGTTCAAAGAGTCCGTATCCCATACCGAGCTTTGCAGCCACGAAAGCCAAGGGATAGCCTGTGGCCTTGCTTGCCAAGGCCGAGGAGCGCGAAAGGCGGGCATTTACCTCGATGACCCGGTAATCCTCGCTTTGTGGGTCGAAAGCATACTGCACATTGCACTCGCCCACGATACCTATATGGCGCACGATGCGAATGGCAAGCGCTCTAAGCTTATGATATTCGCTATTGGTAAGGGTTTGCGAGGGTGCTACCACAATCGACTCTCCTGTATGGATGCCAAGGGGATCGAAGTTCTCCATGTTACAGACCGTGATGCAGTTATCGTAACGGTCGCGCACCACTTCATATTCTATCTCTTTCCATCCCTTAAGACTTTTCTCCACCAAGACTTGTGGCGAGAAAGAGAAGGCTTTCTCGCAGATTTTGTCGAGTTCTTCCTCATTATCGGCAAAGCCACTTCCCAAGCCACCCAAGGCATAGGCAGCTCTGATGATGACGGGATAACCGAGCGTTTTTGCTGCTTCGCGCGCGCTTCGTATATCTTCGCAAGCCTCGCTCTTAATGGTCTTTACGTCTATCTCGTCCAGCCGTTCGACGAACAGTTCTCGGTCTTCTGTGTTCATGATGGCTTCAACGGGTGTTCCCAATACCTTTACATTGTATTTTCGCAACACTCCCGAACGGTCAAGCTCCACACCACAGTTAAGTGCCGTTTGCCCACCAAAAGAAAGAAGAATACCATCCGGCTTTTCCTTCTGAATGACACGCTCTACAAAGTAGGGCTGTATGGGTAGGAAATAAATTTGGTCGGCTACCCCTTCTGATGTCTGAACAGTTGCAATGTTTGGGTTGATAAGCACTGTGGAAATACCTTCCTCGCGCAATGCCTTTAATGCTTGAGAACCAGAGTAATCGAATTCTCCCGCTTCACCAATCTTTAATGCGCCTGAACCCAATATCAGGACTTTCTTTATTGATTCGTCTCTCATTATTTCAGTGCTCCTACAAATTTGTCGAAAATAAATTCAGTATCCATGGGTCCGGAACTTGCCTCCGGGTGGAATTGCGAACTGAACCAAGGATGAGTCTTATGCCTGATTCCTTCATTGCTGCCATCGTTCATATTCACAAAGAGTTCTTCCCAATCCTTATCAAGCGTCTTGGCGTCCAGGGCGTAACCATGGTTCTGAGAGGTTATATAGCACTTATTCGTACCCACCATGCGTACCGGCTGATTATGACCACGGTGTCCGTATTTCAGTTTATAGATGGTAGCTCCGGCAGCCTTTGCCATCAATTGATTACCCATACAGATGCCGCATATCGGCTTGGAACCGGCATTCATCTGCTTACGGATAATGGCAACGGCATCGGCGCACATATCAGGATCGCCGGGTCCGTTGGCAAGGAACAATCCATCATAGTCCATCCCTGTATAATCATAGTTCCATGGAACGCTAATTACTTCTACATTCCTGCTGACCAGTTCGCGAAGGATGTTTGCCTTTACTCCACAGTCCACGAGAATCACCTTCTTTCCGCCACCTTCATTATACTTTATGATTTCTTTCGTTGAGACAATATCTACGAAGTTCACTCCCTCATAATGAGCTTCGGGAATGTTGTCAGGCTCGTCGTCAAATATTATCTTGCCCATCATCACACCATGCTCGCGCAACACCTTCGTAAGCTCGCGAGTATCGATGCCGGTGATACCCGGGACATGTTCCCTCTTCAACCAGCTTGCCAAACTCTCCACGGCGTTCCAATGTGAATAAGCCTCACTATAGTCTGATACAATAAGGGCAGAAACATATATCTTGTTGCTCTCCATATAAGATGGAATTTTGTTTTGCTCTATTGTAAACGGTGGTACACCGTAATTACCAACTAAAGGAAAGGTCATTACAAGCATCTGACCGGCATACGAAGGGTCGGTCAGACTTTCGGGATAGCCCATCATAGCTGTGTTAAACACCACCTCGCCGGCTACTGGGGCATCATAACCAAATGACTTTCCATGAAATTCAGTACCGTCATTTAAGACTAAAGTTACATTTCTCATTATATTATATAATTGCTTGATTCCGAATTATTCTTTGCTATAGACATTTTCATAGTAATTTATGAAAGCCTGATTAACGTGCCGCATACCACCGGACGTGGGATAATCCCCTGTAAAATACCAATCTCCCTTATGATTGGGGATAGCTTCATGCAGTCCCTCGATGCTTTGATACACTAAATCCACAGGAGTTGTCATACCATCGGGACGCAACATTTCCACTATCTTTCTATTGATTTCATCTATAGAGAAAGGGGAATATACCTTACGAACGGCATTGTTGATAGTTTCGCCTTGCCCTTTGCTCACTTCTCGTTTACAATCCTCATAGACCTCATCCAACAGCCGACCTTGTTTACGTTCCTTTATCAGCTCCACTGTTGCCCGGAAAACACAAAACTCTTCCAATCGCGGCATATCAATACCATAATAATCAGGATAACGGATTTGCGGAGCACTGGAAACAATGACTATCTTCTTGGGATGCAATCGGTCGAGGATGCGCAATATACTCTCTTTCAACGTTGTTCCCCTTACGATGGAGTCGTCGATGATGACAAGATTATCTTCATAAGGAACGATACTCTCATAGCTGATGTCATACACATGGGATGCTAAATCTCTTCTCGAATTGCCCTCAGTAATAAAAGTACGTAACTTAATATCTTTCCATGCCACCTTCTCAGAACGAATCGACTGATTGAGTATGGTTGATAGTTCGTCTTCCGAGGGCTGATGTCCCAAAGCCTTGATACGTTCCACCTTTTGTTCGTTGAGCCAAAACTTAAGTCCCTGTAAAAGACCGTAGAATGCGACTTCTGCCGTATTTGGTATAAACGATAACACAGTGTGAGACGTGTCGTAATCAATGGATTGCAAGACATTTTGAGTGAGCTGCTCTCCCAACTTCTTTCGCTCTTTGTAGATGTCTCTATCCGACCCTCTTGAAAAATAAATACGTTCAAATGAACAGGCAGCATCACCTCTTTGCTCAATAATCTGTTGCAAACAACATTCCCCGCTTTTATTTACGATGAGAGCTTCACCGGGATGAAGCTCACGCACATCTTCACAAGACAAGTCGAAAGTGGTTTGAAGAACAGGACGCTCACTTGCTAAGGCAACTATCTCGTCATTCATATAATAAAATGCCGGGCGAATGCCCCAAGGATCCCTTATAGAAAACATCTCGCCCGAACCTGTAATGCCACAGATGACATATCCGCCATCGAAAGCGTGCATGGTGGTCTGAAGAACATTTTTCATATCAACATGGTCTTCGATGTATTTTGTTATATCCCGCTTTTCAAGTCCTTTCTTCTTCGCGGCAACAAAATTTCTTTCCACCTCTCTATCCAATCGATGCCCCATCAACTCCAATAAGATGTAAGTGTCGCTGTAAATGCGCGGACATTGTCCTTGCTCGGTCAGCTTCTCAAAAATCTCATCGATATTGGTCATGTTGAAGTTGCCACACAGGGCAAGATTTTTAGCCTTCCAATTGTTTCTTCTCAAAAAAGGATGCACGTAAGATAATCCGCTTTTGCCGGTTGTGGAGTAGCGAAGATGTCCCATATAAAGCTCTCCGGCAAAAGGAATTTCTTTTTCGGCAAGAGCAGAGTCAGCCATTTGGGCTTCAGAATAATGCTTATAAGAGTGATGAACATTGGCAAATATTTCTGTTACGGCATTCTTTCCTTCAGCTCTCTCACGAAACATATACTCATGTCCGGGATCGGAACAAAGTTTCACGGCCGCCATACCGGCACCTTCCTGTCCGCGATTGTGTTGTTTCTCCATCATCAGATAGAGCTTGTTCAAAGCATACCTCCATGTACCATATTTCTTCTGATAATAATCGAGAGGTTTCAGCAGCCTGATCATGGCCACGCCACAATCTTCATGTATCTCTTTCTCCATTAGGTTATGTTTATTTTTTCATAAAAAGATTACTCTACAGTTACCGATTTCGCAAGATTTCGGGGTTGATCAACATTCTTACCTTTGCAAACTGCTATATGATATGCCAACAATTGCAGGGGAATTGTAGCAAGTAGTGGTTCCAAACATTCCAAGGTGTCGGGAAGTTCTATAACAGAATCAGCTATCTTTGAGATGGTCGTGTCTCCTTTTGAAACCAAAGCGATGACTCTTCCCTGCCTTGCCTTAATCTCTTGTATGTTGCTTCTTACCTTTTCATACATCGCGTTGTGTGTGGCAATTGCAACAACCGGCATATCGGAATCTATCAACGCGATAGGACCGTGCTTCATTTCTGCTGCCGGATAGCCTTCTGCGTGGATATAGGATATTTCCTTTAACTTCAATGCTCCTTCCAAAGCGACCGGGAAACTAAATCCTCTGCCGAGATACAAGAAGTTGCGAGCGTATGTGAACGTCCGAGCCAAATCTGCCACGAGGTCGTTGGTCTTCAACACTTCCGTTATCTTATCCGGCATGGACGTCAATTCCTTTACCACCTCCACATATTTATTATGCGAAAGGGTGCCTTTGGCGTTTGCCAATGCCAATCCGAACATGGTCAAGACTGTAACCTGACCTGTAAAGGCTTTGGTGGAAGCAACTCCGATTTCTGGTCCTACATGGATATAAGTTCCGGTATGGGTCGCACGAGGAATGCTCGAACCTATTGCATTGCATATTCCATAAATAAAGGCTCCTCGCTCTTTAGCAAGTTCTACCGCCGCAAGCGTGTCGGCTGTTTCGCCGCTTTGCGACAAAGCTATCACCACGTCATCATGAGAGACCACCGGATTGCGATACCGAAATTCACTGGCATATTCCACATCAACCGGAACGCGGCAGAACGTCTCTATGATTTGCTTTCCAATTAATCCGGCGTGCCAACTTGTTCCACAAGCAACAATGATAATGCGCTTGGCGTTCACCAAGTTACTGCGGTAATCTATCAGCGCGCTTAGGGTTACATTGTCATGCTCTACGTTTATCCTTCCTCGCATACAGTTTCTCAAACAGTCAGGTTGCTCAAATATTTCCTTTAACATGAAATGAGGATAACCGCCTTTTTCTATTTGACCAAGATTCACATCAACCTTCTTAACCTCAAGCGAGAGTTTCTCATTATCTATATTGACAACCTTCAGTTCTTCTCCAAGTTTCATTACGACAATATTGCCATCATCGGGATAAACCACCTTGTCTGTATATTCCACTATCGGACTGGCATCCGAACCTAAGAAGAACTCTCCATCACCAATCCCCACCACCAGCGGACTTTGCTTGCGTGCGGCAATGAGGGTGTCGGGATGCCGTTTATCCAAAATGGCTATGGCATAGGCCCCTATCACCTGGTGCAAAGCTATTTGAACGGCGGAGAGAAGATCGGTTTTCTTTTGAGTTTGAATGTATTCCACTAATTGCACCAATACTTCCGTATCGGTATCAGAAAGGAATTTAACCCCATTCGCCTGTAATTTCTTCTTTATCTCGGCATAATTTTCAATGATGCCGTTATGGATGATGGCTAAATTTTTAGACTGTGAATAATGCGGATGCGCATTGGTGGAAGAAGGTTCGCCATGTGTTGCCCAGCGAGTGTGGGCAATACCAATGGTACCTTCTATGTTTTTTTCCGCACAATAAGCCTCCAAATTCGAGACTTTTCCTTTTGTTTTATATACACTCAGATTGTTATCACTACTCATCAGTGCTATTCCGGCACTATCATAGCCGCGATATTCCAATCTTTTCAATCCGTTTATTAATATTGGATAGGCTTGTCGCTTTGTTCCTATGTATCCTACTATACCACACATAAATAAAAAATCTTGAAATCTAAAATAAAAATTAATACTTGCTCTGAAACGAACTAATGAAAATCACCAAAAGCCATGAGAGAAAGTATAAAATAAAATTTTCATCTTAATTCCAAATTCAACGAGCATACTTTATCTGAGAATATTAACTATTAATGAAGCCAATGAAGTTAGAATCCCAACTACGGAGAACCATATTGTTGTTGAACTTCCGATTTCGGAGTTTTTTGCTTTTACACTGTTGGGGGCTACATATAAAATATCATTCTGTTGTAAATAAAAATAAGGCGAGTTAATGATATTCGCGTCATTCAGATTTAAACGAGTCTTGTGCTTCTCTCCATTGGCATCTTCGCGCAAAAGTATTACATTGTCACGTTTACCGTATATCGTCAAATCACCTGCTGCTGCCAAAGCCTCCATCACACTCATCTTCTCAGTATTTACCGGAATTACGCCCGGATGGTTCACTTCGCCGGTAACCGTAACTCTGTAACTACTCATACGGACAGCCACCAATGGATTTTCCGTGCGCGACATATAGGGTTGTATTTTGCTTTTCAACAAATCTTCACACTCGTTCTTTGTCAAGCCCGCCACATGAATTTTCCCTACCAATGGGAAATTGATATATCCATCATTATCTACAAGATATCCACTAATTCTGTGTTCATCTATAGTATATTGGTTAGGTTGTCTCAAATTAAATGGCTCTGAAGTAGCCGGATCAGTGGTCTGTACAAGGATATTTAATTCATCCTTCGGCATAATTCTCGCATCGTACAACCCTTTCGAAGCTGCCAAACTGATAGAGTCAATATTTTGCCAATAAACGATTTTTCTACTTGAACCACAACCTGCGACTATGGTGAGGAGAATGGCACATACAAAAAGGGGTAAAAGTAATTTCTTCATATATTTAAAAACATGTTAACAGAAACATTCTCATAAAGATGTTGCAAAAATACTACTATTTTTTGATAACAACAAAAGAATAAATCACTTTTCCGTTTCTATTGATGCCTTTTCCTAAAAACTTGATACAAATGGACGCAAAGAATACGAAGTTATCAAATGGGTAAGTTTAATTGCGCTTTACAACCTATCGCAAGAAAAGAGAAGCATTTAGTCAATTATTTTCAAGAAACAGCTATTTACTGTTAGCCATCCATGTAGATAAAAGGAGACGTTATGGTGTTTTGAGAGAAAAAATCAGGCGAAAGAATGTCAAACAGGTAAAATCTTTTTAGTATCTTTGCGCCAAAGATAATACTAACATGAAAAGAACAAATAAAGTTTTATTAATTTACACCGGTGGAACCATTGGTATGGGAAGCAATCCGATTACCGGTGCTTTAGAGCCTTTGGATTTTAACCATTTAGCTGATAACGTCCCCGAATTTAAGCAAATTACAACTGACATCGACACTTATCAATTCGTACCGCCCATCGATTCATCGAACATGTCGCCAAAACTTTGGGGCGATATTGTTACTATCATCGCCGACCGATATGATAGGTATGATGGGTTTGTCATTCTGCATGGCACGGACACCATGGCATACACTGCTTCGGCGTTATCGTTCATGTTTGAGAACCTTACAAAGCCCATTATTCTCACCGGTTCCCAACTGCCTATAGGGCAACTCAGAACAGACGGAAAAGAAAACCTAATGACAAGTATCGAACTGGCATCCACCTACAAAGATGATGGCACGGCAATGGTTCCCGAAGTATGCATCTACTTCAATGGGCATTTGCTACGAGGCAATCGCTCCACAAAGCAGAACGCGGACGAATTTAACGCATTCGATTCGTTCAATTATCCACATCTCTGCGAGGCCGGAGTAAACTTCACATTTCACGAACATAACATCCTTAAGCCCGATTTTAATAAACCAATGATTCCGCATATCGGTCTTGACAACAACGTCATTATCTTCTCTTTGTTTCCCGGTTTGGAGGAGCATTTGGTGGAACATGTACTCGACGCGCCTGAGTTGCGAGGCATCGTAATGCGTTCTTTCGGTAGTGGAAACGCCCCTCAAATGCCTTGGCTTATGAAACTTTTGAAAAAGGCTACCGAAAGAGGTATTGTGGTTGTCAATATCAGCCAATGTATCAGTGGTCAGGTAGAGATGAGCCGCTACGACGCGGGTTATCATCTGAAAGAAGCCGGAATTGTAACAGGATACGACAGCACGGTGGAAGCCGCTGTGGCAAAACTCATGCATCTGCAAGCCAGATACAAGGATTCTGACATTATTCGCCAATACATGAAAAAATCCTTGGCTGGAGAAATAACCATACCGAGAACTTAGAAATACGATTCCGAGAATCAAGCAAAGGGGTGAGCACTTAGTGTCTCATCCCTTTTAATATTTCGTCCATTTTCTTCTTTGTCTCAATCCGAGTGGGAACCAAAGGAAGACGCAACACATTTTCTATCATCCCCATATCGTTCAGCAAAGCCTTACATCCCGCAGGATTTCCATCAACAAAAAGGAGCTTATACAATTCGGTAAACTGATGGTGAATTTTGCGAGCTGACTCAAATTCTCCATTTAATTCCAATCGTATCATTCTTGAAAACTCTTTTGGCAGCGCGTTGCCAATAACGGAAATGACACCAACCGCGCCGCTGACAATCATAGGAAAGGTTAGAGCGTCATCGCCACTTATCACCTCGAAATTTGTCGGCTTAAGTTTCATTATCTCATCTATCTGCGCCAAATCGCCCGAAGCCTCCTTTATTCCCACTACATTGGGAAAATCCTTAGCAATACGCACTGTCGTTTCTGCTTTCATGTTCACGCCCGTGCGCCCCGGAACGTTATACAGGACTATCGGCAACGGCGATATCTCCGCTATGGCTTTGAAGTGCTGATATAGTCCTTCCTGACTGGGCTTGTTGTAATAGGGACAGATGCTCAAGATACCATCAATCCCTTGCCAGTCGCTTGTTTTAATTTCATCAACAACGGCAGCGGTATGGTTGCCACCACAATATTTAAGGATCGGAACTCTGCCTTTAACTACCGACTTAATGAAAGTGGTCAGCTCGTTTTTCTCCTTTGATGTTAGACATGGGGTTTCACCCGTAGTGGCTAAAATACATAAAAAATCTGCACCGTTCTCTATTTGATATTCTATTAATTTCTCAAGTGCTCCATAGTCAATGTCACCATTAATATTAAAAGGTGTTACAAGAGCGACTCCTAATCCGCGAAAAACATTTTGCATATTGATTATCTTTGTTTCATTGCAAAAGTAACACATTATTGTCAATCATCAAAGAAAATTCACTTTTTATATATTCTTAATTCCGCAACACTTTAATTTTGAACCCCTACTTATATTGTTAAAAACTTGAGCAACGATATATTGTTCATGATTTTACCATGTCGAAAAATCACATTTCTAAGTATTGCAAAATCAAACAAGTAAATTCTGCGACTAACATGACAAAAACCAATACTATCTTATTTTTTTATTCTATCTATCCCCAAAGCTTACCTTTTACCAAGCAAAAGCTTAGCTTTTGGAATGCAAAAGGTCATGAATTGAAGCGCAAAAGCTAAGCTTTTAAATCGAAATTAATATCGCCTTGATTATCAATACATTACGAAGCGTGTCCTGGATGCAGCTTTTGTAATATAATTTCGCGGTGATGGTCGGGGCAAATGCCCGGCATTAAGTGTCTGTTTTCCACTGGCTGAATACGAATTGAAGCCATGAGGAGATTGGTGCTGCACGGCATTGGAACAAAACACGTCAAGTCGTATGATTTGCTGCAACCTTGCGTGAGACTTACACGAAATCATTCAGGACACCATTAAGAAAAGAAAAAGATTTCTCACAGCCATACAACACCGGGGATTCCTAATGACCGGTGGAGTTGAATATATGTCAATACTGTAAATGTATGGTAGAAATGTTGGGATTATGTTGATTTGTGTGGGTAATGACTAACTCAATTCCCCAAATATTATTGCCTTTGAAGTCATGAATAAAGATATGCTTTTTTCAATAGGTTTCAGCATAGCCTCTTGTCGAAAAAAATATGGTAATAAATGATATTTGTAACGACTAAATATGCGTTGGGAAGGCTGCTATCTTCGCTTTTTGTCATTTCGTGAATACCGTTCCTTGACACGTTTAACAGTGTTGTTTCTTTTTTTTGAACCTTGTTTATCATCCAAAGGATTACTGCCAATAGCTTGTCGGTTATAATTTACTTTGGTGCGGAAAGGCTTGCCATCATAAAGTCTTGGGATTAAGTCGCTTCTTCCTATCCTTCGTAACTCTTTTTCAATATTATGCCTCTCGCTATTCTTATACCAAAAGAAGAACTGGCGTTGTGCAAGTTTTTCTCGAGGAGTTTTTGCTGAAAAAACCGGTTCAAGTGTATATGGATCAAAACCGGAATACCAAGTTTCAGTGGCAACGGTCATTGGAGTAGGGGTAAAATCTTGGACCTGTTCCAAATGAAAATCCAAATCTTTGGTCAGCACAGCGAGTTCTGCCATATCCTCCTCTTTGCAACCGGGATGAGAAGAGATGAAGTAGGGAATGATTTGTTGCTTCAGATGTGCAGCGCTGTTTATTTTGTCAAATATGCGCTTAAAGGCATAAAACTGTTGGAACGAGGGCTTTCTCATCAGTCGTAGTACATTGTTGGATGTGTGTTCCGGAGCTACTTTCAGGCGACCGCTAACATGGCGTGTTACCAATTCCTTGGCATATTCCTTTGCCGCTTGATTAACTTTTTCATCTTTGGATTTATGGAGAATTAAGTCGTATCGGACACCGGAACCTATAAAGCTCTTTTTTATTCCGGGCAACCGATCCACAGCCCTATATATGTCCAACAACTTGCTATGATCGGTATTTAGATTTGGGCACACTTCCGGGAAGATGCAACTTGGACGCTTGCAGCGGTCGCACGCTTTTTGGTTCATGCCCCCCATGCCATACATATTGGCGGACGGACCGCCCAAGTCTGACAGATAACCCTTAAAGTCGGGCATTTTGATGATTTGTCGTACCTCCTTCAATATGCTTTCTTTTGATCGGCAGGTAATAAACTTTCCTTGATGTGCAGATATGGTGCAGAATGCGCAACCTCCGAAACACCCCCGATGTATGTTTACGCTATGTTTTATCATTTCGTACGCCGGTATGATTTTCCCTTTGTATTTGGGGTGTGGCTCCCTTGTATAGGGTAAATCATAAGCAGCATCCACCTCATCTGTTGTCATGGTGGGGTAAGGAGGATTGACCACAACGTATTTTTTATCAACTGCTTGCAGGATTCGTTTTGCATATCTCTTGTTGGATTCCTCTTCGATATGCTTAAAATTTTCCGACTCAAATTTTTTGTTGTTCAGACATTCTTCGTGGGAATGGAGGATGATGTCTTCTTCTTTTATTCCTCCGGGAATATCTTCTTTTTTGCACAAGAATGCCGTTTGAGGGATTTCTTTAACTTCGTTTATATTATTACCAGCCCCAAGTTCCTTTGCTATTGCAAGAATCTGCTTTTCCCCCATACCATAGATTAGCATATCAGCATCAGCATCGCAAAGGATGCTTTTCCGGAGTTTGTCTTGCCAATAGTCGTAGTGAGTCAATCGACGCAAAGAGGCTTCTATCCCTCCCAATACGATAGGAACATCAGGATATAGCTGTCTTAATATCTTGCTATAGACAATGGTAGGGTATTCGGGTCGGAGGTCGTGTCGCCCGTCTGGTGAATATGCGTCTTCGGAACGGAGCCGTTTGTTCGCAGTATATTTATTTACCATTGAGTCCATTGCTCCCGGGGCAATTCCGAAAAAAAGTCTGGGACGCCCCAATTTCTTGAAATCACGGAAATCACCATGCCAATCGGGTTGTGGGACTATTGCAACTTTATAACCTGCCTTTTCGAGTGTTCGCCCAATGACGGCTGCGCCAAAAGCCGGATGGTCTATATACGCATCGCCGGAAAAGAGAATGATGTCAAGTTCGTTCCAATGTCTTAGTTCTACTTCTTTTTTTGTTGTCGGCAAGAAATCCGTCAGTTGAAAACGTGAATATGAAGCAGAAACCAATTTGTTGTTTTTAGTTCCCATCATTTCCGGTTTCTGCTTTTGGGTATTCGTTCTCCCTGATATTTTTTCAGGATTTATCTTTTCCTTTGATTTACGTGTTTTCAAATGATTATTGGATTTACTGCTAAGGATGAGATTATTCTTTCACTTCTTTATTTGTTAATTCCCATTCGTGGAACAGGGTAAGAAGGTTTTTTAATCCCAAAGCCTTCATGTTAGGATTGTAAATAACATCAAGACATAGGTCTAACAGGGAATTGTCTTTGGAGATATCCGACTCCAACAATCCTCTTGTTTTAAGCCTGAGTCTGTCAAGCATATCCTCATTGATAACTCCACTTGAATCTATAAGATTGGCAAAAAGAGAATAGTGTCTAATGGTTTCTAAATGTTTCTCATTAATGTCAATGTGCCTCGTTCCTGAAGCGTTTGTTTGTATTTTATACATAAAACATCTATTGTTATGGTTTTACTCTCTTAATTCATTAAAAAGGTGATAATCCCCTTCATAATTCTTAATCGCTGATTCTTGTCTTTGATACATTCAAATGGGAATGACATCGCGAACAAGTTGTAATCAGTTCCTTTATAGGCCACGGCAGCTCCGGTGTTATCGGAATATTTCATGGCGCAGAAAGCTGGGCTTATGGGCAAAATGATGTCGGGTGAATAGGCACCATAATGATTCTCATTCAGAAATCTGTAAATATCGAAATTGGTGTTAAGTCCTACAACTTGTGAGCTGCTCCCATTTCTATTCACACCTCCAAACTGAATTTTGAGATAGCGTGCCAGCCATTTCCTTTCTGAATCGCTATAAGCGTCGGAAGCAAAATAGGCACCATTAATAAATATTTTTCCTTTATTCTTCAAATAATCAGATAATTTCTTTTGCATTTGAGGTTTAATCGCCTTATAGTAGAACAAGCTATGTCCATCGTCTTTTTCCAATCCCAAAGCTAAATCCGCCAAAGCATATTTATTAATATCTATCCATCCATTTTCTACAGCTTCAGAGGAACAACTTACAATATTGTATTGATTTAATGCTGCAATGGCATCAGCATGGGTTGTTATGTGATTGAAATTATTACCCGTCAATAATTTCCCTGCCAACTCATCTCCGCTGAAACCAAGTGCATCTGTTCCTTCTTTGCCGAATTGTGATTTATCAAAGTTGCTTTGTTTGCCACACCAACCCATCGTGGGACCATAGCTTATGCCGGGATCAGAATCCATGTCAAATCCTTGTTCAGTTTCCGTATCAATAATTGCAGGTGATGACAAACGGTGAAAGCCATTGATAATGAGTATGGTTTGTTTCTCGTTCCCGGCATTGTATGCCGATAAAACTTCTGTTGGAAAACTTTCGCCACCCTGATTGCATGCCGTTATTCGAAAATGATATAAAACTCCCGGCTCCAATTTCAGTTTATATGAATTTTTCTTTATATTTGTTCCATTGTCAAAACCACTCGTTCCTGTGGCTATATAAACATTGTAAGATGTGGATTTCGCCGATGGCTCTGTGATATCGCTAACAGCTTTCCAACTCAGTTTTACTTTATTTTTTGATGTAAATTCTATTTTAAAATTGTTCGGTGTAAGCGGCTGCACCGTATAATGCGTACCATGTAATTGAGAGGTGTATCTTAGAATTGTTTTATAGATGGAACGAGCGAGGGTGAATTTGAAATTCGGATCTTGTCCCATTCGCATATCATTAAAATTTTGATGGGACATTGTTTCAAGTATAGCGGATGGGACTTCCGGCAATCTGGTTTCACTATAATTTTGATCGATTACATTACGAATATTCCAAGCCTTATAGAACGTTTTTTCAATGTCTGTTTTTATGTTGGCGACAAGTTGTTCGGCAAATATCTTCGAAGCGTTCCGCGAAAGACCTGTCCCAAGTCTTGGGTTTCCGCTCTTTGTGGTACATATTCCAAGCGTTCCTACCGTAGTTCCATCCTTCTTAACCCCTGCATCGCTATGAATAGCCAGCGATAATTCTATGGGAACTCTTAATCCATACTTATTTGGAACATAGTCAGAGCCTCCCGCCAACCAATTAATATATAATGAACGGCTGTTGATATCGTCATTATAATCGTTAGCACCATTGCTTTTGCTCACAATATTGCGTGGTGCACCTGCCCATTGCGTGAAATATCTTGCTCCTTCCAAAGCTTTTGGAACGCCACTGGTGGTTCCTCCTCGAAGTATGTTCCCCATTCCTCCACCTATGCGTACAGCATCAGTAGTAACTATTCCGTTTCTTTTACTATGATTGGAAATGATGACGCGGTTGTAGATATTATTTCCTTTGTCAAAATCGAATGTACCAAGGTACACCCATGTGCCTCCACCCATTTTTTGATTTACCTTAATTTTGGTTTCTTGTCCTTTATGGCAGACAATATATTCGGCATCATCAACACTATGTTTTAAAGTTCTATAACTGACATAAACTGCATATTTCCCATCCGCAGGGATAAATGGCTGATAGAACGCATAGCTTAATTTGTTCTTGCGCCTTGTTGTTTTGATTTGACGTATAGTACCTGCAATGAAGGGATTTTCTCCATCAAAGTAATTCCCTCCATGAGCTGCAAATCCTAATTCAGTGGAGCCTTCCCACTTGTGTTTTTCATTCACCTCAAAATAGTAAGGTTTTCCACTGTCATTATCAACAATTATTTCATGCTTTTGCCAATCTCGCTCACGAGGCGATATCACAACGGCACCGGCATTTTCAAGCATTGGCATGAGATATGGAATAACAATGGACTGGGTGAATAAATCCTCAGTGGTGCAGAATAAATTTGGACGTTGCCATTTCCATATTTGTTTTTGAGAGTCATAATATCTTCCGTGTGAGGCCCACACGGAGATGTGTCGCCCATTTAATCCTTCGGAGATTCTATTTGGCTTTGAAACATTCTCCACCCACGGCTTACCTTTATATTCAAATTTTCCCCATGAAATTTGGTTGCTTTGCGCAACACAAGGCAAAATAGACAGTATGACGAAGAAAGAAAATAAGAATAGTCTTTTCATTATCAGATATCTCCAATAGTAAAGTTCTCTGGTATCTTGCCGTGAAAGTCCTTAAAGTATAATTTTATTTCCCTCATGTCTTTTTTTATGTCTCCTGATGGAATTATCGACTTTGTGCAATTAATCATCTTCTTTTTGTAATCCACCCCAAATAAGAGAATAGGTATTTCAGCTTTTTGGGCTATGTAATAAAAACCTTTCTTCCATTCTGGATTCAAGGATCTTGTTCCCTCGGGCGTAATACATAACTGGAAAGTGTCTGACTGTCGTGCTACTTCTGCCATGATATCGGTCATACTCGTATGTTTCTCTCTATATACCGGTATTCCTCCCATTTTTTTAAAAAGAGTTCTTAAAGGCCAAAAGAACCATTCTTTCTTCATTAAGAAATTGCTGTTTAATCCTTCAGCGTGGCTGAATAATTGTCCAATGACAAAGTCCCAATTGCTCGTATGAGGAGCTAAACAGATGATAAATTTAGTTGGATAACTGATGCTTACTTCTTTTTTCCAGCCCATTACCCTATATAAAATCCATGAGAAAAAATTACTCAGCATTGATTTATCCTAAGTTTGTGATTTGGTCGATGATTTCGCTTACTTCTTCATTAAATTTGTACTTTAAGTCATTAAAATAAAGTTTGGATTTCATGCCCGGCTCTATGTGTGATACCCGGCTTATGTAATTATTACGCAGAATTAAGATAGACGTTAAAAGTGCTTCTACATCTTCTTTATTTACATTCGAGCCATATAGCGAAGCCGCTAATGCTTCCGCGAATAAATCGCCACAGATATAATTGATAGTTCGTTTTAAATCTCTTTTGTTACTCATTTTATATATGAATTATGAAGTTAGTCAAATGATTTTAATGTTCAAAGATAAACAAAAAAAGAGAAAAGAAAGAATCAATTGAAAAAAAATAAAACCATTACTATTAAAAATGATTTTTTCTGCATATTTATCATGTAAAAACAGTACATTTGCATTCACGAAAGATTGTATAAATGAATTTCAAACTTTTAACGTATGGAAACAAGCTCGTTGCAAAAAGAAAGGGCAAAATATCAGCCCATGTTGCCAAAAGCTCTTCAGAGTGCGGTTAGTATTAAAGAAGGAAATCCCACTCAAAGTGCTGATGATCATGAGGATATAAAGAAATTATTCCCCAATACTTACGGATTACCTATCGTAGAATTTGAACCGACTATTTCAAAAGAAACGCCAAATTTCAATGTTGGGGTTATTCTGTCCGGTGGACAGGCACCGGGTGGACACAATGTTATCTCAGGTATTTTCGATGAATTGAAGAAGTTAAATCCAAATAGTCGCCTCTATGGCTTCCTTATGGGACCGGGTGGATTAGTTGATCATAATTATATTGAAATAACCACTGAACTTATTCAAAATTATAGAAACACAGGAGGTTTTGATCTTATTGGCTCCGGAAGAACAAAACTGGAAAAAATTGACCAATTTGAAAAAAGTTTGGAAATCATTAGGCAGTTGGATATAAAGGCAATTGTAATAATAGGTGGCGATGACTCTAATACAAACGCTTGTGTTTTGGCTGAATACTATGCCGCAAAAAAATATGGAGTTCAGGTCATTGGATGTCCGAAAACGATTGATGGAGATTTGAAAAATGATCAAATTGAAACTTCTTTCGGATTCGATACTGCAACAAAGACTTACTCTGAAATGATAGGAAATATTGCTCGGGATTGTAATTCTGCTCGTAAATATTGGCATTTTATTAAGTTAATGGGACGTTCAGCTTCGCATATAGCATTGGAATGTGCCTTGCAGACACACCCGAACATATGTTTAATCTCAGAAGAAATTAAGGCTAAAGATAAAACTTTGAATGATGTCGTAGAGTATATTGCGACCATCGTTGCCAATAGAGCTAAGGAGGGTAAGAATTATGGTGTTGTTCTTGTTCCTGAAGGGCTGCTTGAATTCATTCCCGCAGTTTATCGGCTCATTCAAGAATTGAGTGATTTGTTGGCTACGCATGGAGAAGAATATAAAAACCTCGACGATTTATCTCAGAAGGAATATATTACAACTCATCTATCTGAAACTAATAGAGCAACATTCGAAACACTGCCCTTGGAAGTAGCTCATCAGTTGGCTCTTGAGCGTGATCCACACGGAAATGTACAAGTCTCTTTGATAGAAACCGAGAAACTGCTTTCGGTTATGGTTGAAGCAAAACTAAAAGAATGGGTAAAAACGGGAAAATATGTGGGTAAATTTTCCACCATTCATCACTTCTTAGGTTATGAGGGGCGTTGTGCCGCTCCGTCCAATTTTGACGCAAACTATTGTTATTCCCTCGGTACAACAGCTGTTCAGCTTATAGCCAATGGAAAAACGGGATATATGGCAATTGTGAAAAATACCACCGCCCCCACAGAAGAATGGATTGCCGGTGGAGTACCTATCACTATGATGATGAATATGGAAAGGCGTAATGGAGAAATGAAACCCGTAATTCGTAAGGCTCTTGTTGATTTGCAAGGAGCACCTTTCCAAACTTTTGTCCTAAATCGAGAGAAATGGGCTAAGGAATCATCGTATATATACCCCGGTCCAATTCAATATTGGGGACCAAAAGAAGTTTGCGACAGAACAACGAAAACATTAGCTCTTGAAAAAGGAAGCAATAAAAACGAATAGTTGAATTTTAAACATGAAATTCCAACTTATTGTCAAAGATACGGTAGCATAATAAATGGATATTCCTAAAACCATCTGTCAAATCATTCGGAAACTGCAAATGAAGTATTCATGGATGTGGTGGGCATTAGGAATATCTTTCTCTATATTTTATTCACTCGCTTTTTATCTTTTGTTTGTTTCACCCACCGCATTTCGATGGAGAGCAATATACGGAGACCCGGATTATCCGGATGGATATGAGATTCATGGTATTGATATTAGTCATTATCAGGGGGACGTGAATTGGAATCGGCTTAGAAATGCGATAATCGATACCTACCCCATTAGGTTCGTATTCTTAAAGGCTACAGAAGGCGATAGCCATTTGGACGCTAAATTTCGCGAGAACTTTTTTAATTCAAAAGAAGCTGGTCTTATTCGCGGAGTATATCATTTTTGGAGCAACCAGTCTTCCCCTCGCAGGCAAGCTTATTTTTTTCTTGCAATGGCTCCACTTGTTCCCGGAGATTTGCCACCGGTGCTTGATGTGGAAACAAAACCTACAGATTTATCTACCGAAGACTTTCAACAGAATATCCTGACATGGCTTCATATCGTTGAGGATAAATATCACGTCAAACCAATCATATATACCTATTATAAGTTTAAGGATAAATATCTTTCCGATTCTCGTTTTGATGATTATCCATATTGGATAGCACATTATTATGTGGATAAGATGGAATATCAGGGCGCATGGAAATTTTGGCAACACACTGATGCCGGTCGCTTACCGGGTATAAAAGGGTACGTGGACTTGAATATTTATAACGGTAGCTATTATGACTTGATAAAAATGTTAATACAGAAGCCTATGCCGGTTGAAGTACAAGACAGCACCAGCGATGTTCCTCTTTTTGAAGACACAGTCTCAGATTGAGCGATTTGGCTTTATCAAGAATTAGTTCATTATCTTCCGTGTAGAAACCACTCAATATTAAGAAACCATCCTTATTCAAAACCGCTGCCAAACTATCCATATCGTCTAATACAATGTTTCGGTTGATATTGGCAAGGATTACATCAAAGTTTGTTTCAAACTTATTGATAACATGCTTATTACCTTCTAAAACTTTAAGTGTAACATCGTTCTGCTTCATGTTATCAATGGTGTTCTTGACACTCCACGAATCTACATCGTAGGCACATACTTTCCTCGCTCCCAACTTTGAAGCAACTATACCCAATATACCGGTTCCACAACCACAATCCAATACACTCTTTCCTTTCAAATCCATATTAAATAGTTGGCTAACTATCATCTGAGTAGTTTCATGCGTACCTGTTCCAAAGGCTTTGCAAGGATTAATTTCGATAATCAGTGGATGAGAATTGTCGTTTAAGGCTGATTTCTTAGCTTGTAGTACATCTTTAGTATTACAAATCAAACATTTATGCTCTATAATAATTGGTTTGAAATTATTTTGTTCCCATTCTTCATTCCAGTTCCTGTCCTCAACTTTTGAAGTGGTGAAAGAAATTTTTGTATTAGGTAGGGGAAAATCGGCTAACGCTTTATTTAATATCAATTCATCAAAGTTTTCTTCTTGACAATAGGCAATTACTGCACCATTATTCTCTATGAAAGATTCACAGCCGGTTTCTCCTGCGATTGCCGTTAATAAATCGCGAGCGGTGGAGGAATCTGGCGATAAATAAAATTTTATTTCTATATAGTTCATTACATTGTATTGAAAAGTCAATGCAAATTTACAAAAAATAGGGAAAAACCTATCTTTTATTAGGGAAATTCCGTATATTTGCACTAAAAGTTAATGTATTTTTGTGTCAAATAAATTAGGTAATACCAATATTGAATTTAACAAGAAATAAAAATAAGGATATGGCAATGAAAAAAATTTTTATTTTATCAATCCTAACACTTGTAATGCCATTGGCTACATGGGCACAGGACGACTTATACTTTGTACCTGCTAAGGATAAATCCGATTTTCAGCACTCTATCGTGAAGACAGAACCCTCCACTTATTATGCCGGAATTAATAAGTCGGACGCAGACTACAACCGTAGAGGACATTTTCATAGTTCATATCAGAAAATAGGCAAGGACTCTCTTGGGAATGACATTGTTTTGTTTGACATGAACGATGCTAAACGAGACACTATTTATCAGGTAGAACGGCTTTTCGATAATGGTGAAAGCGATTTTGCTTATAGCCAACAAATGAATCGCTTCGATGATGGTTGGGATTATTACCCATGGAGGTATAGAGGTTCATTCTATTATGACACATGGTGGGGTTGGAATCCTTGGTATGATGATTACTACTATGGACCATGGAATGATTACGGATGGTATCGCTATTATGGATGGTATTCTCCTTGGAGATATGGTTATTACCGCTGGGGATGGCCCTATTATTCTTATGGATGGTATCCTTATTCGTACGGATGGTGGACACCCCGATATTATGGAAGAGTATATGGTCATACCGGTACGGCGAACCATTGGGCAAATGGGCGAGTTTTTAACAGAAGTACGACAGGTTATCGTGGCAATATAAATAGAAACGATAATGGAAGAGTTACTTTTGGAAACACGACAGTTCGTTCAAATCGATTTGGAGGTACGAGAAATGATGGCAACGTGAGGTTTAATGGTTCGAGAAATAATAACTCTCTCAACAACAACAGACAATTCACTCCAAATCGTAACAACAGCTTTGGCAATGGAACTCGCTCGTCAATTGGCGGCGGTAACTTTGGTGGATCGAGAGGCGGCGGAAGCGGAACTCGAACTGGAGGTGGACGTTTTGGCGGACGTCGATAAAACGGAAAAATAACACTTTAATAATGAATTACAACTGATGAATATGAGAATACAACATTTTTTGCTGGCAGCCTCTTTGGTTTCATTGCCGGCAATAGCACAAGAAACTTATGAGAATGCCCGTATTTCAGGCGAAGATCTTAATGGAACGGCGCGTTATGTTGGAATGGGTGGTGCATTAGAAGCTTTAGGAGCTGATATTTCCACAATGGGATCAAATCCGGCGGGTATCGGATTGTTTCGCCATAGTAACGCCAGTATCAGTGGTGGACTGATAATACAAGGAAAGGGTAATGAGTTCGCGAATGGGAATAAAACAAATGCAAGTTTCGATCAGGCTGGTTTTGTGTACTCCACTCGCACGAGAAAAGATTCTTACTTAAATTTTGGTTTCAATTATCATAAAGGTAAAAATTTCAATTTCATTCTTAATGCCGCCAACAGTCTTAATGGAAGTTCACAGAACAGACAGTCTTATCTGAAAGGATTGATAGGAAACGAAGCAAGTGGCGGTTTCTCGGTTGGACAAAATAAACAAGGAGAATATTTCGGATATGTCGATGATAAAAGTACATATACGGCTTTGACCTATAGCACGGTAGATTATCTCTATTGGAACACGATGATTCCGGATGCTAAAGATGGAAAGTTTTATACTTATGATGCCGATGCTTATCAATTTGACAGAAGTAATACCGGATACATATCCAACTACGATTTCAACATCAGTGGAAATATACATGACAAGGTCTTCCTTGGAATAACATTTGGCGTTAAGGATGTGCATTACAAGGGGTACAGCGAATACCACGAATTGTTATCTAACGGAGGGGGAAGTGTAACTTTAGCCGATAATAGACGAATTACAGGTAGTGGCTTTGATGTAACTGCCGGAATTATAGTTCGTCCAATGCAAAATTCTCCATTTCGTATTGGTGTCTATGTAAAAACCCCAACTTGGTTCGATTTAACTACGGAAAATTATACGAATATCGCAAATAATTCCACCGAGGGAGGAACATATGACAAAGGCTCTATTACAAACTCCTATGACTTTAAGATATGGACACCATGGAAGTTTGGTGTTTCTCTCGGACATACCATTGATAACTATTTTGCTTTTGGACTAACTTATGAATATGAGGATTATAGTGCGATAAATACGAGAATAAACGACGACTCTTATATTGACTATTACTATGGTGATTTATATCAATCCACTTCAGCAGACCAATTTATGAATAACCACACTGAAAAAGCCCTTAAAGGGGTCAGCACTCTTAAGTTGGGAGCAGAGGTTAAACCAATAGACAACTTAGCTGTTCGTTTTGGTTACAATTATGTGGGTCCAAAATATTCGTCTTCAGCTCAAAAAGATTCCGGTTTGATGTCGTATGGAAGTAGTTATGCTTCTGCAACAGACTTTACCAATTGGAAATCAACGAATCGTTTTACTATAGGACTTGGCTATATAGTTGATAAGTTCAGTGTTGATTTAGCTTACCAATATAGCACTCAAAAGGGCGAGTTCTATCCATTCTCGGCGATGTCTGTAAATGATGGCGGGCAAACCTATGCGAATGTGCCAACAATGACCAAGGTGCAAAATGACAGAAGTCAATTGCTCATGACAGTAGGCTATCATTTCTAAACAGCGGAAAAGATTAGGAATAAAAAATATATCAAGTGTAAGCTACAAAACAACCGTGTATCAAGTATGTTTTGTAGCTTACATTTTTTTAGTAGGGATATTTTGTAAATTTCCAACTAATTGTTTGTCAGTGTGATATGTTATTTATACCCTTACACACAGGGAATTATATGAATTTTCCTAAATAATTTTATTAGCCCGCACTCAAGGTTGCATTAAACCCAAATTGGTCATTAAGATTTCTCAGTGTTGTATGCCAGTGAGAAAACTTTTTATCTTTTCCCAATGGCGTCCTAATCACCACGAAATTATATTACAAAAACCGTTTCAGGAACACGCTTCATAATCTATTGATAATCAAGACGATATTGATTGCAGTTTAAAAGCTTGGCTTTTGTACTCCAATTCATGACCTTTTGCATTGTAAAAACTTACCTTTTGGAAAGCAAAAGCTAAGCTTTGGATGGATGAATGAAGAAAATTTAGGACATTATTGAACATTTCCCATATCGCCGGGAAGGATTTTCGCGTTTTCAATGCCCCGGCTAAATAAAGAGAATATGCTTGGCTCTCGCCTACCCTATTAGGCGCAGGTCTTGATATATAAAGTTCATAGCGCATGGCTTTTAGTTAGTAAATTGCAGAATAACAAACTCATATAATTGAATATTTCTAATGACAGTATAACTAAAATAGTTTCTAATTTCTTTGGACGGTAGCGGAAAGCAGCTTAGCCCTTATTAAATCACAAAGAAGAAGAGAAAAGAAAGTTGGCACAGTGGAGAAAACATTCACCCGAGGGAGCGATTATCTGAATAAACAGACCTACCGGCATGTATCCATACCACTATGCGTAGCTGTGAAGCCCTCCCAATAAGAAGTTTACGCCGAAATAAGTCATCAATACTGTCAAAAAAGCCAGCACCAAATAGAGATGGAAGAAGATGGAACGACGAAAAGCTGGAAGAGAAGCCCTATGAAAGCTTACCGAATAAACCATCATGGCTATCAATGCCCAAGTTTCTTTAGGATCCCAGCCCCAATAGCGTCCCCATGAAACATTAGCCCATACTGCACCGATAAATATTCCCAAGGCAAGCAGGAATACAGCCGGGTAGAGAATCAGGCGACTAAGGTCGGACAATCGATCGGCAAGCCGAACTCCATTTTCTGTATGCCACAACACCAAAGCCGTAATACCATTGAAAAACAAAAAGGCTAACAACGAATAAGCAAACATAATGATTGCCACGTGAAAGCTCAACAATGGCGATGCCAATACAGGCATGAGTGTGGTAATCTGTGGATTATTCTCTCCCATCATTGACACCATCAGAGCCAAACCACCCATCAGAAATCCAAAAGGCATAAAGAGAGATAGGCGACGACACAGCAGCAGGGCGATGAGCAACACGCAAAAAGCCATAAACTGCATGGTTTCATAACCATTGGAGAGTGGCATATACCCACCGGAATAGCCGCGAAGAACAATCACAGTGGACAAAAACACAGTTGCCAAGAGTAGAAGCCAGCGTCCACAATGCCGAACAAGGGAAGACATAGGATGATTGTTCAACCAGCTCCGAACCACAAGAACATAATAAACCACTCCGAGCAAAACAAGGAACACCGCCAACGGCAGGGAGTATTGTAAGGAATTATAGAGTTGTTCGGCTCTAAAACGAGTGGCAGAAGGCAAATATGCACCACCCTTTTTCTGTTGATAAAGTCTTATTTTGTCGAGCACTTCATCCAAACCGGCATAATCGTTCGTTAATGCCAATTCCATGATATAGTCAGTGGAACGCTTGATAAAGAGCCACTCATCGTGTGGAAGAGTCTCCGGCAGCCGGTCGCCCTGCGCCACCCAATTCAAAGTGCCATTTGTACTGATGGGAAACATCCTGACAGCACTGCCCGACATCAACGAGGCTATAATATTATATTTCTCATAGGCTGCCGAGACGTCATTGGCTTCATTTCCCTTCAGCACGCCACGGTTCAACTCCTCCACCAACGATGTCAACTTGAATTGATTGGTGTCATCCATATAGTCGCGCCAAGATACATAAGTTCCTTTGGCATCCAACGCCTCTCTCACTTTGTGCCCACTCACTTTAATCATGGATTGATTCACCCAATCAGTGGGATAGAGCATCCATCCCACGAGTACTTGAACAGCACTGTAACCCTTATAACGGTCGTGTCCGTAGAGTTTGGTGGTGAAATCTCTTGCCAACGTCTGCATGGGGCATATACGTCCATTATGATAAACATAAAGATTACCGAAACGTTCTGCTTGTGTCGTTGGCAAAGTTTTCGGAAGCGACTTGTCGTTAGCTCGCAAAGGAAGAGATAATAGCAGAGCTAACACAATCATCCAACTATTACTGTATTTCATCACGTTACGCCACGCATGACGAAAGCCCTCTTTCGGGTGAAGGAGCAATGCAAGAATGCCACAAAGCAATAATGCATAGCCAATATAGGTAACGAAGATGCCCCAAGGATCGTGTGCCACCGAGAGATGCACCCCCTCGCGTTCCAAGTCGTAGCCACTCTGATAAAACCGATAATGCTGGTTCTGCGCTATGTGGTTCATGGACACTTGCTGTTCGCCATCTCCATCGAAACTAACTCTGCTTACAAAATCCATAGGCGACTGTGTGCCGGGAAAATAAACAATTTCAAACTTTCGCAACCTTACGGTAAAGGGAAGTGGCTCTCGCTTACCATCTGAGGTGGTGAAGGAAGAAACGGGTTGTCCGCGATAGAGATACATATCGCCCTGTGTCCCAAAGAAGTGGGTAAGTCCCGCACCCAAAAGAATGAAAGCAAAAGAACAATGAAATAAAAGCAGAGCCGGACGGCGCATCATGTTCCAAGCTCCAAGCATGGCTACCAATGCCACTATCGCGAGTAGCAGCCAGAGGACAATGAAAGGCAAGGAGCCATAAAACCAATGATGAGCCGTTTCCGTATCGACTACTTTCTCCACGAAAGAGGCTGTAGTCAAGACTAAGACAATCAAGACTAACAGCCCAAAAGAAAGGTAAGTCAATGTTTTTCTTATTCGATGGTTAGAAATCATATTATCTACGTGAATTCAACAGATGGACTGACTGACAAGTATTATATGGATTCTATGAATTTCACAATGGCCTGTCGGTCTTCCTTTTTTAATTCACGGAATTTCTTAGTGGTCCAACGTGCGTGAGACACACCGCCTTCACGAGAGCAGCCATGCCACATAATAGCCTCTATGACATTACGTGCGCGAGCATCGTAAAGACGATCATCATGTCCCGTGCAGACTTTCATCAGTCCTTTTCCCCAAAGGGGCGGTGTGCGTATCCATCCTTTTCGCACATCATTCTTCATGTACAAACGATGAGACACTAAATCAGTATAAGGCCATATCTTTTGTTTCGGATAATGTGGCAAGCGAGCATCGTTGGGAGTAAAATTAAGATCACCCGGATATTTGAACAAGTCGTTTCCTGTTATCCACATTGGACGATGGCAAGTTGCGCATCCAATCTCCGTAAAGAGCTGCTTACCTCTCTGAACAGCAGGGTCATCCAAATTGCGAGCTGCTGGAACCGCAAGTCCGCGAAGCCAAACCATATAATTCAGGTAATCTCCATCCTTCATTTCAATGGGGTGGTCATCGCTCATAAAATAATTATAAATGTCTTTCTCAGGATTACCCGTCTTTTTCCATTCTGGATAATATTTATAAAAAACTTTTTGCACTTCAGGATCCTTGCTGGCAGTAAGCGCATACTCCTTCGTTACATTGATGCTGGTATGCCCCTTACGAGTTACATTAAAATTAGCCCAATGTTGCACATCCCATGTAAAAGTACTTAAGTCAAGGAAATGTCCAAAGCGGAAAGGAAGCTTCGTTATGGGATCGATTGCTGCCCACTGACCATTCTTAAACCGAGTTGGGTCGAGTGGGACGTGCGCCTCTTCGCGTTTCCACTGAAGCAGCAAACTGTCGTCATCAATGGCACCAATAAGACCATTGCCAAAGAAAGGAATGGCATTTTTTAAACGTATCGTAATGTCTTTTACATCAACCGGTTTGCCATTATGTGAAGGTTTCACATAGTAACCATCCTCTGGTATTTCCACCTCCGGATAAATCAGACTATAATGCTCACCATCTGGAAAAGCATTACCCCAATCATCGACGTACTCTTTCCATGTGATTTTAACCTTTGCCGGGTCAAGATAAGATTTGAAAGGAGGCATGCCCTGAAATTTTGGACTGAAAAACGACAGCAAGTCTCCATCAGAATTACATATCTCAAGTTCTGTGGAATTGCCCCATTGCTTGGGATCAAACCGGGTAATGCGCCAACCATGACCATAGCCACAATGACAACTCTCGCAGGAGGGACGCGAATAGAGCGGACCTCGCCCATTGAACGGACGAGTGCTGGAGTTGTACGGACGTTCAAAGAAGTACTCACCCATCTTAAATTGATACTCTAATCCGGCTTCCTCTATGGCAGGAGTCGGATCTTCGTATGCACTGGCAGTCGCATTGAAAGTTGTGCCGAGTTTTCCACCGGCATACCACTCGTCTGCCAACTCTGTTTTTTCACCCGGATTGGGTTTAGGCAAATTCACATCATCATGACATGCGGCAAGACTACCCCACATCATTGTCATGGTGATCAAAAAGAGAAACGATGTACTCTTCTTCATTCTTTTTTTCATAGCTATACTTTTTTAAAGGTGGGTCATCATCATGATATGAACAACCCACCTGATAAATTCAACCTATTGAGTGAAGAGTTCTTAGAAACCTCATTCACTTATTTTTCCAGTGCGCTCTTGAGTTTACTGAGCGTCTCATCTAAAGCTTTACAAGCATCCATGGCTTTCTCGCAGCTGGCATCCTTATAATTTTCAACAAAAGGAGCTTTCATGCCCTTGATGGCATCCTTTGCTTCCTTGATGGCATTCACCACTTCCATATCCATAGCCTTGTTATTCTTAGCCATATAGTTGTGCATGGAAGCTTTGCCACGCTTGCCCTCAATACCGCCATAGTAAACATTTTCTACGGAAATAATATTGTTATGGAAATCCTCGATCGACATCCTGCTATATGGAGACTCAATATAGGATATATCTTGACCGGTATGTGCGGAGCCTATTTTTGAAGTACCCACCTCATCGCAAATATCGTTGCATCCTGACACGATGGATTGTAGAGCGTTTACCCAAGACCTATAGATAGAACCGGGTTTGCCTGCCATGAGGATATTCTCTCCATACGACAAATCTTTTCCCCCTACGGTAACAGACAGTTCTACATCTTCTATGATGTGTCTCACCAAATCTGCATCGAGCTTTGACGCATATTCCTTACCTGCCCATGAGGTCAAGAGTTGCCAGCAGCTGTTTCGCAAATCGCCTGCAACGGCAATAGCATAAACCAAATACTTATCTTCTATAGAACCTGCGATACGAGGCTTCCCCTCATCAAATAGTATGTATTCCACACCATGATAACCCAATAATTCCTGACCGAGTTTCGTGCGTGCAGCGATATCAAAGTCTTCGCCATTGAGATCCTCGATATTCGTTGCGGTAGCAAGATATTTTTGCAAAGCCGGAAGGTCGAGAGGCCATGAGTCGATATGCGGATCAATACCAAAATCAGAAGCTGCACCAAAAAGGAAAGCCTCACTGCGTTCCCACCATTGACGTGAGAGGAGAAAATCCTCACAAGCTTTGTTGAGATTGTCTTGTGTCGGATTTTTCCGATAGGTTTTCAGATCTTCCACTAAGGCGGAAGCCTTCAGCGCCATTTGCTCATAAGTGGGAACCACTGTATTATTCACGAAGGCATCAGCAATTTCATTATAAGCCTTATCGCGCTCTTCCGACTGCGACAACGGTTTATCTTCATTTTCATCGCTACAAGAGACAAATGTTGTTGAAAGAGATAACGCAAGAAATGCCAAGAAAGCATAATTAAAAACTTTTTTCATTCTCATTTTTATTTATTATGTATAAATGGTTAGTTAAAGATATATCTTACAAGAAGAAACCTGCATAAGCAATGCCTATGGAAACACTCGGTTCATCGTTGAATTGCTTTTTGAGAAAACGCTTACTGAATTCAGCCTTGACTTGTAATTCCTTCATGGGGAAATAGTTAATACCGAATGCCATACGCTGTCGATCGGTCCATTCATAATCACTGTTTCCTTTCACCGGATGATAAGCATCATAGTGCTCATAGGCTCCAAAGCAGTAAAGTTTCTGCTTCTTGTCGCGCAGCATAGGGAACAAGTTCAGTACATCGTATCCCACTTGTATGCCGGCAGCATGAGCCCGATCGCCCACAAGTGTACGTTTGTAAGGCGAAGACGAACTCTGCGAACGATTGTAGATGGAAATGATATCGGCATCTCCAAGATGACCATAGTCAAAGTTTCCGAGAACGCGCCAGCCATGACCTTGATAATTAAAATCGAACGACCCAATAACAACGGTGCCTTTCACGTCTTTATATTTACCACGTTCATCACTCTGCAGCGTATTATTGAACGATTGTCCATAATAACCACTCAAACCCAAACGTAATCCCCGAATGGGATAGAAATCAAAACGGACAGCTGTGGCATATTTGTTGGACGGCGTAAACTCAAACGCACTGGCAGCACCATTCTTTATCCATTGGTCTTTGCTAAACATCAATGAGTTCAAACCCGGAAGGAACATAAGCTGATAACGCAAAAACTTCCAACGTCCCCAGACCGAAATTCCGGTCTGATGCCATGTGCAGGGAAGGATCTGACTTTCACCTTCAGGTCGATAGACCGTAAAGAACTCGTTGGGTGTATGATGTGCGTTGGTATAACCTATGGGCACAATGTCATGGCCCACACGAATATTCAGTTCGGGGCAAAATGACTTCTGAATCCAGAATTGCTCCAACGCAACTTCTCCTCCTCGCTCTATCTCACCTTCCCATTCGCCAAATTCTTCATCCTCCATTTCCATGGCACTCTCCGTTCCGCCATGCTCAAACTCTATTTCTGAATTCATCGACCAACCTTTACCAAAGTCATAACCTAACATCAGCACCACATGTGGCAAATCGGTCTGTCCCCTACTCTTGGCATCTTTATACCTTTCCGCTTTACTATAGCGATTGATATTATCTGAATAGAATAGACGACTCGTTACTGCCTCTCCGTAACCACCAAGCGTAAACTTGCTTTTTTTACGAGAGGCACACTTATCACATTTACCTCTGACCGCGCTTTTATCTAACTTCGAACTGCTGAGAGAATCGCTCTGCGCCTTCATCTTACAAGGACAATTCGTCAGGAGAAAAGCTCCGATCGAGACAATGATTAATAGACGTTTCATTTTGTTTTTTTTCTTAGTTTAATTACTTCTGATTTTGTTGCAAAATTAGAGGTTTTGCGCTACCGGAACAATACCCAAATGTGGGTAAATTTATCAAATATAAAGAAATAAAAACATATTTTCAAGGGTTCATATCCCCATTTATTATTAGTATTCTGCTAAAAACCAACCAAACATCAGGTAAAAAAACACTTTGTCCCACTGATTTCTGCTAACCGTTGGAATAAACAATAATTCAAAATCGTCTGAGCACTCAAAAACCATAGTTCCTTGTTAAGAGAATTACCAGTGAGTGGTAAGAGGATTACCAATGAGCGGTAAGGGGATTACCAATGAGTGGTAAGAGGATTACCAATGAGTGGTAAAAAATGTTTTAGCAAATTTACAAACCGCATGACATTCCTTTACACCTTATTTATTTAATAAATAGGTGTTCAAAAATAATTGCAACAATATTTTCGTTTGATTTTCAATCAGCCTTTTGACTTGAAAAGGGAGCGTAATGAGCTATTCGACCGTTGAAAGGCTGAAGAATGAAGAAAAAAGACGAAGAGATTGTGGTAAAGTGAAATCAAAAAACTAAGAAAGGTATATACGTTTAATTTTGAATACCCACTTAACAACTTAACTTCTTCAACATGGGCTCATGGAAAAGAAAAATCCCCCTTCCTACAATTTAATCAGAAGAGGGATATAAAACTTTATCGACCTTTGTCAGAAAGGTAAATCATCATCGGCAGATGATTCCGTTGCCGGTGGGAACGGATCCTGATTGCCGGCAGTGGTTGCCGGGTTGCCGGAGGGCTGAGATTGAGTTGGTGTAGCGGCGGCTATAGGAGCAGCGGCTTGAACGGCAGCAGCATCTATTCGCTGAATATTCCAAGCACGGATATTATTGTACCAACGCCCCTGATATTCATGTGCGTCAATATCGAAACTCACGATTATCTCTTCACCGGCCTTGATTCCAAACTGATCAATCCTTTCTGCACCAAAGATGTTGAATACCATCTTGCGAGGAAATTGATCATGTGTTTCAATTACATACTCCTGTGATTTCCACGGACCACGTGCCGAAGTTCCCTCACGAGCTTCCAATACGGCGATGACTCTTCCTTGTAATTCCATATATTCTGAAGTAATATTTATATTTTAATGTTTATTCCGAATGCGAAATTACTAAAAAAAGTTCTAAAAACAAAAACTTTTATTCTTAATTTTTGTTTTTCGGTGTGTTTTTTGTATTTTTGTAGAATAAAAGAGAAAGTTTTACGACCATCCGGGTGTAAGGCTTTCTGTAACAGAATGAATAATAACTAAAATACATAGGACGCTCATGAGATTTACAATTTCAAGTACTGCATTGGGCAGTAGATTGTTGACACTTTCGCGTGTTATTAACAGCAAAAATTCACTCGCGATTTTGGAATGCTTTCTTTTTAACGTACAAGATGGACAACTCAAAATCACAGCCTCGGACAGCGAGAACGTGATGCAATCCACCTTAAACCTTGACAGTTCTGAGGGAGAAGGCGCATTTGCTGTAAAAAACCAAACCATCTTAAACGCTGTAAAAGAACTTCCGGAACAACCCTTGAACGTGGACGTAAATTTCGAGGAGTTCAAGATTTATATTACCTATCAGAACGGTTCATGCAATTTTCCCATACTCAATGCGGAAGAATATCCTAAAGCACAGCCCGTGGCAGAGGATGCCACAAGCATAGTCATTGACTCCGAAATACTCTCGGAAGACATTACGCGCACTATCTTCGCTACGGCACAAGACGAGTTGAGGCCGGTGATGAACGGTATTTTCTTCGACCTTACACCCGATGCGCTGGCGATTGTGGCCACTGACGGACATAAATTGGTACGCAACACTATCACCTCCATAAAAAGCGAAGCACCGGCATCGTTCATTCTTCCAAAGAAACCCGCTAATTTGCTGAAAAATGTATTAACAAAGGATGGTGGTGATGTAGTTATCCGCTTCGATACACGGTCCGCCGAATTTTCTTACGCTGACGGTAATCTCACTTGCCGTCTCATCGAAGGCACCTATCCCAATTACAACAGCGTTATTCCGAACAACAATCCCTATCAAATTGCGATTGATCGCAAATCCCTTCTCGGTGCCATCAGACGTGTCTTACCCTTCGCAAGCGACTCTTCACAATTGATACGCTTCCACATCAACAACGGACAATTAGACCTCAACGCAGAAGATATAGATTTCGCAACCAATGCCAAGGAGAGCATCATCTGCGATTACGTCGGCAACCCCATGAACATAGGCTTCAAAGGGTCAAGCATGATTGAAATATTGAACAATCTCTCCGGCGATGACGTTAATATTCAACTTGCCGACCCATCACGAGCAGGAATTATCATTCCAAGCGAGTGCCCGGAAAATGAGAACATTCTCATGCTCATCATGCCCATGCTGCTAAATGATTAAACTCAGGCAGAATTGGGCAGATACATAAAACTTGCTGTCGAAAATCATTTAAAAAAAGTTAGAAATGCGATTAAACCTTACGAAGCCCCTGATTGTCTTCGATCTCGAGACAACGGGGCTTGACCTTGTTAAAGACCGTATCATACAAATTTCATATATAAAGGTACATACGGACGGAAAAGAAGAACGAGAAAATATTTTTATTAACCCGGAAAAAGAAATTCCCACAGAGGTGGAACAATTAACAGGTATCTCAAACGAACGAGTGGCAGATGCGCCAACTTTCAAGGAAAAAGCCGCCGAGCTGGCTTCTAAGTTCATGGGATGCGACTTCGCGGGCTTCAATTCCAATCGCTTTGATGTACCTATGCTGGCTGAAGAGTTTCTGCGTGCAGGTGTAAATTTCGACTTCTCAAAATCTAAACTCATCGATGCACAAAACATCTTTCACAAGATGGAACGAAGAAACTTAGCCGCTGCCTATGAATTCTACTGCGGTAGGAAGATGGAAGAAGATTTTCGCGCCCATCAAGCTGACGAGGACACCGAGGCAACTTGGAAAGTGCTGCAAGGACAAATTGAAATGTATTCACCCAAAAAACAAACCGACCCGGAACGAATATTACAGAATGACATGAATGAGCTGGCAGAGTTTTCCCGAATGAACGAATTTGTGGATTTTGCCGGAAGGATTATTTGGAAAGACATAACTGACAAAGACGGTAATGTTCTCCTTGATAAGCAAAACAAACCACAACGTCACGAGGTTTTTAATTTCGGGAAGTATAAAGGTTGGGACGTTGCAGAAGTTCTTCGCAAAGACCCCGGCTATTATAGTTGGATGCTTGCCAACGACTTCACCTACAACACAAAGCAAGTATTGACACGCATCCGCCTTCGAGAACTTCAAAACAAATAAGATATGCTGGAAGGAAAGAAAATAGTTTTGGGGATTACCGGATCGATTGCGGCATATAAAAGTTGTTTGATCATTCGCCAACTCATAAAAAAAGGTGCCGAAGTGCAAGTTGTCATCACGCCTGCGGGAAAGGAGTTCATCACCCCCATAACGCTTTCCGCGCTAACACATAAACCGGTTATCAGCGATTTCTTTTCACAACGTGACGGCACGTGGCATTCACATGTCAATCTTGGACTATGGGCAGATGCCATGCTGATAGCTCCGTGTACAGCATCGACTATTGGAAAATTGTGTAATGGCATAGCCGATAACATGCTCGTTACCACTTATCTCTCCATGAAAGCACCGGTATTTATCGCTCCGGCTATGGATCTTGATATGTTCAGACATCCCTCTACGCAAGAAAATTTACAAACGTTGCAAAAAAGAGGCAACCATATCATCGAACCCGGAAGAGGATTCTTGGCAAGCGGACTGGAAGGAAAAGGACGCATGGAAGAACCGGAAAAAATCGTTAAGGCTTTGGAAGATTTCTTTCGAGAAGAAAGAACAAACAAAGACTTCTCTGAAAAAAAAATACTGATTACAGCCGGTCCCACTTACGAGAAGATAGACCCTGTTCGTTTTATAGGAAATTACTCGTCCGGAAAAATGGGGTTTGCCTTAGCAGAAGAGTGCCGGAGAAGAGGTGCTGAAGTAACACTCATAACAGGTCCCGTACATTTGGATTGTTCCCCATCCATCAAGCGCATCAACGTGGAAAGCTGCCAACAGATGTTCGAGGCATGCCTCACAGCTTTCCCCATGACAGACGCAGCAATTCTTTGTGCGGCAGTTGCCGATTTCAAGCCACAAATTGTATCCAACCATAAAATAAAACGTGGGAAAGAGGGTTTACACATTGACCTTGAGCCAACTCAAGATATTGCTGCCACACTTGGACGGCAGAAGAGAGATGACCAAAAACTCGTAGCTTTCGCACTTGAAACAAACGATGAAGAAGTGCACGCAAAGGAAAAACTGGAAAGAAAGAATGCTGACTTCATCGTCTTGAATTCAACTAAAATTCCGGGAACAACATTCCAATCTGATGAAAATCAAATCACAATCATCTCAAGGAAAGGGAAAAAGAAGTATGAGAAAAAAAAGAAGATGCAAGTGGCTCATGATATTGTTGATGAATTGTCTGCTATCTTATAGTCATAATACTCTTGCACAGGAATTGCAGGCAAAAATAAAAATCAACCATAACCAGATACAAGGCACTGATGCTTCTATATTTGAAAACCTTCAACAAACATTGGAACAGTTTGTAAACGAACGCCAATGGACCAACTTGAAGTTTCAAAAAAACGAACGCATCATTTGCAATTTTAACATCACGGTTACTAAATATGACCCAAGCAGCAACGCTTTCAGCTGCACGGCTCTGATACAAGCCAACAGACCGGTATATAACTCTGCTTATACAACCACCTTATATAATAATCAAGATGGAGATTTTAACTTTGAGTTCGCACAATTCGATCAGTTGGAATTTAATGAGGAAAATATCGACAATCAGCTGACGGCTCTCTTTGCATATTATGCTTATCTCATCATCGGAATGGACCTTGATTCTTTCTCACCGATGGGCGGTGAGGATATACTCAGAAGATGTTTGAACTTAACCAATAACGCACAAAATCTTAATTTCACGGGGTGGAAAGCTTTTGAGAATCCTCACAACCGATTCGCTTTCATCAACGACTATCTTGATGAGGCTCTAAAACCTTTCAGACAACTTCAATACAATTATTACAGGATGGGACTTGACGAGATGGCAAACAGCGTGGAACGAGGCAGGACAAACATTACAACAACGCTGGAAAACGACTTAAAGAAAGCCCATGAAGGACGCCCCATGAGTCTGCTCACACAAATATGGACAGATTATAAGAAAGAAGAATTAGCACAAATCTATTTCGGGAAAGGTACACAAAAAGAGAAAGAAGCAGTTTATGAAATTCTTTTCGGCATCAACGCCAGCCAGAACGCTACTTGGGAGAAAATAAAAAAATAAGAAAACGATCATGCTCAAGCATCTTTACATAAAAAACTTTGCGTTAATCGATAAGTTGGACATTGACTTCCATTCGGGCTTTTCCGTCATCAGCGGTGAGACGGGAGCCGGAAAAAGCATCATTTTAGGAGCCATAGGACTGCTGTTAGGCAATAGAGCCGACAGCAAACAAATCAAGCAAGGGGAAAAGAAATGTATCATAGAGGCATTATTCGATATAGAGAAATACGATTTTGAGATTTTTTTTAATGAGAACAATATCGATTTTGAACCTAAAGAAACACTCTTACGAAGAGAACTCACCGATAAGGGGAAGTCAAGAGCATTTATTAATGACACACCGGTTTCCTTATCGCAAATGAAAATATTGGGCGAGCAACTAGTTGACATCCACTCACAACACCAAAATCTACTCCTGCAAAAACAAGACTTCCAACTGAACGTCATAGATACCATGGCACAGAACACCGCAAAACTGAAAAAATATCAAGTCATGTACAGTACTTATATTTCATCGGAGAAAAAGTTGGAACAACTGAAAAATGATATCCGAGAGCGCAAAGAGAACGAAGACTTCATCAGGTTTCAATTTGATGAACTCGATAACGCTAATTTGCAAGAAGGAGAACAAGAAAGTTTGGAAATAGAAAGCAGAGCCCTCTCACATGCGGAGGAAATAAAGAGTGCATTATATGAGGCAGACAATGCACTTAATAATGAAGACACGGGTGTCATAGACATGTTGAAAAAAGCTTCCGAAGCAATGCAAAATATCATTTCCGTTTTTCCAAAAAACAAAGACTTGGCAGAGCGATTAGAGTCTGCCTACATTGAATTACAAGATATCGGCAGTGAAATTGGAACAAATAAAGAGGATATAGATTTTAATCCAATGGAATTGGATAAAATAAACCAGCGGTTGGACAGCATCTATCACCTTGAACAAAAGTTCCATGTAGAAACTTTGAAAGAGCTAATCAATACTAAAAACGATTTAAAAATACAACTAAACAGCATCGATAATAGTTCGGAAGATATTAGGGAACTCGAAATGGAAGTTGAGCAAAAGCGAAACGACTGTAGGAAACAAGCTAAGCTATTAACAGCAACAAGACAAAAAGCAGCTAAACTGATAGAAGGGGAATTGAAAAAGAAACTTATTCCAATGGGTATTCCTAATATTAGGTTCTGCATTGATATTCATGAAAAGCCAATGAGCGACAATGGAACCGACGCCATAGAGTTTCTTTTCTCTGCCAATAAGAATAGTCCGCTACAACCTGTTGCCCATGTAGCTTCAGGCGGAGAAATCGCGCGCGTCATGCTATCGATGAAAGCGATGATAACGGGAGCTCTTCAACTTCCAACCATCATCTTCGACGAAATTGATACCGGCGTAAGTGGCAAGATAGCACAGCAAATGGCACTTACCATGCAGGAAATGGGAAAACATGACAGACAAGTAATCTCCATTACTCATTTGCCACAAATCGCCGCAATGGGGACGAGTCATTACAAAGTAGAAAAAAAAGACACGGAAATGGGAACAACCAGCCATCTAAGGGAGCTAACCCAAGAGGAACGCATCACGGAAATAGCTCAAATGCTTTCCGGATCTGACATCAGCGAAGCAGCTTTACGCAACGCGAAAGAATTATTGGAATATAGTATAAGAGAGAAAATAAATTAATATAGAACAACATTGAAATAAACATAAACAAGTTGTATGAAAAAGATTATTAAAACATTCCTAACGCTCATATTTATCATTTATCATGGTACGGTATTGGCGCAACCATCTAACATAAAGAAAGCAGCAAACTCCACTTTCACACTTACTACATTTAAAGCAGATGGATCCATATTGGCAAACTCTAACGGCTTCTTTATTACTACCAATGGGGTATGCGTCAGTCCTTGGAAACCTTTTATCGGTGCAAGCCGGGCTGTCGTTATAGACAATAAAGGACAAAAGCACGAAGTTGAAGCTATCATGGGTGCAAATGGAATCTACGACATCACGAAATTCAAAATCAACGCATCCACAACACCAATTAACTTAACATCCAATATTACAAGCAATTCTAATGCATGGATAGTTACCACATCTAAAAGTCATTCTGCAGAGAAAGCCACTGTGAAAAGGGTGGAGAAGTTCATGGAAAAATACAACTATAGCGTGCTTGTAACTTCTGCCGATGAACAGTGCAATGGAGCTTTGGTTACCAACGATATGGGACAAGCCATCGGAATGTATGCTTTCAATAATGAAATACGAAGTGCCACAGATGCGACTTTCGCCCGAGACTTCAACATTTCCGGACTTTCTCAAAATGACCTTACACTTCGCGACTGTTTCATAAGGGTGGCGTTACCAACCGAACAGGAAGAGGCCATTATAGCACTCATGTTATCGACAGACAAACCGGAAAAATATAGAGAAGGAATCGTGGATGAGTTTTTGAAAAAGTTCCCACAACTAAATGACGGATACGCAGCAAAAGCTAATTTATTGATTAGCAAAGAGGAATTTGAAAAAGCGGACAAAGTGCTGAGAGAAGCGATTGCAAAAACTACAGCTAAAGATGTGGCACATTATAACTTTGCAAGAATACAATACCAGTGTGTCCTAAATACCACAACATCAAAAACTGTGAAAGACTTAGGATGGACACTTGATGAAGCGATGAAAGAAGTTCTGGAGGCGAACAAAATTAAACCAAACCCACAATATAGGCATTTGCAAGCAAAACTCATATTTGCAAAAAGGGATTACGAAAAAGCTTACAAAGCATTTGAAGCCCTTACCACCTCTTCCATAAAAAATCCGGAGTTGTATCTTGAAATGGCGCAATGCAAACAACAATTGAATGGGGACGACAATGAAATTCTCAATTTGTTGAATCAAAGTATTGAACTTTGCGATACACCATATGTACGAACATCAGCTCCCTATTTCTTCGCTCGCGCCCAACAGTTAGACAAAATGGGGCAATACCGGCTTGCCATGAAGGATTACTACGCTTATGAATACTTCTATCGAGGACAATTGGGAGCTGAATTCTACTATATGCGAGAACAATGCGAAGCGAAAGGAAAGTTATGGCAACAAGCACTGCAAGACATTCTCATTGCCTCTCGATTAGACCCTAAAGAGCCAATATATTGTGCTGAAGCCGGAAGTCTTTTGCTTCGCGTAAATAAATTTGAAGCAGCCATCAGCGCGGCAAAACAAGCAATAGAACTTAAACCGGATTATGCTGAGGCTTACTTGATATTGGGAATAGCACAATGTCAAAGCAACCAAAAGGAAGAAGGGATAAAAAATATTCAAAAAGCCAAAGAACAGGGAAATGATCAAGCAGATTCTTTCTTGGAGAAGTACAAATAAAAGAATAAAAAAAATTAAAAAATTTGGCAATAAAGAACGGATTTACTAATTTTGCACCCGATTTTGATGGTTCCGTAGCTCAGTTGGATTAGAGCAACAGCCTTCTAAGCTGTGGGTCTTGGGTTCGAACCCCAACGGAATCACAACCTAAGAAAAAGAGGATTTTGACAACAAAATCCTTTTTTTTGTTTAGAATGAGCCACTTGTAAGCTAATTAGCACATTTAGAGGTGTTTATACTTAATGTTAAACCCCGTGGTAATGGGAAGTAATGAGAGCAAAAAGGAGCTCTCGGGAATAAAATGTGTTACCAATTTGTGTTACCAGAATACACAATGTGTTACCACTTTTTCCACCAACCTCCCTTCTCCACAAAAATGATGCTAATATGGCAAAACAGGAAGTTGTGGTCATCTTTGACCGAAAAAAGGTAGCCGACAAACGCGACAAAGGAAAAGTTGAGGTCCGTGTCTATATCAGTAGAACCGAGAGAAAATATATTTCTCTTGGTGATGTAGCTCCTGATGAACTGGAGACTTTCATAAGTTCTCCTAAGGTATGTGCTATCAAGAAAAGATGTGAGCAGATTTTGGCTGCAATGAGTGTTCTTGACGATAAGCTATCCGTTGAGAAGTTTGACTCCTATTATTACGAAACAGAAGACAATCCATTTGCCAAAAGTAAAGGCTCGGTAAATTTCTTGCTGTATATGGAACAATCCATTAAGCAAGAAAACATACGTGAGGGTACACGCAAACACAAGATTTGCACATTGGAAGCTATCAGGCGTTTTGGTCAGATAAAAACCACAAAGGACTTAACGCGGGAAAATTTGGTAGCCTTTGACCAATGGCTTAGAGATGGCACCCGCTCTGATGTTGCAATCAATAACTATCACAAGAATTTTCGTATCTATACAAAGAGGCTTGCTACAGAAAATGTTATAGACGTTGATCCTTACAACTTGGTTAAATTTAAGCGAGGCAAATGTAAAGAACGTGAGCCGCTTTCTGAAACAGAATTGAAAAAAATCCGAACAATAAAACTGGAGGGAAAACTGGATAAGGTCAGAGATTTGTTTGTGTTCGCCGCCTATACTGGTTTGGCATATTGCGATGTTCAATCATTTAGCTTTGATACGATGACGGAACTGCAGGGAACATTGTATTATATTGATGGAAGCAGATTAAAGACTGGCTCTAAATTCTTCACTCCCATTCTCAAACCGGCAATGGAGGTGCTCAAAAAGTATGATTTCAAGTTGCCGAGAATATCCAATCAAAAGGCAAACGACTACCTGCATCTCATCCAGGCAGCCATGAAGCTCAACAAGAACTTGACCTTCCACATTGCCCGGCACTCGTTTGCGACGCTGGCTCTTGCCCACGACGTGCCCATAGAGAATGTCGCACGCATGTTGGGGCATCAGAACATCCGGACCACGCAGATTTATGCGAAGGTGCTGAAATCGACCATCGAGCGACATGCGGTAAACCTCCAGAAGGCAATCAGATGAATGATGAATAAATCTCACACCCACATAGAGCCACACCTCCCACTTCGAGGTATGGTTTTATGTTTTACGCTCCATCAGATAATTCACCAAGTAGGCAATGCCACCAAAAATCATCCACAAGACATACAAAAAACCTTTAATCACCCAACCTATCAGCTGGAAGATGGCCCTAAGCATGATATATACGAAGAGAAACACTTGCATCTTAAAACATTATTAGTCCTACTAAAGGTAGGAAAAATAACTGAGAAAAGCAAGAAAAAAGCCATCTAAAACATTGATTATCAGTAGTTTTTTTGTGGTTATATATTCTCGTAATGTCACTATTTCACGGCATCGGATTTTCGTCTTTTCTCGAAGCAGCGGACTCGTGACTTCGGTTTATCCCAATATCGACAAATCGGGATTTCGATATTCCAATTTCACGAAAACTCTTTTATTGAAAAAAGGGCGAGGGACATTGCAACTCATCATTTCTTGCTAACTTTATTACAGACAAGCAAGTGGCGGGACTACATTTCCCTAACGGAGTTTGGGTAGCAAGTTGTACTTTTGTGCGGACAAAAGTGACTTGCCAACTCTGTCAAGTTGGGGATTATTCTTCGCAACTCAGAATATAAACAGAAGAATATGGAACGGAAAACGAAAAGACTCTGGATAAGGATTTCAGCACAGGATGCCGAACTGATTAAGCAGAAAGCGGCCAACTACAAGACGGTCAGCAGTATGATATGGGATGCCATCAAACAATTTGACGACACGGGAACAAAGCGGAAGATAGCCGCACTCAACGAGATGACAGCCCTTTACAAGAAGTATCAGCAGGACTTGGCATGGATGGGCGGCAACTTCAATCAGCTGGTCAAGCGTGCCAACGAACTGGCGATAGCCAATGAGCTGACACTTCCCTATTTTGAGAAAGTGCTTTACCCTCAAATCATGGAGCTGCAAAAACTCTTAACAGCGGTAAAACAGGAACAGCATCAAATAGTCAAACGATTAACACGATAAAGCGGAAAGCAGTTATCGGTAAATACCGATTTACCGTTTCCATCTTCTCACGATAACGCAAAAGCACAAAAAAACGATGATAGCAACCATACTTCCCTCCAGCACAAATTTCCATGCCGTCGAGTACAACGAGCGAAAAGTAGCCAAAGGCCAGGCAGTACTCCTTGAAATGAAGAACTTCGGTTATGTGGGAGCCGCTGATGGCTACACTCCCGAACAGCTGCAACAATACCTGATTGATTATTCGGCAAGAAACGAGCATATCCGCAAGGCTCAGTTCCATGTGGCCATCTCCTGCCGGGGACATGAATATTCTCAAGAGCAACTTTTGGATATTGCCCACCAGTATCTTCACGAAATGGACTATGATGATGAGGGGCAGCCGCTTCTTATCTATGCGCACAATGACACCGACAACAATCACCTGCACATCATCACCAGCCGGGTGAATCCCAATGGCCAGAAAATAGACCACAACCACGAGCGCATCCGATCGCAGGAGGCCATCAACAAAATTGTTGGCGAAGATGAGGAATTGCGTGCTGATTTGTTTTTGAAGGAGGCCCTTAGTTACAAGTTCAATTCGCTTACACAATTCAAAGCCATCATGGAGGCATCTGGCTATGAATGTTTCGAGCGTGACAGCAACCTCGAAATTGCACGTGGCGGACGGGTACGAACAAAAATCGGAATGGAAGATTTGACCGCAAAATTCTCTGTTATTGATGAAAAGAAAACCTACAAACGTCGTAGGCAACTGGGGGCTGTTATGAAAAAGTATCGCAACATGGTTGCCAGCCGCAGTGAACTGTCAGACATCTTGCAAAAGAAGTTTGGTGTATCGCTCGTTTTCTTTGGTTCAAAGGACAAACCATACGGTTACATGATAGTAGATCACTCCAAACAAACGGTGTATAAAGGTGGCAGTGTGCTCTCTATCAAACAACTGCAACACTTCATGAGCGAAAAAGAACGAATCAATAAGGTAGAGCTCTACGTGGATGCCATGCTGGAGGATAATCCCCGGATGATTGCTTACGAACTCAACAGAATGTTATGGCGACAGTATGGTACTCGCATTTCCAAAGGCCGTTTCAGGCTGCTCAATGGCAGGGAGGTCGCCCTGATCGATAGTGTGCAAAAGGTATTAAAATTCAACTTTATGTTGCACTGTGTCCAGGCCTTTTGCCCCACCAACGAGGTGGAGCGTGATATACTCTGTCGTATCTGGAAGATTGAAAATCCCTACCTTATTTATATAGATCCTCACAGCAAACCCAACAATGGCTTTGCCGTAGAAGTGCTGAACAATCTGGCTGCATCAACCGAGAAGCAAGACTTGTGGGCAGCATTAAAAGAAAATCATCTTGCCATTTTCAGACAAGGTGACGAATACTATTGTGTCGATTTCTCGTACAAGTGCATTTTTAACTTGGCTTCAGAAGGTATTAACTTCAAAGCCTTGCTCCCAGTTCTGCAAGTGCTCCAACCTATGCCGGCCCAAAGTTCCCGCCATTCTAATAATATTCTGGGTAACGTCCTTTTGCATCAGACATCGGTTTCCGACCGTAATGCCGAATGGGAAGTGGGTGACAATGGTGGTTATGTGGTGGATGGAGAGTGGAAATTGAAAAGATAGATAAACCCAAATCGGTCATTAGAAAATTTTGCTTTCATTTTGTCTTGAAATAGAATGAAAGATGCATATTGTGTTAGTATATAGATGCTATAACGATGGAACAGCCTGCTATAATCTGACTTTTTGCACGAAAAATCTCTAATGACCGATTTGGGATAAAACCTTTGTACAATCTTTGCAAAATTTCCTTTCTACTCCTCATTTCGTTTGGAAATATTATCCCCACAATAGCCTATTCATTCGTGATGGGTTTCAGCGAAAGATAGTTGTTTCCCGAATTACTGTTCGGGCAGCCTCTTCAAAGGGCTAACTGTTGGAATGTACGACAGGATAGAAATCCACAATACCCAATCCTGTGAAATCATCGAAGCGTGGTGTCTGTGCGAAATGATCATCTATTTTTATGGCGTACTCCATATTAGAGGAGAAATCATTGCTCCTTTCGAGTCTCCGATACCATGCTGCTTGTACCCGACTCATCAATATAACCAATATAAACTTTGGGGCTAACCAGGCCTATCGTTTTTTGGGGATTTATCCCAGAAAGTAACAACATATATTACTTGCTTTTTACATTTCTCTCACCATCAATCACGTATCTAATCCGCTCTATGAGATTATAGAAGTCAGGTGTACCACTTGGCTCAACCAACTTCTGAGGAACAACTAAACTATACCCCCCTCCGATATGAGGGCGGTCTTTGATGTCTTGAACGCTATCGATACACCACTCATTGCGCTTACCAATATCATGCAAAACTTTGGTATGCCTGATACAAGTCTCCAAATCGTCATATTTACGAACAGCAATATCTTCAGCCTTCTTCCATGTCATATCTACTATACAAAGCGAGTAGCGTTCCTTCTGCTCTACTGATGTTTTGAATTGGAGGGCTGACATTTCCACAGAATCGCTGGTACTCCATCGAGACTTGACTTCGATATAATACACCACTTTATCACCTAGCCAGACCTTATAGTCTTGACCACCTTGCTGATCACAAACCTCGACTTCTAATTGTTTGTTGCTGATAGCATCTTGTAATTTCTCTAGAAGAAGTTTCTCTGCAAAATTACCTAATTCACGGATGAAATCTTTATGACGATTCTCATAATCTTTTTGAGCCAAGGTATTCCGACCAGCATCAATAATCTCCTGCATCCTAGGATCATCGGCGAGTTCAGCCAGCGACTTAATCTTAGTTTTATCTTTCAAGAGTGTATATACGTTAGGCAAATCTTTATCGTCAATGCGGTGGAGGAAGATTTCAGCCTTATTCTTATTGATATTAGTGAACCAATCTTCCCAGTTCTCATCCTTGCTATCAAGATGCTTGATAATTTCAAGAGTAACTTCAGAACTATAGTTCGATTCTTGAAGGGCATCATCAATAGGACGGGCGACATTCTCTTTAATTTTATCCTTTGTGAACTTTTCAAAGTCTTTGAAGCAGAGGTCAACCCACTTATCACGTATATCTTCTCCCTTTACCCGTTTGTAATATGAACTCAAGTCATCAATATCCTCGGCTTTATATGTTTCACTCTCGGCCAACACATGCAGTGTATCCCACTTACAGAGTTTGCCATTCTGATTAGGGAATATCGCATAATCCTGCATGGTCTTCTGATAGGCAGTTGGACGTTCCTTGTTAGAGAGTGCATTCAAAAGTTGATACAATGTTTTATGATTTTGTTCGTACCATTTAGCATTTTCCGTTGCTGCAAGTTCTATCTGCTTAAATTGCCATTTGACGAGGGAATCGAACACCACATTATACATCAGCTGCTCCTTGTCCACATCACCAAGATGCGGAACATGATTAAGCTGCAGTTGCTTATTGTGCATACCACAGATGATCATCATGGCTTTGTAACGTGTATTGCCTGGAGTAGACGTTGGGAAAGTCATGCAGAAATCTATAACAGCTTCTAAGTTATCTCTGTAAGGCTTAGTCTTCATCTCTTCGGCGCTCACAAAACCACTAAGTGCAGTCTTCAAATCTTCGCGTGTTGGCGATACCCATTCATCGTAAACCTTGGCGTATTGTTCGTCCACCAACTGATTGGTAAAATCTGGCACTAATGGTTTGATGACCATATAGAGGTTGCCGGGTATATTCTCACCATTTCGCAGATTGTTAATCGGACAAAGTACACCTTCTCGATTTGGAATTATAGCCTTACGAAAATGCTCCGTTTGTCCACTCTCCTTCAAGTACATTAGGAACTCCAGTAAACTAGTCTTATCATTGTGTTCTATAATATTGTTGACGATATCTTCTACCGACACAACCCATTCCCTTTTTTCAGGATCCCATCCAAAGACAATGTCACTCCAATCAAGAATTTCTTCCATTTTCGGTAAGCAGGAAACCTTGCTGGCATAATCATAAATAACTTTCAGGTATTTTTCATGGCCTTCCTTTCTCAGAAACTCTACAATGGTATGGTCAAGAACCTTAATTTTGTCAGTTTGACTGATACTTACATGTTCATTTGTCGTTTCAATGAAGGGAATAGACTGAAATTCGTTCACCCATTTAGTGTGAAGCGACTTGAAGTATTCTACCATCGCAGGTTTCATAGCGGTTGTCTCAAAGCCGACTGGTGCCAAAGTAATACTCCCCGATATATTCGCACTATGTTTCCTTAAATACTCAAACAGCATTGTGCACATCTCATCAATCAACGCTACATCAGCATCAATCTTATTTTGGTGTTCACTATTTCCATCCGGTAATACAATTAGGTCACGAGGTTCGGTAGGGAAAAATTTTTCCGAGTGAAATATATAGTTAATTCTATGTTGCTCGGTTCCTAATAGTGGAAAGAAGATGAAGAAACGAGGAACATTGTTCAGTTTCTTAGCCTCGGTTGCTTGACATAGAGGTAGAATAACTATTTCCTTACCATCCTCCGATTGCAAATAGAATACATCTATCGGCTTCCGGTCTTTCCAAATTCTCTTACAGTGAAGTCCTTCTGTATCTTGTTCGTTCTCTTTGCGGAAGTCAATTCTCGTCCCATCTTCCAGCTGTATTGTACACTGCTCAATACGTTCATTGATTGTCATTACATACGGCATCAATTCGATAGCTGCTTCTACTCCTGTTCTTGCAGCCTCTTTTCTGTCTGAACGGTCTAAATGGTACAAGAATACTGTTTCCTGCTCTGCTGTTGCAGTTGTCTCTCTATCCAACAATTCGTCCAACCTACTTAATTGATTTGTCATTGATTCAATCATACCAGAGAGGTCATCCGAACTACGATCGATGACAAAACCTTTCCCATCAGAAGATTCCAAAGAGACATATAATCCCTCAGCAACTTCATAGGATCCAAACAATTCAAGCACTCGGCTGAACTTATGAGTGGTCATAAAACCCGTACCAAACTGCCCAGCGGCATCAGGATCTTCTTTCTCCTTGGACGACACCTGCTTTATGAGTGAACTCAGACTATCAAAATTAAAAGGTCGGCCGTTATGCGCAAATATTAACTTATCCTCATATAGTTCAATGCGGATATGAGAATGTCGAGAAAGGTCACGTGCATTCTGTACCAATTCCCAGATAGCACGATGAGCCGTGCTATCATCAAACTTGCCAATACCTTGCAATATCTTTTGGCAATGTTGCTTGTTATCTTGCCTCCGTGCCTTCTCCTTGTTCAGTTTTTGTATTTCCAACTTTTGGATGTTCCCTAATGCCATTGTAGTAATTGATTATTATTCCTTATATCTTTACTTGTAGTTATTTTCTCAATCAGTGAGATGAGCTCGTTAGTTACGTTACTGCTACCCTGCATCGCTGTGATGGCCTTGCCAAAGTCCATCGCTATACGTAAATCGACAATTAGCTGCTCCACCTCACTCACACATTGAGATAGTCCACTCAACTATCGTTGCTCTGCCTCTATCTTTTGTTTTAACTCTGAGATTTGGCTTTCAATGGTTTGCCGCGCCATCACTGAAATCGACAGCATCATGGTACATACAACAACAAATAGTTTCTCCATAGCAGGAAAGTTATGATAATGATAGTTAATTTCCAAAGACAAAGATACGATATTCTTTGTATATCATCCGTTTACTACCCTAAAAAATTCCACCCCTCATATTCGTCACCCCCTTGAAAATCATCGACCGTTAATCTATCTTAATCTTTATTTTGTGCTTGATTTTAGGGCAATCCCCACACATCATATTCTCTAATCATACGTCTTATTACATTTACACAAAGGCACATTAACCATCTATCAATGAGGCTCTTCACGGCAACAAAGCCACTTGCAAGTATAAAACAAAAACACTATCTTTGTCCATGATTTCACGATTTAGCATCTTCCTCTTTTACCTAACTCGCAAGATGCCTATTTCACGAAATAATGCTACTGGGACCCAACTCCATTTGATAACCGGCCTTCCAAAAAGGAGTTTGTTATTATCACACAACTAATAACAACTTCGACAATGAGAGACAACATCATGATCACCTTTGCCAATCAGAAGGGCGGTGTCGGTAAGACTACGCTCTGCACCATGTTCGCCGATTACCTGGCGGCAAAGGGAGAAAGCGTACTCGTTGTGGATTTTGACCGACAGCAGACCATTTACTCCAAACGAAAGGAGGATGTAGAGAAATATAGAGGAGTACGTTTGCCTTATACCGTACAGCCTTTCGACATCAAAGACACCAATAACGTCAGGGAGTTTCTTACCAGTCTGCGCGAGGGTTACAAAGGCATCGTGCTGATGGATACACCCGGCAACCTGTCGCAACAGGGATTGGTGCCTATCTTTGCCCTCAGTCATTACATCGTATGCCCCTATCAGTTCGAGGCAACTTCCATCAATTCCACCGCTACTTTCATCGGCTTCATCGCCAAGCTCCAACGTATGCTGCCCATCATGAAGTGCCAGTTCGTCTTCGTGGTTAATAAATGGGACAAACGGTATGGCAAGAAAGCGGAACTGGAGCTATGGGATAAAACGGAGGAAAAGCTACGCCACTTCGGACTGGTTACGCCACGCATAGAAGTCAAGGCGGATCTGCAACGATACAACACCATCGAACTGATGGGACCACAAAAGGACATCGTATCACCTACCTTCGACTTTATGTATCAACAGATATTCAAACCTAAAGAGCAGACAAAATGAAAGTAGACATTCTCCATTCGCAGACGCTGCCTACCAACGACCTGCTTAACCTACCCGATATAGACGGGGTGTTTAATGAGGTGAAAGAACCATCTGTTCCACAACCTTCGCAAACTGCGCCCAAGACAGTGCAGCCCAACATCCACAAGTCTGATGACAGTTGGCAGCTCTTCCAGCTGTATGCAAAACAATACGGCTACCGTGTCAAGAAGTACGATCGCAAGAACTACGAGATAGACAACGAGGTGGTGGAGCTGTTGAAGCTCTGCAATATCAACAATATGTCGGTTACCGATATCATCAATGCCGCCCTCCGTGCCTTTATCGGCACCAACAGTGGCTACCTCAAAGAGTTTCTACGCCGTAACGATTATATTGTCAATAACCTTCAAAATCATGTATAGGCAAAATATTATCTGGACCGTATCAATGGTGGATTTCCTTATCGACCACCACAAGGAGATGAACAATACCGCTTTAGCAGAACATTTGAGTATTTCTCTGAGCTGCCTACGGCGGAAGTTGCATGAGTTGGGCTTGCGTAAACGCCCTGTCACCAAGGCGATGGCGGCGGCTGACACGGTCAGGCGGTTATATAACAATCACTCTCATAGTGAGATAGCACATCTTACAGGTATATCTACTAGGTCGGTTTCACGAATCGTTAAGATGTACCACCTTGAAAGAACGGCAGACGAAACCCGACAGATACGGTCGCGCAGCAGGAAGAGTATCATCAAACGGGAGAAGGCCCGCGTGTTGTTCGGACTACCACAAAAAACAAACATCAAGGTGGTGGGCAACAAGAAACGTGTAGTCTTGAAGAGCATCCTGAAATCGTATGGCTATCTGACCATTCCTGGCCATAACACCTTATATTATAATGAACAGCTGAAGCGCAGACCGATCCGTGAGAGCAATGGGCAGAAGCTGGGATTGCAGTTTCAGCCAATGAGTGTCTATCTTGCCATGTCGGTTCAATGCCCATCGTTCACTTAATGCCTATTGCGTATGAGTTTTCAAATATTCCTCGGCTTTATTGTGGCTTGCTACCTCTGCTATTACTTGGGTACGGTGGCCTACGACCTGCTGGCAAACAGAAAGCGTGCTACCAGCGAAGACGATAAGGTACAGGAAGAAGCCATTGACATCTCCGATGAAGTAAGGGAATTTACGCCTATCCTTATCACTCGCCCCATCATCAACAAACAGAAGACAGCTGCCCTGAAACGAAAGCAGACAGCAGAGCTCTTGATGACCGGCGGTATTGAAGTAAACAACCTGCTGGTCAAGGTGGAAGACCTGTCGAAAGACGGTGAAAACAGCGAACTGGGCAGCTTGCTTGCCAAATGGAAGGAGTTTGATCCCGAAAGAGGGGACATTTCTCCATAAAACATACCAACTTTTTATCTTTAAATTTCAGACCTAGCACTTTAACTTGTTTGACTTTCGGCTTTAACATGGAATTGAATTTCAAATTTAATCCATTCGATTATGTCACAATTGAGAAAACAAGCAGTAAAATGCGTGGGACGTGCTTGGAGTTTTGCGAAGTGTCAGTCTTTGAAATTAGCAGTAAGCGTGGGAATGTTCGCCATGAGTACTGGAACAATGCTGGCCAACAGCAAGGGTGCTGGCGGATTTTCCAAAGCTACCACGGAGATCTCTTCGTACCAGACCCCTGTTTCCAACCTGATGAAGGCCATCGCAGCCGTCATCGTGTTAGTAGGAGCGTTCAATGTGTATTTCAAGATGCAGAACGGCGACCAGGACGTGAAAAAGACTATCATGCTCACCATCGGTGGCTGTGTGGCTTTCATCGCCATGTCGGAAGCTCTTCCGCTCTTCTTCAAGTAATCAATCGGTGGGAGCCGGACCTGCAACCAAGCGTTTGGCTCCTACCAAATTTCAAAGTTTTATGGAAGATTTCTTTCCTATATACAAAGGCATACAGAAACCGTTGGAGTTCATGGGCATCAGAGGGCGTTTCCTAACCTTTGCCGCCATTGCCATCGGTGTATCCTTTCTCGGTTTCATCCTTTTTTCCATCATCCTGGGCAAGCTGGCTGGCTTTATTGCCATGATTGTCCTTGCCCTTGTCGGACTGGCCACCATCTACATACGGCAGCGAAATGGGCTTCACGCCAAGCATCGGAATAAGGGTATTTACATCTATCATGGGATTTTCAAACACTAACGGTTATGGCACAGCAAAGAAAACCTTTCGATAAACTTTTCTCCCAGTTGCAAGACATCAGGGATAAGGACGGGAAACTGCTCAATACGGTGCTCTGGTCCCAGAAGGGGAATCCGTCCGTACTCTTCGAGATTGAGAATCCCGTGCAGCAATATTGTACCGATGCTGATCTATATTGCCTCTTCCAGGACGTACTGGCCAACATTATAAAGACACTCGGTGAGGGGTATGCCCTACAAAAACAGGACATCTTCTGCAAGCAGGAGTATCACCATGAGCCGGAGGGAGAACAGGAGTTCCTGACCGAAAGTTACTTCAACTACTTCGAGGGACGGGAATATACCGACATACGCACCTTCCTCATCGTTACGCAGGAGTGTGCGCACAATGCTTTCGTGAAATACGACGCCAAACGATGGGAGGACTTCCATGTCAAAGTAGCCAAGGTAGCTGACATTCTGCAAGAGAAAGGTATTGCCCACCGCAAGCTGAGTAAGTCGGAAATAGACGAGTATCTTCACCGCTTTATGGCATTCCGGTTCAAGCAGGGTCCATTCTCCATGACCAATTTCAAGTGTTCTGACGAGAACCTGAAGATAGGCGACCGGACGGTAAAGTCTTTTCCCTGGGTGGATATAGATGAAATCAATATGCCCAACTTCGTGAGGCCGTTCCTTTCGGTCAACATCAACGGCACCTACATTGCCACTGACCTCTTTTCTTTCCTAACGGAGATACCTTATACTGACTGTGTCATCTACAATCAGGTCATACAAATACCTGCCCAGCGCAGGCTTATGCGCAAGCTGCAAAGCAAGGCGAAGCGCCACGGATCCATGCCCGATCCATCCAACCGCATCGCCAAAGAAGATATAGAACGGCTGTTGGACACACTGGCTGTGGATAGCAAGCTGATGGTTTATACCAATTTCAATATCCTCGTCAGTTGTCCGCACGACAAGATAACGCCGGTTACATCGTACATCGAGACGAAACTCTACGACTGTGCCATCATGCCCTCTCGCTCGGCTTATAACCAGCTGGAGCTCTTCACGTGCAGCTTTCCTGGCAATGGCTATGCCTTCAATCCTGATTACGACCTTTTTCTTACGCTGTCGGACGCAGCGCTCTGCCTATGCTTTAAGGAGCATCTGAAACATTCTGAGGAAACGCCGCTCAAAACCTATTATACAGACAGGCAGGGACTTCCTGTGGCGATAGACATTACCGGCAAGGAGGGAGTACACAAGTACACTGACAATGCTAATTTTTTCTGTATCGGACCCAGTGGCAGCGGTAAGAGCTTCCACATGAATAGTGTGGTGCGCCAGCTTCTGGAGCAGAATACGGATGTGGTGATGGTAGATACTGGAGATAGCTACGAGGGTATATGCAGCTACTTCGGTGGCACCTATATCACCTACTCCAAAGAGCATCCCATCTCCATGAATCCGTTTAAGATTACGAAGACGGAATACCGACAGAACTTCGGGGAGAAGAAGAACTTTCTCAAATCGCTTATTTTTCTCATCTACAAGGGAAGCGAGATGCCTTCAAAGATTGAAGATGCCATCATCAATCAGGTCATCGTGGAGTATTATGACGCTTTCTTCCACCCCTTCCGTGGTTTTTCCGCAGAAGAGAAAGATAGGTTGCGACACCGGCTCTTGCTGGAGGATAAAAAGAACGGTGAATATGAGAAGTATGGTGAGAAGGTGGAACATAGCTACTATCAAGATTTTGAGGGATATCAGGGAAACACTTCTGCAAGTGTCAATGCAGAAAACAGAGATACCATCTTTTCTGAAGCCGAGGTTGCGCATCACATCAAGGCAAAACGTCAGGTAGAAAAGCTGCATGCTCTGGTCAATGACCAAGCTGCGACAGAGGGTGAGAAGGTGGCTGCTAACCGTCAACTCATGCGCCTCATGGCTGAGGTAATCGAAGGCAGCTACCTCATGCGCATCGAACAGAAAATCGAGAAGATGGAGCAGCGCAGACGTAAGATGACGGTCAGGAAGCTGTCCTTCAACACTTTCTATGAATATGCGCTGGAACGTATTCCACAACTGATGACCGAAAAGAAGATAGCCTTCAACATTGACAACTTTGCTGCTATTCTCGAACAGTTCTACCGTGGTGGCGAGCTGGAGTGCACGCTGAACAACGATCTGGAACAGTCACTCTTCGATGAACGGTTTATTGTCTTTGAGATTGACAAAATCAAAGATGACCCTGTGCTGTTCCCTATCGTGGTGCTCATCATCATGGATGTGTTTCTCCAGAAGATGCGTATCAAGAAAGGCCGAAAGGCTCTCATCATCGAAGAGGCATGGAAAGCTATCGCCTCGCCTACGATGGCAGAATATATCAAGTATCTCTACAAGACGGTGCGTAAGTTCCACGGCATCGCCGGTGTAGTGACACAGGAACTGAACGACGTGATTGATTCTCCCATTGTCAAGGAGGCTATCATCAACAACAGCGACGTGAAAATTCTGCTTGATCAGGCCAAATTCAAGGATCGGTACGATGACATTGCGGCTATCCTCGGACTGACAGCGGTTCAACGACAGCAGATCTTCACCATCAACAGTCTTAACAACCACGAGGGGCGGAATTACTTCAAGGAGGTATGGATATGCCGTGGACAGGTATCGGATGTGTATGGTGTGGAAGAACCGCCTGAATGTTACTGGGCCTACACCACGGAACGGGCGGAAAAGGAAGCCCTCAAGATTTACACGAAGCATTATGGTGGTAACATCCAACGGGCCATCACAGAGATAGAGAAAGACCGCAGAAAGGCAGGGATAAGCAAATATCTCGATTTCGCGCGGCATGTCAACGAACATCAAAACATTATGAGCTTATGGAAAAGTTAAGGTTAATTTTCGTTCTGGCGATGCTCCTTGCCTCGCTGAACATTCGGGCTGGCTGGCGTGTGGTGATAGACAAGAAAACCACGGCCGCCGTTATGTCCAATGCTGCTTCGCAGAAACTCATAGAGGACAGGCACAACGGGCGTCTGGATTCCATCAATACCAAGCAAGAGAAGCTGATGAAATATACCGCTACGATGGCAAGCATCAAGGAACTTTACCAACTCTCCATGCAGAACATCACTGGTTTTGGGGAAGAAAGCAGATACTACGGTGAAATCGTCTCGCTCACAGCCAGCATCTTCAAGGATGTGCCCATCGTGCTGAAACAGCTCGGCAAGTCACCGGGCAAGAACTATGTGGTATGCCTCAATGAGATGACCAATCTCGTGTCCGAGACGCAAGGACTGGTACACGACTTTGTGGATATTGTAAACAACGGCAAGGTACGCAATCCTTTGGACACGGCCAAAGATGACAGCAAGGACGACGGATATAACCTGCTCAACCGCTATGAGCGGCTGACGATGGCCAACAAGATCTACAGTCGTCTGCTTGAAATCCACTATAAGCTGGAGGTTATGGTGATGATGTGCCAGTTCGGTAACAACTGGGGGGATGTGCTCATGGCCATTGACGTGGAGTCGTGGGCTGCCTATATCACGGCTCAAAACTCCGTTGACGGGTTGATTGATAACTGGAACGGCTTGGGTGTCTAAAAAAGTTTGGCTTATGAAAAAGGCATGGAATATAAAAAGATATGGGCTGTTGTTATGGTGCTTCATGGTAGCAGCTCCCATCTTTGCCGATGTTATACCGACGCCGAGGGATCCGCTAACCATTGAAGCCCTTATCAGTCTGCATAAACTCATCAAGGGTGAAGAGGACAAGGCCTTGGCAAAGGTGGCAACGAGTTTTGGTGAACAGAGCATCATCACAAAGGGTGCTACCAAGTTCAATGATGTCAGAACGACCTTGGACAGTAAATTGAATAATGGCTATTCCTACGTCATCTTAGCCAGCGCATTGGGTTCGACAGTCAACAGCATGTATCGCTTGATACAGGAGTACTCCCAGTTTACACGCTCCACTTTTCAATATACCTCCAAGAAGCCGATGGTGGCATGGTACTATACAGAAGCGAATATGGCTTGTGCAAGAGAAATCAAAAACATCAAAGCCCTTTATGCATCGCTTGCCGCCAGCGGTGTCAATGTAATGAAGGCCTCGATGGACGAGAAGCTTCACCTTATCATGGAGTTGAAGACTTCCATAGAAAACATGAGAGGTATCATCGACGGTGCCAACGTCTGGTGTAGCATCATTACCGTCGGCGGGGTCAGATACGATTATATTTGGGACATCCTCAACAGTGAGGTGACGGACAAAATAGCAGAAGGAGTAATTAACAAATGGAACGGTATATGAGAAAATTTCTATTCATCATGGCAGGGTTACTTTATCTTTCACTGTCTGCATTTGCACAGCATCCGACCTACGATGACCAGAAGGAAAAGCAGTGGAAGTCGATGGAGAACGGACCATGGGACTTTGCTCCTGCATGGTATTATTACTTATTACACAAGAAATATAGCGGTGGTGAGGCTTACTGGCAATGGAGATTTCTCAAATCTGGCTGGAGAGTCAGGTTTAAGGAAAGTAAGTCCAGCGTGAAACGCATCATGCCCACTCGTATCACCGCCGAAGAGACGCAACGACAGAAGATGAAGGAAACCGAGCATGAACGTGCGAAGATAGAAGAACTCTACAAGGAGGAAGTGACGCGTGCCGCTGACAGGAATGTCGATCTGGTTTATTCCTCCTTCAAAGCCGACTTCGAACGCATGCAGAAATCTATTTCCGACGGACTGCTCTTCTGTATGCAGAGGAGCAGCGGCAAACTGAAATTTCAGGTCGATGAACTGACCCGGCAGAACGAGATGATTTGCCAGGATATAGCCTATATCCACCGGACGGGTGTGGGATATGAACTTGAAAACGCCAAACGGCAGAAAGCCTACCAACAATATAAGAAACAGATGGAGGAAATTGTCAGTCGCGTGGCACATCTTGTAGGCATGGCGCAAAACTATTACAAACGATAAAATTATGGTTACAGATATTTTGATGAATATTGCAAGTCAGCTACTCACCATGGGACTGCCCTCTATTGACCAAAGCCTTGAGAAGCTGCTGGTGGCGATGGAGACTTTTCCGAAGTCGGCGGTGCTGGGCAACACCGTGGGCTACGCCCGTGTCATAGGCTTGTGCCTCGCCCTTTGTGTGGGTTCCTACGAGTGCTGGATGATGATGCTTGGACGTAGGGCGATGGACGTAATGAAACTTCTCCGCATCGTGGGACTGTCCATCTGCATCACTTACAGTTCTTGGATCTGTCAGGAACTGACCCGACCGGGCAAAGCGTTGGAGGCGACCACCAAACAGATGGCGAGCAGCAAGAACAAGGAAGTGGCTGCGCTGGAACTCAAAGTAGCACAGAAGCAGTCGGACTATCTCAAACGACTCCGCCAGGTGCAGGACAGTATTGAGACAGCGAAGCAGGTACAGACCATCGGGGAGGATGCCCATTGGTGGGATAAGCTCATCTACAACATGGAAAATCTGGGCACGACCATCAACAACTATGCGCAGCGAGCCACCGTAGCTGCTGAGACAAAGGTGTCGGAATGGATAAACGACGTGATACGCTTCATCGGTGAACTGATATTCCAGATGTCGTATTATGGCATCTTGGTAGCCCAGCGTATTTTCATGGCTATACTGGCCACATTTGCCCCCATCATGTTCGCCCTCTCGATAGTACCTCCATGGAGCAGTGCATGGTCGCAATGGATCAGCAAATATCTGTCCTTGTCGCTATGGGGATTTGTCACCTATATGTGCCTGTACTATATCGACTTCATCCTGATGTATAACCTCGGCGAGGACCTCAATGCCTATGGCAGGCTTCTGCAGGGGCAGGTGAACTCTTGGGGACAGATAGGCGCTTTGGGCATTCAGGGCATTGGCTCCAACTGCATGTATGCTATGGGTATGCTGGTGGGTGCCTATATCATCCGTTTCGTCCCTGAAGTGGCATCATGGCTAATTCCAGGGGGTGTGAGTTCAAGTGCTGGCAGTGCAGCCGGAGGTGTCGTAGCAGGAGCCGTGGGCGGAGCTGTGGGCAGTGCCGCTTCTACTGGAGTGGGTATCGCTTCAGTGGCTACACCAATGGCGGGTTCGGCGGTATCTGGTGCGGCGCATCTTGGCGCAGCTGGTATGGCAGGAGCTGTGAGCGGCGCAAGTGGCTATTCCGATGGCGGAGTGGCTACTATGGCTGGAGTCATGGGAGGCGCTGCCTCGGGGATGGCGAAGGAGGCCAAACACATGTTCACAGAAAGCTCTGCTGGCAAGGCGGCATCGAAGATGGGCAGCTCCATGAGAGATTCTTACAACAGAGGAAAATAAACTAAAAACGACAGAATATGTTAATACAAAGTTTGGAACAGAAAACAAGGCTCGCACTGACAACTGTACTGCTGACCATCATCGGCAGTACGGTGGTCTGTGCCTGCTGCATCTTCTACTGTGCCAAGTTGGTAACGGAAGAGCGTAATCAGATTTATGTCCTCGATGGCGACATTCCTTTTCTCGCTGAAAGGAGTAAGCAAGAGGCGAATTTTGTCATGGAGGCAAAAGCACACATCCAGCTCTTCCATCAGTATTTCTTCAATCTACCACCCGATGACGACTATATCAAATGGACACTGTCCAAAGCCATGTATATGGCGGACGGTACGGCACTGAAACAGAAACAGGCGATGGAGGAAAACGGTTTTTACTCGGACATTGTCTCTTCTTCGGCCGTGTGCATGATCATCTGTGACTCCATCAAACTAGACGAACACACTCGGAAGTTCAAATACTACGGTACGCAGATTATTAAATATTACTGTCCGCTAAACATAGAAATCCTCATTCCAACTCATTGAGACACAATAGTTCGGATGACAGCATGTTAGTGACAAGCCCCCTTATTCATTTTCTGTTACCTCGGGTGGCGATTCAGCCGCTGCTTCAAGCATGAGTTTCATGTCGGCATCCGGCATGTTGAAGAAATTATTCATGTTGAGGTATTCCATAAGTACAATGCGCACCATAGTAGCCAGCCCTGAGAAACTCCACCGCCTCTGCAATGAGCTTTGCAGCAGTGACAGTAATAGATTGGCAATGAGTGTAACCCAAATCTGTATCTTGATGGCGTTGACACTCTCCCCATAGAAGTATCTAAGCGGGAAGTTCTGTTTTATCTGCTTGAAAAGAGACTCTATCTGCCACCTCCTGCGGTAGATGGCTACGATAGTCTCCATGGACATGTCAAAGTCGTTGGTAAGCAAGGACACCAACTTTGGCATCTTTCCCTTCTTGATATCCACATAGGTGATGATACGCGCTATATGGTTGATACCGCCCTTCCTGAACACCACCACCTGCTCACGATATTCCATCAGCCCATCCTCGTTCATATCCATGCAGTCT
>NZ_LR027820.1:1001514-1013986 GCF_900607215.1 Prevotella rectalis
TTCTTGATATCCACATAGGTGATGATACGCGCTAAATGGTTGATACCGCCCTTCCTGAACGCCACCGCCGGCTCACGATATACCATCAGACCATCCTCGTTCATATCCAAGCAGTCTGCCAACACCTCGTATTTGAGATTTTTCTTCATCTTGGGGACATAGACGACGTTCCTCTCGGTCAGTTCCTAAAACTTGTCATAGTTGATAAATGCAAGATCCAGGGCAATGATTTCATCATGCTTGAAATGGCTGGGGGCGAGCATAAAGGAATCGTTGGTAGCGGCAGAGGTGAACTTCACGTCACAGTGAACTCCCTCGTTTGCATGAATGACGGAATGCACTTTTATGCCACCCTTCTTCTTTCCCGTCTTAGGATGACGGCCCACGCCCTTGAAGATGACGTTAGAGAACAGGGTTATCGTGGTGGAATCGATGATTCTCAGACGTTTTACCCATTCCTCCGTACCATTGCGTCGGCTGTCCGAAGAAAGTCTGTCCTTATTGGACTCGTAAAGGTCGTGATACACGTCCTCAAAGAATTTCTCCGAGCGTCTGGCGTTCGCGTCTGACAGGGTACTGCGCTTAGGAACCCTGTCAATGCCTATGTGATGAAGCTTGCGCACCTCAGCCGTCATTGCCGCCTCTATCTCGCGCAGGGAGTCGAAGCGCATGATGACTGCATACAGCATCGTAAGAAGATGGGTGAAGCCATCAAAGGTCTTCACATACCGCTCACCGCCGTTCCGACGGCTTATTTCAACTATTTTATTGGTCGAGAGATTTTATCAGCTGACCATATACCGGCTGTCCGAAGAAATGTGTACTTTTGCCCATGTTATCTGAGTTTGGAAACAAAAGCAAAGATAACAAAAAGGGCTGATACCTCGTGAGAAGTGTCAGCCCTAATTCATAAAAAATGTGGGATGTTTAGCGGACAGTAATAATTATTAAACGTCGTTCACGCGACATGAAACGCTCTCTTATCACGGTGGGCGGCATTGAGAATGTGCCCCGTACAAGGAACAATCCGCACGGTCTGCTGATTACCAACTGGAGAACATTGGAGAACAAAGACTTAGACTACTAAGGGTATGAAGAAGAAAATGAAACGTGCGAAAGAGGCCAAGGCCAGATGGGAACAGGAAACCAAGGTAAAGCTGGAGTCCTTTGTAAGGAAGCTCTCTTTGCAATGGAAGATACGGGAACGGATAGATGCTGCCAACGCATGGGCTGTGAAACACCCAAAGCGTACGGCAGCCATGACCATCGGTGCGCTGGTCTGTTCGCTCTGCTTGGGGATAGTCGTGTCACTCTATACTCCGCAACCCAGCAAGGATATTGTGGGGGAGATAGAGAATGTGCAGCCTATGTTCGCCGGACTGCAGAGCATACAGAACGGCAAGAACGTACAGGTTCGAGAGGTCGGACAACTGGCTCTGCGAGGACAGCAGCTGAAATGGGAACTGGATTCCTTGGTGCGTATTCCTATCAAGACGCATCAGGATTCCACGCTTATCATCTATAAATATAGGCAGCTCGAAATGATAGTGACAAACTTAAAACATTAATGATATGAAAGAACTGATTAAGAAATTCTTGCTTAAAGCTGGACTGACAAAGGAGGATGCTCCGTCAGACGCTGCACGGACGGAGGCTAATGCAGAAGCGCAGGGCGAAAATAAGGAAGAGTCCGACGAAAGGGAAAAGACTATTCCGAAAGAACCTCCAGTGGTGAAGCCCTTATCACAGGGCAAGAGTTGGTGGCGCATCGATTTCAAGCAGCCCAAGTATATCTTTCCATTGGCCATCCTCCTGCCCATCTTGTTCTTAGGCTATGAGCTGATTGGTGTGTTCGGAGGGCAGGGCGATGCCCAGAAGGGTGTTGCCACCGACAGTATCAACGCTTCGCTGCCCACAGCAGCCAATGATGAAATGGGGGACAAGATGGCGGAGATGAACAAACGTTATAACGAGGAAGATGCGGCATCGGCAGTGAACGGCATCGGTGAGGACCAGCCACAGCAGGACTCGCTCAGCAACAGTTATCAAGAGCATGAGCTGGACGATATAGACCGGCAGAATGCCATCAATGCGCAGCGGCAGAAGGACATGGAAGCCTTGCAACAACGACTGGAACAGTCTCGGAAGCACATCAATGCCTATGAGGGTGGAAGTTACGGCGGTGCATCCAGATACGGTTCGGGCAGCAGCTACGGCCGTAGCTCCCGACAAGCTGAGATGGATGACTATGCAAGGGAGGTGGAAGCGATTCAGAAGAGAAGCCTTGCTCGGCAAAAATCCTTGGAGAGGAGCATGGGCATCGGCGATGAGGATGAAAGTGGCAAAGAATCAAAAGTGTCACAACCCTTCAATGCACCTAATCGTAAGCCCAAAGAGAAACCTGCCATTGTCAAGAAGGTGATGGAGGGTAATGCGGATAAGTTCAACACTGTCAGTGCCGAGTCTACGGCGGAGGTTCCGTTGATCCGTGCCATGATAGACAAGACGACCAAAGCACACGAGGGTACGCGCCTCCGGTTCAAACTCCTCGATGATGTGACGCTCAAAGGGACAAAACTGAAGAAGGGTACCTATCTCTATGGTACGGTGACGGGATTCGGTCAGCAGCGTGTCATGGCTTCCATCACCAGCATCTTGGTTAAAGATAAGTTCATCAAGGTGGGATTATCCGTCTATGACAATGATGGCATGGAGGGCTTTTATGTGCCAGAATCGGCATTCCGTGACTTGATGAAGGATGCCAAGGCGAACGCCTTGCAGAGCAATATCAACTTCGACGGTGGGTATGGTGGCGGACTGAGTTCTGAGGCAGTGGCTCTGCAGGCCCTACAGAACATGTATCAATCAGCAACCTCTGCCGTGTCTGCCAATATCAGAAAGAACAAGGCACGGATCAAGTACAACACCATCGTCTATCTGGTCAATACCAATGCTGAGTAGCATTCAACAATTCATCAAACATTAGAAAATATGAAGCAGTTTTTAGTTATCTTGGTTGCCCTCATGGGATTGTGTGGCAGCCTTCAGGCACAGAAAATGTATAAGAACATTGAGGCAGACTCGGTTTCGGTGAGATATATCCGCAACGCAAGGCCCACGGACAACTACATCTTTGACGAGAACAGACGCAAGGATGTGGTGTTTGTCAACGAAGAGGTGACAACGCATCTGCTGATGCCAGAGAATATCAAGCTCGTGGACATTTCGACGAACAAGATTGTTGGTAACCAGTGTACGGACAATATCGTGCGTATTAAACCCTCCAGGAGAATGTACGACAATGAGTTGGTAGGTACAGTTACCGTTATCGGTGAGCGACATATCGTACAACTCAACGTGGTTTATACTGCCGGACCAGCGAAAGCCAACTCCATCTACCGCATCAAGAACGGGGATATGGGCAGATATGAGAATCCCGACGTGACGATGCCACGTAAAGAAATGGCAGCCTACGCCTGGGCTATCTTTGCCAGTAAACCGCAAAAGCATATCCGTTCCCACGAGTATGGCATCAGAGCAAGAGTGAACAATATCTTCAGCATCGGTGATTATTTCTTCATCGATTATTCACTCTACAATGCCACCAAAATCAAGTATGACATCAGTGAGCTACGCATCAAACTCACCGACAAGAAGGAGCTGAAGGCCACCAATTCGCAGACAATTGAGCTGACTCCGGTCTATTCCCTGAACAGTGCCAAGAGCTTCAAGAAGGCATATCGTAACGTGCTGGTACTCGACAAGCTGACCTTTCCTGAAGAGAAGGTGCTGAAACTGGAGATTTCGGAGGAACAGATTTCTGGTCGTGTCGTCACACTCAACATCGACTATAAGGATATTCTTCATGCCGACGGCATTGGTGAACAGATAATGGCGTTCCTCCCGGTTCTTAATTCGCAAAAGTAGCATCATGGCAGTAGAAGAAACAAGGGAACAGCAACAGATGTACAACACGTTCAGGAGTTGCATCTACCTTTTCTTGATTGTAGAGCTGATCATGAATCTCCCCATCACGACGGACAACCGTGTGACGGGATTTATCCTGGAACTCATCACACGCTTCAAGGTTTTCAACAATGTGGCATCGTGTAAGCTCATCGAACTGATATGTATTGGTGTGACATGCATCGGTACACGTCCACAGAAGGCATTGAAGTTCAATGTCAAGACAATGGTGCTTTACCCTATCGGCATCGGCATTACGTTCATTGCGCTCTGCATGATGCTTCATAAGGGCGTCTGGGGCGGAGTTTCATTTGGCTTCCCTACCAATCGTGTGCTCTACGCCATGACTTCCATTATCGGTACGATGCTTCTGCATCAGGGGTTAGATGGTATCTCTCGCTACTACAATTACAAATTGGGTGAAGACCGTTTCAACTTTGAGAATGAGTCGTTCCAGCAGTCGGAGGAACTGAATGAAAATCCTTATTCTGTCAATATCCCGATGATCTACTATTTCAAGGGACGCATGCACAAGGGATGGATCAACATCATCAATCCGTTCCGTGGCACCATTGTACTGGGTACGCCCGGTTCTGGCAAGTCGTTTGGTATCATCGACCCATTTATCCGTCAGCATGCGGCCAAAGGCTTTGCCATGATGGTGTATGACTACAAGTTTCCGACATTGGGAAAGACGCTGTTCTATCAATACTGCAAAAACAAGAAACTGGAGAGGCTGCCGGAAAACTGTGGTTTCCACATCGTGAACTTTACCGATGTGGAGTATTCCAACCGTATCAACCCTATACAACGGAAGTATATCCCTGACTTGGCAGCAGCGGCTGAGACAGCTGCAACGTTGCTTGAATCGCTTAACAAGGGGGGCGACAAGAAAGGCGGCTCGGAGGCGTTTTTTCAGAACTCGGCCATCAACTTCCTTTCGGCTATCATCTATTTCTTTGTCAACTTCCATCCGACGGGGTTCAAGGACGGCAAGAAACTTACTCGTTACATCAAATACAAGGGGAAGAAACTAAGGCTGATGACAAAGAACTGGCATGACTACCGAGCTGTCGACAAGAACGGTAACATGATTCTTGACTTTGTGGATGAGCTGAGCCACGATGTGTCGGTGGATGAAGATGGCATGTTCGTGGATCTGAATGACTTCACTTATATCAGCCGTAACGGACAGAAAGTGCATATCACTTCATCCTGGTATGAGGATGAGCAGGGACAGGTAGTGGAGCCTGACACCATTACAGGAGAATATTCGGATATGCCACATGTACTATCCTTCTTAGGTAAGCAGTACAGTGACGTATTTGACATCCTGATGCAGGATCAGAAAATTCTCTCGCTCATGGCTCCGTTCCAGTCGGCTTATACCAACAAAGCGATGGACCAACTCGAAGGTATGGTGGGTACGCTCCGTGTCAATGCAGCTCGCTTGGTTTCACCGGAAGCCTACTGGATATTTACGGGGGATGACTTCGACCTGAAGATTTCAGACACTGCCAGCCCTTCCTATCTCGTGATTGCCAACGACCCGGAGAAAGAGCAGATTGTGGGCGCACTGAATGCGTTGGTGCTCAACCGTCTCGTGACCCGTGTGAACAGCAGAGGGAATATCCCTGTTTCCATCATCGTGGATGAGCTGCCAACCTTGTACTTTCATAAGATTGACCGACTGATCGGTACGGCGCGAAGCAACAAGGTAGCAGTGACGCTTGGTTTTCAAGAGTTGCCACAGCTGGAGGCGGACTATGGCAAGAATGGGATGCAGAAGATTATTACCACTTGCGGTAACATTTTCATGGGTGCCGCCCGCAACAAGGAAACGCTGGAATGGGCGCAGAATGATGTATTCGGTAAGGCGAAGCAGACGTCCAAGTCTATTACCATCAATGACCAGAAGGTTTCCACATCTATCTCGGAGCGGTTGGACTTCCTAGTCCCTGCTGCCAAGATAGCGGACATGGCGACTGGTTGGCTCGCTGGTCAGTCAGCTCGTGACTTTACTCCGACGGAAGGCAGCATGATGCAGGGCTTCGACATTGAGAAGTCGGAGGAGTTCAAGACCTCGAAGTATTTCTGTAAGACCCACTTTGATATGGAACAAATCAAACAGGAGGAAAGTCTGTATGCCGACCTGCCAAAGATTTATCAGTTTGCCTCTAACCGTGAGAAGGAAATCATGCTGGGGCGTAACTTCAAGCGTGTCAATGACGAAGTGGATGCGATGATTGCTGAGTTGTTGGGCAAAGAAAAGAAAACAAAGTAACATGATCCTCGTTCAAGGTAAAGGGTTGTCAGGAAGCGCATTGAAGGTAATTGCATTGGTGTCCATGACATTAGACCACATAGCCTACTATCTGATGGACGAAAGCATTGCCTACGATGCCATGCGAACGGTGGGTAGGATGGCTTTTCCCATCTTCGCATTTCTGCTGGTGGAGGGGTATGTGCATACCCGTTCCGTAAGGAAATATGCGCTGAGTCTTTTCATTTTTGCTCTTGTGTCGGATATTCCGTGGTGGCTACTGAATCATGACAATACACATAATGTGTTCTTCACCCTGCTATTGGGGCTGGTGGCAATAGAGGGGTTAAGCAATGTTGGTAAGAAGTTTTTGCCCTGTTGCGTCTTGATGGTTGCAGTCTGTAGCATCGCTATGTGGCTACACGTCGATTATGAGTATTCAGGAATACTGCTGGTTTGTACGTTTTACGTGTTTCGCAAACACAACGTAATGAAATGTCTTTTGGCCTCCCTTTTTATGTACCAGTACGGTATGATTGGGGTTTGGCTGGGATTGGCGGTTATCCATTGTTACAACGGAGAACGAGGATTTATAAAAGGGCAGTATGCGAAGTATTTGTGCTACGCATACTATCCCTTGCACCTGCTTTGTATATGTACTTTCATCAACTAAGTACAAATTTCTATCCTTTAAGAAAGATATTAAATAATATTTTTGTATATTTGAACACTCAAAGATGGCTAAAGTATAACTCTTATTCCATCTATAGCATAATAATGATGAGATAATAGCGTTACCAAATAATAACAATGGATATTAAATACTATAGTAATATCGGGTCTGCTAAGGATAATATGAAGAGTCCTGTGAATAATTGGTATAAGTTCACGGCTGGCTTTTCATATCGTTTTGTAGATGATGTACTCGATGGCCAAAAAAAGAGGAAATCTGTAGTTTTTGATCCATTTTCTGGTTGTGGTACAACATTAGTTACATGCCAAAAACGCAATGTGTTTGCAGTTGGCAACGAAGCCCAAGAATTTATGTGTGATATTATCAATGCTAAGTTAAATTGGGATCTTGAGGATAGAATTGTAGAAAAGTATATAAATAAGATCATGGATTACCATGACACACATTTTGCCATTGATATTTCCGAAGAATACCATCCACTTCTTATAACTCTTTATGACGCAAATACATTAAAATCAATATATCTTCTACGTGATGCAATTCTTCAAATAATTCCTGATGAATACAAACTTTTTTTCAAACTCGCATTGAGTCAGACCCTCCATAAGTGTGCATTGAATCCTATAGCAGTTCCATACATAGTTAGAAGTAAGACTTTGAAAAATTCGGGACACCCTATAATGAGATTTTTAGAGATAGTGCATAAAATGATGGAGGATATACATAATCTACCCACCCATAAGAGAACTGCAAAGGTTTATCGGGCTGACTCTCGTAAAAAGAATGAGAACTTGGAAAATGGACTTTGTAATTTGTGTATCACGTCTCCTCCATATCTTAACAACCTTGATTATGGAGAAATATCAAAGGTTCACACCCATTTCTGGAAGATTACCAGATCTTGGAATGATTTGACTACAAATATTCGTTCACATCTTGTTACTGGAGCGACAACTCACTACCGTGACAATTCTTTTGAAATGGACGCTTTCAAAGAAGGAGAATTCGCTATTGATAACCATGACTTAATGGAAGAACTTGTACCTATTTTTTATAAGCTACAAGAAAGATCTAAAGAACGTCATGGAAAAAAAAGTTTTCATATTCTGATGATGTACTATTTTCAAGACATGTATCATGTGCTAAAAGAAATACGGAGAGTTCTTAATTCCCATGGCGCTGCATATTTGATATTGGGGGACTCTGCACCTTATGGAGAATATATTCAGACAACGAGCTATCTTGGGCGAATTGCACAGACTGTAGGTTTCAATGAGTATGAAATTTACAAGCTTCGTGATAGAGGTACAAAGTGGAAATTGTCAAATCGTCACAATATTAAACTTTCAGAAAATATCTTAGTATTAAGATGATGAATATAGATATCAGAAAATCCAAGGTCATCGCTTTTATTCCAAAGGCAGAGGACGAGGGCAAAGGCTGGAGTTATTCTTTTGTCTATAGCCTACTAGACATTAGAAACATCTACTCTCTTTGCTATAAGTACGATGGCTTTTCCTCTATTACTGACTGTTTGTCGTCTTGTGTTTCCAATAATATTGTGTCCGAGTCTGGAAAAAAATGGACTAAACGCAATTTACTCGAAGTAATCAACGCCCTTATCAATTTTTCTTTGCTTGAGAAAGGGTCTATGAGGCCTGTAGATAAAAGTGTTAAATTTGAGAACATGGGGCGTATAGCTCTGACAGAAAAAGAAACGTGTTTATTAAAGGATATTTATATTCGATACAAACGGTTTGCAGAATTCTGGGCTTTGTTTGAATTAAGCCAAGAGGAAAGGATAGTATTATCTTTTAATTATGCCAATCGTTTTACTAATAGTTTTATATTAGGGACGTGTAGCAACTCTCCAATTTATAGGATTATACCCAATCGAACTGACACTATGAGGTTTTGGGATGTATTCTGTTCATGGGGAGAGAAGCTACATATGTTGGAGAAAGTTTCATCTTCCTTCTTCCATTTAGAAACCATTCCCACGACATCAGGCTTATCTTTACTATACAAGATAAATACGATGCCGGAAGATTTTTCAATTCTTGATTATATACGATCTCACAAGCTAAAAAGGATTATGTTTATTCCAGACTTATTCTTCATGCTCATCAAGGAATTTCGTTATTCCATGAAAGAAATGAAATTGAAACTTACTACAGAAGTTTTAAGTCACTTAGACCAATACAGATTTCAAAGTACATCGCTAATTAATGTAAGTAAATATGATAAAGACTATTTGCCCATGGTTAACAATGTATATATGTCACATCTCTTAAAATTATAAATATGTCAGAAACTAGCATAGATATTCTCAAATCTTTTGAGAACGCCAAGGATAGTGAAACTATCCTGAAGACAAAGTTCGATCTTGATTCTAACCCTTTCCCCAAATCAGGAATAGCCGACTTAGATGCGACAGATGAGGTTATAAGCAAATTGGTACCAGTCTCTTCAGAGGTAACACAAAAGATTGTGTCATATATCAGGGATTCTATGTCCGATCGGAATTCAGATAATCGTTATCTAAGCCTTGTTATTACAGGCGAATATGGTACAGGTAAGACACAGACTCTCATGTTTATTCAATATTTACTAAAGCATTATCCTGGCTACAAGCCATATGTTGTGTATCTTGACGATCCCGGACAGAGTCTTTCAGAACTAATAGGAAGTGTCATTAGTGAGATAGGTATTGAAAATTTCAAAAGATATTTATGGAATATTTTCATGTTGCATGTAGATGACAACCAAGAAATTAAAAACAGATTTATAGAGTATATATCTTCACCAAGGATGTTTACAAGCTATAGCAACTTGGCTGCGAACTCTAAATTTGAATCATGTTTTAAGAGTTATAAGGAACTCGCGGATGCTTTATTAGGTGAAAAAGTGAATCGTGCTACCAAGAATGCGAGGGAAGAATTTTTACTTAACTCTATTATGACATGTTTTATAAACAAGTTCAAATATACTAATATTGCCCGTTACTATGTAGGTATCCTTTCTGAAAATATAAATATAAGTAAGTCTTGGGATCTTATAGTATCCGGGCAAGCCAAAGATTTAGCCAAGAAAGAGGTTGTGCTATTGAAATCTATAGTTGAGATTGTCAAGAACCAAATGGATTATACAGACTTCTATCTTTTAGTAGACGAATTTGAGGAAGTGTCTTCTAATCGCCTGACCAAGAAAGAAGCAGATAATTACATGAGTAATTTAAGAGCTCTTATCGACAGGGAACGAAACTGGTGTTCAGTATTTGCAATGAATCCTCGCGCATTAGAAGATGTGAAGCAGATATCGCTGGCTTTGTTTGGTCGAATTTCTAATAGTACTATTACCTTAACTCCTTTCGATGCCAATCAATTAGGTTTAGTAATCAAGAATTATATTGACACTGTTAGAAAAAACAATGACTCCATATATCCTTTCACAGATGCTGCCGTACAAACCCTATATAATGGTGTCGAGGATGAGAACCTAAAAGGATCGCCACGTTATTTACTCAAGCTATGTTATAGTATATTACAAGATGCCGCAGTGACCTTAGATAAAGGCCAAAGCATTGATGAGGATTTTGTAAAGAGTTTCCTTAATAAGATTGACGAGTAGAAATGGCGGTCCACATTGAAGAAATGTATCGAGTAAAGTATTTTCTCGATACAAATATCTTGGTTGATTTAATGGGTGGAAAATTTCCTAATCTTAATGCGGTTATGGATTTTTTTGCAAATTGCCCTTTTGTAGATTTACATTCATCAATGTATGTTCTCTATGAATTTGCAGAGGTGAGGAAATATGAATTGTTCTTAGCTAAGCTTAAGAAAAATCTCGCTATTGCTACTGACTATTCGAAAGCCAGAATTAAGAGCAACTGGAAGGTATGTAGGCAAGATTATTCTGTATATAAAGCTGATATTGAACAACAAGTTAGAGATGATATTAAGAAGTTGGAGAATGATTTCGACATAAACTTTGAGGAACATCCTCTTCGTGAGGAGATCATTAGACCTGCAATGTCTTTGTTCTTAACAACTCATATATCAAAAGAGGATGCTTTGGTTCTACTTTCCTGTGTATCGCCCAATAGACGGGAATCTATCACTGGCATGAACATTGTAACACATGATAAAGGGTTCTTTCATGCATCACAACAGGATAAGGAAACAATAAATAGTCTTTTTCAACAAGAAAACTTGGAGGTTCCTACCGTTATCAACACACACACATACATATCAGTAACAAATGGTTTTCCTATCAATCTTTATAAGTCCTCTTTAACAGACCATATTGAAGATACTCTTCGAAGAAAAATATTACTTCGTATAAAGGAACAAAAGAAATCTGAATTTGTTGGATACACTAAGAATCTCGGTAACAGGGGGAATGCAGCAAAGTGTATATGTTTTGTTTCATCAAGGGATGAGTCAATAAACCTGGCTGATGACGTTATATTAACCATCATACCACAATCTTTAGATTGCGTCACTTACGAAATACCACAAGGTATCTCTTTTTGGAAGAACAAAGCAGAAGATAAAGACATGATAATTAGAAAAGGAGATTGTATTTCGTTCATTGATGAAAATATTGATGATGTTACTTTGCTGAGACTAAGAAAGCCAAGAAATCTCGTATTCATAGAGCGTTATTAAATCAATTACAACATGTCATTCTATATTTAGATATGATGCTAAATTTTTGGCTGAATTATATGTATCCATACATTTTTGTATAGAATAATATTACTGTCCGCTAAACATCCCACATTTTTTATGAATTAGGGCTGACACTTCTCACGAGGTATCAGCCCTTTTTGTTATCTTTGCTTTTGTTTCCAAACTCAGATAACATGGGCAAAAGTACACATTTCTTCGGACAGCCGGTATATGGTCAGCTGATAAAATCTCTCGACCATGATAAAATAGTTGAAATAAGCCGTCGGAACGGCGGTGAGCGGTATGTGAAGACCTTTGATGGCTTCACCCATCTTCTTACGATGCTGTATGCAGTCATCATGCGCTTCGACTCCCTGCGCGAGATAGAGGCGGCAATGACGGCTGAGGTGCGCAAGCTTCATCACATAGGCATTGACAGGGTTCCTAAGCGCAGTACCCTGTCAGACGCGAACGCCAGACGCTCGGAGAAATTCTTTGAGGACGTGTATCACGACCTTTACGAGTCCAATAAGGACAAACTTTCTTCGGACAGCCGACGCAATGGTACGGAGGAATGGATAAAACGTCTGAGAATCATCGATTCCACCACGATAACCCTGTTCTCTAACGTCATCTTCAAGGGTGTGGGACGGCATCCTAAGACGGGAAAGAAGAAGGGAGGCATAAAAGTGCATTCCGTCATTCATGCAAACGAAGGAGTTCACTGTGACGTGAAGTTCACTTCTGCTGCTACCAACGATTCCTTTATGCTCGCCCCCAGCCATTTCAAGCATGATGAAATCATTGCCCTGGATCGTGCATATATCAACTATGAAAAGTTTGAGGAACTGACCGAGAGGAACGTCGTCTATG
>NZ_LR027820.1:1013997-1113665 GCF_900607215.1 Prevotella rectalis
GGAAAGATGCCAAAGTTGGTGTCCTTGCTTACCAACGACTTTGACATGTCCATGGAGACTATCGTAGCCATCTACCGCAGGAGGTGGCAGATAGAGTCTCTTTTCAAGCAGATAAAACAGAACTTCCCGCTTAGATACTTCTATGGGGAGAGTGTCAACGCCATCAAGATACAGATTTGGGTTACACTCATTGCCAATCTATTACTGTCACTGCTGCAAAGCTCATTGCAGAGGCGGTGGAGTTTCTCAGGGCTGGCTACTATGGTGCGCATTGTACTTATGGAATACCTCAACATGAATAATTTCTTCAACATGCCGGATGCCGACATGAAACTCATGCTTGAAGCAGCGGCTGAATCGCCACCCGAGGTAACAGAAAATGAATAAGGGGGCTTGTCACTAACATGCTGTCATCCGAACTATTGTGTCTCAATGAGTTGGAATGAGGATTTCTATGTTTAGCGGACAGTAATAATAGAATAACCCGAAGATAGGTGCTTCTATGTTCGGGTTATCTCTTGAAATCTTATGCGTTCCTATTTTATCCCCAACGCCTTGAACGCAGCATCCACGGGGGCGGAATATACCTCCAAGCTGAATTTGGAGATTAAGTCTGCTGGCACTTTGGAGTATTGCAGCATATCGGCTACTGGGATGAGAATACGCTTAGCACCGGCATCTTGTGCAATCTGCAAAGCTCCGGGCAAATCTGCGGTTGGAATAATTGTTCCACCAATACTCATTGATCCGAGTACGCACATCTGTGATTGAACAGGGCGACTTGTCAAGCCTGACACAAGGGAGATGAAAGCTCCCAGTTCCAACCCTTCCATTGTGCCAAGACCATTGATGTCGGTGGCTTTCAGGTGCATCTCGCTCTCTGAGAATTTTGCATCCTGACTTATCCTGCTAAGGTTTGAACGGCAATAGTTCACTGCTTCCTTCAGTTCGTCGCTGATGGCACTTCCACTACCAAACCCTGTATGAGTGAATTTCCCATTGCCAGGCATTACCTGTAGATCGAGGCGCACCAATCCCATGTTAACCTCACCCGACTGATGAGCTACGCTATATAGAGAGCCTGGCTGCAATTCTCCCTCTGGTATAAGTGCCGATCCGCCATTCTCAGGGGTGGTCACAAATCTCTCTTCGCCATCTTCGAAGTCAATATAGCTAAAGTGAACGTCGTAGAACTCCAGTCCACCAATCTTTTTCAATTGCTCTTTGATTCGACGCCGGCCTACCAAAGCATACTCCAAACACTTGCGGACATCCTCCTTCTCAAATTTTCCATCAGGAAATAATAGCTTCAGCATGCCACTTACCGTTTTCTTCACAGCTATCACATCACGTTGGTTAAGATCCCTGCCAAGTCTGAAATAGCGATGAATGGCATCTGCATAACTTATTTTCCGAAGCTCACGTAGGCACTCAGAAAAATAATCAGAGATAAAGCCAAAAGCATCCGTAAAGTACTCGGGATGCATCTTAGGTATTTCCCAACCAGGCAGATAGAGATGAAAACGGTCAAAGAATGCTGTATCAATCATCTCTTTGGGGAACGGAGCAAGCAGATGACTTACTTTGACCAAGTTCTCTATACTGCCGTTGATGTTGCCCACAAAAACCATAGAGGCGTTGGCATTGATGCTTTCCTTGCCTCGGCTGAATGAGCCGTTGGCCATATAGCCCTTCATAATCTGGATGCCGTCCTTATCCTTCATATTGATACCAGATACCTCGTCGAAGGCCACGACGTCCCATGTGCCCACCAAGCCTACTTGATGCCTACCCATATTATAGAATAGGTTGGCCACGGTGGTCTGACCACCAGAGATTAGGATGGAGTAAGGTGACAGTTCGTCGTAAACGTATGACTTACCCGTCCCTCGCGGTCCCAGTTCGCAGAAATTATAGTTATTCTCAACGAAAGGTATCATGCGTGCTACCAAGTGCCAGCGTGTCTGCTCATCAAGATTATTCGGCTCCATGCCTACACTACGGCAAATCACATTAATCCACTCCTCCAGCGTAAAGTTCCTTTTATACTCCACGAAATCCTCCATATCGGTAGATGGCATCTGTACGGGCTTCAAAGATGCGATATGAAAAGGTGTACCCTTTGTATTCTCATCGTAAATGTACTCCAGATCGAGGATGCACCATATTCCGCCACATAGCAACTTGTCGAACTTCTTAATGTAGCTGTCATCTATATGCACTCCGCTGATGTTGATATTGAAGATTTCGCCGACATAGCTGTCCGTTCGCTCGCTGAGTTTTGCAGATACTTTATCGATGATCTTATAGTGGCCTCGTTCACGTATCTTGGCCTTTATCATTTCTGCTTCATCTGGCCGCACATAGTTTTCGGCAAGGACACGCTTCACCATCTCTACGCCGTTGGCTATATCTTCCTCATCATCGGTGGCACAATACATGCCCAACAGATACTCCAACACATAGCTGGGTACGTTGGCACCTTCCTTGATGCTCTTGGTAAGGTCTTTTCTGACAACCTTGCCACTATAATATTCATTGAGCTTTATATCTAATTCGTCCATCTTCTAAAAATCATCATTAAACATCACACTCACCTTGTAAGCTTCCTGCTTATAGGGCGCAAACTGATCTGTTCCCACTAACTGTTTCTCCATCTTCAAGATTACTTCTTGATGGTTGAGCTTCGACAATTGATTTTTGAATACGAATGCGTGCTTTTGTTCTCGCTGCACGCTATCGGGGTTCTCGCTGTCGAAGGTCAGTGTAACTGTATCAGAGATGAGTTCGTTTTGACTGTCATAAAAACCAATCCTCAAAACCAACGCTTTCTGCTTTTCAGTTACCACATCTGTCTGATAGAAGCTGATAGTCTGCTTGTTGGTAGTAAGGCGAGATCGCTTGTTCAGCACATCCACATCCACATTACCCACATCACTGTCTTTCTTCACATTCACATGAAGCACCGGCACCACTACCTCTTGCGGCATGCTACCACCATGAACGAATCGGCTACCGGAACCTTGCTTGCGTATCCTGTTCAGTCCTTTGCAGGTCTGCATCTGCATCCCTTCTTTCAGCCCCACATTCTCGCTGTTCCATGTCTTGACAGCATCCCCCTCCGTCAGACAAGGACCGATGACAAAGCGGCGATTCTCTATGAAATAATCACCCATTGCCTTAAAGTCGGTAAAATCACTTTCGTCAAGCTCTTCATTCTGGTAGATATAACCATGATCAGCCGTAATCAAGATATTTGAGCCATTGCCGCTGCTAATAAACTTCACTAACTTTACTATCTGGTCAAATTCCGTCTCCGTGGCTTCAAATACCTCATGTTCCGTGGCCTTCTTATCCCCGGTTTGGTCTATATGATTACTATAAATATAGATTAGGTCGTAATCCTTAAAATAGTTTCTCGGCTTTTCTATCAGCAGGAGGTCTTCCGCCGTGATAGCCATACTTTTGGGAACATACTGCAGCAACACCTTCTTTCGGGTATCCGTGCCAGCGGTACTCATTCCATCGGCATACACCGTGTCTTGATTCTTCTCATACGACAACACTTTGTGGGGGAGCAATGCCGCCATACCCAGTTGGGTATAGGAGGGGAGCGTGGAGAGCATAGGGTCTTTGAGATAGGTTACCATACGGTTCGCCTGGGCTATTCGTTGTTCCAACTCTACCATTGTCTCATACCGCAGGGCATCGCTGATGATAACAAACACCCTGACCCCTCGCTCTACAAATGGGCTGACATGATACTGATAAAAATGCCGCTGACTGATAACATTGTTGATGTGCCATTTATCCATGCTATCTACCAATGGTTGCCATTTCTTGGCGAGTTGCATCAGGTAGCTGTTGGTATAGACATTTTGCACCATCGTGGTAACGTCAGGCAGCAGATTCGTACTTTCTGCCTGTCGTGCCTCTCTGATGTAGTGCCTATAATGCAGGTCGATGGAGTAGAGGCTTTGAGCATAGAGTTTGAAGCCTTCTTCTGGCGAGTTGATGATAAGTCCCGTCATCTTCTGGTCAATCTCTTCCATCATCCTCCTTGCCTCCAGCAAGGCATAGATAGTATGCGCCGCCACTGGGAAGAATATCTTGTGTTCCCGCTCATCCACGATGGTCTCCATATCATCCACCGTCATCGTGCTGTCAAGCACATTGCGTTGCAGATATTGAGCAATTATCTTATCTATACAGGGGAAGGTCTCAATGGCCACCAATCTCTCTATGGGTTCCCCCTGAACGATAGTCTTGATACCCAGTTCAGCTTCGAGCTTGTTTGCCCAGTCCTTATATAGTTGGCCATACTGACGGCTGTCTCGCCAGTCGCGCATAAAGATATGTGCCTCATTGGTCAGCGTCGGTGAAGTCAGATACCTGTCCATATCCTCACGGAACAGCACGATGAGAAGTGTCTTGACAGCATGCTCTTGATGGTAACCAAATACCTGTTCCACCTCTGTCCAATACACATCATTCAGATGGTATTTCTCCATTTTATCCGTCATATCGGATCCACCATCCAAAGCCTCTTGTGCCAAAGCCCATGTCAGCTGGTCGCAGGTAGGGTCAGCCTTGCAGACCACTGCCATCATCTGCCGTTTTATAACCTCAACATCCATGCCTTGCCGTAGCCGTGGAGTGATGCGGCGACGGTTGTCTGCCAGTTTGAAGAAATCGTAATGAGCATCTACCACTTTCTCCTTCAGTTCTAGCGGTATGCCACACTCGGCTGCCCACAGTGATGCCATATCTGCCGAGAAGAGCGTGCCCTGTACCTCCAAGTCGAGTAGCCAGTTGTCCTCATCGGTCGGACGCTCATGGGCACTATATATCAGCCATCCTCTTTCGGGCTGCTCTCCCTTCAGAATATGATACTTAACGGTGAAGGCGTTGCTGTCTAATGCGAGAAACTCTACCCCACGGATTGTCAACGCTGTGGCAAAGTCCTTCATCTCTCCGCCCTCGTTATACCAGAATACAAACCTGTTCTTTTCAAACAGACCATTGAGGACTTTTTCTATTTTATCTTTATTGCTCTCTGACATTTCTTAGCCTTGGATTTTACTTTGCAAATAAAAATATACTGATATTCAGTAGATTACATGATATTGGAATTTACTTTGCAAATAAGAATCAACCATAATATGGTATGTATGTGGCATACTTCTTCGATTTGATGTTTTCATCTGAAATCTTTATGAAGCCTGCCTCTACCGTGTCTGCAATAATTCTTGAAGCCACAGATGAATGCTTATCATCTATCTCAAACCTGTCTCTTACAGACTTGTTGTTGATAGGACTGCTGTCTTCATACATCAAGCAAGCATGCTGATAGCAGGCGGCGACCTTTTCTTGCTTGGTCATGTCGGATATAGACTTCCGAGGATAAAGGAATACCCTCGTAAATGACTCGCCTTTTGCAAACTTGGCAGCTGGAAGATACATTTTTTCGATGGCTTCTACGGCTCTATCAATTCCGCTACCTCGACGCTCACAAATCCCCAACATATACATGGTCTGTGCCAGGTCCTCGTTACGTGATTGTGGTGGCAAGTCTAATAGTCTGTTCACATCGTTCAGTGGTGGACCTGGATTGGTAATCGTCAGTCTGTTAGAGAATATCTCGATGGTTACCTGCATACCCTCTACTGAAAAATCTTGATGAATCAGGGCATTGGCCACCAACTCTCTTATAGCTACTCTTGGATATGTAGGCTTCGACTTACGCATCACGTCGATTTCTTCCGTGGAAGTGAGCTTCATGATATAATCCACCAGTCCTTCAAAGCCAACCGCATAACCATACGCCCCAAACTGTTCGGAGATTAACTCTCTGTTATTTGAGCCAACATATTTGCGAACTACTACGGTATGTCCCTTCAGTTTATCAAATGTGCGGATGTCATTGGCAAACAAAATGGCTCCCATATTGGTGATGTCCCAACCTCCTTCATGCTTGTTACACAGTCCAAACTCTTCTAACCGACGGGCAATGATGCTTTTCTCCTTTGGAATCTCACGTTCCAGCAATTCATAGAACTTCTGATAGTTTAATGTCATGAGCAGGTCGCCTAACGAAACATTCTCACGAGCAACTCGCTTTTCAAACGGGTTGCCCTGCGAGTCGGCTATGAGCGACTTGATTTGTGTACGCGACATCTTCACGGTCTCACCAGCCGATCGCGTGTAAGCATCAAATATGTTCTTACCCCGAAGGTGTACAGGCTTGTCAGGGTTTTCAGGTATATGTACAAATAGTAGCGAGTGATCTTTATAGCTCTGCACTGAATGTTCGATAGGAATAGAGACCGACAGATTGTTTTTGGCTATATTACCCAGTGTCTGCACGGTCTTTTCTATCTCTGCTTGCGACAGTGGAGCAAAGGTAGCATCATTGTTTACACCAAAGACTAAAAGGCCGCCTCCTTTGTAGTTGGAGAAAGCGCACAGATGCTGAGCCAGACGCTCGGTTTTGCTTGATAATCCGCTCTTCCAATCCAGTTCATTGAGTTCGGTGGGTATAGGGTACAGACTATCCTCTAAGATTCGTATTGCTTTTTCTTTCCAGTCCATATTATTCTTCTGTTTTATCCAAACCTTTCACTGGTTCTACCAGCGGATAGAACAACGGGTAGTTGGCTTTCACGCCGTCGTCGAGGTCAATGGTCTGACGGTGGGTGGCCATTTCTGCCAGTCGGGTAGCAAACTGCTCCACCTCTCGTATCTGCTCGTGCAGTTCGTTTTCGCGTGCCAAAGCCTTGTTGCGCTGGGCGGTGCTTAGGTCGTCGCGGCCCGATTGTTCCTCGGCCTCTAACAGCTGCTGTTGCACCTTTTCGAGGTAAGGATGCACATACTCTGAATGGAGCTTCGAGAGTGTATCTCCGTCCATGCGGTGCATATACACCAGTGCACGGAAGTAACCCTTCTTCGCCTTCTCGCCCATCTTCGATGAGAACATCCAGTAGATGGGTCGCTTGGCTCCCTTTACGTTGTACATCGCACAGTGGTCGGCATAGAAGCTCTTATAGAGATAGTCGCGCAGTGTGCTACCAAGCGCTTGATTGATATAGCGCATATTCTCGTGGAACTTCTCCTCACCAAAGAGCAACTTTAGTGCCTCCTCAATGCGCTCTGTCATATCGTCGGCAAAGAAATTCTCTTCCTGCACGATGGGGATGATGCCGTCATCGTCTATCGTCAGGGTGTCTTCTGCGCCATTGTCGAGTCCATCAACCTTCAACCCCAACTCGTCAAGGTTCTGGTTTTGGCTGGCAATAATCAGTCCTGGCTTATCTACGGAGTAGCGCCCCATGAAGCAGCCCACAAGATAACTGATAAACTGCTTGATGATTACATCTTCGTGCCAAACTATCTCGTTGTCCTCAATGCTGATTTCGCCTTTCTGTAGGATGGTCACTTCATTGAGCGGCACATCGGGTGTCAGTTCATCTTGCAGACCGTATATCTCAATAAACTGTCGGTTGAGTTCTTCTTCATTCTTGTGCAACTGGAGGAACTTGGCTTCCCATTTCATCTCATACATATCCACGTGCCATTTCAACGATGACGGCTCTGCTGCAGCTGGCTCGATGCAGATATTCTTTACGGCTGCATAGTCGTTGATAACGTCAAGAAAATTAGTCTTGTTGATGGTCAAAAGCTCATTGGACTGGAAGTCCCATGAGGTTTCGTGGGCATCCCAATCGAGCTTGGATATGGTAATGCTTTCATCAACCATATCATCCACATCACTAGACGTTCTCCATATTAATGGTATTCCATCAATAACACCCGTACTTCTATTCATTGTTGGATTGATAGCAGGGATGATAGCTTGTACAACCTTTGAATTTAGGAGAGCTAAAACATAATTGATATTGTTTTTTACAAAGCAAACAGGGCCAGCATCTCCCAGCACACTACCAGTTGGAAGGTATCTAAAAGAATTAAAACCAGAAGCAATTAAACTCCAAGTTATCGCAGCTTTGAAAAAATGTTGAGTATTCTTGCATGTCCTTGAATAGCTACCATATAAAGCTGACGCTAAATCCTTAACTTCTTTACCATTATCTTCCCAATTAATAATTTGAATTAAATTTCCATACCATTTACGTGTTTCGCCACCTTTGCTATAAGGAAACCATTTTTGAACAAAGATCTTTTTGTCGCTATTTTTCCTCTCAAAACATGTATTGCTATAACTTACTTCAAACCAATCGCGTAGAAATCTACCATTATCATTGGTTGACATACCAAGTTTGGTATCTAATTCATCGCCAACTTTATTGTTTTCATAAAAGATATTTATAATCTTTTCAGGAAGCCAATAGCTAGTAAATGTATATCCTGGCAATTTAATAAAATTCTTCTGATGAGATGCATAATGCCATCTGCAGTTTGAATTATTTATTGCCTCTAATGTCTTGTCATTTTTTAATGTGGCATCTTTAAAGTCAATCAATTTAATATAATGACCTTTATGTGTAGGAGCACATTTGGCAATAACAAAAGTAGCATTTTGTACTAATTCTCCACTAATTTCAGGAAAAGTCCTTGGACCTAGGTGCAATAATGACTCTACAAAGTAATTTTCTATTATTTTCTCTCGTAAACGTTTATAACTCGAATTAGACATCCAGCTATGTTGGTTAATCATGGCAGATCGACCATTCGCTGAGTTTAAACTGAAGTTGCGTTCCATAAATGCCGCCATCAAATCATACTTGCTATCTGGATAGTAAACTTCAACAAATTTTTTTAAAACCTTTCCCATACCCTTCCCAAGATACGGTGGATTTGTCACCACACAATCATACTTCTCCGAAAGGAACAACGCCTGTGTTTTGAGCAGATGGCTTTGCGTAGCCCACAAGCCCGTGTTCACTTGGATAGCCGCATAGTCTTCTGCCGACACCTTCAACAATGATCCGATGGTGTCGAGGTTTTCAAACTGCCACATCAGCGAATCTTCCCCCCAGCTGCCTGAAGCATCAATCACGTCGTGGTCTATCGCTTGCAGGGCGATGACTGCTGGTTGCACGGTATGGCGCAGGTAACGGCCATAATAGGCACGGCTCTTCATAGTGAGGGCAAAGCAGGTGAGCTGATAGCAGCGGCGGTCGATGTCCATACCGTAGAGGTTGTGTTGCAGGATAAGAGCAGGGATGTCTTTGCTCATCATTCCCTCCTCCTCGTACATCTTCGCGAAGAGGTCGAAGGCATAGACCAGGATATGACCGCTGCCCATGCAGGGGTCGAGAAACTTGATGTCCTTTGCACTGTGTATATGTTCGGGTATCACATCGGTCTGACCCTCCATAGGCTTGATATAGTAGGGCATGCTGTTGATGAGCCTGCTATCCGGGTGCAGCGTCATCCATATACGACCCAAGCTGTTCTCTACCATGTAGCGCACAATCCAGTGGGGTGTAAACAGCTGGGTGGCAGCGGCCTGCTCGTCACTCTTCAGTCCACCTTTGCGACTCTTGTGAGCCTCGGCATCCTTCTTGCGGTCGGTGATGTAAAACTGGTAGAGCCAGCCCATGATTTCCACATTCTGACAATCCTCATCGGTCATGCCCTGGCGAATGTCGCTCACAAAGCTCTGGGCAGACAGCAGGTCGTCGGGCATCAACAGTTCGGTGTAGTCGGCAATGCGCTCGAAGAGGAACGGCATACTCTCGCCCAACTGGTTGCACACAGCCACTAATAATTTGCGATAAAGCGGCTGTTCGGGTAGCAGCTTATCACCGGCGGAGAGCTTCAGGTCGTCATCTACGATGCCCCCCATGGCCTCCTGTAAGATTTCGGGACGCTGCTGTCCTTGTACGGGTGTTACCACCATAGGAGTATTATAGCCGTTGGCATCCATGAAGCGAAGCGCCATCACACGGTTGAACCAGGTGTAGGCCACCTCCTCGATAACCTGCTGCTCCGATTTTGCAGCAATCTCCTTGCGTAGTCGGTCTATCTGCGCTGCATAGCCACGCAGTTCAGCCGTGTCCTCGTGGAGCACATACCGCATCTTGGTAGAGACAAGCGATACGAGTTTGGCACGGGTCTGCTGTGCAAAAGTTTTCAGTGCCGATGTGTTTGTTGCCATATCGTGTTCTTTTTTAATTCAGCATGATATTCTTGTTGTCATCGATGAAGCTGTCAAGGCGAGCATGAAGTGCATAGATATAACGCTGTACATCCTCTTTTGTTTCCAACAGGGCCTTATCGAAGTTTACATCCATCGCCTCGTACCTCGATACCATCTTTTTGGCATTGGCTTGCTCCATGCAACGGTTGATATAGTCCAAACCATGATTATAGCCGTTGGTTACATCGGTGGTCATGGCTCTTAGATTCCCAATAAACCTCTCCGCATCTGCCTTTGCCGAGAGTTTGTCGAATATCTGGGCGACAATATCCTTCTGCTCATCAGTAAGTTGTGGATAAGCAGGAAGAGACAACAGTGCACTGCGCTTTTCTTCTATCTGCGCCTTGATGCTGCCATGTGCTTCATCTTGCATGGACTTGATCTCGCCGGTCATGGCTTCGAGGGCCTGTTTACCTTCAGCCATCTGTGTCCATGGTGTTGCCGAATGATAGATTTTATCCAGCTTCGCCTGGAGTTCAGGATTTACTAAAGCCACGTTAGCCAGATTGCCCTTTTTCAGCGTGTCGATCTTCTTGAATATCTCAAACTGGGGACTCGCAACAAACTGGCTGATGGTGTCAGCCAACTCCTTGTCGTCCAGAATATCTTCAAGTTGCTTGGTCTTGGCGTAAAGGCTGGGGAAGACACTGCGACTGGCAATCTGCAGTTTTTCGACGACTTGCTCCACTGGCTCCACAAACTTAAATGGCCATTGAGCCTTGACGGAGCGCAGCGTATCAATCTCCTTATTGAGTCGCTCTATGAATCGAGTATGCACATCCTTGGCTGTCTGTGCGGCACAATTCTCATCGTTGAAAAACTCACGATAGAGATTTTTCAGCTTGGTCACCTGACTTTGCGATATAGCCTCTTCAATATCAACGATCAGCGTAGCCTGTGCGCCACTGTTAGTGAGATGGTAGTAAAGGTCACGGTCGGCTACGGGGCCACCACTGCTCTGCATGGAAATCTTATCTGTCTTGTAAAGCTTTGCCAGCAAGCACAATGTGGCCGTTTGATACCAGCCGTAGGGTGCTTGCCTAAAATAATCTACAAGGTCTTTTACCTTCGAGCGGATGCTCAGCTGCTTGTTGCGCTGAATGTGGTTAAATACCTCTTGGGCACAGACATCGACTCCCTCGCTGCAGAGTGCAGTATCTAATGTCGTACTGGAAATGATATTCTTCAACATCGAGTCATCATACTCGATGGTGAGCATCTTCAGGTTACGATAAACCTGATCGACCAGTTCCTTCATCCCGTCAGAGAGGCGCGTTTTAATATCCGTGATCTTGCTGGGGGTGATTTCCTGTCCGGCAATATATAGGCGGGCATTCTTGGTAAGTTCGGAGAGTCGGGCTACGATGTTTTCCCGACGCTGACTGTTGATTCTACGCTTATCGGAAATAATCTGTTGGCGATAGTTGTCGTTATTGCTGGAGAGTAAGCGTAAGAGACACTTGTCGGCCTTCTTATACATGGCGAGGTCTTCTGCCATATACTTGTCTTCGCCCAGCACCACTACCAACTGGTCGGGGTGCTGCATAGAGTAAGCGCACATAGCCTGCTGGTCGGTATGTGCCAACTGCGTAAGCGGTGTGATGAAATGGATGTAGATGTCGGCATCGCGCCCGTCTTGCTGTTCGTCAACAATGCGGCCGTAAGAGAAAATCTTGAAGGTGGACAACTTAATCTTTGAGTCGTCGAAGATGTCGGCACTGAAGATCTTCTTCAATTCATTGTTTAGTGCATCTGCGGAAAGATCCTCATTTTTGATTTCGGTTTCGATGTCCTTCTCCTCATTCGTCTGATAGTGGTATTCATCGTTTGCACCCTTCTCGATGTACGACTTGCGTACCAGCACGTTGAGTGCTTCTTGAATGTCGCTCATGAAGGCAGGGAAATCGGTATCAAGCGTGGGCATCAGAATCTTGGTGATATTCTCCTTGGTAGAGGGGAATCCCTTGACGTACTTGACGAGGAAGAGGGTCTTCAGAACCTTTAATGCCAAATCATCGTTCAGCGTGCGCTCGGCCTGCTGAATATCACTCTGTATCTTGGTCTGAAGAATACCACGGAGCCCCTCATACATATCGCAGAACTGTACGATATGGTCTAAATCCTTGTCCTTATATGTTATAGCGACTTGTTGAGTGATGGTCAGCAAAGAACGCTCACCCACGGAGGTATGTTTTCCGCTGAAGGCATTGTTCTTACTCAGCTCGATGATAGATCGCTGTAGCAGGTCAAACTGATAATCGACAAATGGAAAATCGATGGCGAAATGCGCATCACCCTTATAGTTTGTTCTAAACTGACTGTTGTCGCCGAAGTTGAACATACTCTTGATGAACACCTTCTGCTCGTCATAGACCTTACGGAGTATCTGTCGGGGTTCTGGCTTCTTTTCAAGCAGACGACGCTGTATCACCTCGTCGGCGTTGGCACTGGTAAGATTGACACGAGTGGTAAAGCGACCCTGAATCCGCGAGAAGTCGTTTTCCTGTTGCTGCTCTAGATTTCCGAGAGTGGCATCAATATCCATCTGCGACGTGACCATCAAGATACAACGACCTTCGGTACGGTCAGCAAGGTCTTCGGCGATGGTCTGCAGGCTAAGCATGCGATGCACGTCCTTTCCGACGAACTGGGCCACCTCATCTACGAAAAAGATAAGGCGCAAGCCTGGATTCTTGTCCAGATAAAGCTTCACTAAATCGGCAAAGCCATCAATGTCGAGGCGATAATTATTAAGCTGGGTCTTGATGTTGTTCAATGCCACCTCAAGAGTAGTGCCCTCCATTTCGGCGAAAATCTCAGCGAGGTTCTGCTGACGGAACTGTATGCTCTTACGGGCATCTTCCCAAGACTGTCCGAATCTATTTTGGTATTCTGACTTCAGCCAAGCGTACTTATCATTTCCCTCGAAATAACGCTCTATATTAGCCACTTCATACTGCTTCTCATCGTAGCCCAGCATACGGTTGAACTCCTTCATGAAGATGGCCAGCACAGGGTCGGAAACCTTCGTCTTGCCAAGCCCATCAAAAATTTCCTGAATGTTGAACAAAATGCTCTTAGTGGGTATTCGGCATGCCTTGATGATGTTGCCCTTCAACTCAAAGTCAGCAGAGGCCTTCTCCGCAAACACATCGGCACATTTCTTACCGTCTATCTCAAAGTTGTTTGCCAGTACGTAGGAGAGGATTTTCAGCAAGTGTGATTTACCACTTCCGAAGTCGCCTGAAATCCAAACATAACTCTTAGATGCGGGTTCAACCAGTGTTGAGAAAAGATCTGGCAGCAGTTTCAGCTGTTCGGATGTAACAACAAACTCGTCCACCTCGGTGGTCAAATCAGAGGTGCTGCTTGCCTTAATTACGCCATTGATGGGGCGACTAATATCTTTAGCGTAGATTTCTTCTTGTATCATAGTAATTGTTCTTAGTCTTTTAGATCGTCTAAATTTTGTCCTCGATAGTAGGTCTCATCGGAGATTTTTCCAAAGAGCTTCAAATGTAGTCTGTCGTATTCGCCAGGAAAGAACAGTAACAGATTATTCTTTAACGCCAGTTCGTCAATATTATTGAGAATAGTGTGCGAGCGGACAAAAGGATAAACGCTGCCCACTCCTGTGATGAACACGAAATCGGGATTCGTTTCCTCTATTCTACCCTGAATTAGAGGCAGTACCGCAGTCTGCACATCGAGAACTCCATCGAAAGTTGAGATAATCGCATCGCTGTCGATGTCTTTCTCTCCTTCAAGAATAGGATTGAGTAAATTCTCCTGTCTGAGTATATCCAGACAAATGTCGTATAGATTGATGTTTACACTTGTCTTCCCGACCTTGCTTAACCTGTTCATCAGCCGATTTATCTGGGTTGGGATTTCACCTTGTAGGCCTGGATGGAAAGGTTGGATGAAGATAGGAAGTTCCCCACCAAGATTCTTGCCAAATTCAGGATTCAACAATTTATTATAAACACCCTCGAAAAGCGTATCAATATCTTGTGTGATGTTAGTCATATCAATGGGTTAGCTTACTGATTTCATCATTGGAATAGAGATAGATGGAAAGCCACTTGGGGTTGTCCTTCACAATGAGCTGTTCAACCTTTTCGGTGAGATAAGGGCGATGGAGTATTCCCGTCTTGGCAGATTCCACCAATTCGGTTTGTTCCAGTATTCTGAATGCCGTTTGACGCATCTTACGAATGGTCTGATCGGACAGCCTCTCTAGTTCTGGGTGTAGATACTTCTTTTCGTTAAAGAACTCGTTGAAATTGGCATAGCTCACCTTCTCGTCGAGATTATAGAAATTCTCGCGCACTACTTCTACTATAAAATCGCGGATAAACGAATGTGCCTTGCAGATAGCAAGGAGTACGAGAAGGCGACGCTGTGCAGGAGTTTCATTCGCCAACAAGTATCGCTCATCGTCGTTCAGAGCCTGGAGCCTTTGCTTCACTAGAGAGAAGAGGCGTTTGCTGGTTGAAAGCTTCTCCTTTTGCATCAAATTGTTACTAAGAGTCGACTCACGGGTTCGTTCCCAGTCTTCCGAACAATCATAGAAAGCTTGCACCACAGCAGAAGTCTCATTGAGCAACGCAGCCCCTGCCGTGAACGTTATATTGTATGTGTCTATATTCAAATCAGCCACCATGCACTAAACATTTTTTGAATCAACCAATAAGTCCTTGATATTTATATCCAAGATCTCGGCTATCCTGGTGAGTGTCTGCAAATCAGGCTGGGATGTATTGGTACACCACTTTGAGACTGTAGCAGGATCTTTGCCTAATTGCTCTGCCAACCATTTTCCAGTTCTCCCAACATCAGCGAGGGCTCCTTTGATTCTATTTATTTTTTCCATTTCATAAGAAATTGATGTTAAGCGCAAATATATGAAACTTTCCTCATATTCCTTCATAGTTTTAGCAAAAAATGATGGGTGGTAGTGAAAATTTCTTTCTCACATGCTAAGTTTTGCTTAAAAAGCGATATATATGCCCTTATAACCAGAAAACAAAGTTGATGAAGGGTGCAATTATAGCTGACTTGGCAGCATGGGCATGTGAACATCAAGCGGATGAGTTCTATGCGCATCTTGTTATGCCAGATGCCCAATTATCCGTATGTAGCGATTTGCTTTTGAACTTCATATAAGAGCCTGTTGCAGCTTTACAAAGATATGGTGTAAGTGAGCAAATGCTCAATATTCCTCAGTTGATTGTCCTTTCTGTATCTATGGGTTGGAAAGACCTTTTCGGTGGAGTATCGTTTAAAAAATCGAGGAAAAGCTTTCCAAGGAAGATTATTCTTTGCTTGTTATCGCCAGTGATATTATCTCTCATTTACGCCATGGGGCTTCCAAATCACAAGCTGTCCAAGCAGTAAGGGATGTTGTAAATGGCAAAAGTCTTTTGGTAGCCACTGATTTGGGTGGTTATATCTACCATGGCTAGCAATGCTTCAAGAAGAGTTGGGACTTTACGTCCGCCATTCACAATGCCATGTATGATTACTATGAAGATAAGCATCTTCTCGCTATATTGACAGGAGCTTTTGCGGAAGCAATGTATGGCTGTGAATATGGTATGGTCAAGTAAAAGTATTCTAAGGAATGGTTCTTTGAATTTCAGATACCGCCATCTATTCTCTCTAACAATCCCGCAGAGTTTGAAGTTCTTCGCCATATTGATCAGCAAAGATTTTTCTTTCCAAAAAACAGTGCCCTCACCAATGTTGAGGTGCATTAGTGGACTGATATGAGGAATATTCTTGCAAGAGTTTGTTTCCCACTTGCACACAAGAACAAGATAATGAAATCCCACTATACTGACTGGGACCATCGTTATGGTATCTATCTGGATGATGGCTGGTTTTATGTGTATCGTAGCCATGTATTGCTCAATCATTTCCAAATGAGCAGTGATAAAGGTAAATATTATTTCATCACCCGTACCCAGAAGTCAGAAGCCATGCAAGCAGGTGAGGATTCTCTTTTGGAAGGTTTTATGCAGAGGGATTCCATTTTCTAGATTTAGACATGGAGCTATAGGCTCTTTTCAAGACTCATCACCTTGGTAACATAGTTGCCATCTTCGGCATACCCAATCTTGTTCAAGAAATCGTAGTAGTTGCCGCCTTTGTATTTGTACTGCACATAATCTTTATAGGCTTTGACGCTCTCTTCCCATGAGTTGAAGGTGTAGTAGCTTCCGTTGCTGGGGCGGCGAAGCCCGAAGAGGTTGTTGTTTTCTAAGCATACCCGGGAGGTAAAGTAGCCTGTTTCAAGCAGAGCCTGTGCCGCTACTATCTGTGGGAACTTTACATCAAATTGCCTTAATGTGGCCATCAGATTTTCGATGTTCAGCTCTCTGTTGGGTTTCGTGCCAAATCTAATATACGACATCTTATCCTGTAGCTGCGTGATGTAACCGTTAAGATAGTCCACAAAGACATTAGGATTGACGCTCTTTCCGCCTTTCCTAATTCTGATATGAAGATGCGGACCAGTACTTTTGCCCGTGTTCCCCGATACTCCCACGATAGTTCCTGCCGAAACCGCATAGCCCTCCTTTACGGTAATCTGGTCAAGGTGTCCGTACAGACATTCGAAGATGCCATGCTCTAAGATGATGTAGTTGCCATAGCCTTTATTGCTATAGCGCACTTCCTTGATGATGCCGGGCAACATGGCATACACCCGTGCATGGTTACATTCGAGGTCGATACCATCATGGAAAGCCGCACATCGCTTTACTGGGTCTTTCCTGTAACCGAAAGCAGAGTTGAGTTTCAGGAAGTCGAGCGGCAGACAGACATTCATACGCTGGCTGATCAGGTTGAAAAGCAGGGAGTCCTTCACATTGACAAACAGTGGTACGTCCTTCTCGATGGTGATTTCCAAGCCGAGGCCTGTTTGGAAGGCTACATCAGGTATTTTTGTGTCTATGCTACCTACCTTTTGCTGTGTAACTGTTTGTTTTACAAGTCTTTCCTGTGTGTGAGCTACCTCTGGACGGAGGGTATAAAACTGTGCTGCCATCTTTATACTGATTGCGGTAGCAACAAAAACCAATAGAAATAATCTGTATCGTCTCATCTTATCGTCTTGCTTTTTTGATAATTTTGTTCGGTGAGAAGCGCAAGTCTTCTCTCGACAAATTTACCGATAAAAATTCAACGTATGGAAAATGTGATGACGTTTCAGGCTCAGGGAGCGGTCTTAGAGAAACTGATGCAGCTGGGTATCGACAAGGAGAAACTGGCGTCGATGCCTGATGCTCTGAAAGTTCCGCTGCTTTGTGGAGAGGTGACGCCTGTTTTCATAGCCAACACGGAAACATCAAATGGCAAGGTGATACAGTTACCGATGAAAGCCCAATTCGTACTGGATGATAACGAACAAGTGTTACTGATGACTTACCCACTCCGTAGAGAGATTGCCAATGAATTAGGACTTAACCAAAATGAGCTCCAACGAGTGCTGTCTGGCGAGGTAATACACAAGGAAGTGAACGTGGAGGGAGAAAGGAAAGTAAGATTTGTTCAGCTGGATAAGGAAACGAACTCGCTCATGCACCGTAATGTGGCCAGCATTCCTATCGAGACAGAACTACAAACACGAGATAAAGTGAAGGACATCGAGCTGGGTGCCAATCAAAAGGAGGCTTTGCAGGAAGGTAAACCTGTGGAACTGGCTCTCGGCGACACCAAGGTAACGGTGGGCGTTGACCTACGTGAGCCACAAGGCTTCAAAATTGTCAACGGCGACATGAAAGAGTGGGAACGATTGCAACAGATGCGCTACGATGATGTTCACGAGGATTTTATGGGTTATGTGATGACCGACGAAAACCGCTGGGAATACCAGAAAGTGGTGGAACGCCAGGCCATGACCAACAACCCCTCGGAGTCTATCGAAAAGAAGCAGCGTACAGGCTTGCTCCGATAACACAAGACTAAAAACCATCCTCCCCAAACAAGGGATTCTTTAATATTCTGCTCCCGGCTTGTCACTTTCATAAGAGCCAGCGAGTGCTTTAACATTCTTCTTTGTTGGCGAGTTCTTCTGTTGTAGAACCGTAGCGTTAAAGCATATCACGACAAGCAAGGTGGGTAGAAAGAAATACAAAAATCTTGATTACGACTACATCGTCAGCTCCGTGGCTGGCTATGCCAAGGTTGCTCCTATTGCCCGAAAAGTAAAGGCTGGGGACGATATGGCCATTGCCAAGGCAGCAGCGATGATGACGGCTGCCGTCAGGAATGTCATGCCTAAAGATAAGCAGGTGGTACTGGTACCTATCCCAAACCGCACCGGCAGGGCCGGTTACACCAAGACGCTTGCCGAGAAAATCAGCGAGGCACTGCATCTGCCTGTCATCGACGCGCTGGCAAGCAATACCCACGAGCCGCTTTATCTGGTGAAGAAAGCCAATGGCTCGCTCGATGAAGTGCCGCTCTACTTCTATCGCATCCGCAGGGTGCCTAAGGACAAGATACCCATTCTTATTGATAATGTACTCGACACCGGGCACACGGCAATGGCCGCGTATGAAGCGATGGGCAGACAGGACACACTGATGGCGGTACTCGGTGATACGCATAAGTTCACGCCCAACAAATGGAAGTCGGATATTTACCCTTTAATTGACAATAATATGGCAAGCAAGAAAAAAGAAGAGGTGCAGCAGCAAGCTACCCCAAAGGAAGAGCCGACGGCTCAGACCGAGAAAAAAGCTGCAAAGAAAACGACAAAGCTCCCGAAGTCAAAGACGCTGGCGGAGCTGTACACGAATATGAAGGAGAAGCATCCTGATGCTGTCCTGCTCTTCAGGACGGGAGATTTCTACACGGTCCTGAACGCTGATGCCTCCAAGGTGGCTGACACATTGGGTGTCAAGGCTACCAAGCCAGCCAAGGCTGGAGACGGTTCTCTGCAAGTTACATTTCCCCATCATGCGCTGGACACGAATCTGCCGAAACTCATCAGTGCCGGTCTCCGAGTAGCCATCGTGGACAGTCTGGAGAAGAAACAAAGTGTAGAGAAATCAGTATCGGAGAAAGCGGAAACGAAAGCACAGGAAATAAAAACTGAGGAAAAGAAAGAGGAAGGGAAGGCCATAGAGAAATCGGCAACCGCCAAGCAGGAGCATCAGCCACGCGAGCCGCAGATGGTAACGGTCAATGGCGACAAGGTTTCCCATGCTCATGCCTTCCAGTCCAAGGTGAATCCCGCCGACTGGTTCTATGTGGCTCAGCTCAACGGCAAGCAGCTCAACCCTATGAAGATGGACGCTGCCGACATCGCAGCCTATCAGAAACGGGAGGCGAAGGTGGAGGACATGATGCAAAAGTATTATCCGACAAAGCTGGCTCCCAAGGTGTCTGCCGAGGAATACAAGGCTGCCAACATTCTATCCGACGGCAGGGTAATCGACAAGATGACAGTGTATAAGGAGAAAGATGAGCAGCGTGCCGACTATGGCAAGTACAAGCTCTACGCACAGGTGGGCGACCAGCGCATGTCCGTTCCAATGACCAAGGCGGACCAGAGTGCTTTCTTCGACCGCGTGACGACACCGGCGGCATTGGTGGAAAAAAACTTTGGCGAACGGCTGCACCTGGCATCGGCCTACGCCGTCTATCTGCTCCCTGCCAACATCAAAGTGGAGGATATTCGGGTGGCAAAGGACAACATGGACGGCAAGTGGAAGATTTCAGCTGCCGTGGGCGAGAACGGGCGCACGGACAAGAAGGCGATTTCCTTTGACGACGGCTTTTCTCTCTTCCAAGCCAAGACCGTCACTCGTGAACAGCTGGCAGCCAAATATCTCTCAGAGGACATCAAAGTGCTGTCGGGTCAGAAGCAGGCTATCAGCAATGGACTGAAGATGTAACCTTTGGGCGGATTTCTATAATGAACACAGATAACATAAATTCAAAGAAAATGGCATATAGTTTTGAAGAGCTGGTCCAGCTCAAACAGGACAGACGGATAGGATGGCTGCAGTTCACGCTCGAAGGTGAACATGCGAACGACTTCATGCAGTGGTGCAAGGAACACAACATCCATCCCAGCGAAGATACCGCAGAGTTCTATATGGAGTCGGTGGAACTGAATATGCAAGATAAGCAAATCTTGGCGGAGGACGACTATGACTACAGCTGGAACTGAAACAAAGACGCTCGGTCAGAAAGCCGTGGACAGATTCACGGAGATGATGATTGAGCGTATGGAACAGATGAAGTCCGTTGGCTGGCGCAAGGGGTGGATTGGCGGTGCCACCGCCCCCGGTGCCATGCCGCAGAATGTATCCGGGCGTGGATATTCGGGAAGCAACTCTTTCTTCCTCCAACTGGACACGGCTCTTCGTGGCTACTCCATGCCCGTGTACCTCACCTTCAAGCAGGCCAACGACATGGGAGCACATGTGAAGAGAGGTGAGTCGGCTATGCCAGTACTCTACTGGGATATCATAGCAAGGGACAAGGATGGTAAGAAAGTTTCTAAAGAGGCCTACCGCAAGATGAGCCTTGCAGAGCGGATGCAGGTGCAGACCATTCCTTTCCTAAAAGCCTTCAATGTGTTCAATGTCGATCAGACCAATCTGGCTGAGGTGAAGCCTGACAAGGTGGAAGCTCTCAAAAAGCTGTTTGCCCCACCAGAGCTGCGAGATGCCGAAGGGATGTTTACCAGCAAGGCTCTCGACCGTATGTTTGAAAAGCAGGAGTGGATTTGTCCTATCCAATATGATAAGCAGGTACCCGGTGCATATTTCTCTCCCTCCAAGGACATCATCGTCATTCCAAGGAAAGAGCAGTTCAACATCGGCAAGACACTGGAAGAGGTCTATAAGGACGGTATGGAATACTACTCCACGGCCCTGCACGAGATGGCTCATTCCACCGGTACGGAACCTCGGCTGAACAGGGGCAGCCATGAGAAGTTCGGCGATGCGAAATACGCCAAGGAGGAACTGGTGGCTGAGCTGACGGCAGCGATGGTAGGCAACTCGATGGGCTTTGACAAGTGTATTCTGGACAACAATGCGGCTTACCTCAATAGTTGGATCTCCACTCTCAAGGAAAATCCTAAGTTCATCGTGTCGGTGATGGCCGACGTGAACAAGGCTGCTAACATGGTACTGGAAGAGGTGGACAAGCAGAAAATGGCGTTGGGTGAAGAGCCCTTGCTCGATAAAAACAGAAACCTTTCTAACGACATTCCCAAGGACAAGGTCGTCTTTGAGAACGCCTCCATCATCAAGCAAAATGATGGCGACTATGCGGTGCGAGCCTCATTCCAAGGTCAAGATTTGGGACTCAAACCGATTGACCGAAATGTGGGCATCCTCTATTTCTCTCTCTCGGAAGAAACGGAGAAGGCGCGTCTGCTCTCCCATACGCTGGAAAAAAGTTTTGGAGATGTAGTCATGGCACAGACACAGCAGCATGCTCATCGTATGAAAATATAACCCTTTATACTTGTAGGCAGTTATGAAACAGAGTGTAAACTACAAAGACCTAAAAACAAAGGTAGGCGTAGATGATATTGCCTATTATCTGGGCTATCGTCTCGACCGCTCGGCTGGTGTGGGAAGATACATTGAAATGGTTTTGTCTGACTCCACGGGGCATCAGGACAAGCTCATCATCAAGAACCCGAAGGAGAAGGCGGCGCAAACTTATTTCCGGCGTAACGGGGCGAGAGGCGGTGATGTGGTATCTTTGATACGTGAGAACCTTAGCAGCTTCCACGAGTCTGGAAGAAACGAGTGGGAAATCATCGGCAAGGTGATGGCCCACTTCGCCAATGAGCCGATTCCTGACTATGGGGATAGCCAGTATCTTACGAAAGCTGGGTACACGGGTAATACCGTGTTTGATCCGAAACGCTATGAAACGAAGGATGTTAATGGTGCACCGTCGGAAGTAATGGCGTTCTTTGTCCAGCGTGGCATCAACGAGGAGACGGTGAGTGCCTTCGCACCATTTATCAAGCAAATAAGGGACAACAGCCATACCACCTACAAGCAGTTCAACATCGGCTTCCCTTATACGGAGGCTGGCAAGGACAAGGTGGTGGGCTATGAAATCCGTGGCTTTGGCTCATTCAAGAGTAAGGCAGCTGGTACTAACTCGACGACGGGGGCATGGATTGCTGATCTCTCACAAGGTGGAGAGCCTACAGACATCAGAAATATCTATTTCGCTGAAAGTGCCTACGACATCATGGCGTTCTATCAGCTGAATCACCTTCGCTTAGATGGTACTCATTCGGTATTCGTATCGTTGGGTGGCACGTTCTCCGACAGTCAGATCAAGGGTATCATGGCGCATTACCCGGAAGCCAAGGCGATGGACTGTTTTGATAATGACCTTGCCGGGCGTATCTATGGAATCCGCATGGCTGCCTTGCTGGAGGGCATCCGCTTGAATGTGCATAAGGAAGAGGACAAGGTGAAGATTACTGTTGGCGCGAAGAACTTTGCCATTGCTAATGAACAGCTGTCCATCCGTGAGCTTCGCAAGCATATCCACATCCGCTATAATGTAGGTGAATGGAAGGCTGCTGCGAACTACAAGGACTGGAACGACCAGCTGATGGGTAAACAGATGGAAGTTGTGGCGGTAGAAAACAAGTTTGCAAGAGATCGGAATCTGGCTGACCGCCGAGAGAAAGGGGTGGGCTTATGAAACGAATCTTCATCATATCATTGTTGGGTAGTTTAACTTTCTGCCCTATGATGGCACAACAGACGGACCCGACGCTGACGGGTGCAGTGATAGCGCAGAGCGGAATGCTGAAAAAGATTTTCAAGGACCGCGAGAAGACACAGAAGAAAATCATTGCTGCGGAAACGGCAGTCACTGTGGCGATGGACAGAATGCACAAGGTGGAAGACAAGATGCTGACGTATCTCTCCAATGCACAAGGAGCCATGCAGAACCTTTATCAGATCAAGCGAGCGGCAGAACTGACAACAGTAGAGATTCCACGAAACATGAGCCTGTTGCGCCAGTCGCTGCCCGGTCATCTGAAAGGAACGGCCATTGCTCTCTTGGTGTCTGATGAACTGACGGATGCTGCCACGCAAATGGCTTCGCTCTATCCGTTCATGAAACAACTGGTAACGAGCGGCACATACAACGTGAGTGGCTATGATGTCACCGGCAAGTCTGTGAATGAGAAGCATAAGGTAAACCTACTGTCATCGGCGGAACGGTATTACATTGCCAATGAGGTGGTGACGAAACTGGAGACGATCAACACCGATCTGTGGCTGCTGGCATGGCAGATAAGGACGTACTCGTGGAATGACCTGTGGTTTGGACTTGACCCTGAAGGTTGGGCCACGGTGATGTCAGGAAAGGCGATTGTGGATGGACTAATCTATGAGTGGAAATATATTTGAGAGGTCTGAATATGGGCATTTTTCTGTACTTTTGCATGGCGACACTTTGTTATTTCGAGGAAGAGCAGTGCAAACAACGGATTTGCCTGGTAATCATTAAACTTTAAGAAATAGCAAAGATATGAGTGATACAAATAACTTAATGATTTGCCCCGTTTGTGGCAGAGGTACAATGGTGCACGACGAGCAGGACTGGAAGTGCAGTGAGCAGTCCTGTGGATTCGTTATCCCTAATCGTTTGTTTAATTTGGAGATAACGGAGGAACTGGTGGCGCCACTTGTCAAGCATGGTCATACGGGGGTGCTCTCTCTGCAAAACAAGGACGGACAGTATTTTAAGGCGGCTCTCGTCATCCGTAATGGAAAGGTGGAGGTATCATCAGGTGTACATTATATCGACGGAGTATGTCCTATCTGTGGAGGTAAGATGCGCAAGACTTCAAAGGGCTACCGATGTGAAAATTCCATCGGTGAGCATCCATCGTGTGACTTTATGATTCCGGGTATTATCTGCAACCGTAGGATTATGGAGCAGGATGCCGTGGCGTTCTTGAATGGCAAGCATATCGCCCTGGAGGGCTTTGCCTCAAATGAGTGGAAGATGTTTGCCTCGTCGTTGTCGATAGCCGAAGGCAAGGTGAAGCTGGAATCGCGCATCGCAAAGTGTCCGCATTGCGGCGGCGACCTGCATGTTGGGCTGAAGGCCTACAACTGTGCCAACTATCGCAATGCCGAACATCCATGCAAGTTCTCTATCTGGCGTAACATCAGCGGTCATGCCGTATCGGTGGAGGAGGTGAAGCAAATTTGCGAACAGGGCGTAACCAGGGACTGCATCGAATTTTACAAGGAAGACGGTACAGTGTACTACAAGCGGCTGCAACTGACACCTGAAAAAGACAGAATAATCATGATTTAAGCAGTTATTAGTGATGAAAAGAAAAAGTATTATATATGTAGTGGTGGCATTGTTATGCCTCACTGGTTGTAAAAATAAGCGTCATGCGTTGAAGCAGTTGGCTGTGGAAAATCTGAAAGAATCGATGGAATATCCTAAGCAATTGCAGGTGTTGGCTATATCAGAGCCTGATTCGGCTTTTGGGTTCAGCTACTTCTCGCAACAAGAGAAGGCGGGCATCATCCGTATCATGAAGTCGGTCACGGATAGTATTATGAAACGTACCAATAATATGCAGTCGCTGGACATCAATGACTTCTACGTGATGGATCTCGCCGAAAGGCAGATGCGTGCCAACTCGGACATTCGACAGATGCTCAGTCAGGCTACTGGCAAAAAGGAATGGACGGGATGGAAAGTGAAGATCGACTATCAGGCGATAACGCATCATGGCATGAAATACAATGCTGAACGGTGGTTCTTTATCAGTAAGGACGGCAAGGCGGTGGTGAGGACGTTTGAACTACCGCTGCCATAAAAGTTCTTTCATGAAGATACATGGTAAAAAAATAGCAGGGGAAGTTATCTGTAGCTTCCCCTGTTTCTTCCTTTAGTATTATAGACTTGCTGTTTATACTATTTCCAGATATTCGCTTTTTCCAACAGAAAATCGTAAAGTCCAATTACCAAGATTCCATTCTCATTGTAACCAGTACTGTAATGATCGCCGGCAATGATAATCTTGCGAAAGCCGTCTGACACTTGCAAGAGTGAGGCTTGTTCCTGATCAACTTTCTCCTTTGAAGGTAAAGCATAGGCAGACTGAATGTATAATCGTTCATCATGTCGATTGACGACAAAATCTATTTCGAGGTTTCGTCTTGTTAGTTTGCCGTTATTATCGCGTTTGAAACTTTCAACTAATCCGACATCAACCGAGAAACCATTGCGGCATAAGTCGTTATATACAACATTCTCCATAATATGGGTTGGCTCAAATTGGCGGAATTCAACAACGGCATTCCTTATCCCTAAATCCTCGAAATAATACTTGGTTTCTGTGCCGATATATTTCCTACCCTTGACATCATAGCGTAATGCTTCGCTGATGATGAATGCATCTTGCAGACACGCGATGTATTTGGCTATCGTTGCAGGGGCAACATCTATGCCTGCGGCAGTCTTGAAAGTGTTTGAAATTCGTCGCACGTTGGTACTCGCCCCCATAGTAGAGGCAAGAATACGAACCAGCTCCCGTAAGCCGTCTGCATTCTTTAGATGGTTGCGGTCAATAACGTCTCTTAGATACACCGTCTCAAAAATCTCGCGGAGGTAATTCTGCTTGTCTTTAGCTCGTTTCATTCCTGCCACAGCTGGCAGGCCACCATATTTATAGTATTGATCCAGGGCTTCTGCCTTTTCACCACCTATCACCTCATAATATTCTGCAAAACTAAGTGGGTGGATGCGTACTTCCCATCCTCGTCCACGAAATTCCGTTATAATGTCTCTTGAAAGGAATTTTGCATTTGAGCCGGTAACATACACTTCTGCATTGGGTACGCCAAGGTAAGAGTTAAGAACATCCTCAAACTCACTGACCAACTGCACCTCATCCAACAGAATGTAATACTTCTCTGCATCTGTCATCAATTTATCGATATGTTCAAGAAGTGCATCTGGATTACGTAGCTTCTTATTTCGGCGATCCTCCAAATTGACTTTAATAATGTGATCTTCGTGAATGCCCCTTTCAAGAAGACTCTTTCGGAAGATATTGAAAAGGAGGAATGACTTGCCACAGCGTCGCATCCCGGTGATGATTTTGATCATACCGTTTCCATCAGCATTCTGTAGTTGGCTTAGGTAATACTTCCGTTCAAATAGCATTTTAGAATATATTTTTGTGTCACGACACAGATTTATGCAGCAAATATAACTATTTCATGTCATTTAAGCAAGAAAACAGTAATTATTTTCTTGTTTTCCTTATTATCAGAGAAAGGTACGTCATGATGTGCGGTATTTACTTTCTATCATTTCCATGTTTGCGGTTGCCTCCTTGTTGCAAGTACTCATTTTCTTTGCAAAGTTACGGCATAGGAAAGAGCGGCAAGCACCGCTATGGCTATACGCAGAAAAATAGACGGCAGCCTTCCTCAAATCAAGATTTGGGTATTCCGTCAATTTTTCCGTGCATTGCTTGCCTTGTCTTTCCCGCTTATGCCGTCCTTTCTTGCTCGAAAATCAAGTACCTGCAAGAAGTCTGAAGACTTCACAAAAGGGAAAAGATTAAGATTGATAACCTCTTAAAATGATAAGTTATGCACGCATGGATTTTTCAATTATCGGAAGAACGCATCGAGGGCTATCTTTGTGAAGATACCTTGTTGCAGGGTGATGGCAGCGATTATGACTATTGTGCCGCCATATCAGAAGAAGAACGGAAGAGAGCCGTTTACTCGCTCATGGCTCATATTCTGCCATTGGGTATGTTTCGCCTGAAAGATGAAACGACTTTGGTGTATCAAGGCGGGTTTGAGCAGTGGAAACGTGAGTGGGTTGAGCGTATTCAGACGAAAGCGGCAAAGGTAAACACGGAAAACGTGATGAACTTTTGCGGTGAGGTATACCAGTTGGAGACCGAGCTGCAAAATCCGCTGGACACTGATGCCCAATTCTACCTTTGTAATGACGACTATCAGACTTTTGCGGAAAAGTCGGCGGAGTTGATGCGCATGGTGGAGCATCTGACGGAGGGTGACGAACTTTATATCGGTGGTATCATTGATTTTCATTTCTAAAAGCATGGGGAATATCAGTATTTTTTCGATAGAGGGCGTTGATGCAAGAGAGATTAGCAATGCGCAGTTGGGCGATGCCCTATTTGCACCCTGTAGTGTGTGCGACAAGTGGAAAGAAGATTTTCCATCAGTGGACAATCTATTTTACGGATATGTGGAAGATGACATCTTCTACAGCTATTCAGACGACGAGTTTGAAACCCACGTCAATGCGATGTTTGACTAAGTAGAACCAGGAGTGTGCCGAGTTACAGGCATACTCCTGCAAAAGGAAATACAATGAAGAAGATTTATAGCGTACCGGCTCGATACATATTCGAGGGTACTTTCAAGATAGAAGCAGAGAGCAGCGAGGAAGCCAAGTGTTATGCAAAATCCTAAAACACTGTGGAATGGTCATGGACAGTGGCATACAGACCACTTTGTCATACCGTGAGATTGATTGGGTATTCTGCAACCATCCTTGTAAGCAGGTGGGCAGAATAAGTAGGGAGGAGTGAGCATGGCTGGAGTATATCTGACAAGGTATGACCAGCTTTCAAAATCGGGCAGCTGTCACAGTCCGCTGCCTATTTGGGAGAAAGATGCTTAGCTGAATAATGCTTGGTTAAAATAAAAGTCTTGCTTTTGCATCAAAAACAAGACTTTTATTTGGGAGTACTTAATGTCCCTGAAAGCCGTATTTCGCTATCACGTCATAAATGAGTGTGATGACTCCACACCGCTTTCATCGCTTCGTTGGAACACGGAGCAACAAGGGAGATCGGTTATCCATTATGTGCTGGATGGAGTGCATAGCATGGTACAGGAAAGATAGGCTACCGCTGTTACGCTGATGATGGACTGTCGCCCATGACCGCTCCACGGCTCCGCCATCTTACTTCCTGCTCCGTGCCTATGCACACCATATTGCACATTTTTCCTGTGTAACGTCAGTGCATCTCCAGTGTAACGCAATTCTTGTGTTGCATTGGGGTTACACAGACTACCTATGTGGTTTTACCTATATTTCAGAAGGCTTTTTCCCTGAAAGTCGTATCTCCATTCATTGCGCATAGAGCAGCAACCATTACAATACCGCTTTCATCATTCTTCAGGGACGTAGAATGACAAGGGAGAGAGGTTAGGTCATTTCGTGCGCAACAAGGCCAGTGATGAGTTGAAGATGCCACATTCCATTCCAAACTTGCAACAAGATGCCCAAGCATCCTTGCATGCAGTTCTTCCATTCCATTTCCGGCTCTCTTCAACTCATTACCTGCCATGGCGCTCTCTTTTTGCTGTGAGAAACTAAACAAAGTTAGGTGATGGGGTGCTCACCACTGCTCCACAATAGCATTTAATATAGCAAATCATTTGATGACGGCAAAACTCGCCAAACAGTTGAAAGATTTCCCTCTTTATCCTCAGGACGGGAAGCAGAAGGACGACACTTGCGTCTGTGTGTTTGAATTTGGACTCATCCGCTGGTATGTACTGGAGGGGCAACCAGAAGGCAACGACTTTACTTTGTTCTGTATCGTAGTGGGGATAGCTGAAACGGAGTATGGCTACGCCTCTGTAAAGGAGATGGAAGGCATCAAGGTGGCTGGCTCACGGTATGGACTGGGCATGTTGAGCATTAGGCAAGTACCAGGCTTTAAGCCCTGTCTACTTACCGAGATACAGGATAAGCGACTACAGGACTTCCTCTCAAGGCTATATGATGAGCAGTAACGAAAGGCTTTGCAAGCGAGAGCCATGAAGGCTCGCTTTCAAATGGCCGAGTGCTGCTAAGCGTTATAGAAAAGGCGGAGCTTCCGCCTTTTTATTTTTTTTGTAGGGCACATATATTTGGGCTGTCTTTTCTGTCTTATTTGTCATAAACACATAAAGTGTTGATATACAATAATATAATATTCTTTGTTATTAGACAAGACTTTTATTATTAGACTAAAATAGAAAGATTCTTCACTTCGACCATTTTCTAAGACAAGCGATGACAAGTCAAGACAACATCAGAGACATATAATTTATTGATACTCAACGACAAGACATATAAGACAAGCAAGACAAGCATTTTTGGGGTTTACTGAGAATTTTTTTAGGGCAAAAATGAAGCCGCCATTACCAGGACAAATTACCTGATAATGGCGGGTAGCCTATCATGACTCACCAGCAGTTCTTAGGGTATCCAGAGTGAGTCCCTGTTACTTCTCTTTTTTGCTCAATGAGCGTCTTTTATCTTTTTCAAGAAGCGATTCGTTTTCTGCTCGTAAGCATTACGGGCAGACGTGTTTTTGCTGCCCAACACTCGGTTGAGCATCTCGTCATGTGAGTATAACTTCATCAAACCGTTTCTACCTCGCTGGGGAGTAAGTGGAGTGAGAGGGCATCTTCTATCTTGCAAAGCGTCTCGATGGAGAGATTCTCTTTCCCTCGGAGTATCTTTGACACATACTGCTGCGAGCAGCCCAAGCGCTGGGCAAGTTCTGTCTGGGTAAGATGGAGCTCGTCCATCTTGTCGAGCATAAGCATCGCAATACGCTGCGAGTGGCGAAGCCACGACTTGTTGGCCTGTCGGTATTCGGCAGCCTCACGCCAGCGAGAGGGTGTCTTGCTCTCATGCGCCTCCAGTTTGTTTATAATTTGGTTCATACTTACCTCCTTTTTTATATTGTGGTAACATAATCTATGAAAGAATCATCGTCGATAATATCCTCATTCAGGAGGAAACGGCGGACTTTTTCCAGTTTTGCCAATTCCGCCTTTGTGTGGTTTCGCTCTTCCATTTTGAGCGTAAGTTTAATAGCCCCACCTGTGATGACATATACGCCTTGTGATAACTTTATAGCATAGATGCGAAGCCACGAAGAATGACGAATCGTTCGTTTCAGCCTGGCTTTTTCTTTGCCGAGCACCATCTCCGAGGTGCGGAAGTTTTCCAATGGGTGAAATAGCAATTCTAAGTCTGAATCAGGATTTAAGTCCAGCATCAAACATTGCAGTTGATCGCTGTCCTCAATCGTGTCTTCTATGGCTTGGTTGATGTCTGTCACCTTGAAGTGGGCTATCAGATCATCCCAATTATCACGGAAGAATTGTCTAAGCCATACTACATTGCCCCACTTGTCAAACAGCGTATAGAGTGCATTATCGCTCTCTCCATTGTATCGCACAGCCCATAGACGACCGTCGTCAGTAATTTTATCGAACGTCATGTTCTTTCTTTTATGTTGCAAAGATAAGTTATATATTTGAATTATACAACTCATAGGTTGTATTTAACTATTATTTTCTTCCCTTGTCATCTCCAGATTGATGTCAAACGCCTCGACGAGCTTCTCATAGTCAAAGCAATAGGAACGTTGTTGGACGGACATTTTGGTGGGCTGCCCCTTGGCATCACGGTGATCGAAGTCAAGGACCTGGTTACCCTTTTTGACAACATGATACGTCATGCGCTGCTCGCCAAGATACTCTTTGCTGTTTTCTAAATAGTAACGCAGCGACTCTTCGGGCAGTGAGGTCTCTCCGTTGCGGTGGGCATTGAGCTTATAGAGCATGAAGATGCGGGTCTTCTGAAGATAGAGTATCTTGTGCGGCTCTGCCCATTCCGTTTCATTGATGATACTGGAATGGAACCGGCTGACAGATCTAATTCTAAAATCGGCATCTTCGTAAATTTCACCCTCACTATTGAGAAACTGCACCATGCGCCAGAAGCTACCCAACTCGTCGTTTGTCTTACATTCCATGTTTTGGTGTATAATGCCTTCAACCGTGATATTCAATACTTCTGAATACGAGAGAGGCAAATCCAATTTGCCTTCCAAACATCGGAAGGCTGTAAGTGGGACCACCCAGTTTTGCACAATGCGGTCGATGACATTCCTACTGCCTAACCGTTTGTTTACATCACCCAATATCAAATGATACTGGTCATAAAAGGCTTTGACAAACAGTTCCCTATGGGTCAAAAGCTGTAGGGTTAAGTGCGTCATTCCTTTGGAACGCATCATGAGCAATCTTTGGTAGTTCTTCTTTTCATCATCCGTAAAGTCTGACTTGGGAAACGAGAGGAAGATAAGCCGGCTGAAGAGTGCGATGTCGGTCGTAGGCATCTCTTGTCCGGAGATAATCACGCCTGCATCTACGGCGGTGGTCTCCTTCTTCTTGTCGGTGGCCATGTTCATGCGCGTGCGACCAGTACCGTCCCAAAGGCCCTTGATAAACTCTATCTTGGCGGTGTCGATGCCGTTCTTGTATTCGTCGATGTGCACCAGAGCATTGGCAGCGGCAGCTACCGTGTCGTTGAGCGCAGGAATGGTGGAGTTCTGTATGTTGGGCGGTATGTTGTCAATCACGAAGAACGACATCAAGGTGTGTCCTAACTCACTCTTGCCAGAACCCTTCGGACCGAAGAGATCGAGGATGGGAAATGAGCGTGTGGTGAGGGTGATGATGTCACGGAAAAGGGTGGCGAGATAAAAGCAGAAGCCTATCTTGCCATTGTCGCCAAAGACGAGGAAGAGTTGACGGGTGAAGTCCCGGAGCAAAATCATTGAGAAATTAAAATGCACAAACTGACGCTCGAAACGGAAATAGTCAGTGTTTTCCTTATAAATCTGAGAGAAGGCTGGCAGGTAGTAGTTACCCTTCTCGTCCAGGTGTACGATACCATACTCGTTGACTTCACTGAACTTCCCTCCATAATAGATGCCGTTGCCAAAGGCATAGAAGCCTTTCTTGTTCCAGCCGAGCTGCTTGATTTGGGCTGCTGTCTCGGTCTTTTCGTAGAGGAAGCACTTCAGCTTAATGAGTTCCTTCTCGCCAGCCTTCCAGATGAAGTTGCCGAGAGATTCGAGTTTTTGGCGGAACTTTTGCAGCGAGATAAGGTCTTCCTGCTCCATCTCTATAATTTCCTTGATGCCCAACTCGTTGGTGAGCAAGAAGAGTCGTTTGGCCATAAGCGGGTCCTTGATGTGGAAGAGTGGTGTCAGCGTAAAATTGCTCCATTCAATCACTCCTCCCTTCTCGGTGGTGGAGAAGTATTTGCCGTGGTCTATCCAAAAACCGTACTGACGGTTTAGGTCGATTTCGTCCTCCTTTGGGCTGTCGCGCCTCGTCCTCTCGTTCTCGACGGCTTTCTGCCAGAAGAGTTTTCCTCGGTGATATTTGGTGAGGGCATCAATGAACATGGTGAGCTTGGTGTCGTCATCGATAAAAGACAACAGGTGGGCTATCTGCTTCACGGCATCACTCTTTTGCTCAGTGTTGCCGCTCGTCTCAAATAGTTTGGCGGCCAGCCACAGGATAAAGTCCTCTTCCTCAACAGCCTTGAAGAGCGCTTGATTCTTGAAATAGGTATCGGGATCTTCCTTCTTACCTTCTTCGGAGGTGGGTATTTCCTTGACCGATACGATAAGGTGCTGTTCAGTGGCGAGCTTCCCTGCCTTCATTACGGCTTCGATACCCGTACCATAATCGGCGCCGCCCTTGGGTGGGTCGTTGTCGGGAATGAAGCACACCTTACTGGTTGCCCTCTTGATGAGTTGAAACTGCTCCGCTGTCCATGCCGAACCAAGGTCGGCTACGGCGTTCTGCACACCAATGGCATGCAGACGCATACAGTCGGGGGCTCCCTCCACAAGGTACATCTGCTCGGCCTTTCCTGCCGCCCGCCATGCCACGTCCAAACCAAAGACCGTGTTACGCTTATTGTAAAGAAACGACTCCTTGCTATTGAGATACTTTGGCTGACTGTCGTCCATCACCCTTGCTGTGAAGCCGATGATGTGCTGGTAGCGGTCTTTGATGGGGATGACGATACGGTTTTGGAAGAAGTCGTAGCCCTGCTTGTTAATGAGTCCCAACTCCTGGAGAAATTCCTTTTGCAAGGGCAGACGAGCGAGGGCTTTGCCGTCGATGGGCGCAAAACCGATCTCTATCTCATCGCAATACTTCTGCCCCCAGCGGCGGTAGGCATAGTCCTGGGCAGGCTTGTAGCGCAGAAACACCTCACGGTAATGCTTATGTACGGTGGCATTGACAATCAGTAGCGACTCACGTCTCAGGCGCTGCTGCTTCTCATCGATGGTTTCCTCACGTTCCTCCACCTCTATACCGTACTTCCTGCCCAGCCATTTCACGGCCTCTGGGTAGGTCATGTTCTCATGCTCCATCAGGAAGGTAATCGCATTACCTCCCTTATGGCACCCGAAACAGTAGAACATGCTGCGGTTGGGCGTAACTGTAAACGACGGTGTCTTCTCCTGATGGAAAGGACACAGCGCACGATAGATGATGCCTCGCTTCTGGAGTGACAAGAATTCGCCCACCACCTCTTCTATATGCGCCGCATCAAGTATCTTTTCTATAATGGCCTTGGGTATCATTTCATCCTCTAATCATGTTTGGGGTTACAAAAAAATGCCTCAGCCGACTGGCTTCTCAGCGGGTCGGCCAAGGGCTTCTACTTAGTCACTTGTTATTTAGAGGATTTGCTAAGTATCTCTTAATTCTGCAATGAACTCCGATTTCAGGACATACCAACAACGACCCATCTTATGAGCTGGGATAAGGCCTTTTTCGATGCGCTTCCTGATGGTACACTCCTTGCGTCCGAGCATAAGGGCGATGTCGGGCACGGTATAGACCGTGTCCGAGGTGTTAAGTACTCCATGACTGGCAGCCATGAAATCAGTCATGCTCGCTTTCCGCTTCCCATTCTTTCTTTCCGTAGAAATCAATGGGGAGTTTTTCTTTCCATTTTCCTTCATCTGTTTCCTTGTTTAATTCCTGTTTACGTTCCTCTGATGATACTGCATAGATGGCCAGCCGGCAGCCATAGCTGTTGTAGCTGTAATGGATGAACTTACCAGCGATGGCTCCCCAAGAGCGGTTGTAATCGCTGATCATGTTCACAAAGCTGTGACGCTTGTCCAGTGATACATTGGTGATCTTCAACTGGCCTACATGAATTTCCCTAATCCATGTCGTTGGATGGATAACTCTTTCTACTTTTGGCATAATCTTCTGATTTTAAATGAGGGCAATATTGCACTGAGATCCAAAAGAGAATGAGCATCTATCTTGCTGAGGGAATATCAAAAATGCAAAAAATCCTTCCATGGCTTCCGTTTCATCGAATGTAGAATTTCTGGTTTCCTTTCTTGGGTCAAAATGGTTTGACAGGAAATAGAAATTAAATTTTTGCTACAAAAATATAAGCAAAAATGGTGGAAAACGAAAACCAATCAGTTTAAATCGACCAACCAACCAAGTATTTAACGTTACCCAACGCTTCCTATGAAGAAGGAGTGAGACTGCTTTTGTCAATTATCTGACGGACACGGATGGAATATTCATACTCAACAGGAATTTTTGATAAGGTTCAGGATTTTCTCCGCCATCGAGACTACAAGGCAAACAAAAACGCCTGTGGACGACCGCAGGGGTAAGTTGCGGTGCGCCACAAGCGTTCAAGTTATGAAGAATAAAAAAGTTTTCATGAGGAGTCCTCATGAGGGGATGTTTCTTTTGAGGACGTCAAAGAGGCGGGGGGGAGCTATTTCATCTTCTTGCCCTCATACGTCATGCTGTCCAGCAGACGTGCGGCGGCGGCAGCGGTGCGGGTGGGCAGTGGCGAGTAGAGCAGACGGGTGGTCAGCTCCTGTGCCTCTGGGCTGAGCAGCCAGCGCAGAACGCTCACCGTCTCCTGTGCCTCATGATATGACCGCAAGGCGTAGCTCTGCTCCTGATACACCAACACCCAGGTGTAGCAGCTGATGGGGTATGCCCCGGCATCGGTGGCGTTGGTGATGTCGGTGGCATTGCCCTCCTGTTCGGCAGCAGCCATGATGCTCTCCTGCGTGGGCAGCACAAACGTGCCGGCGGCATTGCGCAGCCATGCCCGTTGCGTGTCGAAGGCGGTGGTGTATTCCGTCGCCACATAGCCGATGCTTCCTGGTATGCGTTCCACCAGGCCTGCCACGCCAGTATTGCCATTGGCAGCCACGCCCACCTTGCAGCCTATCTTCTTGCCCACGCCCATAGCGTTTTTCCATGCGTCGCTCACCTTTGAGAGATACTGGGAGAACACGTAGGTGGTGCCGCTGCCGTCGAGACGGAACACGGGGGTAATCTCCCGGTCGGGCAGTGATAGCTTGGGGTTCACCGCTGCAATGCGGGCATCGTTCCACTTCACGATTTTACCCATGAAGATGTCGGCCAGCAGTTCGCCCGTCAGCCGCAGGTTGTCCGTACCCTTCAGGTTGTAGGCCACGGTCACCGCCCCCATACAGGTGGGCAGTGCCAGCACCTTTCCCGGCAGGCTGTCGCGCTCTGCTTTGGTGGGCAGCACGTCCACGCCCGCAAAGTCGATCTGTCGGCGTTGCAGAGCTTTCAGACCCCGCTCCGAGCCGATACCGGCATAGGTCACGGGTACGTCGTTTTTCTCCCAGTACAACTCGAACGCTTTGTTGTAGAAAGGCAGGGGCAGCGTTGCTCCGGCTGCCGTCACCACCGTCTTGTGCGAGGCAGCCGATGGAGCCTTCACCACGCTCCCGTTCTCCGCATGAGTGGTGATGGAGAACATACAGAGCATCAATAAGATATTTTTTACTTTGAACATTGAACTTTGAACTTTGAACTTTGAGGTTTGAACTTTGAACTTTGAGGTTTGAACTTTGAACTTTGAGGTTTGAACTTTGAACTTTGAGGTTTGATCTTTAAACTTTGAACCGAAGGTCACCGACCAACGGAAAGTAATGAGCATGATGAATTATGAATTGTGCATTGTTCATTAAAACTCATATTCAATATTTCCCGAATGTCCATTCACCTGCAAGGTCTGACGGGCATCGCTGTCAAACTTCATCAGCGTGGGCATAAAGCCGATACGCTTCTCGGGTGTCACGTCGGCATTGTACAGGCGAAAATAAAAATTTCCCTGCACAGCCGTGGTGTCTATCTCCACGAACTGCCCCGGCACGTTCTGTTCCAACAACACGGATAAGAGCTTCTTGCTGGAAAACGGATTTTTGCCACTGAGTATTTGCACACGCATGTGGTGAATGTCGGGATAGGTCTTGTCTGTGTAGAAGAAGCGGGCTTTGACGTGTCCTGGCTCTGTAGGCATCGGCTCGCCACCTTCCGACTCGTCGGGTGTCATGAGTTTCTGCCCCGGCAATTGCACGAAGGTGAAGTCACGCTGCTGGCTCAGGTCCACGTTCATAGAGAAATCGGGCTGGTCGGCTCCTTTGCGAAAGCCCTGCAACACGCCCTTCGCATCTGCGCGGACGCGGTAGGTGCTGTTCGTGAAACCCCTATCCTTAGATAGACTTGCTGTCTTACCAGAAAAACTCTGACCATCCAGCATGAAATAGCAAGAGTCATACGAATAGGGCTCTGCCACCGTCAGATGATAGTAGCCGCCGTCCAAGGGCTCGTCGTTATAGCTGCAACCCGCAAGCAGCACCACGGCTGTTGCCGTGAGAAAGATTTGATTGAGTATTTTCATTCTTTACAATATTTTGGTAGAAACAAGGCGGAGTTGCCAGCAGAGTGTGCGGCACACCACCTTGTTGTTATGATTCCTCCGACCGATAGCATTTTTGTCCAAGTGCATGATAACAGTCCGGATGGAAATAATGATGCATTGTGAATTATGCATTATGAATTATCTCATCATTACTTTCGCTGTCTTGTTTCCAGCTTTCACCACCAACAGTTGGTTCTTGGGCAAGTTACTGATGTGGGTGGTTTCGCTGGTTGCCACAGTGTTGGCCACCGTCCTGCCAATGGCGTCGTACACAGTGATGCGGCTGCCTTTCACGCCGCCCACATACAGCTCGCCACCATCTACCTTCACGGGCAAAGGCTGATTGGCGGTTGTGGTCTCGATGCCGCTCGTGCCGCCTTTCACCGTCAGGGAAAAGTCATCGAGCAAGAGGTCGCCAGAACTAACTTTCACTCCAATTAATAAATATTTCATCTTGCTCTTGTCGTAGGTATAAAATTTGCTTGGAGCATATCTTGCCAAACGGTCTCCAAAATCATAATCGACAGTAGCGAACTTCCAGTCTCCCTCTATAGCCTCTCCATTTGTGACTATGCCTTGTGAATCTATGCCTTGGTCTGCCACAGCATCTACATTACCTATTTCATCGCTGTCGGAGGAGTGCCACATTCCAATGCAATATTTCCATTCTATAGGCCTCCCTTTATAGTTTTTCGCCTTGATTACTTTGTACCAGAAAGAAAACGTATATACCTTATCTAACCCTGTAACAGAGGCATCTATACACTGTATCTCATTACCTCCACTTGGATAACCTTCGGAAGCATACATCATATACAGCGCTGCGTTGCCGGAATGAGCTTCGGAGACAATTGTGCTGAAATGAACATCCCCTTCTTCATAATCAAATGGATTATACCAGCCTGTCGGACGAATGATACCGTTTACCTCATCAATGACGATTGTCTCACCTTCAAACCCTGGATTACTAAGTAGATTCTCCTGCGCATTAACAACAGTTGCGCTGCCAAGTAGCAGCATGGCAAAAAGTAAATTTTTGGTTTTCATTTGTTTTTCTTTTTAATTAAACGTATCAAAGGATGGTAAGCCAACCTTGGCTGGCCTACTATCCTGAGAATATTTTATATTTATCTTACCCAAGCCTGAGCCGTCCAGACTGTTTTTAATCTGGGGTTGAACGCACCTTTATAATTGACAGCCTCTATGCCGGTAAGAGAATAGGCCCCCGTCATGGCAGGATTGCCAAGCGGTATCAAAGCCTTAGTCTTGTAATTGCCCCATGGATTGTTAAGTTTGATGAGGCTATAATCCGTCAGTCCCACATTGGAAGCCGATGGGGTAAAGGTATCATTCGTAGCTTTGTCGGCACTGAAGTTAATACCAGCTACCTGTCCATTTGAAGCAGCACAAATAACATTGTTTTCTAAAACATAGTTAGAGTTCTTGGTTTCTCTCAGAATGCCTCTCGGAAAACCATAGACCACACTGTTGATCAATGTGAACTCACAGTTGCGACGGAAATCAGCGCAAGACTTCAGAGCAGTTCCACTTTCACCAACCTGCGCTACCTGTCCTTTTGTAGTTCCTTTTATCGTCAAATTGCTCAATACGGGATGAGTGAAGGGAGTCTTTGTAGAACCAAGTTTGTCATTGTCACATTCGATACCATTCGGGTCTTTCGAATATTTCATGGTAGGCTCGATGGTGACCAGCGCATACTGGATAGTTCCTGTGTACCCCCAGTCGAAGTCGAGACCATCGTCGTCGGTGGCAGTGGAAACAAGGTACTTGCCGTTGACGCATCCGCCGAAGAACTCGAAGGCATCGTCGGCACCATGAAATGCCTGGCAGTGGTCGAGCCGCGTACCACGACCCACGCCACCGAAGGTGAAGGCGTTCAGCTCATTGTCGGCAGCAATGCTGGCACCGGCATATTCCACGCGTACATAGCTCAACACGCCAGAATTGTCGTTGTCGTTCGTACCGCCGAAATGGATGTCCACGCCTGCGGGTGCTGTGGATGCGTCGATGCCCTCAATGGCACACTCCGTGCCCTGATTGACAACAGCCTTGCCAAGAATGACGAGACCGCCCCATCCGCCTTTCTGTCCATTTTGGGCTGTGAACACGATAGGCTTATCGGCTGTACCCTGAGCCATGATTTTGCACCCACGGGTGATGATTAGAGCAGAAGCCATGGTGTTTTCACTGTTGTAAAGACCCTCAATGCGTGTACCCGGCTGAATGGTGAGCGTGGCACCGTTGGTGACGTAGGTTTTTCCACTGAGCTGATAGGTGACATTGCTGTACAACGTCTTGTCAGCACTGATGATACTCGACAGCGTTTCCGTTGCACGTACATTGTTCACTACAGGGATTGTTTCGTCCTCATTTGAACACGAAGTCATTGTGACTCCCACTGCCATGACTGCTACGAGGAGCATGGCGAACTTTTTAAAATTCTTCATAATAGAATGAATTTAGTTAATAAATGATTATTAATAGATGCCTCGGGACCGTCAAGGATGAAAAGTTCCACTGTTGTTATCTTACTTGGCTGGACTTTCTCGTATCTGGTCCTTTTGCATACTATCTCGAATTGATGTAGTACCCTTACGGGTGAATTAAAGTTGATAACTTACCGTCAGAGAGAGATTCACCCCCTTGTTGATGCGGCTGATGACCCAGTCACCGGGGGTATAGTCCATACCCTTGTCCGTCCAATCGACAATATCCGACCAGTTGCCACTTGTATCGATGTACCCGTGGCAGTTGCGGTAGAGGATGTAGTCTTCGTGAAGCAGGTCACTGGCATTGAACTTCACCTCAAGCCGATTTTTCAGGAACTTGGCGGCAAGTTGTAGGTCAAGCACATTGCGCGGATTCTCGTAGATGTCATACGCGTCATTCTCCGCTGATAGTAGCAGACTGCGTCCTTTACGCCCATAGTTGACTGTAGCGCTAAACTTCTTACCGAAGTAGCCCAACCCCGCGTTCACGGTGTAGGGCGACATTCCCATTAATGGGCGTCTGCGATTCTTATAACTGTTCTGTATGCTCTCATCGTAGTTGAGTTTCACTGTACCATCGATAATCGAGAAGTTGCCCGTGAACCAAAGGTCACGGAGGAAGGAGCCAGGCAGCAGGAATCCTAACGACTTGCGCACGTTCAGCTCGATGCCCTTGGCGGTGGCTTCGGGCAGATTGGCATGAATCTCGTCGTAGTTGTGACCGTCCTGTCTTAGCCAGGTATAGACCTCTGCCGGATCCTTGAACTTCTTGTGGAATAGGCTCAATGAGACCACCTCGCCCAGGGATGGGTACCACTCGAAGCGCAGGTCCCAGTTGGTGATTTTGGACTGCTTGACGTAATCTCCAAATTTTGTATAGGTAATCATGCGGTCTTCCACTCTATAGTATGGGGTGAACGTGAGTTCACGGAACTCAGGGCGGGCAAGGGTCTTGCTGAAGGCCAGGCGGGCGTTGAGCGTGGGCGTGATGTTATAGACCAAGGTGGCAGCGGGCAGCCAGTCGGTGTTTTTAATGGAAATAGTAGTGTCGTTCCAGTTAACACTCGTAGAAGTCAGGATGGCTGTTCTCGTGGTGGTGCTTGTTTGGGCATCCTCCATACGCACGCCAGCGGTGAGGTGGAGACGGTTGAAGAAAGTGAAATCGCCCATCAAATAGGCGGCATGCACGTCCTGGCTGCCCTCGTAATAGTCAGCGTATGAACCCATGATGCCGACCGGCGAATATACCGCAAAGCCCTGTTCGAACCATTTGGGATTGAAGGCATCGTTGAGGGGTAAGCCTTTATCCGGTAATTGGCCGGTAGGGCTTGTTATGTGGGGCTTGATGTACTGCTGGAAAAAGTCGGACCGGCGAAAGGTACCCATGTAACCAGCCTTGACACGCTGCTTGTTGCCTGCCACCTCGAAAGGATGCTCCACGTTGACTCCTACGGTCTTCTTGCTTTCGTTCAGGTCGGAATACATCAGATGACCACTGGTAAGATCAAATTGACTGGCGCTGCCACTGGCAGGTCTCCAGCCAAAGATATTCGTCGTATAGCGGTCACCTACCATATTCGCTTCGACCAATGCAGTGTTGGGGTTGGTGCGGTTCACCTTGTTGTAGGAGGCATTCCAGGTGAGGATGAGCTGATCCTCCCAGAACTTGTGCTCGCCGTCCATCTGTGTCTGGAACATCAACGTGCGCAGCGGGTTGCTGTAGAGCTCTCTGGTCCACCATGCGGTGTAATCGGTGACGATAAATCGGTCGGTGGTGGTGTGGGTGAAGCGGTTATTGAAGAGATTGCGCCACGTAATTTTGTGGTTGCGCGCCTGCCAGCCCATGTTGAGTACGGCACCGGTGGCGGTGACGAAGTTGTAGGCTCGGTTGGTACGGAAGAGGGAGTCGGCGCTGATCATTCGTGCCTCCTTGATGTTGTGGATGGTCTGCTCGTTGCGGTAGGTCAGGGCGAGCACAGCGCCGAGCTTGTGGCCGTTGTGCAGGGTGATGGGAATGCCTGCCGTGAGCGAGTAGGTCTGCAGCGGCAAGGCCTTGTACTTGAAAAACTGGATGGGGTTGCGCTGTGCGGCGTTCTTGCAGTACACGTCAGCTGCCTCGGCGGAATGGTCCTCGGTGGCCCACTTGCGATCCTTGATATTGCCGAAGAGATAGTCGGAGGCGTAGTTGATGCCCGTCTCCATGGTTTTGCCGGTGGAAATGGTATTGATACCCGTGCCGATGCTCACGTTGAGAAACTTCTTGGTGGGCACGGACAGCGTGTTGACCTCCACCAATCCGCCCGTGAACTCGGCGGGCAAGTCGGGGGTGAAGGTTTTTGCGATGGTCACCTTGTCCACCAGTCCGGCGGGGATGACATCGAAAGAGAAGTTGCGCTTGTTGGGCTCAGTGCTGGGCAGGGCAGCCCCGTTGAGCTGCACGTTGTTGTAACGTTCGCTCATGCCGCGCACCACCACATATTTACCCTTGTCAATGGTGACGCCGGAGACGCGGCCCAAGACCTGCGCCACGTTGTTGTCGGGGGTCTTACGAATGAGGTCTGCACTGATGCCATCGCTCATGGCCATGCGGTTCTTCTGCTGGGCGAGCAAGGCGTTGGCCGTGGCATTGTTGTAGGACGCCGTGACGGTGACGCCCTGCAGCTCGCTGGTGGCTTCCTGCAGGATGAAGTCGAGCTTGGTGGTTCTGCCGCCGTGCACCTTGACATCGGAGACACGCATCTTCTGATAGGAGATGCACGAGGCCTCGACGGTGAACGAGCGGCTGGGCAGACCGGTGATGGCGTAGTGGCCCTTGAGGTCGGTGGCGTCGCCCTTGCCGCTCATGCCCACCACCATGACGGTGGCGCCGATGACGGGGAATCCCTCCTTGTCGAGCACCGTTCCCGAAATGGTGCCGTGCGCTGCCGTGGCATTGTCGGGCTTCACGGCAAGGCGTTGGGGCTGCTGGCTATTCGCCGTGGGTTGGGTGGACGGCTGTGCCGTTTTCTTGGCGGCATCCCTGAACACGGTGTAGGTGTTGGTGCCAGGACCTTGGCGGTAGTTGTAGGCGGTGCCGGCGAGACAGGCGCGGATGTCCTGCTCCGCACCGGCGGGCTTGCCGGCTGCAACGGTGATGCCGCCCATCTTGGACGAGTCGAAGTTGATGTCCACCCCGTAGCGATGGCGGATACGGCCGAGACGGCTGCTGAGACTCTCCTTGGGATAGCCGGCGGAGAGCTGGGAGAGAGTGACGGCGGTTGCCGGTGTGCCCGCATGGCACGGGGAGCCGTTGAATCCTCCCGTGAGAAAGAGCAGACCCACGGCAAGGAGGGTCTTTTTAAAGGTGTAGTTCCTTTTTTCCATTTTCTTTTCTATGTTTTGATATTATGATGATAGACATACCTGTGGCTGTCGGCCCCGAAGGGCAAACTCCTGTCCGTGCGGGCTTCCTGCCTGCACATCCGTGTTGCCAAACTTTGTTGAGTTCTCTCTTCCGGCGCTTGGAAGGGAAGGCGTGCTATATGTTGTTTGCCGGATAAATGATGATCCGGCTACCCTGTTGTCGGTAGCTTGCGCCGAAGATGGTGCAGACGGCCTCCATGACGTTGCCCACGGTGGGACGGGTGGTCGTGACCGAGCAGTTGATGCGGGCAGACGGGCTGATGGCTCCCTGTGCCACGGTGACCTCCACGCCGAAATAGCGGCGCATCTTCTCGCGGAACTGCGGGAGCGTGGCATCGGTGAGGTGGAACTCGTGGCTCCGCCATTCCGTCATGTCTCCCACATCGACCTTGCCGACGCTCTCACGGCTGGTGGAGGCATCGTAGGTGATTTGGTCACCGTGGCGATAGCGGCCGAAGGAGTGTCCGCCGTGGGCTTTCTTCACCTCGACGCATCCGCTGCTCACGGTAATCTCGCTGACAGTCTGCCCCGGATGGGCGAGCACATTAAAAGAAGTGCCGTGGACCACGGCGTGGAGCTGCCCGGCCTCGACGGTGAACAGGCGGTCAGAATCGGTGGCCACGTCGAAGAATGCCTGTCCGCTCATGGCGACCACACGGGAAGAGCGCCCGAAGTCGTCGGCGATGGAGAGGGAGCTGCCACCCTGAAGATCCACCCTCGTGCCGTCGGGCAGGGTGACGGTGGTGTCGGCGGCGCAGCGGGCCAGCAGCTGCATGCGGGGAGACGGGGAGGAGAACCGCTGCCCCACGAGCAGAAACCCCACACCGGCAAGGAGAACGAGCATGGCCGCCGCACCCCAGTACCTCCATGCCATACGGACGGTATTGTTCCGGTGGGAGACACCGACCCTGAATCCCAATCGGCGAGACAGCGCACGACGCGTCATGCGCTTGCAAGCCTCAATCTCACGCCGACAGTCGGGAGAGACGGGAAGAGCCGACGACAGCTCCTCCTCTATGTCGGTCTCCAGAACAGGAGCATCGTCGGTATGCCTCATGTGCCGGTTGTAAAAGTCGCAGGCTTCCCTGATCAGTTGATTTCTTAATTCACTCATATATGGGTTGATGTTCTATATTTAAAATGTATGGATGCCCCGTGATGGTGGCCCTCCATATATAATACCGTAGAAAGGGCGGCATCTTTACCGAAAATCACGTTACAATTACATTAAATTTTGCAAAGCCCTTATTTCAAAGGCTTTCCAGAAGAAAGGGCCGCATGAACGCTTCTATTTTTTATAACAAATTATTCATAAAATTGTATTGATATTTTAACAATCCCAAACTACCTTTGCCGCATGTTAGTCTATGAACAGCGATCGATCGTAGGTGAGACAACGGAAATGGATGATCTTGAAGCGCTCCGGATGATTGCATCAAGATGTGAAGGGTGGCAGAAGGCTTTTTCCACTCTTTACACACGGTATGAGGATACTTTAATTACCTATTATTGCAGGACGCACGGCAAGGAGGCCGCCAGCGACATGGCGCAGTCTCTGTGGCTTACCCTCCTGGAAAGAGCAGAAGAATTGACGTACCTCGAATCGTCGGACAGGATTAAGGGATTCCTGATGAACATAGCCCGCTGTCAGGTCATAGATTTGTATCGAAAAGAAAAACTACACAAGAAATACGGACTTGTTTCTTTAGATGAACAGGAAAAGTTTAAAACTGTAGCCTATAACGTCAAGGATAAGTCGGCGGATGCCTCAGGTGGCATAGCCAGTCGGGAGATTGAATCCATCGTCTCGAAAGTATTGAAAAGATACAGGAAAAGGGAACAGATCGTGTTCCGCAAGATGGAAGAGGGCTGCCCTGCCCGTGAGGTGGGCAGGATGGTAGGCTATACGGAAGCCACTGTCTATAAGAAATATAGCCTCATGCGCAGGAATATCCGCCTTGCTCTGATCCAAGGTGGCTACACCCTCTTAGCCCTGCTGATGTTTACGGAGTGAGAAGAAGCCCGTAAAGAGAGTATTATTTATAAAGATAATATTGTTTTCTTATATATATTGCTTATCTTTGCACCAAACAACTCTTGTCATAAAGAAATATCATCATGAATGAATATATAAGAATCCAGCATTTCGGTCCCATCGTGGATGTTGAATTAGATCATATAGCTCAACTGACATTGCTTGTTGGTGAATCAGGAAGCGGAAAAAGTACCGTTATGAAATTGCTGTCTATGTTCCGATGGATTTATAAACGGGTCGTACTTCGCTCGTATGTAAAACAGGCCGACATCAATGATAATGGGATTAGGTTTGATTTTCAAGCTTTGCTTCGCACATCTGGTCTCGAAGAATATAGGGACAAGAAGAATACGAAGACGAAGACGAAGATTATCTATCGGAGAGGTAAATACGAAATTGCTTATCGCAATGGTAAACTGGATGCCACCATAACTATAAGTCCCAAAGATTTGAGTCTGGAGAAAATATGCTTCTTGTCCGACAAGAGAGTGATTTTACCGGATCTGGTTGACAATAAATTTAATAGAAAAAATGCTAATTATTATCTAGAGGATACGATGGAAAATTTTCTGCTGGCGCAGGGAGTCATCGAGGAATTTCCTGTAGATTATCTCGGCGTAAAGTTCAAGGTGGAAAAGAGTGGCAGTGCTGCCAAATATAAAGTAATGGGTGAAAATCAGGACAACCAACCTTATAATGTCAGTCTGAAGAACGCATCTTCTGGAATGCAGAATGTCATTCCGATGAGCTTGATCGTAGAATATTATTCCCGCTATTTCGACCCTAAGAAATCTATGGATACTTCGTTGTTTCAGTATTTGCAGGCAGGAGATCGGTTGAAATACTTTAACACTGCTCAGAATATTGGAGAAATAGAGCAAAAGAATGTTCATATCCTGATAGAGGAACCTGAGCTGAGCCTCTATCCTGACAATCAGGCTTCATTGATGGATTTTCTTGTTGAGCGTTGTTTTAGGACCGACCATCCGTACAATATGACGCTGATGATGGCCACTCATAGTCCATATTTGGTTAACTATCTCAACTTGCTGATGAAGCGGCTTGTCAAAGGCGAGCAAACGAAGGCTTGTATGGATCCGGATAAAGTGGATGTCTATGCTATTATGGATGGAACCGCCGTTTCATTGAAGATGAAGACAGCTCAAGGCGACACGATTATTGATGCCCGTCTGATGTCTGATCCCATTGCAGAAATGTACACGGAATACAATAATTGAACACGGATGGAATTGGAAGATTACCTACGGTCGGATGTCTTGGAGGTTATCAACAAGAAAAGGATAAGACAAGCACCTGAATGGAAGTCTGTACCTGAAGTTCGGATAGAAGATATAAGCGAATATTTGTTTGATGTCCAAGACCCCAAAAACAGCTCCCTCTCTATCAAGAAAGCCTATGGATCCGGGGCAGCTTCTTATATCAATGGAACTCCAGATAATACTTATCCACTTAGATTTGTCTGCTTTGAGGAATATATGAATCAGTTTGTCTTCAATGATGGGCAAGGGAACGCGAAGGTCGCCATGCTCAAGGAAGAACCTCGTCCAGACTTAATAGTTTATAATACAGATGAAGGCAAGAAATATTTTATTATCCAAGAATTATCAGAAGGAAAAATCGCCAAAAAAAAGATAAGAGCTCGTCAACAACTGAATGCGGCACTGGAGTTGCTTTGTAAATCAAGTGTTGTCAAAGACTATATTAGTTCGTTCCACCACCGACTGTGCATTGTTTCGGCAAAGGACGGTAGGGAGGCTGTCCCAACTCCACAAGATGTTGCTAAAGGATTCATGCAGATCTATCAGATTACTCCGGAACCCCTCTTTTTCTCTTTCGGCTCTATGAAACGATATGACTTCCAGGGAATGGAAACCAGCATCGTATGTTTGGAATGAGGAGTCCGCATCCCCTGCTCCTGGGTATGTTCCCATACCCTACTGATGTTCAAGGAGTATTAGCTCCATACACATTGCTCCACTCCATTTCCCTGAAATAATACTTGTATTCTTTCGTGGCGCTCCATTGTTTCAAAGGGACATAGACACTCAGCCCACAGCAATGACTGGGGACGAGCGTAAGCTGGTCAAGGAACTTGTTGGTGGCGGCCCTGTAGAGCACCGCATCGGACAGAGCTTTGTCGAATGCCGAAGTGGCTTGGTCCGCTGACTGATGAACCATGTCAGCCAGGTCGAAAAAGACGTGTGGATCATTGTCGCGGTGGTAGGCTTGCAGGGTGCGGGTGTCCATCGTCTCCACGCAGGACAGCCTATCCTTCAAAAGGACGTTCACATGCTGGTAGAGGGCATCCATCTTGGACGCATCAACCAGTGTAATCGTGGCAGAGCGCATATTGCTGTATTTCTTTCCCTCATAGTGACGATAATAGGTCTTGCAGGCCTGCACCAAAGCATCCTTTCCACCGAACAGAAAAGGCAGCACCTTGGCATAGGGAATGCCCGAAACGTCGTACTGGGCTTCGGCAAGTACTACCGTGGGCGACCCGATGAGGTACTGGCACTTGTGGCGTAGCTGGTAGAACGTCTCGACATTCGCCATTAGACAGGCATCGAACCAAATGTAGTCAGCCACTTGGTCGGGCAGCAACTTGGCCAGGGCGTCTATCTCTATCAATGGAGAGGTGGTTGCCTCGTTGGGCGTGCCGTCAAGGCCCATATATCGGGTGTTGAGATTTTGACGTGAAGGGACGCTGACCTGCATGATGTGGTGCGAATAGCCTCCCGGCAGCCAGCCCGTGGCATGTCCCCACAACACAAGCCCGAAATGGTCGGCAGGAACAAGCTGCTTAGTCTCACCAATGACACGCACCAGCGTTTCCGCCTTGGCCGAGTTCTCCTCTGGATAGTCTTTAAGGGGTATTTCTTCTCCCTGCCTTGAAATGCGGAACAGCCGTGGTGAAGCATCCTGCCGGTCGAGATAAATCACCGTGTTGCCCACGTCCTTGCTTTTCATTCCCTGCTTGAGCTGACCGACCGCATAGTCCACCTGTGAATCCATGGAGTTGTCGGCCATCATATAGACCAGTGTCGTGAAAGAAAGGGGTGTGCCAGGCATTGTACCGTTCTCCTCAGACGAACAGGCGAGGAGGCATGCGGACAAGAGGAGGAGGTAGGCCAGCCGCCGTACCCCATGGACAAGGGAAAGTTTCTTTGAGCTCTTCATGCTTGGATGGTTGATAAATGGCACAAAGATAGTCAGCAGAAGTTACAAAGACTTTAAAAATAGAATAAAATACAAAAACACCTCTGGAAAAATTCAGGACGAGCCCTATAGGGGCGTGAGAGGTTTGATTACGTATTAACGGCTACCAGAGACAATGAGACAAGCTGAGGTATATTGAAAGAGAATCCTTGCTGGCATCCTGACAGAATATGGTGGCGAATACCACTTCTGCTATGACGAATCGTATCTCAACCGTAAAGATGCAATGCCTGTAAGCTTGACGCTCCCATTACAAACAGAAAAAATCGTGAACTCAGTGTTGTTTCCATTTTTTGACGGACTGATACCCAAAGGATGGTTGCTTGATGTGGCACTTCGCAATTTGATTTTTGCTGTTATTCCATTTATATCTCCATCCTTTAGTGTTTCATTGCTGCATCATGCCACGCGCCCCTTCATATGAACACCTCTTAGTACCTACTTTCTGTGCTTCTTTCAGAGCTGTTTCTAAACCTGATTCTAAAAGATTGCATATTCCAAACACTACTTTGTGTTTGAACAAATTATGAATCAAAGCAGCCGCCGTCCAATCGTCCGCACCAACTATGAAAATATTTGTTTCAATTTCCATATTTCAGGTTTCAAGGTTCAAACCTCAGGATTAATATATGAATTATATAGAACCTACCTTAATTGTTGATGCTCTTTATTGTCATTCAATGATTATTTTTGTATTCTTTGATTGAATCTTTTATGAGTTTAGTTGTCATATTCAAGAAAAACAGCTATCTTTGTTTCGTTATTTAGATGGAGTAGGTGTTATGCTAAGTTTTTAATTTTTGATGCACCTTGTCCCTCAAACACTTCGATATAAAATATGGTTGTGTAGCTCCTTGACCAAGTTAAAAACATCCTCAATAGAATCTGTGCTAATGATTCTTGTTGGGTCATATACACAATGTGTTACTGGTGTGTTACCACCACAAAAACAACTGCAAAGTGAAAGTTTAGCAAAACAGTTTAACACATTGTCATATATCCAATTATATCAAAATGCAAGAATATTGGAAATGATTCCAGCCGAATCACAAAAGATTCCAACGGAATCACTCTGAAGAATTGGCTTGATAAAGGTTCTATTGTTACGTAGCTTTCTCATGAATTATACCATAGCTCATAAATTTGAAGTTACTGAAACAAGCCAATTATTTAACATCTCCTTTCCCTTTGGTGTCAGAACGCTCTCCGGGTGGAATTGTATGCCTTGAACATTGAGATGTTTATGTCGTAGAGCCATAATCTTTCCATCCACAGTTTCAGCGGTAATTTCCAAATCAGTGGGGAAATCAATTCGTGAAACCACCCAACTATGGTAACGTCCCACAACAAAAGAAGAACCTAATCCGGAAAATAAAGGAATTTCCATAGTCGTATGTATTTCATCGGATATACCATGAAACACATCAGGTAATTTTTCCAATCTCGCCCCAAAGACTTCCGCAATGGCCTGATGTCCCAAACAAACTCCCAATATTGGCTTTTTATCAGCATAAGTTCTAATCACGTCCATCAAAAGCCCTGCCTCAGATGGCACACCTGGTCCGGGACTTAACAGAATGGCATCATAGTCTTTCAACCGAGAAAGCTCTATCTCATCATTTTTAAGTACACTAACCTCGATTCCCAATTCACGAACAAGATGAACAAGGTTAAATGTAAAAGAATCGTAGTTATCAATGAGTACGCACTTCATAACAAAATTTCTTATTTAGAGCAGAAAGCAATGGCTTATCGTGCCACTGAAACAAATTCGCTTAGTTTATCAATATTCTTTAATGCCGGTTTATCCTCCACTTGTTCATTAAGATTGATTCCTAAAAATTGTGGATGCTGATAAGCTCGCAACTCATTTACACATTTCGGTGTGATATTGCCTCCAATCAGAAATGGAACATTTCCCTCATAACTATCCAGAATATGATAACTATCATATTGCAAGTTTTCCGTAGAGGGATATAGTTCAAAAAGAAAATAATCTACAGTATGCTCATACTCCTTATATTTAAGAACATCTTGTTGAGTACGGATAGAGAGTTTTTTCATCACCTTCAGTCCCGGATGAATATCAGGGTCGATGGTTCTGCGAAGGTTATCAATCATAATGGAGCTTTCCTCTCCATTCAATTGAACGATATCCAAATGAAAATTTACAACTCGCGTAATGATATTCTGTGGCATATCGTTTTTAAAAACTCCACACAACTTTATCGATTCCCCATTTCTCAAAGCTTCGTTAGACTCAACCCTGCCATTTGCGGCATCCATCGTTCCATAATCAGGTATTATCCCCGCTTGAGAAGATACTTGACGAACATATCTTTCACTTTTAGGATTGAAGTCAAAACCTATCCAATCGACTCCCAAATTCATGATCTCGTGAATATTACGAGAACCACGCACTCCACAAACCTTTATAATCATACTATCAAATATAAATCTTAAACTCAAGGCAGGTCATAAGACGCCCCATTACACTCATTGAAATATTTTACAAAGTTAATGAAAAAGGAACATTCTTCTTCATTTTTAAGTTTCTATTTTGAAGAAATATCATAAAAACCGCAATATTTTCACAATAAAAAAGAATGGAATAGCGTTCCTTATTCAGTTATACACTTAAAAAATCAGCCTATGATAGATATTTTTACACATGAAGAAATGAATCCATCAGAAAAGACATTAAATTTTATCCGCCAATTCGCGTACACTTATCGTACGCTAAAAGTAAATGACAAATTAGAATCATACTGTTTAAATTGAAATGAACACCTTAGTTTCCCCCTCACTTCTATCGGCTGATTTTCTCCATTTGGATAAAGCCATTGAAATGATTAATCAAAGTGAAGCCGATTACATCCACATGGATGTAATGGATGGAATATTTGTCCCCAATATCTCATTTGGATTTCCCATACTCAAAGCAGTTGGAAAAGCATGCAAAAAGCCCATGGACGTGCACTTCATGATTGTCCATCCCGAACAATACATTCAACAAACAGCAGACGCAGGTGCTGCGATCATGAGTGTACACTATGAAACTTGTACCCATCTACACCGAACCATACAACAAATTCGAAATTCAGGAATGAAAGCCGGCGTTGTACTCAATCCCTCCAGCCCTGTAGGACTACTGGAAGATATCCTCGATGATGTAGATTTAGTACTTCTCATGAGTGTAAATCCGGGGTTTGGTGGTCAAAAATTCATCGAGAATACTATTAATAAAGTGAAGCGCCTTAAAGAAATGATCGCAAGGTCCGGGAAAAAGATAATTATAGAAATAGACGGCGGAGTTCAATCCGAAACGGCTCCACGTCTTGTGAATGCGGGAGCGGATATGCTGGTTAGCGGAAGCCATGTATTTAAGGCGAATGACCCCATTAGCACCATCCGCTCATTAAAGAATCTGTAATTATTCCATAAGGAAATATAGGAGTAGTGAGAAGAGGAGATTTATTGCATTATAAAATCCCTCTTCTTATTGTTTTCTTACGCCAATTGCAGAATCACGCCATGTTCCTTGGCCATGCGTCTTAAATTAATAATTGCATATCGCATTCTCCCCAAGCTCGTGTTAATACTCACCCCGGTGGTTTCAGCTATTTCCTTGAAGGACATTTCCTGATAGAAACGCATAAAAACAACTTCTCTTTGAGGAGCCGGGAGGTGATTTATCATTTTCCTAATATCCGATAACGTTTGAGCACTTACAAATTCATTTTCGATATTTCCGATTTGAACGTCAAGCCCACCAATATTGGAAAGATCATTTTCCTTGGGAGCTTCCATTATTTTATCAACTTTTTGAGCGCGATACCAATCCATAATGACATTATGCGCTATTCTCATAGCCCATGAGGAAAATTTCCCGGTTGGTAGATATTTTCCTTGCTGTAATCGAACTATGATTTTTACAAATGTCTCTTGAAACACATCATCGGCGATATTGCGATCATGCACAACGAACAAGATATAAGAGAATAATTTTGACTGATTTCGTGATAACAATAAATCAAAAGCCTTATTATCTCCATCAATATAAGACAAGGCCAAATCCTCGTCTGACATATTCTTTAGATTCTTCATTCCTTAAACATTTTACACATAAGTAATGATGTTTCAATAGGCTCTTATTTTTTATTGATGGTAAGATTTATTGTATTTACTTTGCAAATATAATTACTTTTATCTTTTTAGACAAACTTTTAACGAGATTTTACGAACCATCCTCACTTTCATCGACCAATTCATATCCTTCTATATCATCTTTCATTCCCGGGATTCCCAAATACTTTTTTCTGGAACCATAAAAAAATGCTTTCTTCCCAAAGAGTTCCGGATTGCGATGAAGACTAAAAAGTTCACGCATCTCTCCTGCCTTCAGTTGAATAGAAATCACCTTATGGTAATCGGTCTCCCCCGGTTCGTCAGCCAACAATATTGCAGTATCATAGGAAAAAGGCTTTTCCCATTCTGCATTTTTTATATTCTTTGTACAATCACCAACAATGTATCCTACTACTCCTACTTTCATACCTGTAATATCCAAAGCCATAAATTGAGCAACAGAGTATAGATAGTCACCGTCCCCCTCATCATTGGTACTATCATCCGCATCGTCAGTTTTCTCTTCCGGATTTTCTTTCTTATCTTCAAAATCCTCCAAACCTGTTTTAACACATGCCGAAAAAGCACCTAACAGACAACATAATAATAACAGTTTTATGGTTTTCATCATATCCATCATGGCCAACTGATGCAAAGGTATAAAAAGTCGGAGAAACAGGCAAGAAAACAAACCAAAGATTGACAGAAAACTAAATATTAAAGCAAAGAAGATAGAGTTGCATCAAATCATGAAACTTGACGTATTTTGTTACAATGCTGAATAGCGCCAACCTCCTCACATCTCCAATTCGTATTCAGATAATGGTAAACAGATGCTTGATAGCGAACATTCGCCCCCGACTATCACCACGAAATTATATTACAAAAACCACATCACGAACACGCGTCGCAACCTATTGATAATCAATATGATATTAAATGCGACTTAAAAGGTGAGCTTTTACATTCCAATTCATGACCTCTTGCATTGCAAAAGCTTAGCTTTTGGAAAGCAAAAGCTAAGCTTTGGATAAATGAATGAAGAAAATTTAGGACATTATTGATTTTTTCCCATATCGGCGGGAAGGATTTCCGTGTTTTCAAAGACCCTCCAAATAAGGAATATGTTTGTCTTTTGTCTTGCCCGGACAGGCACAGGTGTTGATATAAGTTTAAGAGTATGGGGGGAGGTAGTCAGTAAATTGCTGAATAACAGACATATATAATTGAATATTTCTAATAGTGGTCATTAGAAATATGAACTACATTTGTTTTTAATGGTCGATTTGAGATAAAAAAAGAGCGGACCCTTACGAGAACCGCCCTAATGAAAGGAGGAAGTGGTACCACCAGGAATCGAACCGGGGACACAAGGATTTTCAGTCCTTTGCTCTACCAACTGAGCTATGGCACCAACTGCTTTTCATGTCTAACTTTAGTCATTTCTGAATTGCGAGTGCAAAGATAACCAATTCTTTTTAATGTCGCAAATAATGCTAAGATTATTTTCAACATTAACCTTTCTTTACAAAAAAAATGGTGTGCTGAGCAATGTTACCTCACCCTATCGCTAACTAATCCCTCCCCCTACCGTTATTGTTTATTCCATCCTTGCGCCATGAGTTCAAATTCCTTACCATCTCTCGTTATGATATATTCTCCCAATTTTTCCTCTGTGATATACCCTATCTGGTGAATATTTTCCACTTGTTCTATCTTAGCATGCTCCTCAATTGGAATGGTAAAGAGCAATTCATAATCTTCTCCCCCATTGAGTGCCGCCGTAGTAAGATTCATGTTAAACTCCTCGCATGCAGAAGCTGTTTGATAATCAATGGGAATTTTATTTTCATATATTCTGCAGCCACATCCGCTTTGCTTGCATATATGTTTTAGATCGCTCGCCAATCCGTCAGAGACATCAATCATTGAGGTGGGATGAATGTCGGCCTCACTAAGTTGTTTAAGAACATCGCCAGGAGCCTCCGGCTTCAACTGACGATCGATTAAATACTCTTTTCCCACAAAGTCTGGTTGAAAATGATTAATAGCTTCACGTTCAGCCTTTAAGCCTTCCAACATCGCTTTATTATTCGATGATGTGGCATCTTTGAGTTTTCGATTATATTCTTCAACCTGCTGATAGTAAACAGTTTTCTCCCTCTCAAGAATTTGAAGTCCCATATAGGCTGCTCCCAAATCGCCCGACACGCATATAATATCGGTAGGTTTTGCTCCTTTACGATAGACAATACTTTCTTTCTCCACTTCGCCCACGCATGTCATATTAATGGCAAGCCCGGTGAAAGAAGAAGTGGTATCCCCACCCACAAGATCAACCTTCCATTTATAACAAGCGGTTTTCAGTCCTCTATAGAAGTCCTCCAAGTCTTCCACCTTGAAACGTTTTCCGAGACCGATAGATACTATAATCTGTGTGGGACGACCATTCATGGCAAAGATATTACTCATCGTAATCATCGCACATTTATAAGCGAGATGTTCCATATCGATGTAAGTAAGGTCAAATTGTATGCCCTCCATGAACAGTCGAGAAGTTAAGAGCGTCTCTTTGTCGGAATGATTCACGATGGCCGCATCATCACCTATGCCCAAATGAGTAGACAGATTTGAAATCTTTATATCTTTTGTAAGTCGCTCAATCAGAGCGACTTCACCCAATTCTTTTATTTCCATTTATTTTCCAGCTTACTATCTAAATCTTCATCTTTAAGAAAGAGCGTGTATATTCGGATATTGGCACGAATAAAGACTATCGGGTCTTCTTCATGCGTTCTATCGTTTCTTATACACGCCCTTTCCGGTGATTCGCCTTATCGTCAAGACCGTTTTATCATTTCACGCATAATTTCCGTCATAAGTGGTTGAGCGGCATTGGCAGCTTCTTGTACTTCTTCGTGACTGACCTCTACCGGCACATCAAATCCACCCAAATCAGTGATTACGCTAATACCAAAGACTTTGATACCCGAATGACGTGCCACGATTACTTCGGGAACTGTACTCATCCCCACTGCATCTCCTCCTAAAATTCGATACATCTTGTATTCTGCCGGTGTCTCGAACGTAGGTCCTTGCACTCCGGTATAAACACCATGCAGCACACGGATATTCTTTTCTTTTGCTATATCGTCCGCCATTTTGATAAGCTTATGATCGTAGGGCTCATGCATATCGGGGAAACGTGGTCCTGTGGGAAAATTCTTTCCATGCAGAGGATGTTCTGGGAAAAAGTTTATGTGGTCGGTGATTATCATCAAGTCCCCAACCTTGAATTCCGGATTCATGCCTCCCGACGCGTTCGATACGAAGAGTGTCTCGATGCCAAGTTCATGCATGATGCGAATTGGGAAAGTAACTTCTTTCATTCCATAACCTTCATAATAATGAAAGCGTCCTTTCATCGCCATGATATCTTTACCGCCAAGTTTTCCAAAGATAAGACTGCCCGCATGACCTTCAACGGTAGATACCGGGAAGTTAGGAATATCTTTGTAAGAAAACTCGTAAGTATCAGTAATTTCGGAAGCTAATTGTCCGAGGCCCGTTCCCAGAATGATTGCCGTTTTGGGGCTTGTTTTCATCCTTTCTTTTAGCCAAGATGCTGTTTCTTGAATTTTTTCGTACATAGGATAATATTTTTTCGTTAAATCGCTCTCCTTTTTCAAGCATAAAGTTCACCTTTATAGGCAGAGCATAAATATTCTTTCTTACTTCTTCGTCTAAGCCCTCCAGATTGAGAAGGCGTGCTTTGTCTTTTTCCGTTGTGACAATGATTTTCGGTTGATTCATTTGTGCAAACGAGGCATTAATCATTTTCACGTCTTTCGCCTTGAATGCATGATGATCGGGGAAAGAAAGCACCATGGGAATCTTCTCTCCCATATATTGTTCCAAATCCATTTCCAATTGTTTGGGCAAGGCTATCCCAGAAAGTAACATCACATTGAATTTAGCTAAACTCGTCAAAGGTATCAAGTCTTTGCTTGCCTCTTTTTCAAATACCGGGTTCAATGCTTTGTAATCAATTGTCGTAAAGAATAAATCTTGAAAAGGATATAAATCCATCGCTTTGCTCAATACTCTATAATCAATGGGATTTAGATCTTTCGGGCATTTGGTGATAATGACGATATCCGCACGATGCTTCCCTGACAGTGGTTCGCGCAAACGCCCTGCCGGCAAGAGTTTGTCATAAACTATCAAGCGATGATAATCAACAAGAAGAATATTAATACCCGGTGTTACGTAACGATGTTGGAAAGCATCATCAAGTATCACCACATCGGTATTTTTCGTTGCTTCATCCGTTGTCAGCCTGTCTATCCCCGCACATCTGTTTTTATCCACTGCCACATACACATCAGGATATTTTCTTTTCATCTGAAAAGGCTCATCTCCTATCACCTTCATGGGTGTTTCCGCATCTGCTAACACGTATCCGCGACTTTTTCTTTTATATCCGCGAGAAAGCACGGCAACCTGCATATAGTCTTTTAACAGCTCCACAAGATACTCCACGTGAGGCGTCTTCCCCGAACCTCCCACAGTAAGGTTTCCGACAGATATTACAGGCACATCAAAACTTCTACTCTTTAGTATGCCCAATTCAAAGAGTTCGTTGCGAATGCCTACTCCCAAGCCATATAACCAGCTTAGTGGGAGTAACCATTTATTTGTTTTAATGAAATCGCCTTCCATATATGTCTCTCAAATTCAATTTAGAGAATAAGCCTCAACATACCTTTCAATGAAAATAAGGTTCTATTTTATATTAAGATAGTAAGGCATTCTCGTCTGAATGACCGATTGTGAATTAAGTGAGTTCAAAAGAGTAAACGGTTCATAGAAGACACCAAGCGTTGCGTGAAGTTGCTCATCTAAATAATTGTTATTGTTCGCTTGTTCCATGAGTTGTGTCATCCAATCCGTAGGAAGAGGGTAACTTTTCGTATAATACTCTTTCAACTTTGCCATTTGCGCCGCTTTGCTTATCGCCTTGTCTATGCCTCCAAGCTCATCTATCAATTTTATTTTCAACGCGTCTTCACCGGAATAGACATGTCCCTGAGCAATGGCTTCCACTTGAGTTTCACTTAGTTTTCTACCTTTTGCCACTCGATTTTTAAATAATTTGTAGCCTCGATCAATATAACGTTCAAGATAGCTTATTTCTTCGGGTGTAAAAGCTCTTGTCATTGTTCCGAAACCGGCGTTCTTATTTGTTTTTACTTCATCAAATTTCAATCCTAATTTTTCAGTAAACAACCCTTCAAGGTTGGGAAACATTCCAAAAATTCCTATCGACCCGGTAATGGTTGTAGGTTCGGCAACAATCCAATTTGCCGGAGCGGATATATAATAACCGCCCGATGCAGCCATTCCTCCCATACTTATAACCACCGGTTTCACTTTTTTAAGTTCCGTTATCTGATGCCATATCTGTTCTGAAGCATAAGCTGATCCGCCACCGGAATTAATCCTAATCACCACGGCTTTCACGTCGTCATCATTCATTAAGTTCTCAATATCTTTACAAACCACTTGAGCATCTATCAAATGACCTTCTGTTGTGAGTCCTCCCGCAGCTCCATCAACGATATTTCCAAACGCATAATAAACTGCTATTTCCTCTCCATCAGTATCATCATCGACTGCTTTCAAATCTGCCAACGAAACCTGTTTGATGCGTTTTTCATCCTTAATCTTCAACAACTTTTTCACTTCCTTCTTTACTTGATCTGTATAGAGCAGATCATCAACCATCTTCATGGTTTTATATTTTTCCGGAGAAGCGAAAGTCACTAAGCTGTCGGCATAGCGATTTAAGTTGGCAACAGAAATCTTTCTGCTTGCCCCCACTTCCTTAGTTATGTTGCGCCAAATAGTATTTAGATATGCCGTTGTTTGAGCACGATCCGCATCGCTCATTTTATCTCCCGTAAACTGTTCGGTCGCGCTCTTGTATGTCCCCACTTTCGCAACCTGAATCTTTACTCCTACCTTTGCCAATAAATCTTTAAGATATACGGGCTGGGCAGCAAGTCCGTGCCAGTCGATTTGTCCTTGCGGATTTAAATAAACCTTATCCGCTACCGATGCCAAATAATAAGCCCCCTGTGTGTAAATATCTCCATAAGCCACTATCCACTTGCCACTCTTCTTAAAATCAAGCAAGGCATTGCGAGCAGCTTGCAAAGAAGCATAAGAGTCGGTTGAAAAGGCACCTGTTTCAAGATAAACACCTTTTATCTTATCATTTTCTTTGGCTTTTTTCACCCCCGAGACAAAATCCTCAAGACTGATGTCATTGGCAACCTGACCTGTTATTTTCGAAATGATGCCGTCTTCCGAACGTTCTGTCATTTTTCCGGAAAGATTTATCGAAAGCACGGAATTATCCTTTATATCCGCAGCGGTTTCACTTGAAACTATCATTCCAACCAGACTGATAACTCCGAAAATAACAAATATGACGCCGACAAGGAAAACCCCTACCATCGTCGCAAATACATTCTTAAAAAAATCTTTCATATAGGTTGTTTTTACGGTTTGTTATTTTAAGGGAGATAATGGCATTCCACAGCAGACAACACACGCTTACTATCTTTTACACCTTATCTATATAGTTGCAAAGATAAGCATAAAACGATAAATCTCAAAACTTTTTGAGATTTCTTTAGAAAACACCTGACAAAAAGTCGCTGACGTAACTTCGTCAACAGCTCGAAACACTGCAAAGGAAATGTGGTTTGGCAATACTCATAAAGCTATGTTTTCTTGTTAAAACTTATAAGTCAATATTCGGTTAATTCCAATGTAATCGTTTAAAAATGAGAGAGAAAGAATTAACTATATGCAACTAATAAAAATTGATTAAATATCTGATTATCAGTGAATTTATATTTTTCCATTCTGCAAAACCCACATGAGGCATGAAGCCGATGTGTTTATTGAGGTTCAAAACCAACCCGGCCTCGAACCAACGTTGCACTCTTTCAACGAATAGTCGGTGTTCTTTGAGTTGTAGTGAATAGTTCATCTGCCAATAATATTTTTTGTTAAAATGTTGAAATCAATTAAAACTTTTACCGACAGTATGGGCTTTTTTGCGTGGTTTCCCTACCCTTCCTCTCAAATCTCGTGGAAAACCACTATATTTGCATACAAATTATTTATTTAAGTCTCTTAATGTAACGAGTAGTAGAAATGAAAATAATACTCGCCTTCGACAGCTTCAAAGGTTGTTTGTCCTCTATGAAAGCGGCTTCTATTGCCGAAACAGCTATTCGCTCCCTTCCTTACCCCATTGACGTGGTTAAAATTCCCGTTACTGATGGTGGAGATGGGATGCTGTCGGTGTATAATGCCCTTTTCAACTGTAAATCTGTTGCTGCCGAGTGCCACGACGCGCTAATGCGACCTATCAAAACAACTTTCTTGGTAAGAGAAGATGGTGTCTGTGTAATTGAAACAGCAGCAGCTTGCGGTATTAATTTATTGAAAAAGGAAGAGCTTAACCCACTGCGAGCCACCACTTATGGAGTTGGTGAACTGATGATAGCCGCCATCAAGCAGGGCTGTAAAGAGTTCATCATTGGTTTGGGTGGCTCTGCCACAAGCGACTGCGGATTAGGAATGCTCTTGGCATTAAAGGAAGAATATGGGGAAGATTGGTTTCAGCATCGACAACTCTCCGCGCTGAAAATCCGGTTGGCATCAGACGTAAATATCCCTCTGTACGGTTCCATGGGGGCTGCCAATGTGTTTGGTCCGCAAAAAGGAGCGACTGACAAAGACATCGTGTTATTGGATCGGAGAGCGAAAACTTTCGCGACAATGTCGGCAAGAAAAACCGGAAGAGACCATGCACAACAACCCGGAGCGGGAGCTGCCGGCGGTTTGGGCTACGCATTTCTTCAGTTCTTTAATGCCACCATGATTTCGGGAGCGGACTTGTTGCTTTCCGAAGTACAATTTGAGAAAAAGATAAGTGGTGCAGACTTCATTATTACCGGTGAAGGAAGTGCAGACAAGCAAACCTTAATGGGAAAAATTCCTTTTAAACTATTGCAGTATGGGCAAAACGCCAACATTCCCGTTCATCTCTTGGCGGGAAGAATAGCCGACAAAGAGCAATTGCTTTCTGCCGGTTTCGCCTCCGCGCGGTTCATAACGCCTCCCAACACTCCCTTGGAAGAAGCCGTTCAGCCGGCATACGCCAAAAAAAACCTGACCGAAGAAGTAACTCGACTTGTGAATTATCTTTACAACGACAAATAAAAATAAGCATTTACAAACTGCTTATAATCAAGACCTTACAAATCCATTTCAAAAGCATAGCTTTTGATGTGCAAAAGCTATGCTTTTGTGAGCCATTTCCTTAGCTTTTGGAACGCAAAAGCTAAGGAAATGAAAAACGAACATTGAAAAAACAGGACAATAGAGCTTTCCCACAGCATAATTAATGAGCTGAAATCCGAAACATAAAACAACTGACAACAATGTCAGAATTGTCATGCCAGCCGTGTCAGTGTAAAAAGTTGGCACGGTTTTCGTAATAGTATTGGCGAAGACACTAAAAGCAGTTCTTCACCGCAATTGAAAGATTTAAACTAAAAACATATAGAATTATGACAATTAAACCATTAGCAGACAGAGTGCTTGTTCTACCCATCGAGGCAGAACAGAAAGTAGGTGGAATCATTATTCCGGACACAGCCAAAGAAAAGCCACAGCGTGGCAAAGTAATAGCAGTAGGCAACGGTACCAAAGATGAAGATATGATCTTAAAGCCCGGCGATGAAGTTTTCTATGGAAAATACGCCGGAACGGAAATTGAGAACGAGGGCGAGAAATATCTCATGATGCGCCAGAGCGACGTGCTCGCCGTGGTGGAGTAATTTCCGAAAATGAAAATACAATAACGTTCATAATTTCACAACTAACAATCGTTTGAACGATTGAAACAAAATACAAACAATAAAATGGCAAAAGATATTAAATTCGATAAAGAAGCACGCGAGTTGCTTAAGAGTGGTGTAGATCAGTTGGCTGACGCCGTAAAGGTAACGTTAGGACCTAAGGGTCGCAATGTGGTCATCGGTAAAAAGTTTGGTGCGCCTCAGATTACGAAAGACGGTGTTACCGTGGCAAAGGAAATAGAGTTAGAGGATAATTTTGAGAACGCAGGCGCACAACTCGTAAAGAGCGTGGCAAGCAAGACCGGAGACGATGCAGGTGATGGTACGACAACTGCCACCATCCTTACTCAGGCGATTGTTACCGAAGGCTTGAAAAACGTTGCCGCTGGCGCGAACCCAATGGATTTGAAGCGCGGTATTGACAAAGCAGTAAACAAGATTGTGGACTACATAAAGGACAATGCCGAGATCGTTGGCGACAACTATGATAAAATCGAGCAAGTTGCAACAGTAAGCGCAAATAATGACCCTGAAATCGGTAAGTTGCTTGCCGATGCCATGCGCAAAGTGTCAAAAGATGGCGTGATCACAATCGAAGAAAGCAAGACCCGCGACACCACGATTGATGTTGTGGAAGGCATGCAATTCGATCGAGGCTATCTGTCAAGCTACTTCGTTACCGATACCGACAAGATGGAAGCCTTAATGGAAAATCCGTACATCCTCATCTACGACAAGAAAATCTCCAACGTTAAAGACTTCTTGCCCATCCTTCAACCGGCAGCAGAAAGCGGTCGCCCGTTGCTGGTTATCGCAGAAGATGTTGACTCGGAAGCTTTGACAACATTAGTAGTAAACCGTCTCCGTGGCGGACTGAAGATTTGCGCCGTGAAAGCACCGGGCTTTGGCGACCGTCGCAAAGCCATGCTCGAAGACATCGCCGTACTGACAGGTGGCGTAGTGATTAGCGAAGATAAAGGTCTGACACTCGACAAGGCCACTCTTGAAATGCTTGGCTCTGCCAAGAAAGTTACTGTTTCCAAAGATTTCACCACTATCGTTGATGGTGCGGGATCGAAACAGAACATCGCCGACCGCGTAAATCTTATTAAGAGCGAAATTGCCAACACAAAAAGTACATATGACAAGGAAAAACTTCAAGAGCGACTTGCCAAACTTTCCGGTGGTGTTGCCGTACTCTACGTCGGAGCAAACTCTGAAGTGGAAATGAAAGAGAAGAAAGACCGTGTTGATGACGCACTCTGTGCTACACGCGCGGCAACGGAAGAAGGTGTTGTAGTTGGTGGTGGCACCACTTACATCCGCGCTCAAGAGGCTTTGAAAGATTTGAAGGGCGAAAACGCAGATGAGCAGACAGGTATCAACATTATTTGCCGTGCCATTGAAGAGCCCTTGCGCCAGATTGTTGCCAACGCAGGTGATGAAGGTGCTGTGGTAGTAAATAAAGTTCGCGAGGGTAAAGGCGATTTCGGTTACAACGCTCGGAACGACCGCTATGAAGACTTGCGCACAGCAGGTGTGATCGACCCTGCAAAAGTAGCACGTGTGGCACTCGAGAATGCAGCTTCCATCGCTGGAATGTTCCTCACAACTGAATGTCTCATCGTAGATCAACCAGAGGAGACACCGGCAATGCCCGCTAACCCAGCAATGGGTGGAATGATGTAACAACCAATTATCAAGCATAAAAAAGGGGAGTCTGTACGACTCCCCTTTTTGTGCTCCTCCACTCAATATAAGACGAAACAACTGCCCCGGTAAGGACTGTCCTCAAACAATTATTTAAGCTCAAGGAAAGAGGTTTCCGTGTTTTTATTTTCCTCATCTAATCGTTTTTTGTATCTTTGCCAAATGAAGGCTAAGTTAAATTGGAAAATGTTCCTATTGTTCTTCATCGTTATTGGAGGACTCTATTACATTACGCGAAACATCTTGATAACGGCAGGTATCATGATGCTTCTTCTTTTAGTTGATGGGTTGCTACGCCAATACGAATTAAAAAAGAAAGGGGAACGGCAATCAAAAGAGATATTAAAACATCTGAAAGAAAATAATGAGGAAGAGCAACCTTGATAATCGAAAGGAATGGAAAAACTTTTAGAACTATATAAGAATTGGGCAGGTGCAAATCCAAAGAACATCGAGAAGATTCCCGGAGCAGGTAGCAACAGAGAGTACTATCGGTTTTTTAATGATGTCGGAGATACTGTCATCGGAGTAATCGGCACGAGCAGAGATGAGAACCATGCTTTCATCTATCTTGCCAATCATTTCACAAAACGCCGACTGCCCGTTCCACGAATTATAGCAATTTCGGATGATGAGACACGATACCTACAATCCGACTTGGGTAATCGCTCGTTGTTCAATGCCATTGCGGGAGGTCGCGAGGCAGGCGGAAGATATAATCTCGCAGAACAAAACCTATTGCGCAAAACCATTCGACAGCTACCCAATATTCAGCTGAGAGGTGCTCGGGAACTCGACTTTAATCAGTGCTATCCACAGCCGGAATTCAACGAAGAAGGGGTGTTGTTCGATTTGAACTACTTTAAGTATTGCTTCCTGAAAGCAACCGAATTGGACTTTCACGAGCTGAAGCTCCAAGCCGACTTCCATATAATGGCAAAAGACTTGACATCGGAGCCAATGAATTCTTTTCTTTATCGGGACTTTCAGGCACGCAACATCATGCTGGACGCGCAGAACAATCCCTATTTCATTGATTTCCAAGGTGGGAGGAAAGGACCTTTTTATTACGACCTCGCGTCATTCCTATGGCAGGCAAGTGCACAATACTCATTCAAATTGCGAAGAGAGCTTGTCTTCGAGTATTATCAGAGCTTAAAAAACTATACCGAAGTGCCCTCCAAACGCCATTTCGTGAACCGCCTTTCACTATTCGTATTGTTTCGGTTGCTTCAGGTTTTGGGTGCATACGGTTTTCGGGGCTATTTCGAACGAAAAAAACATTTCTTAGATTCGATACCACCTGCCATCCAAAACATCAGAGACCTTTTAACTTTAGACGAAAGTCTATTCCCCTATCCATATCTGATGGAAATTCTCAAGCAGCTGACGCAACTTCCGAGATTTGCTCGAATAGAACAACCTGCCGCCAATCGTACTGATGGATATAAGACGGCGGAAAAAGATATCTATCAAGCCAACCCTCTTGATGGTCCGGCAACTTTCTCGAAATATGATGGAAAAGGTCCATTGATAGTGCGTATCTATAGCTTCTCGTTCAAGAAAGGCATTCCGGAAGATACGTCCGGAAATGGCGGAGGATATGTCTTTGATTGCAGGAGCACACACAATCCGGGACGTTACGAGCCTTACAAGAAGATAAATGGTCTTGATGATTCTGTCATTAGGTTTCTTGAAGACGACGGAGAAATTCTCGACTTCTTAAAACCCATTTACAAGTTGGCAGACCATCATGTGGAACGGTACATCCAACGCGGATTTACCGACTTAATGTTCTGTTTCGGATGCACGGGCGGACAACATCGTTCCGTATATTGCGCTCAACACTTGGGGGAACACTTAAATCAGAAATACGGCATTGAGGTGCATATCGTTCATAGGGAACAAGATATCAGTCAGGTTTTGGCTTCAACCAAGAAACAATGATAGCGAAAAACGCAGATTGTATTTCTTGAAAAAATATTCCATTCAATGAGTATGCCGAACGGATTGAGCAGAAAAAGGCTTTTAGCTTGTTTTCTTTCGGTATCTGAAATATAATTAGTAAATTTGCACGCGTTAAAACAGTAGCTGATGCAGTCGATGATTTTTGCAGCCGGTCTCGGCACTCGCCTTAAACCGCTTACGGACAGAATGCCGAAAGCGTTGGTAAAGGTAGGGGGTAAGCCACTTATTGAACATACGATAGAAACCTTAAAGGCAGCAGGCAGCGAAACCATTGTTGTAAACGTACACCATTTCTCCAACCAGATTATTGATTATCTGCAATCAAAAGATTTCAGTATTGACATTCGCATTTCCGATGAGACAATGCAACTTCTTGACACCGGTGGAGGAATTAAAAAGGCTGCTTCATTTTTTAATCCCTTTCTGCCCATTCTTATTCACAATGTAGATATTCTCAGCAACGCGGATTTACGATCGTTGTATCATCACGCAATCAGACTGAACAAGAAAAGTGGAGTTGACGCTTTGTTGTTGGTGAGCCAGAGAGACACCAAGCGATACCTGATTTTCAACGAAGCCATGAGATTGATGGGGTGGACTAATGTAGAAACGGGAGAGGTGAAGTCGCCTTTTGAGGATATTGTTCATTTGAAATTCGAGCCACCATACAAAGATAAGCAACCAAACACACAACACGGCTACAGGTTGCTCGCATTTTCAGGCATCCATACCGTGAGCCCCACTATATTTCAAGCTATGAGAAACTATCCGGAGAAGTTTCCGATTATGGATTTTTACCTGAAGAATGCTAAGAAAATGAACTTCATGGGGTACATCAAAGAAGACTTGAAGCTTATGGATGTGGGGAAACTTGATAAGCTTTGCGAAGCAGAGGACTTTATAAGAAATGGGTATAATCTTCCATCCTCAAACCCATAAGCAAGGAAGATTCCAAAAGCATACAACGAATAATAAATTAAGATTAATTCCCAAACACATATAAACAACATTAGAATATGCAAAAGATAATCATCCTGGATTTCGGATCTCAAACAACCCAACTCATCGGAAGACGTGTACGCGAGTTGGATACATTTTGTGAGATTCTTCCCTACAACAAATTTCCCAACAATGATCCATCCGTGATTGGTGTCATCCTGTCCGGGTCGCCCTATTCCGTTCATGACAAAGAGGCCTTTCAGGTGGACCTGAAACAGTTTGTGGGTAAAATTCCGGTACTGGGAATATGCTATGGCGCACAATATATCTCACACAAGAACGGAGGAAAGGTGGAACAAACGGGAACGCGAGAATATGGGCGTGCCAACCTTTCCACAATTGATCTCAACAATTCGCTATTCAAGGGATTTCATGAGAACTCGCAAGTATGGATGAGCCACGGAGATACCATAACCGCCATACCCGGGAATTGCAAAACGATAGCTTCCACATCCGACGTGAAATATGCCGCTTACGCCTCAGAAGAGAATAGGTTGTGGGCAGTGCAATTCCATCCGGAAGTATATCATTCTCTGGAAGGCAAAACCTTGCTGAAGAACTTTGTTGTTGATATTTGTGGCAGCAAGCAGGAATGGAGCGCAGCCTCATACGTTGAAACCACCGTTCGGCAATTGCGCGAACGAATAGGTAACGACAGGGTTATTCTCGGACTTTCGGGGGGTGTAGATTCTTCGGTTTGTGCCACGTTGTTGAACAAAGCCATCGGAAAGAATCTGACTTGTATCTTTGTAGATCACGGCATGCTCAGAAAAAACGAATTTTCCAAAGTCATGAAGGCATACGAAGGGTTAGGGTTGAACGTTATCGGTGTAGATGCATCCGAAAAATTCTTCCAAGACTTAAAAGGTGTTACCGACCCGGAAAAGAAACGGAAGATTATCGGTCGCGACTTCGTGGAAGTGTTCAACGCCGAGGCAAAGAAGATTACCGATGCCAAATGGTTGGCACAAGGCACCATCTATCCCGATCGCATTGAGAGTTTGAGCATTACAGGCATGGTAATAAAGAGCCACCACAATGTGGGAGGATTGCCCAAGGATATGCCCCTTCAGTTGTGCGAACCATTAAAATGGCTGTTCAAGGACGAAGTTCGACGCGTGGGCTATGAATTGGGTATGCCGGAGCGTCTCATCAAGCGACATCCGTTCCCGGGTCCCGGACTGGCAGTTCGCATCTTGGGAGACATCACTCGCGAAAAAGTACGTATCCTTCAAGAAGCCGATGACATATATATTGAGAATATGCACAACTATGTTTGTGAAGACGGCAAAGTGCTTTATGATAAAGTGTGGCAAGCGGGAACCGTTCTCCTTTCCACGATACGCAGCGTTGGAGTGATGGGCGATGAACGCACCTATGAACATCCCGTGGCACTTCGCGCCGTTACAAGCACTGATGCCATGACAGCAGATTGGGCACATCTCCCCTATGATTTCTTGGCAAAGGTTTCAAATGAAATTATCAATAAGGTAAAAGGTGTAAATCGAGTTTGTTACGACATATCTTCCAAGCCACCATCGACTATTGAGTGGGAATAGTATGGCTATGTTTTCATCCCTCTTCACACTTCAACAGAACGATAATCATGAGAATAGGAAAGAAGCGAACAAAGATTTTATCTTTTCTTAAGACAAACAGAATGGCGCGACAATTATGCCGCGCCATTTCGTTTGAATCCCTATCGCCCATTAGAAACATTCAATTATATATGTTTGTTATTCAGCAATTTAGTAACCAAAAGCCATACGCTATAAACTCATTTCAACACCTGCGCCTGTCCGGGCAAGACAAAAACAAACATATTCTTTATTTAGATGGGGTGTTGAAAACGAGAAAATCCTTACCTCCGATATGGGAAAAGTTCAATAATGTCCTAAATATTCTTCACTCATCTATCCAAAGCTTAGCTTTCACTTTCCAAAAGCTTAGCTTTTGCAATGCAAAAGGTCATGAATTGGAATGCAAAAGCTAAGCTTTTAAATCGCAATTAATATCACTCTGATTATCAATAGATTACAAAACGTTCCTCAGATATGGTTTTTGTAATATAATTTCATGGTGCCGGTCGGGTCGAATCTTCGCTATCAAGCATCTGTTTGCCATCACCTGAATACGAATTGGGGACATGAGTGGATATGTGCTATTCAGCATTGGAACAAAACACGTCAAGTATTATTATTTAATTATTACTGTCCGCTAAACATCCCACATTTTTTATGAATTAGGGCTGACACTTCTCACGAGGTATCAGCCCTTTTTGTTATCTTTGCTTTTGTTTCCAAACTCAGATAACATGGGCAAAAGTACACATTTCTTCGGACAGCCGGTATATGGTCAGCTGATAAAATCTCTCGACCATGATAAAATAGTTGAAATAAGCGGTAGTGTCCTTAAAAGTGTGTAATTCATCTTTCCTTTCTCTGTACTTCCACTGTTATTTTATTCTTTTCTTTCCAGTTCTTGAATTGATATATTCTCCTTTCATATGTCGTCTTTGTTTCCTCCATCGCCACGGCCGCCAGGAGGAAGATGACGGACTTCTCTGATGGCATGGATGTTCTCATTTGGATGGTTCTCCTGTACTTCCTGTTGAGCCTTTCAATCCAGTTGGTCGTATATATGCACCTCTGCACTTGGGCCGGGAAGTCCATATACGTGAAGTAGGCACAGTTGCGTTCGGTCTTGTACTTTCTTAGTGCAGGATATTTCCTTTCCCATTTCTCGACAAAGGTAATGAATTGTTCGTATCCCTGCAAGGAATTCATCTCGTTGTTCTCCAATTGGAACACCTCACTGAGCTGCTGCGCCATTACTGGTTTGTCTTTATGTGATGCGCCGCTGAGTATCTGTCGCTTGACGTGTGCCACGCAGAACTGGTGTGCGGCACCTGGAAAGGCTGCACAGACGGCATTCTCTATTCCTTGCAATGCATCGGAAACGACTAAGTCTATCTGTTCGACGCCTCTTTGCTTCAAGGCCTCAAGCTCGTCTTTCCAGCACAGAGCCCCTTCTGTGGGATGATTGACAACCGTGAGCACCTCCCTGCTGCCGTCTTCCAATACCCCCAGAATGGTATAGTAGGCCTCCTTGGACACCTGTCTGTCCCTACGGGTGGAAATAAAGGTGGCGTCGATATAGACGGCTAAATAGTGGGAGGAAAGGCTACGGCAAAGCCACCGTTCGACGTCCTCACGGCAGCTACCGGCAAGATGCGATACCTGCTGCTTGCTGTAGGAACGACCATAGACGCAATTGGAAATCTCGCCTATCTGCTCCGTGGTAAGACCTTTGGTGTAGAGGAGGTTGAACAATTTGGCACGTTCCTCGCTTTCGCTGCGTATCAACCCTAAGAGAATGGGATAGAAGTTCCCGCTGCGACTGCGCGGAATACGGAGCGAGAACTCAAAGCCGTGACTGTACCAACGGCGAGAACGGAAGCCATTGCATTGCTCATGGGCATTTTCGCTGACGAACAACTCTCGTTCATGATACATCAGGGAGTTCATGATTAATGACTGAAGGGTAACAAAACCCTCGCTGCTGCTTGTGTAATTCGAAAGAATTTCCGAAATTTGCGAATGTGTAAGTTTCATTTTTTTCTTTTTTAAAGTTATCAAATACAAAGATAAGAAAAAAGAAGCTTACACACTTTTATAGGACAGTACCAAATAAGCCGTCGGAACGGCGGTGAGCGGTATGTGAAGACCTTTGATGGCTTCACCCATCTTCTTACGATGCTGTATGCAGTCATCATGCGCTTCGACTCCCTGCGCGAGATAGAGGCGGCAATGACGGCTGAGGTGCGCAAGCTTCACCACATAGGCATTGACAGGGTTCCTAAGCGCAGTACCCTGTCAGATGCGAACGCCAGACGCTCGGAGAAGTTCTTTGAGGACGTGTATCACGACCTTTACGAGTCCAATAAGGACAAACTTTCTTCGGACAGCCGACGCAATGGTACGGAGGAATGGATAAAACGTCTGAGAATCATCGATTCCACCACGATAACCCTGTTCTCTAACGTCATCTTCAAGGGTGTGGGACGTCATCCTAAGACGGGAAAGAAGAAGGGTGGCATAAAAGTGCATTCCGTCATTCATGCAAACGAGGGAGTTCACTGTGACGTGAAGTTCACCTCTGCCGCTACCAACGATTCCTTCATGCTCGCCCCCAGCCATTTCAAGCATGATGAAATCGTTGCCCTGGATCGTGCATATATCAACTATGAAAAGTTTGAGGAACTGACCGAGAGGAACGTTGTCTATGTCACCAAGATGAAGAAAAATCTCAAATACGAGGTGTTGGTAGACTGCATGGATATGAACGAGGATGGGCTGATGGAATATCGTGAGCAGGTGGTGGTGTTCAGGAAGGGCGGTATCAACCATATAGCGCGTATCATCACCTATGTGGATATCAAGAAAGGAAAGATGCCAAAGTTGGTGTCCTTGCTTACCAACGACTTTGACATGTCCATGGAGACTATCGTAGCCATCTACCGCAGGAGGTGGCAGATAGAGACTCTTTTCAAGCAGATAAAACAGAACTTCCCGCTTAGATACTTCTATGGGGAGAGTGCCAACGCCATCAAGATACAGATTTGGGTTACACTCATTGCCAATCTATTACTGTCACTGCTGCAAAGCTCATTGCAGAGGCGGTGGAGTTTCTCAGGGCTGGCTACTATGGTGCGCATTGTACTTATGGAATACCTCAACATGAATAATTTCTTCAACATGCCGGATGCCGACATGAAACTCATGCTTGAAGCAGCGGCTGAATCGCCACCCGAGGTAACAGAAAATGAATAAGGGGGCTTGTCACTAACATGCTGTCATCCGAACTATTGTGTCTCAATGAGTTGGAATGAGGATTTCTATGTTTAGCGGACAGTAATATTATTTAATGCAACCTTGCATGAGAAAGAGGGCACAAAACCATTTAGAATCCCATTGGGAAAAGATAAAGGATTTCTCACTGCCATACAACACTGAGAAATCCCAATACCCGATTTGGGCTGAATAGAAAGAAAATATCTGTTATCTGTTTTTCAACAAATCGCGTATTTCGGTAAGTAGCTTTTCTTCGATTCCGGGCTCTGCCGGAGCTGCCGGTTCCTCTTTTTGTTTCTTCGCGATACTGTTCATTGCCCTAATCATGGAGAAGATACAGAGCGCGATGATAAAGAAGTCAATAACATTCTGCAAGAACATTCCATATTTCACTTCCGCATCACCTATCATGCAACTCAACCTTGAGAAGTCCACTCCTCCGGTGGCTATCCCAATGAGAGGCATGAGAATATCATCCACAAGGGAAGAAACTATCTTACCAAAAGCACCACCTATGATTACACCGACTGCCATGTCCATTACATTGCCACGGATGGCAAACTCTTTAAATTCTTTAAGAAAACTCATAACCACTAAATTTAAAATTATATGTTCATAAATTGCCAAAAATCTTGTCCTCTGCTCGCAACCGTGAGCTGAACGGAGGATATATTAAACTCTATTCTATTTAATAATGTTTAATACTATTTGCAATTGCAAATATAAGAATAATTTTGTATCTTTGCAGATGAAAGTATGAAAAAGTTTCATTCTTTCTTAAAGATTTTGGTTATCACATTATTCACTTTATAATAAAAAGTCAAATGATTAAAATTGGTATTAACGGATTTGGCCGCATCGGTCGTTTCGTGTTCCGCGCAAGCCTTGAAGAAGCAAACGCAAAAGACGTTGTTGTAGTAGGTATTAACGACCTCTGCCCAGTAGATTACCTCGCTTATATGTTGAAGTATGATACCATGCACGGTCAGTTCAATGGTACAATTGAAGCCAATGTAGAAAAATCTCAACTGATTGTCAATGGTAACGTTATCCGCGTAACCTCAGAACGCAATCCTGCCGATTTGAAATGGGATGAGATAGGCGCAGAATACGTTGTTGAATCAACCGGTCTGTTCCTAACTAAGGAAAAGTCACAAGCTCACATCGACGCCGGCGCCAAATACGTTGTCATGTCAGCTCCCTCAAAAGATGACACTCCAATGTTCGTATGCGGAGTAAATCATGACAAATATGAAAAGGGTACGAAATTCGTTTCTAACGCCTCTTGTACCACCAACTGTCTTGCTCCCATCGCTAAAGTGCTGAACGACAAATTCGGTATTGCCGATGGTTTGATGACCACCGTACACTCAACCACCGCAACACAAAAGACCGTTGACGGTCCATCCATGAAGGATTGGCGTGGCGGTCGCGCTGCTTCCGGGAATATCATTCCATCGTCCACAGGTGCAGCCAAAGCAGTGGGCAAAGTGATTCCCGAACTGAATGGAAAGCTCACAGGTATGTCCATGCGTGTTCCCACATTGGACGTATCAGTTGTTGACTTGACAGTGAACTTGAAGAAACCGGCTAAATACGAGGAAATCTGCGCAGCAATGAAAGCAGCTTCCGAAGGTGAACTGAAAGGTATCCTCGGATATACGGAAGAAGCAGTCGTTTCATCTGACTTCTTAGGCGATGCACGCACTTCTATCTTCGATGCGAAGGCCGGTATTGCACTCACCGACACATTCGTAAAGGTGGTATCTTGGTACGATAACGAAATCGGTTACTCTCACAAAGTGATTGACCTCATCAAGCACATGGCGAAAGTAAACGGCTGATTAAGTTAAGAATAAAACCTTATTAAAAAGTCATTCGGATGTTTGCCGAATGGCTTTTTTTTATTATATTTGTGCGGTAAATGGATAAGATATTAACCATAATAGGACCAACGGCAAGCGGTAAGACCTCATTTGCAGCGGCATTTGCAGCGGAAACAAACGCAGAAATTATTAGTGCCGACAGCCGACAAGTCTATAGAAGAATGGACATCGGAACAGGGAAGGATCTCAACGATTACATTGTGGATGGAAAGCAAATTCCTTATCACCTAATTGATATCGCGGAACCGGGAACAAAGTATAATCTGTTTCAATATCAACAGGACTTCCATGACGTCTATACCAAACTAATGAACGAAAATCGCCGAGCGATACTCTGTGGTGGAACAGGTTTGTATGTGGAAGCGATATTAAAAGGGTACGCCTTATCTCCCGTTCCTCAAAACCCCACCTTGAGAACGGAACTTGACAAAAAGCCCTTGGAAGAATTAGAACAAATCCTAAGAGAGTTAAAACGCAAGAACCACTCCACCATGCACAACCGCACGGATGTTGATACCACAAAAAGAGCCATCCGGGCAATAGAAATAGAAACTTACATGTTGGAACATCCCGTTGCCAATCGACAAGTCCCGGGAGTGAACAGCACCATCATAGGATTACAAATCAACCGCGACGAGCGACGAAGAAAGATAACCGAAAGATTAAAACAGCGACTGAACAATGGCATGATAGAAGAAATCAACGCCTTATTGAACTCCGGCATCCCAGCGGAAAATCTGATTTATTACGGTTTAGAATATAAATACGTAACTCGATATATCTTGGGAGAAATGAGTTACAACGATATGTTCTCTTCGCTGGAAACAGCCATCCATCAGTTTGCCAAACGACAAATGACATGGTTTCGGGGAATGGAACGACGAGGATTTACCATTCATTGGCTGGATGCTCTCTTGCCGATGCATGAGAAAATAAAAATCGCAAGGATGTTGCTAAACGATTAACACTTATACACCGCCTGTGCCTACAAGCGAAGTGCCTTTGGCAACATTCTTCCATAAATATAAAAGAAAATGGTAGATGAAAAGAAATGGGGCATCGTTTATTGTCCCAAAAACGGATTCTTCGGAGAATATCGCAAACGCAGGGAACATGTGGAGCGATGTCTCAAAGCCCACGAAATAGATTACGATATGGTGCAAAGCGAAAACACCCGGAGCGTGGACCGTCTCATCGGTATGTTCATTAATAATGGTTATAAGACTATTATCATTTTCGGGGGCGACTCGGCATTGAACGATGCCGTGAATTGTTTGATGCAACAAGATGTAACAATTCGTGAGAACATTGTCTTCGGACTTATTCCCAATGGCGTGATGAACGACTTTGCTCATTTCTGGGGATTTCGTGAGGATGACATTGATCAAACCATTGAATGGCTACAAAAAAGAAGGATTAGAAAGATTGATTTGGGGCACATCCGCTATAAAAATAGAAAAGGCGAACGATGCCATCGATATTTTCTTAATTGCATTAATATCGGACTGATAGCCACCATCATGAACCTTCGCCGACGCACTCGGCACATCCTCGGCTCGCGAAGCCTATCGTTTATTTTCTCTTTCATATTGCTGATTTTCCAACGCATGGACTATCGGATGCACATAAAAATCAACACAGATACAATTAAGCGAAAAATAACCACCGTTTGTATAGGCAACGCTTTGGGCTACGGACAGACGCCCAACGCTGTTCCCTACAACGGATTGCTTGACGTGTCAGTGGTTTATCACCCGGAGATGACTCAACTCTTTGAGGGGATTTACCTCTTCCTTAAAGGTAAGTTCTTAAATTACAAGAGTGTACATCCTTATAGAACTCAAGAAATGGAAATCCATGTTGAGCCACACACGATGGTAGGAATCGATGGCAGACTGATGGCAAATACTCCTGTAGGTCCTTTCATAATAACGGTGGAAAAAGAGGTGCTGAATTTCATCATACCGGATTAAACCGAGATAGAAAAAAATAAAAATAACATTAATATCGGAAAGCATCCTTTCTCTTTCATACTTATCAAACTATGCACAGAGACGAAAAGCATGGAAGAGAAATTGCTTAACCAATAAAAACTCTTCTCGCCACAAAAAATATAAGGAATCACCTATCAGTCTGCTTTGTTTTGCCAAAACATTGCGTTTCCAAAAGAATTAAAGCATACTTCTCATGCAATATGTATGACATACATGTTAAAAAAATATCAAGTGGACTATTTTCGGATAATTTTTCGTAACTTTGGAGTGTTGATGTAGATGATTAATATCTTGGTTTTAGCTCGCATAACTCTCCTGTTAGCATTCTAAGAATAATTAAACCTTAAAAGTAATATGGGGTACCTTAAATTTAACAAACCTCTGATGACCAATTTGCAGGACTCTCTTCCTCGCGAACTACTGAGAACCAACCGTTCAGGTGCTTATTCCTGTTCCACGATTGTTGATTGCAATACACGTAAGTATCATGGCTTGCTTGTTGTTCCCATTCCGGAACTTGACAATGAGAACCACGTATTGCTCAGCTCACTCGACCCAACTGTTATCCAACATGGAGCAGCTTTCAACCTCGGGCTACACCAATATCAAGGTGGTGGTTTCAGTCCCAAGGGACACAAATATATCCGGGAATTCAACTGCGACACCGTTCCCACCACTATCTATCGTGTAGGTGGGGTTTTGCTGAAAAAAGAAGTAGTATTTCAACACTATGAGGATCGCATCTTGATACGTTACACGCTCGAAGACTCGCACTCCCCCACTACTCTGCAATTCCGACCTTTTCTTGCGTTCAGAAGTGTAAGGGAATTCACCCATGAGAACGAAGTGGCAAATCGCGACTATCAGAACATAGACAATGGCATAGCAACTTGTATGTATGCAGGTTATCCATCACTCTACTTGCAATTTTCCAAAAAGAACGATTTTCATTTCGATCCCTATTGGTATCGCGGATTGAAATATTATAAAGAAGAGGAAAGAGGATATGCGTCAAACGAGGATTTATATATTCCCGGATATTTTGAAATGAGCATCCGAAAGGGAGAAAGCATCGTTTTTTCAGCTTCCACATCAAAGATAAAACCACTTACACTCAAAAGACTTTTCGACACAGAAGTGAAGTCGCGCAATCCGCGCGATAATTTCTTTCATTGTCTCGTAAATGCCGCTCACCAGTTCCATAACAGGAAAAAGAACGATGACCGCTACATTCTCGCAGGATACCCATGGTTTAAGTGCAGAGCACGCGATCAGTTCATCGCTCTTCCGGGGCTGACCTTGAGCATTGACGAGAGAAAATATTTTGAATTGGTCATGAAGCCGGCAGAACGCGGCCTACGAGAGTTTATGGAGGGAAAGTCCATATCTGTCTGCATCAGTGAAATTGAAAAGCCCGATGTACCGCTTTGGTGTATTTGGGCTATACAACAATATGCGAAAGAAGTTGGGAAAGAACGCTGCTTGAAACTCTATTTCAACCTCTTGAAAGATATTATAAAATTTATAGAAGAGGGGAAACATCCCAACTTGCGCCTCGATGAAAACGGATTGCTTTATGCCGATGGAAAAACGGAAGCCATAACATGGATGAACTCCACCGTAGAGGGTCGCCCGGTAACACCACGCTCAGGCTATATCGTGGAGTTTAACGCTTTATGGTATAACGACTTGATGTTTCTTTCCGCCATGGCGGATGAAAACAATAATCCGGAATTAGCTACACATTACAAAGAGCTTGCGATGAAGTCCGGACAGTCATTCGTACAAATCTTTCTAAATGACTATGGCTATCTTTATGATTATGTAGATGGGAATATGATGGATTGGAGTGTTCGTCCGAACATGATTTTAGCAGTAGCATTGGACTATTCTCCATTGGAACGAGAACAAAAAAAGAGCGTCTTGGACATATGCACACGCGAGTTGCTTACGCCAAAAGGATTGCGGACACTTTCCCCCAAAAGCGTAGGCTACAATCCCATGTACACCGGCACACAAACACAACGAGATTACGCTTATCATCAAGGCACTGTTTGGCCGTGGTTGGGAGGTTTTTATCTGGAGGCTTGTTTAAAGCTGCACAAACGCACACGCCTCAGCTTTGTGGAACGACAAATGGTAGGTTATGAGGACGAGGTGTTCCATCATTGTTTGGGTACGTTGCCCGAGCTGTTCGATGGCAACCCACCCTACCGTGGGCGTGGTGCCGTATCGTTTGCAGTGAATGTGGCAGAAGTACTGCGCACATTGGAGCTTCTTGAGAAGTACAAATATTAAAAGTAGGAGAAATCTGCATGAAAGTATTAATGTTCGGTTGGGAATATCCACCACATGTATATGGAGGGCTTGCTACCGCTAACTTCGGAATTTCACAAGGACTTCATGCGCAAGGTGACATTGAGACCATTCTCTGCCTGCCTCATCCCTTTGGTGATGAAGAACGAGACTATGCCAACATTGTCGCGATGAATTGTGTACCAATAGCCTATCGAGACTTACCCTACGATTATGTTCGAGAACGTGTGGGTAACATCATGCCTCCCGAACTCTATTATAAGCTGCGGGATAGCATCTATGACGATTTCAACTACATGAATGTCAACGATCTCGGAGCACTGGAATTTGCCGGTGGCTATCCGACTAATCTCCATGAGGAAATCAACAACTACTCAATTATCTCGGGAGTTGTGGCACGAGCCTTTGATTTCGACATTATTCACGCACACGACTGGCTGACTTACCCCGCGGGAATCCACGCAAAAAAAATATCCGGAAAGCCATTGTGTATCCACGTACACGCAACCGACTTCGATCGCTCACGCGGCAAGGTGAACCCCACCGTCTATGGGATAGAGAAGGATGGTATGGACAATGCCGATTGTATCATGTGTGTATCGGAATTGACACGTCAAACTGTCATCCACCAATATCATCAAGATCCAAGGAAAGTATTTACAGTGCACAATGCCGTCTATCCCCTACGGAGAGAAGTGGCAGAAATACCACGTCCATCCCACAAGGAGAGAGAAAAAGTTATAACCTTCCTTGGCAGACTGACCATGCAGAAAGGTCCGGAATATTTCGTTGAAGCTGCCAATTTGGTTTTGCATCGCACCGGCAACGTCCGTTTCTGCATGGCCGGATCCGGCGACATGATGGACCAAATGATTTATCTTGCTGCCGAGCGTGGCATTGCCGATCGTTTACATTTTCCCGGATTCATGCGTGGCAATCAGGTATATGAATGTTTAAAAGCCTCTGATGTTTACGTCATGCCATCGGTGAGCGAACCTTTCGGCATCTCTCCGCTCGAAGCCATGCAGTGTGGCACGCCAACGATCATCTCAAAACAAAGTGGTTGTGCCGAAATACTTCACAACTGCATCAAGGTGGATTATTGGGATGTCCACGCCATGGCAGATGCCATGTATTCCATCTGCCACAACGAGAGTCTCTTCAACTACCTCTCTGAGAAAGGAAAAGAGGAAGTGGATCAAATCACATGGGAGAAAGTGGGCGCATGGATTAGGAAATTATATCTGCGGACATTGGGCTGGCAATAATTTGAAAGTCGAAATTTCGTCAAACTAAAATAAAGAGCAATGAAAACAATTTGTCTATACTTCGAAATACATCAAATCATTCACCTTCGACGCTATCGTTTTTTTGATATCGGAACTGATCATTATTATTATGATGACTATGAAAATGAACGAGGAATCTCAGAAATAGCGGAACGAAGCTATATGCCCGCTCTTGAAACTCTGCATGAAATGATTAAAGAACATGGAAAGTTTTTTAAGGTGGCCTTTTCCTTGTCAGGGGTAGGCATAGAGAGCTTGGAACAATATGCGCCACAAGTACTCGAAAAACTCCAAGAGATGGCAGAAACCGGGTGCGTAGAATTCCTCGCAGAGCCTTATTCACATGGTCTTTCCGCTCTTGGAAATGAAGAAAGTTTCAAATTGGAAGTGGAGCGACAAAGCAAGAAAATGCAGGAGTATTTCAACCAAAAGCCGAAAGTACTACGCAATTCTTCGCTTATCTATAGCGATGAAATTGGTCTTTTGGCATCGCAAATGGGGTTCAAAGCCATGCTGACAGAGGGCGCAAAGCACGTCCTTGGATGGAAAAGTCCACATTTCCTATACCATTGCGCACTGGCTCCAAAGCTCAAACTATTGCTGCGCGATGTAACGTTCAGCGACGATATCTCGCTCCGATTCAACAACTCAGAATGGGAAGGGTATCCACTGTTTGCCGATACCTATATTGACCGGATTGCAGCATTACCCGATGATCAGCAGATAGTAGGTATATTCATGAACCTCTCCGCATTGGGGATGGAACAACCACTTTCCAGCAATATTCTTGAATTTATCAAAGCACTTCCAGGCTGCGCAAAAAGGAAAAACATAGGTTTCTCCACCCCAACTGAAATCTGCATGAAGATGAAGAGCATCAGCGCATTAGACGTACCGGAAACGCTCAGCTGGATGGATGAGGAACGCGATGTAAGCACGTGGTTGGGAAATCCCATGCAGCGCGAGGCTTTCAACAAACTCTACAGCATTGCCGACAGAGTAAGGATTGTAAACGACCCACGTATCAATCAGGATTGGGATTATCTACAGGCAAGCAATAACTTCAGGGCAATGTCCACAAAACCAACTTTGGTGGGTATCAACAGAGGTATTTACAGTAGTCCTTTCGATGCTTTTACGAATTATATGAATATTCTTGGCGACTTCATCAACCGAGTAAAAAGCCTATACCCGGAAGAAGTGGATAATGAAGAACTCAACGGATTACTCACGACCATTCGGAATCAAGGCGAGGAATTGGAGATGAAGGAAAAAGAAATGAACCGATTGCAAAGCAAGGTAGAACGCCTTGAACAAGAAGCCACAGAGTTGCGTGAGCAATTATCCAAGCAAAAGAAATAGTATTCGACACACAAAAAATACAGATACGAAAAAGCACCTCCAAAGAAGGTGCTTTTTGCTTACAGATTGGTTAAAAACCATGTCCCGGTGGGATTTACGAGTTTACAAATTTCTTTCCGTTCCTAATGACAACGCCTTTATAATCCTTATTAACACGTTGCCCTGAAAGATTATACATCGGTGCATTGTCGTTGTTTGCACCAACTGTCAAAGTTTCAATACCGTCATCAATGCCCTTGTATGTCACAACGATTGAACGAAGTTGTGTATTGGCAGCCACATTGAGAGTTACTTCTTCCGCTTCTCCTTCCCAATTCTTAAAGTTATAAGTACCCTTCTGCTTATCAGTTACCGTGCCCTCCGGGCTAAAAGTGTTTCCCTTATTCCAATTAGAGTAATTAATGGCATAGAGAGCATTTACTATCTTTTTGCCTTCTGCCTTCAGCGTCAAGCTGCCACCATAAAGCCTTATCGAGGATTTCCAAAATCGATTGGCAGTCTTTGCTCCACTTGGAGTAACGGTGATGGTTACACCATCAATCGTCGCACTTTTTGTTTCAATGATATCACCATCATGACTGGTTCCCGTAGATTGTCCGGCTAAGTCAAATAATTTGTAGTTATCAGCCGGAACAAAGTTAAAAGTAACTTCCCCTGTCTGTGCAAATGCAAATGAACCAACTACTGCAAAAGCAGCGAGAAATGCGTAACGTAAAAGTTTATTCATACCTAACTTGTTTTAATTAATAAATAAATTCTTGTAATATATCATCACAAAGATAAGCATAATGTTTGAAAAACACAATAAGATTATAAAAATAATTCATGAAAAATTGCATCTTACTATAGTTTTTACGCCATTAAGTACATGATAAATGTTAAAATTAGTTTTTATCTTACGAAAAGTTTGGTGATATGATAATAACAATGTATATTTGTTACGTGTTTTTCATGAATTTGGCAATTTCCAAATTCTTTCTCGAGGTTGGTAGCTTCCTGCACCAACCTCTTTCTTTGCAATACGGATGATTGTTTCATACGTAAAATAGAGAATACAAATAGGCACTATCGAAATTTAACAAACCCAAATCGGTCATTGGGATTTCTCGGTGTTATATGGCAGTGAGAAATCCTTTATCTTTTCCCAATGGTGTCCTGAATGATGGTAAACAGACGTTTGACAGCGAACATTCGCCCCGACCAATACCACGAAATTATATTACAAAAACCGTATTGGGGACATACTTTGTAATCTGTTGATAATCAAGGTTCTATCAATTGCGATTTAAAAGCTTAGCTTTTGCACTCCAATTCATGACCTTTTGCATTGCAAAAGCTAAGCTTTTGGAAAGTGAAAGCTAAGCTTTGGATAAATGAATGAAGAATAATTAGGACATTATTGAACTTTTCCCATATAGCCGGGAAGGATTTACATTCATTATTTTATCAGCAGTTTATCGCTTCCGGCAGCCTTAAAGCTCATGTCCAATCCTTTCACGCTATGGGTTAGTGCACCGAAGGAGATAAAGTCCACCCCTGCTTTCGCATAAGGTATCATCGTTTCGAAGGTTATTCCACCGCTCGACTCCGTTTCGCAACGTCCGGCAACGATTTCCACCGCCTTGCGAGTGTCCTCAGGCGAGAAGTTGTCGAACATGATGCGGTCGCATCCTTCCTTCAAAGCCTCGTTCAGTTCTTTGAAGTTGCGCACCTCGCATTCTATCTTTAGTTCCTTCCCTTTCTCCTTACAATATTGTTTTGCGCGTGATATGGCATTATGCACACCACCACAAAAGTCGATATGATTGTCCTTGAGAAGAATCATGTCGAATAACCCTATGCGATGGTTCATGCCACCTCCTATCTTCACTGCTTCTTTTTCCAACATGCGCATTCCGGGCGTGGTCTTTCGAGTATCCAACACCCGGGTTTTGGTACCGGCATCGATAAGTGCCTGCTGGTACTTGTGCGTCATGGTGGCTATTCCGCTCATGCGCTGCAAGATATTCAGCATCAGTCGCTCGGTTTGCAACAGACTTTGCTCGCGTCCTTTCACGCTCATGACGATATCGCCCGGCTTTACGCACGCGCCGTCCTCAATATGAGTTGTTACTTTCAGGGTGGGATCAAACCGGTGAAATACTTTTTTCGCTATTTCCACTCCGGCAAAAATGCCTTCTTGCTTAATGAGCAGTTTGCTTTCGCCCACGGCATCGGCAGGAATACAACACAACGTGGTGTGGTCGCCATCGCCAATATCCTCACTGAAAGCGAGGTCGATGAGTTTGTCGTTCAGTTTTTCTATCGATAACATGATTACAGTCCTAATTGTTTAGAGATTTCAAGCATTTTATTGATGGGTCTTATAGCTTTCTCTGCTATTTCCGAATCAACCTCAATCGTTGGCCATTCATATTTCAGGCAGTTATACAATTTATGCAATGTAATGAGTTTCATAAAGTTACACTCATTACAAGCACAGGTGCTGTCGTCAGGTGGAGCAGGAATGAATGTTTTGTGAGGAGCCGACTTCTGCATCTCGTGCAGTATGCCGCTCTCGGTTGCCACGATAAACTCTGTCGCCGGATCGTTGATACTGAATTTCAGAAGAGCCGCCGTACTTCCCACCTTGTCTGCCATCTTTGCCAAAGGACCTTTGCATTCCGGATGAACCAATATCTTGGCATGGGGATGCTCGCTCTTCAGCTTCGCGATTTTTTCCACCGAGAATTTCTCGTGCACATGACATGCGCCGTTCCATAACAGCATATCACGTCCCGTCAGACTGTTGATATAACCGCCAAGGTTCTTGTCGGGACCAAAGATAATCGGAGTGTCCTTGGGGAACGACTCCACAATCTCACGCGCGTTTCCGCTGGTTACAACCACATCGGTCAGTGCCTTAATGGCGGCAGTTGTATTCACGTAACTGATAACGGTGTGGTTCGGATGTTCCTTTACGAAATGTTCAAACTCTTTAGCCGGACAACTTTCTGCCAATGAACATGAAGCATTCAGGTCGGGAACGAGCACTGTCTTATCAGGACACAATATTTTATTGGTTTCACCCATGAAGTGCACTCCGCACATCACGATGATGTCCGCATCGGTTGTTGCAGCCTTTTGCGCCAAAGCCAAACTGTCGCCAACAAAGTCAGCTAAGTCCTGCACCTCTCCTTCCGTGTAATAATGAGCCATGATTACGGCATTTTTCTCTTTACACATCCGGCGGATTTCAGCTTTTATGTCAATATTTTCCGGTATGGGTTCATCAACAAAACCCTTGTCAAGCCATTTCTTTTCTATCATATTTCATTTCTTGTTTTTGATGGATATGTTTCCTATGGATGATTTTTCTACGTCAGTTATTTGTTCCGCGTGAAAAGGATAATCAATGTTATAATGCAGACCGCGACTTTCCTTTCGTTCTATTGCCTGTCGGGTAATCAGGTAGCCTACGTTAATCATATTCCTCAGCTCACAGATATCCTTGGTGGCCTTCACCTGCTTAAAGAGTCGTTCGGTTTCCTCATACAAAAGGTCTAACCTGTCCCATGCCCGCTTAAGTCGCAGGTTACTGCGCACTATTCCCACGTAATTGCTCATAATCTCTCCTACCTCTCTCACACTCTGCGTAATGAGAACACGCTCCTCATTGGTCATCGTGCCATTATCGTCCCACTCCGGAACGGACGTATTGAAGTTGTATTCATCGATATGCCGCAGAGAATATTCCGCCGCCGACTTGGCATAGACCACTGCTTCTATCAGCGAATTACTTGCCAATCGATTTCCGCCATGCAAACCCGTGCAAGAGCATTCTCCAACCGCATAGAGTCGATGGATGGAGCTTTCTCCGTGCAAATCCACCTTAATGCCTCCGCACATATAATGCGCACTCGGGCAAACGGGGATATAATCTTTGGTCATGTCGATGCCAATGCTCAAGCACTTGGCGTAGATATGCGGAAAATGGTGTTTGGTTTCTTCGGCATCTTTATGGGTTACGTCCAAACAAACGTGATCCAACCCATGAATTTTCATTTCGCGGTCAATGGCACGTGCCACAATATCGCGTGGTGCCAACGAGAGCCGTTTATCATATTTCTGCATGAACTCCTCACCGTTAGGCAGTCGCAGCACACCACCATAGCCTCGCATCGCCTCGGTGATGAGGAATGCCGGACGTGTCTCTACCGGATTATAGAGTACGGTGGGATGAAACTGTACGAACTCCATTCCCTCCACCGTTCCTTTGGCGCGATAGACCATGGCTATGCCGTCTCCGGTGGCTATGTTGGGATTAGAGGTTGTGGCATACACCGCGCCCGTGCCTCCCGTTGCCATCAGCGTTACGCGACTCAAGAAAGTATCGATTTTCTGCGTGGCGGGATTCAAGATATATGCACCATAACATTCAATGTCGGGCGTTCGGCGCGTTACCTCAATGCCCAAATGATGCTGGGTAATGATTTCCACGGCATAATGATTTTCCAACACGGTGATGTTTTTATTCTTACGAACCGCCTCCATCAATCCGCGTTGTATTTCAAATCCCGTGTCGTCGGCATGATGAAGTATTCGGAACTCGCTGTGTCCGCCTTCCCGATGAAGGTCGTAATTGCCATCAGTGCGCTTATCAAGCTGCACCCCCCATTCCACCAAGTCCTTAATGGCAGCGGGCGCATTGCGCACAACGTGCTCAACGGCTTTGATATCCGAGATGTAATCACCGGCTACCATGGTGTCTTCTATATGTTTTTCAAAGTTATCTACTTTCAGGTTCGTAACGGAGGCTATTCCTCCTTGAGCCTTAGAGGTGTTGGTCTCGTCCAATGTGGTTTTACAGACGATAACCACTTTTCCCTTGCCACTGTTGGCAACCTTCAAGGCGTAAGTCATACCTGCCACACCTCCACCGATGATAAGGAAATCCGATTGGTGTATCATGATAATTATCAGTTTTTCGATATGATTGCAAAAGTAATAAAGTTTTCCGACAAACTCACACCAATTCACCTTTATTTATCTTTTGCTCAAAATAGCGAATGTCTTTATATGTTGTTGGAACGAAAAGATGGAAGAACAAAAAGAAAAGGGTTATCTCCCGACAACCCTCATTCCCATACAAAAACATTATGAAATAATTTTGTTTCTCGAACAAGATTCATTTAATAAATTCACATGATCGCCATCATGTTTTACAAAGTATCTTATGTTCACCTTACTATGCTTGCGACTTCTTGCATAAATGGCATTTGCGTTCGCAATAACGTTCGCACTGCACACCGATGTCATAGCCTAACATAGCACCCAATATAAAATCTTCCTCCGGAGAGAGTTGATTTAAGGGTTTGGTGACGAACAACCGGATTGCATCCAGACAGGCTTTACGCCCAAAGAACAAGTTTAATCGATCGTTTCCTACAGGACGAATGATATAAGGGATGTTTTGATGTTGAAGACGTTCCGTTACAAAAGGCTCATACTTCTTGTTGAACGTGTAAAGAACCATTTGCCGAATACCTTTCTTAAACTCGTAGATATGATTCATCAGCACCTTCATGTCAGCAGCCATCTCTCGCATACTCATTCCTGTGGATCTCCGTGTTAGTAATTTTTATATTTACAGCAATGGGCGTATCACTTCCAACCAAGCATCGATACGTTCATCGGTCTTGTCGTCCTCATTCACATCGTCCAAGGCAAGTCCAACGAACTGACCATCAATCACGGCATCGCTATCATCGAAAGTATAGCCGGCTGTCGATACTCCCGGCAGGATGGACGCGCCGGCTGCCGCATCATAAATTTCTTTCATGCCACTACAAAACGTGTCTGAATAGGATTCACTATCTCCACAACCGAAAATCGCCACGGTCTTGCCCGCAAGCTCGGCGGTTTTTAACACTTCTATACCGTCATACCAATCGTCCTGCAACTCCCCGGCTCCCCATGTGGAAGTACCGAGAATGAGATTATCATGATCGGCTACTGTTTCGGCAGTAAAATCGCTGACGTTGATCACCTCCGCTCCCAACTTCTCGCCGATTTTGTTGGCAATGTTCTCGCACATACCGGTGGAAGAACCATAAACAATAATTGTCTTTTTCATCTTCACTATCGCTTTAATTAGATTTTGTTTATTTTACGGTTGCAAAGGTAATTACTTTCCAAACGTACCACAATACCTAAAAATGATGGTTTTTATCATTCTCCCCCAAAACGATAAGAATCTTTCTATTCTTCAACTCTCAATTTACGTTTATATAATATAAGATATCAATGTTTACTAATTCTAACATCACCACATAGGATTCTTTTGTTAAATATTTTGATAATCCGGAACGGATTCTAAAAACTGATAGGAAAGCTGTTCATAGTCCATTTTGCAGATGTAGGTTTCTATTCCGTTGGAGACGATAAGGAAATCAACATGTAGTTTTAGGTTGTAGGTAGCAATCTGATGAAATGTCTTCTGTGTGATGGGGATATGAGGAGCTTTATATTCTATTATCATTTTAGGTTGGAGAAATTGATTGTACAAAATACTATCTGCCCTAATGTTTTTTCCACCAATTCGCAAAGTAACTTCGTTGGCAAGTAAGGCAGAGGGATAATTTTTGTGTTCGATAAGATAATGGATAAAATGCTGCCTTACCCATTCTTCAGGGGTTAATGCAACATATCGTCTGCGGAGAACATCAAAAATCTGCGTATGTCCTTGGCTGACTCGTGTCTTTATTTGATAAGGTGGAAGGTTTAGTGTATCCATAAAAATCTTTTTTATAAAATATAGTGTTTGGTGGTTTACCCAATTTAAAATCAAATGAAAATTTTGATATCTACCTTAATTCCATTATCTTTGCATGAGATAAAAACCCACTTGAGAATTTGTAAAAACCTACAAGTGAAAAGGATATTTATCGTATTTGCAAAGTTAATAAAAAAGTCCATGCCTGCCAAACAAGGAATGACATTTCAGACAATCATGAACGATCTGAAAGCTCGGAAGTTCTCACCTATTTATATTCTCATGGGTGATGAATCTTATTATATCGATCGCATTTCTACCTATATTGCAGAGAATGTCTTGAATGAATCCGAGAAAGATTTTAACTTAACTGTTTGTTTCGGGGCTGATATAAATGCTGCCCAAGTAACCGATATGGCACGTCGTTTTCCGATGATGGCAAAATATCAAGTCATCATCGTAAAGGAGGCGCAAAATGTTCGTTCCTTGGATGCTTTAGAAAAATACCTCAGAAAGCCTGTTGATTCCACAATTTTGGTTTGGTGTCATAAGAATGGAACAATTAACGTTCGAAAAAAAATTATTTCATTGGCGCAGGGTGTCGGAGTGGTTTTTGAAAGTAAAAAACTACGCGATTATCAATTAGCAGATTTTATACAAAAATATGTTAATAATAAAAATATCTCTATTGATGCTAAATCCTGTGGAATGATAGCTGATTCTGTGGGAGCAGATTTGAATCGGTTGACGTCTGAACTTGATAAGGTTATCATATCCTTACCGGAAATTGATAAACGAATAACACCTGAAAGAGTGGAACGAGAAGTTGGCGTGAGTAAAGAATTCAATAGCTTTGAGTTGAGGAATGCCTTGATAAGGAAAGATGTTTTTAAAGCTAATCAGATTATGAACTATTTTGACAAAAATCCTAAAGCAGGCTCTTTGTTTTCTTTTCTTCCATTGTTATTTTCTTTCTTCCAAAATCTGATGATAGTACATTATTTACCACAAATTAAATCAGAGAACAATATTGCAAATGCATTGAAATTGCGTTCAGCTTGGTCGGCAAAAGACTATATTATCGGACTAAGAAATTATACACCACGCAAAACAATGGAAATTATTTCTAAGTTTCGTGAGATAGATGCAAAGAGTAAAGGCATCGGAAATCCTAATATTAGCACTGGAGATTTGATGAAAGAGCTCATTTTTTTCATTTTGCATTAAGAAAATCTACGATTTTTCGCGTTTTATAGTAGAAAAATAGCCCTAAACTTGCAAGATTTTACTTATTTTGAACTGGTTTGACAGATTTTGAAATGTTAAATTTTAAGGCTAAATGACTAAGAATAGGGCTGTTATACTGTTTTTATCATCCTGACAATCGCTTATTTTGGCGCATCCTTTACATTCATTCTAATTACTAAAGTTTTAGAGATTTAAGGGCTTCATTCAATTGATAAATTTAGCATTAACATTTATTATCTTTTATATTTGTATAACGTTTAAACATGAATATCAATAAATAAATCACAAATTCATATTTACAACGTAAAGTACACAATCGCAAATTAAAAACGCCTCACCTATATTTACTTTCACAAATATAAAGTTTCATATCTCTATAGGCGAATGAATATATATGCAGAAGGCGGTTAGTGCATATATATATATGATAATCAGTGGTTTATAATTATTTAATGACGTAAGTGCGACAAAAAGAGGAAAAATTCATCCATTTTACAAGTATTATAGTATTCCTGGGGGGATTGGTCTATGTAATAGACTCTTTATACCCAATCATATATACTTTATAGCTAATCTTTTGATTAACCATCCTTTTTATATCTATTATTTATGTATGTAAATGTAAATGTTAAGCATCTACTCTTGAATGAGACATTCAACATACGTAAATATGTAAAGATGAATTTTAAAACCTATATTTATGTTTAGTTTACTTGTTGGGGTAAAAAAAAACATTTACCTTTGTAAAACTAAATAAAAACGAGTTTTTACTCGTCTAACAGCTATAATACAATAATGAAAGATAGAATTAAACAGTTAATGGAGAGTCAGCACATGACCCAGCAAACCTTTGCCGACTTCATCGGCATCTCATCGGCATCATTGAGCAGTATTTTTACAGGGAGGACCAAACCAACATTAAACACCGTTGAAGCCATCCGGAGTAAATTTTCTACCATCAGTCTTGATTGGTTATTATATGGTACCGGGAATATGTTTAACGATGTATCGGAGTTAGCCTCAGGCAGTGTGGCTGCAGCTTCGCCACAAGTTAGTAACGATCTCTTCAGTAATGATACCGTTCCCACCCTACCGTTTCAAGAAGCTAACACTGTACCATCTCCTACATTGCAGACACCTATTCAAAATCACCCTATTGTGAGTACGAAAATAATTAACAAAAAAGAAAGAAATATTACCGAGATTAGAATTTTTTTTGATGACCAAACTTGGGAAACCTTTGTACCTAAAAAATAGGAAAAATGTTTTTGTATATTTAGTGTTCCCCTTGTTTCTCCTTTCTTTATGATTTATTTTCATTGGTGCGAATTTCTATTTTCCAAATAGCGAAATTGTTATTTGTAGTATTTTGTTGTTGCTTTTATCGTCTGTATTTTCATTTTTAGCGGTGCGAAATCTCTATATACTTAAAATAATAAAAGTTAAAATAAACTCGCATATATGTTAATAAATATTTTGTTATTTCATCTTTATTTTTATGCTTATCACGCTACTTTCCCTTTTATGGGATTATTTTTTTATGTTCGTCCAATAGTGTCCTAAATAATTTTGTACCCCACGCAAAGCTTCATCAAATCATGAGACTTGATGTGTTTTGTTTCAATGTTGAATAACACATACCTCCTCATGACTTCAAATCGTATTCAGATAATGGTAAACAGGCTCTTGATAGCGAACATTCGAACCGAACATAACTACGAAATTATATTACAAAAACCGCACCTAGGATGTGCTTCATAATCCATTGATAATCAGAATAATATGAATTGTGATTTAAAAGCTTAGCTTTTGCACTCCGATTCATGACCTTTTGCATTGCAAAAGCTAAGCTTTTGAAACGCGAAAGCTAAGCTTTGGATAAACGAATGAAGAATATTTAGGACACTATTGATGTTCGTCTGATATTTTATGTACCTTTGTAAGCAAATTCCAAATTCATTAATTCATGAAAAAGTATATTTTGGATCTTCAAGTAAAATCAGTTGAGCAATTAAACGCAAAGAATGTTTTGATAAAACTCACAGATGATAAACCTTTACCCGAAATGTTACCCGGACAGTTTGTCCAAATTCGAGTTGATGGCTCCTACTCCACATACCTTCGTCGCCCTATTTCCGTAAATTTTTATGATAGTGCGACCAATGAATTGTGGTTATTGGTTGCCATGGTTGGTGATGGAACTCGAAAGATTGGCACGGTACGCCCGGGAGATTATCTAAATTGTATTTTTCCTCTTGGCAACAATTTCACTATGCCGCAGCAACGAGATGATAAGTTTTTGTTGATAGGTGGCGGAGTCGGTATTGCTCCCCTTCTCTATTTTGGTAAACTAATCAAGGATTTTGGTGCCACACCCATATTCCTTTTGGGTGCTCGTAGCCGGAATGATTTACTTGAACTGAATGAATTTGAGAAATACGGAAAGGTTTTTGTTACCACGGAGGACGGCTCTATGGGTGTGAAAGGCTACGTAACAAATCATCCCATTTTACAGGCAGAACATTATACCCGAATTTCCACTTGTGGCCCCAAGCCTATGATGGTTGCCGTAGCCAAATATGCTCGAACCGCCGGTATTTCATGTGAAGTTTCTTTAGAGAATCTGATGGCTTGCGGACTTGGGGCATGTTTATGCTGTGTGGAAAAAACCACTGAAGGAAATCTGTGCGCTTGTACCTCCGGACCAGTCTTTAACATCGATAAGCTCTTGTGGTAATGTTCTTCCGGTATGAGTTCAATTGTTCAGTTTGTATAGAAATATGTGTAAAATAAAATGATAAACAATGGCTGACCTGACTGTAAAGATAAATGATTTAAAGTTAAAGAATCCGGTAATGACCGCGAGTGGTACTTTCGGCTATGGTTTGGAGTTTGCCGATTTCGTGCCATTGGATGAGATTGGCGGTATTATCGTCAAAGGAACAACGCTCAATCCCCGAGAGGGTAACGATTATCCTCGTATGGTGGAAACCCCTCATGGGATGTTGAATTGCGTGGGGTTGCAGAATAAAGGCGTAGATTATTTCATCCACCATATTTATCCTGAGGTTTGTAAAATAAACACCAATATCATCGTGAATGTTAGTGGAAGTTCTCCGGAGACCTATGCCGAGGCAGCAGCTCGTATCACTGAGTTGGATGCCATTCCAGCCATAGAGCTCAATATTTCGTGTCCCAATGTAAAAGAAGGTGGAATGGCTTTCGGTGTGTCTTGCTCAGGAGCATCGTCTATTGTGAAAGCCGTTCGTCGTCGCTACAATAAGACGCTGATAGTGAAGCTTTCTCCTAATGTTACGGATATAGCCAGTATAGCCCGTGCATGTGAAGATGAGGGAGCTGACTCCGTTTCGCTTATCAACACCCTCATGGGAATGTCGATTGACATCGAACATCGTCGTCCGCGATTAAGTATTCGTACGGGTGGTCTGAGCGGTCCCGCCGTTAAACCTGTTGCCTTGAGGATGGTTTATGATGTTGCCAAAGCCGTGAAGATACCTGTTATAGGTCTTGGGGGGATTTCTACGGCTGAAGATGCTTTGGAGTTTATGATGGCAGGTGCCACCGCTATCCAGATAGGTACGGCAAACTTTGTGGATCCGCAGGTAACTATAAAAGTTCGCGATGGAATCAACAAATGGCTGGATGAGCATGGCTGTCGTTCCATAACCGAAGTGATAGGCTGCTTGGGCTGATCTCCTTTTATAAAATTTGAGAGCGATCATATCAGATCGCTCTCAACCAACACAAAAACTAAACTAGACTTAACTAAACATTTCCGAACGATTTATCACAAACAGTCTTGAAATGTTTTGCAAAGGTACTATAAATTATCCTAATCGTGTCTTTTTTTGATGTTTTTTTCTTTGAAAGTATAAAAAAACTACATTTTTTCAGAATTAAACATTAGCAACGCATCCAAAATGGTCATTGCCGCCATGGATTCTACGATTGGAACTGCACGTGGCAATACGCATGGATCGTGTCTTCCGCGAACTTCAAGTTTAGCTTCCTTACCGTCAATATCCACTGTTTTTTGTTCCATCAATAGTGTTGCTACCGGTTTGAAAGCCACTCGGAAGTATATATCCTCACCGTTGCTCAATCCTCCTTGAATACCCCCACTGTGATTGGTATGTGTGGAGATGGTCTTTTCGCCGGTTCCATCTTCTTTGGGCGATGCTATGAAGTGATCGTTTTGCTCACTTCCTCGCCATGCCGTGCCGGCAAATCCTTCTCCGTATTCAAATCCTTTCACGGCATTGATGGTAAGCATTGCAGCTCCTAACTGTGCGTGTAGTTTTCCAAATTCAGGTTCTCCGAGCCCTACAGGGCAGCCTTGTATGACGCATGTTATGACACCGCCAATCGTGTCGCCCTCTTTCTTCATTTGTTCAATCAAAGCTTTCATTTCCTGAGCTTTCAATGGGTCCGGACATCTCACTTCGTTTTCCTCAATCTTCTTAAGGTCATATTTTTTATAATCCCTATCCAAGCATATCGTACCTACTTGTGAGGTATAAGCTCTGATTATGATTCCATACTTTTTCAATACCAACTTTGCCAAAGCTCCGGCTACCACGCGGGCCAGCGTGATGCGTGCCGAGCTTCGTCCGCCCCCTCTGTAATCTCTGATGCCATATTTTTTATAATACGTGTAGTCAGCATGTGAGGGGCGGAACAAGTTGCGTATCTTCTCGTAATCTTTCGAACGTTGATTTTTGTTTTGCACAATAAATCCGATGGGTGCACCCGTTGATTTCCCTTGAAAAATACCACTGAGCAATTCCACCTTGTCTTTTTCCTTTCTGGCAGTGGTAATCTTGCTTTGTCCGGGTCGTCTTCTGTTTAGCTCGCTTTGTATGAAGTCCGTGTCAATGTCTATACCTGGCGGCATTCCGTCTATGATGCCACCTATTGCCACTCCGTGGCTTTCTCCAAAGGTTGTTAGTGTGAAAAGTGTTCCGAACGTATTGTGCATTTTATTTCTGACTTATGATTGGCATCCGCAGCAATTCTTTCCTTCATTGTTGCCGCATCCGCAGGTTCCTTCTTTGCTTTCGCCACAACATCCTCCCTGACAACCACCTCCGCAGTGATGCGATTGCAAGCGTTCAACGAAGTCGTTCACCTCTTCTTCACTTGCCGGTCTGTTCATCATTACATGTCCTCTGAATTTTAGTTCTTTGCCTGCCAACGGATGATTGAGATCTACTTTCACCTTTGTTTCCGACACTTCCTGCACGCAACCGATAAACCTGTCGCCGTCTTCGTTTTGCAGCGGAATCATGGCTCCCACGTATATATTCTTTTCATTAAATATGCCATCCGACACGAAGAGAGCCTTGTCTAAACTCAGAACTTTCTCCGCTTCATGTTCTCCGTATGCTTGTTCCTTAGTAAGCTTAAATTCAAAGTCGGTATCTGTCGGTAGGTTTGCCACAGCCTTTTCAAACTCAGGGATGGTCATGTCGCAGTCCGTATAGAAGCTCAAGGGTTGCTGTTCTTCGGTTTTCTCTACGAAGACTTCTTTGCCATTCTCCACACTATATAATTCGTAATTTATGACTATCAGTTTGTGGTTCTTTTCTTCCATAATTCACTTTATATGATTTATATGAGTATGGATGCAAAGTTAATTAAAAAACATTACAAGGTCAAAATGAATTTCGCTTTTTTACTTTTCCAGAAAGATTTTTCCTATCTTTGCAACTAACATTTAGGGCTATGTGGACCGAGTCTTCTTCCCAATATGATGTCATCATGATGAATGCGATGAAAAAATTCAGTATCTTTCTATTTCTCTTTCACCTCGCGCTGATTGTCTTCGCGCAACGTCCGGATTATCTTAAGATGTCGGGCTTGGTAAGGCAGGCTGCCATGGAGAATGTTCTGCATCAGCGACAGTTGCGCTCTCCATCCTCTCCTCCCATTCGAAGGTCAATCCTTACCGCCTTTGTACGGATTAAGGGCGATGCGGCGAAAATTCTTAGGGCGAACGGTTGTCGGAAACTTTCGCAGCTGGGCGACATCTACATCGTTTCCATTCCGTTGAACCGGCTTACTTCTCTTTCGCTTCATCCCGACGTGCTACGTATAGAGGCGGGAAACAGGGCTTGCGCGCAAATGGATACCACCGCAACTTTCGTTAATGCCCTGCCGGTGTATGTCGGGAAAGAACTTCCACAGGGCTACACCGGAAAAGGAGTCATTGTGGGTGTGCAGGATATAGGTTTCGACCTTACGCATCCTAATTTCTATTCAGCCGATATGAGCCGTTATCGCATCAAAGCGATGTGGGATCAACTCTCGAAGGACACCATAGGGTCGGAACTTCCCGTTGGACGCGATTATCAAGGCGAGGAAGCATTGCTTGCCATCGGGCATCCGCTCGATGGATTTACCCAGACTCATGGCACACATACGGCAGGCATTGCCGCAGGCAGTGGAGCGGAAGGCAACGGACGTGTGAGCCCTTATCGTGGCATTGCTTACGATGCCGACCTTGTCATGGTGGCGAATGCCGCAGGCGACAATGTCGCACTGATCGACTCTGCCGACTATTACAAATACACTTATGCCACCGATGCTCTTGGTTTTAAGTATATTTTCGATTATGCAGATAGGCAAGGAAAGCCCTGTGTTATTAATTTCAGTGAGGGCAGCCACCAAGATTTACGAGGAGATGACCGTCTTTATTACGAATATCTCCGGTTGCTCACCGGACCGGGGCATATCCTTGTGGCGTCCGCAGGCAATGACGCAGACTGGATTAACCACATTCGAAAGCCGGTTGGAAAAGCCAAAGCGGGTTCTTTCGTATTGGGCAATCTCGACAAGGCTTATTTTACAGTGAAGAGCGACAAACCTTTCACTTTCCGGATAAAAGTGTATGCCGACAGGCAATATCCTCAAATTGCGGACATCTCAACCGAGACCATTCTCGCGGCTCCCGATTCTTTGTTTGCCGATACGGTGATTATTGATGGGAAAACTTATCTGTGGCGCGTTGTGGGTTATCCGTCCGACTTCAATTCTTCCGAAACGGTATATGATATTTCCCTTTCGTGTCTGCCTCGACTCGGACACGACGTTCCCGTTTCTTTGGAACTTGTGGGCAATGAGTCTGCCATCGACTTGTACCGGATTGGAGGTTACCTCCTGCCCAATCCGCTTGACCCCTCTCTCAAGGATGGCGACAACACGTATAGCATTCATTCGCCTTCAAGTGCGCCTTGCGTAATATCGGTGGGAGCGACCGCTTATCGGCGCGGTTTCCTGAATTATCTCGGCGAGTGGAAAGACTACAATCAGGGCACCGGTGGGGTGCGCACTTCTTTTTCCGGCGTTGGTCCCACCCTCGATGGCAGGACGAAACCCGACGTAATGGCTCCGGGACAGAATATCATATCGTCTTATAGCAGTTTCTTCATCAATAATCCTGATAACGTGGGAAAACCGCTTTCGAGCGATGTGCGTCATTTCGACTACAACGGCACTACCTATGCTTGGAACTCCAATGGAGGCACGTCCATGTCTTCGCCCATTGTCGCCGGTGCCATAGCCCTTTGGCTGCAGGCCTATCCCCGGCTGACGCCCGAAGACTGTCTTGACGTTTTCAGCAAGACTTGTACGCACTATGATTCGTCGCTTGTCTATCCGAACAACCTCTACGGTTATGGGCAAATAGATGTCTATGAGGGTTTGAAAGAAGTGATGAGAAAGGCGGCTGCCGGCATCGAAGAGTCTCCGCGTGAATTGAAGACATCCGACAATCGCATTTATCATCTTGACGGTCGTTATGCCGGGACATCTGTGGCAGAACTGCCACGAGGTATTTACATTCGCAATCATAAAAAATATGTAAAGCCGTAGCAGAAACTTGTTTTTCCACAACCATTTGCTCTGTGTGGTCAATAGTGTCCTAAATGTTTTTTTCAAAAAACGCACGAAACATCGCATAAATCATAAGACTTGATGTGCTTTCTCTCTAATCATATATGGCGTGTACCTCCAATTTGTATTCAGGTGGTGGTAAGCAGACGCTTGACAGCGAACATTCGACCTGCCCGGAATCATGAAATTATATTACAAAAAATACACCCGGGACGTTCCTCATAATCCATTGATAATCAGGATGATATTAATTGCGATTTAAAAGCTTAGCTTTTGCACTTCAATTCATGACCTTTTGCATTGCAAAAGCTTATCTTTTACGGAGCAAAAGCTAAGCTTTAAAGAGATGAATGAAGAAAATTTAGGACATTATCGAACTTTTCCCATATCGCGGGGAAGATTTTTCGCATTTTCAACAACCCGGCTAAACAAAGAGAATATACCTCAGTTCGGGATAAGAAAACACGAAAAAGTAAATAAAAAAGCAAGATAGCTTCATAAATATTTTGTACCTTTACAGCTAACAATCAAACAGTTACAAATATACTTACAACGACTACCGATTACAAAATTACTGAATTATTCTGTGTCATAGATGATTTTTGCAAATATTTTGAAGCTAAAAATGCTGGAAAACTGCTTTTGGGTGACGATACCCACGAAGCGCAGAAAGCGCAAGTCTCCTTGTTCGACGACAAACACCCATCAGCTTTCTTAAACTTTGGGTATCACTTTATAATCATATAAAAAACAAAGACACCTATATGCTTTCAAAAACGAATACCACAAAGCTTATTAATGCTTTAATATTGGTAATTCCAAGACCAACACATTCATAGGAAATATATCTACCTTGGAGAGGGATTTATCTATCAATAAACAAGGAACTGACATATTATAAAGCATATAACCGGCCTTTTTTCGTAAACCAAAGCCACTGCAATGAGCCAATTGTCCAAGGTAAGAGTTAAGACAAGAGCGATAAAAACAAACCTCACCATAAGAACAAATGCCTTTCGATAAATTATAATATGCCGAAAGCGTTCGATAAAAACTACGCTTAAGCCGTTCCCCGGGCAGCAAGACATTACCATACAGACGCATTCCGAGAAAGTCTATGCCATAGGTCGCTGGCTGTAATACCCACTTCTTAGGATGCATATATAAGCCATAATCAGTAGAAAGGATATATGCCATTCTATCCTTCAGTTCCGATAAATACTTACGAATACGATGCACAATGATCATATCATCTACATACCTACCGTAATACTTCAAGCCTTCTTTACGTTTCATTAAGTTGTCAAACGAGGATAGATAGACATTGCTAAAGAGTTGGGAGGTTAGATTACCAATAGGTAGTCCGCAACCCTCAGCACTATAAAACAAACTTTTATTGCGTGGCAAACCGTTCCATTTATCTTTTCTTCCTCTGAAGATACAGTTTAAAGTAGGGTTATTTAGTTATTATCTTTCGTAACAAGTCTTGTGCCAAGGCATAATCTATGTGTTCTTCCCAAGTCAGACCGGCATATCCACAATAGAGTAAGGTTTGCGCTTACGAGGAATAGTTTTTTCTCTTTTTTGTTACTTTGCTCCGTAGCATCAAAGAGAGAAGACGGTTGTACCCAACGACTTCACTTTACGACACTTTACCTTATAATCCATTTTGGACTTTTGAAGAAACAAATAAGCACTGCGCTCATAAGCTTTCCAAAATATACCTTCATGATGAAGATAAATACACACTGCATCAGACGTTTCTAATGACAAGACAGAAGAAAGCAACATTTTCTTATAACTTTACCAAAAGTGTAATTTTCAAAAATAAAAATCGACCGCCAAAGGCGGTATTTATGAGCGGACCTTTTAAAGAGTCCGCTCAAAATAAAACTATCGGGGAAGACTACTGAAACGGCTGCGCCACGAACCCGTAGCTGCGGTAGCTTCTGAGCAGGTACACGCCACCACTGCTGAAGTTCAGGCTGTACGCGCTATGACTATCGGTGGAATAAACACTGAACGACCAATAGCCACCGCCGGAACCAAGGCCGTAAAGCTTACCATGGTCGTAATAGCCCAACGCAGGGAGGAAGAAGTAATTTCCAATCACATTATCAGCAGGCTTGCCGTTCGCAGGAGAAATGCTGTAGACGTCGAAATTATTTTGAAGCAAATTTTTTCCATTGGGATCTGCCTGCTTTAAGTCGGCAAGCTCTTTATTGTTTTCTTTAGCGATGACGCTGAGCTTCTTCAACCATATACCACCAGTATAAACCTTTCCGAAAACCTTCCACTTGGTGCTATTATCCCAATGGGCATCACCCTTCAATACGTACCAACCAAGTTCGTTGGCATTGGGAAGCTGCTTGAAGAGAGCATTGGAAGCCTCGAAAGAACCACTACCTTCATGATACCAACGAGAAGCATCGGCTGCCTTAGACTTAGGATAATTTGAGCTTGTTGCACCATCAATTGTTGGCTGCCAAGGATCAGTAGTAGCGTCCCACTCGTGACCGGACCAATAGTTCTCACGAGCATCCCACATGCAATAATTGTGACCGCTGTAAGTAAAAGCAACATAGTCCTCTGCTAATCCATCGGAACCATCGGTGTTCTCATGACCACCGTTAAGATCGGCAGAACCAAGACTTACCGGAATATCACAAATCCGATTGACAGCAAAGTCATGGGATTGGTAGTATTTGGTCAGTGTTAATTCCTTATTTTCCTTAACGCTAAAGACAGTATATTTAACGCTCAACTTACGGGTGCCGGGGGCTATAACGACGTAAAGCGAGTTCTTTATACTTTTCGTTGCTGTAGTTTGATCGGCAAGCGCAAGACCATTTCCATCAGTACCGACATTTAGCGTAATTGTCTTTGAATTACCCGTACCGGAAAGACCGGTTTGGTCAAGATCATAAGTACCGGAAATATTGTTGGCGTTTGAGGTGATCTCTATGCGTTTGATCCTAAGGTTTGCGCGATCCTGCTGAGATGGTATATAGGGAAGGAAGCAAAGATAGGATGCCTTGTGCTGCAAATCGAAACGATAACCGCTCTTGCCTGCAGCGGTAGTCTTCGTTGCCTTGGCCACACCGCAATCGCCAACGGCACCAAAATGCTTGGTGTTGTTAAATTCGGATTGGGTCTGATTGTCGGCGATGACTACTTTCTTTGCACCGGCACCGGTGTTAGTACCATAATAGTACACATCGTATTGACCATTGGTGGTGTAAGAACCATCTACCAAGAATGTTGTGCGGGGGGCTGACTTGGTGATTTCATTCTGGCTCTTACATAACTTGTCTTTATCGTCCACTACATAGATCACGTCGTTAGGCTCCCAAAGGAAGACACCTTCACCACCGATTTTGTCACGATCCATGGAAGTACGAGTGGTAATACCGGGAGTACCAATCTGTACACGCTCCATGGGAACCTCGGTAACAATACCACCGGTAAAGGCAGTAAGCTGATCATTGGTAGTAGCCGTGCTCTCTTCGTTGGAACAGCTACTCATCAGCACTGATGCGGCTGCGAAAGCCGCAAATGAGATAAATAATTTTGTTTTCATTTGTATAAATCGCTTATAAAATTAATTCATTAAAAAAAGGTTATTACGAATAAAGTATTTAAGAGTTGCCCTCTTGCCACTTAAGGCTGGTTATCTTCCTCTTCCCCAAGTACCTCGGGAACTGAATCAGTTGTCCCGGCGCCACCACCAATTGGGGCTCAGTAGAAAATCAGTGGGGATATGCGTATAGATTTGCAATTCTGAATAGGAAGAACTTCTTGTCTGCCACTCCTCTTAGATTAGCTCGGAAAAGTTTAATTTTGGCATTGAACGATTCTGCCATGGCATTCGAAGCCCTGTTGTTATAGAAGTTCAATATCTCATCATAATGCTCGTAGAATGTGGCAGCAATGACATTGAATGAATGAAAGCCTGCCTCTTCAACTTTATTGTACCACCGTGCCATGGAAAGTCTGGCTGCATCCTTGATGGTGTTCTTTGCAAAGATCATGCGCAGAGAATGGCACAATCCGTATGCCTTTTGGATGTCCGGATATTGTTCAAAAAGAATTTTAGCTCGCAGTTTCTGACGCTCGGTCCATTTGTCAGCGGACTTGAAGAGCAGATATCTTGACCTGGCGAGAAGCTCTTTTCTTGTATCTCCATTAGCGTATCGGTATGGGCTGTATGGTTCATCGCAGAGTTTTGCCTCCTCCATCTCGTCGTTTGCCTGCTGTATTGCATCCCAGCGGTGCTTGATACGCAATTCCTGTACGGC
>NZ_LR027820.1:1113969-1125510 GCF_900607215.1 Prevotella rectalis
TCTGACTTTGTACCTGCAACTACTGCCACGAGACTTCTTTCCCGTGTCCTTGCTGCACGGTTGGTCACGAAAGTGTACAGTTCGCCGTTAGACAGTGAAGTTTCATCAATAGCCAAAGAGGATCCGATGTTGTCAGGAAAGAGAAGCCACTCGTCGGCATGTTCTGCCTGGTCCCATTGACGAAAGCCGCTCAGAACTTCCTTGTATTGTTTCTCAAATGTGTGTCCGTCAATATGATAGAAATCCTCAAGCGTAAGGCAGCTCACGGGGGATGTCTCCATACGTTTCTTTTAAAAAAGCTCCAAATTCCTTGGAGTAACGAGTGCCCTGAGCTACCATGTCTAAAGCGATGGGAAGCGTAAAGCTCTTGCCTGTGCGCAAGTCCGTCCATCGTCTGCGACGAATTTTCAATATAACCTTATGGTCTCGGATCGGAAAGTCAGTTATATTAACAGCTTCCATGAACCCTTTGGACTCGAAGTTGGCATCATCCGCCAAAGTCTTGTCCATACGTTCGTCAAGACTAATATGAAACTCTGATCCGACCTCACGGACAGAAACGATAGTAAAAAACTCTAATATTTGAGTGGGCAACACAAGAGCTGCCAAGGTGCGTAACATATTTTCTTCCATGATGCGAAGGTCGGAATTATTAAGATAAATAACAAATTATTCCCCCACTGATTTTCTACTGAGCCCCAATTGGGCTTCCGGCACAAAGTGAATACTCTGACTCTGCTGCATAGCAAACTATGCGGGGACAAACATAAGCCGCCTTGACAACGGCGACACCGGTTTCTGTTTTGTTCATAACGCTACAATAAATTTTGAATATGATTTTTAATTTCTGAATATACAACAATGAAGGAAGGCAAGGAATTACCCTCCACAAACGGATACAAAGAGTCGCTGCGCACCAAAGCATAATGCGCAGAAAGGGGGATGAAAGAAGATGTACCTAAATTATAGGAGAGAGAGAGAGAGAGAGAGAGAGAGAGAGAGAGAGAGTACAAAATTATTTGGAACTACCAAATAATTTGTGTTAAAAAAAGGAAGAAAGTTGATTTTTCTTTGCAGCACATCCCGAACCAAAGAATATTTGGTACAAAATTGTAAGCGGCTATGTGAAAAAGCTGATCCCAATCTCTATTTAATTTGTTGGCAAAGGTAAGGTATCTTTTCGTATTTTGCAACTTTTTATAATATATTCTTGCATTTTACAACTTCTTTTTAATATACCTTCTCATATTTTACAACTTTTTAAAAGAAAACAATTTATCGACCCATCCCCCTACCGCAAAAAGAATTGTAATTTTGCGAGTAAAAGCACTTTAACTTTTTATTTTTATCAAATTAATATAGGGATATTCCGTAAATTCCTAATTAATTGTTTATAAGTGTGATATATTATTTGTTACATAGAGAATTTCAGCTAATCCCCTAAATAAAGAATATGCTTGTCTTTCGTCTCGTCTCGGATAGGCGCAGGTGGTGGCATACGAGTTCATAGCGTATGGTTTTTGGTCAGTAAAATTTAACACACCTGTGAAAGAGTTTTTCAAATATTATACGTAATATTGCACTTGCAAGCCAACTCTTTAGCCACTATCCCATGCACATTCAGAAAAAAGTTGTATATTTGCGGAGCATTCGCCAAGCAGCAATGCCGGCTATGAAAAGAAATACCAATAACATTTTTATTACTATGATCAAAAAATATGTAGAAGAAAACGAGGCACGCATGCTCGAAGAGCTCTTCAGCCTCATACGCATTCCAAGCGTAAGTGCACAACCAGCCCACAAAGAAGACATGGTACGCTGTGCCGAAAGATGGAAAGAACTGCTCTTGGCAGCAGGCGTCGATAAAGCAGAAGTCATGCCTTCAAAAGGCAACCCAATGGTCTATGCCGAAAAAATCATCGACCCAAAAGCAAAAACCGTCCTGGTTTACGGACACTACGACGTAATGCCCGCAGAACCATTCGACCTGTGGAAAACCGAACCCTTCGAACCAGTAGTGAAAGACGGACACATCTGGGCACGAGGAGCCGACGACGACAAAGGACAATCATTCATACAAGCAAAAGCATTCGAATACGTCAACAAGCACAACCTGCTGAAGCACAACATGAAATTCATCTTCGAAGGCGAAGAAGAAATCGGCTCATCAAGCCTCGGCCCATTCATCGAAGAACACAAAGACCTGTTGAAATGCGACGTCATCCTCGTATCCGACACCACACTCATCGGACCCGACACACCCTCCATCACCACCGGACTGCGCGGACTCGCCTACTGGCAGATTGAAGTTACTGGACCCGACCACGACCTCCACTCCGGCACATTCGGCGGAGCAGTGGCAAACCCAGCCAACGTCCTCTGCAAACTCATCGGCGACATAACAGGCCCAGACGGCAAAATACGCTTCCCCGGCTTCTACGACGACGTAGAAGAAGCATCCAAAGAAGAACGCGCACTCGTCGCCTCCATACCATTCGACATGGACGCCTACAAGAAATCACTCGGCATCAAAAACGTATTCGGTGAAGAAGGCTACAGCACCATCGAACGCACAGGCTACCGCCCATCATTCGACGTCTGCGGACTCTGGAGCGGCTACCAAGGAGAAGGCGCAAAAACCGTACTCCCATCAAAAGCCTACGCCAAAATATCATCACGCCTCGTCCCACATCAAGACTACAAGAAAATCGGACAACTCGTCGTCGATTACTTCAACAAAGTAGCGCCAGACACCGTCGAAGTAAAAGTAGAAATGCTCCACGGCGGCTACGGCTACGTCTGCCCCATCGACTTCCCCGCATACAAAGCAGCCGAACGCGGCTTCGAACAAGTATTCGGCAAACGACCATTGCCCATGCGCATCGGCGGCAGCATTCCAATCATCTCCACCTTCGAGAAAGAACTCGGCGTAAAGAGCCTCCTCATGGGCTTCGGCCTGGAATCAAACGCCATCCACTCCCCCAACGAAAACATGCCAATAGACCTCTGGAAGAAAGGCATCGAAGCCGTTATCAACTTCCACTTGGAATACGACAAAGAAGCATAAACCAAACCTTTCATCAAAAAGAAAGATCCGATCGAAAAGAAATCTTTCATCAAAAAGAAAGATCCGATCGAAAGAAAGACTCAACCAGAGTCTTTCTTTTTTTCATTTCGCTGCCCACCCTAAACAGCCCTCTGCACCCAAAAAAGAAAATAACAGCATAAATCTTACGCATTTCAGAAATAATCATTACCTTTGCACCACTTAATACAATGGGCTTGTTTGGATTTGACGGCAAGACGAAATGGTATGTAAGCATGCGGAGCGTCGGTGGCTGGCTCCTAAATATCAGTTATCAAACAATTAATTGGCGAAAACAATTACGCTCTCGCTGCCTAATCGAAGTACAGTAGATTACTGGCTTTATTCCGTCGCAAGGCGATGGAACGAGACATCGCTCCAAGGATGTTGTTCCGAATCTGAGGATCAAGCGGTGCAGGAAAATCGGAAATAGTTCGGCTGTGCCTCGCCGGTCGGATGAAATTTAGAGGATAAGGCTACAGTTGGTGGTTCAGGTCTTGCTGTAGCTCGAAAACCAAAGGCTGAAATAAGCATGTAGAAAGCGTATGGTTTCCTTGTGCGGACGTGGGTTCGACTCCCACCAGGTCCACCACTAAGAGTGCTGTAATTCAATCAGTTTACAATCAGCACAAATCATAAATAGGCTGAACCCAAACAAAGGGTTCAGCCTACGTCGTTTTTATCCGGAGCCACTGTTAAAGCCTGTTCTTCTCTGCATTGCCTGCTCCCGTTCCCTTGTACTTGCTTCGGGTGGTGTTGAACTTATAGCGCAGCGTAACGGACACTTCGCGCGTGTCGCTTGACTGCGACTGCAGCACCCTCATCTGATTCAAATATATCAGATTTTCCGCTCTCTGCGTGTGGAAGAGGTCAGAGCCACGCAGCATAACCGAAAACCGGTCGTTGAAGAACGATTTGGTCAGCGTAGCGTCCACACTCATTAGATTGTTTGGAAAATAGGAATTCTCCATGTCTCCCTTTGTTCTTAGCCACATTCCGGCAGTGGCAACCCAACCGTTTCCGAAATTAAAAGTATTGTCGAACGAAAGCTGAAAGTAAGGCTTGTTCATCGTGTAGTGATTGGTTTTGGTGTCAAATGTGAGCCATTGTTTCATCAATGCCACACTCAGCTGTGGCGACCATATTCCAATCTTCGGAGCTACGACGAGCGAGAGTGCCAGGTTCTTCAGCGTAGGGATGTTTCTGTGTGTTACGATAGAGATGGATGGATTGTCCTCCTTCTGTTCCGCCCAAAAGAGGATGGCGTTGCGATAGTCGGTATAGTCGATAGAGAATTGCAGTATTTTCCACATTCCCGAAAGCGAGAGATTGTGCACATACTCGTGTTTCAGATAGGGGTTTCCCGTCTGCAAAAGGAAACGGTTGCCGTAAGTAACGTTAGTACTAAGCTGGCTATAGTTGGGACGCACGGTCTTGCCTGCATAAGCGAGCAGCAACTGAACCTTGCCTAACTGAGTGGCCAAGGAGAGCTGCGGGAAGAGATTGCCAAACGATCGACTTTGTTCATCCATGTGTGCACCGTCTTTGAAATAGTCGAATTTCACATGTTCATAGCGAAGGCCCGCCATCAACTGTCCTATCGGGGTCATACGGGAATACTGGAAGAAATTTGCCCAATGCCGTTCGCGCAGCTCGCTGTTGGCCGACGGCACATAGCCTTCCGCATTGTAGTAGGTGTCGGTTCTGTTGGTCTTGCTCCCTTCTGCTCCTACGGAAAGTTCGCCGCCCAGCAAAGGGAAACTCACATCCAACTTGAATGCCCCCAACGAGTTGCGTGCGCTGTTCAACGATGTAACCGTGCGGTCCTGATGGGTAGTGCTCTTCTCGTTGTAAACGGCATTTTCCTCTTGCCCATTCCGCATATAATCTACATTGAGGTTTAGATTTACTTTTCCAAACTTTCCGTTGTAATAGAGGTTCAGGTTGTGTGACGGTTTGTAGATATAGCAATAGTCCACATTGTTCGTCAGATGGTCGTAAAACTCGCCGTTGGCGGTGATATCGAAGATGAGCGGAGTCCAATAATTCTTGTTCGGACTCAAACTTAACTGATAACGGAAACCGATGGAATTGCTGTCGTTCAGCTGAAAGTTTGAACCAATGGTGGGTGTATAACTGAGATTCTTATATTGATAGTTCTGCGAGAACTGCTGATGCCAAAGCGTATCGGCAGCCACGTCTGTGGTAGTGATTCCCTTATAGAAACCCTTGATGTTTGAGTAATAGAACGAGCCGAACACATCCAACCCCTTATGTCGGTAGTTGAAATTGGCTTGCTCTATGAGGTCGATGTTTTCCGATTGGTAATAAGACGAGCGAAGGTCGAAGCCAAAGCCCTCACCAGCTCTGCGGCGTGTCTTTATCTTCACCACCGCCGTAACCGTAGCATTATATTTCACTCCCGGATTTCTGATTACTTCAATGCTCAAAATGTCCTCAGCCTTCAGTCGGTCCAATTCCGTCTTGTCGCGCATCAGCCTGCCATTAATATAAAAGATGGGCGAACCTTTGCCAAACACTTCGTAAGCCCCACTCTTCTTGATTAGTCCCGGAACGTGCGCTAACACGTCATCGGCTGTACCGAGTTTGCTGAGCGTGGTGTTGGCAACGGTAGTCATCATGCCCTCGCCCGTCATTTTGTACTGTGGCAGTCGTCCTTTCACCACTACCTCGTCCATCGTCCTTGCCTCCAACTGCATCTGGATAATACCAACGTTCGCACCGCTGCAAGTCTTGAATGCCGTTTGATACCCCACGAACGAGGCGCGGAGAATACCGCCTTTACATTCCGTATCAATCACGAAGCTGCCGTCTTCTTTCGTAACGGCTCCCTTTACGAAAGCCGAATCCTTTGCCGTGAGCAAAACTACATTCACAAACTCCATCGGCGAGTTGTTCTCATCCATCACCTTTCCAGTAATTTGCTGTGCCTGCCCCTGTACAAAAGCCATGCAGCAGAGCCACAGCGATAGAATACATTTTTTCATTTTCTTCATTTTACGTCTAATTAAGAAAGACGGAAAAACTGTCTGTCTTGTGACATTCCAATGCGTTTTTTGTCTTACATGATCATTTTTATACCGCAAAAGTAATGTCTTCAAAGAAAAAAATCACTACACTTTTGGGTAAAAAATAGCCTCGGTGATGAATTATTACCCTTTTGTGTAGTGATTTGAGATGATGCTTCACGACTGTTTAGTCGCCGATTATCCCTAATCCCAAAAAAAATCGTTGATATTGGAAGCTGGGACCGGAAAGCAAGAAAGAGTCGGAGCGATGTTAATCCACATTCATCAGCTGTTTTCTGAACCAATTAACAATCAATTCTATGACCGGTTGCTGGAACCAAGGGTCGTCGCCATGTCCGGCATCCTTGAGTTGATAGTAGTCCACCGGAACGCGGAGTGCTTTCAATCCATCGTAAAGATGCTCGCTCTGCATAATCGAGACCATCTGATCATTTGTTCCATGCATGATGAGAAATGGCGGAAGTCCGGTCTTCAGATAACCCATCGGGCTTGCCCATCGTGCTCGTACCAAGTCGTCGTGGATGTCGTAGCTCTGATTTCGCCCATAGGTAACACCATTTAACAGAAGGGCCTCCGTCGCACTTGGCGACTTGTGATACTTGTGAACTTCCGGTGGAAAGCCCTCGTCAACCGAAGCGAGGTCTGTCGGACCAAAGATGTCGCAACAAGCTTGTGTGTCGGATGAGTAATCAAGAAAATCGCCAACGTTGAATTCCTCCACATCGGCAGTCATAGTCACCAAATTGGCAAGATACCCACCGGCAGAATTGCCCATCACGCCAATGCGATTGCCATCAATTCCGAATTTAACGGCATGGGCGCGGAGATAGCGAATGGCTGTCTTTCCATCAATAAGAATAGCGGGGAATGGGTCGGGAATGGCTCTATACTCCACTGCCGCCACCACAAATCCTTGCAATGCCATAGCCATGCGCAATCGACTCCATTTGCCATAGTCTGACGTGGTGAAGCCACCGCCGGGAAAATAAACCACACAGGGTTTGGGCTCGTCAGTATTCGGTACGAAGAGTGTCATGTGAAGGGAGCGTGTTCCGTTCTTGAAATACTGCGCGTAGATAACTTCGTTGATGACATCTATACGCGGTCGGGTTATCTCGACGCTCATCTTTCCTTTATAATATCTCTCGCTTTTTTCAATATCCTGTATCATGTGAGTAATTACGCTGAATGTCTCTATGTTGTATGCGCCTCGTCTTCACCTCGAATGGAACAATGAAGGGAAAGTTTTGCCGCAAACAGCTCAGACGGTTTCTGAGCCACAAAGTTACGGTTTTTCCTCGAATTGACAAAGTTTTATTTTTTTTGCAATCCCCCACATCCGCTCAAAGAAAGTCAGATCATCATCGGGACAATAAAGACATGTACGCTCCATTTTAAGCACCTGCTTACAAGACAAGCGGACAATAGTGGCAGAATGTGTGTATGAGAATTTGCACGGATGTGTTTTTTTCTTTATTTTTGTTGCCGTTATGATAAGAAAAGCTACACGAGAGGATATGGAAACCGTACTCCGTCTTATTGATTGCGGTAGGCAGAAAATGATTGATTCGGGGAACTTGCACCAATGGACGAATGGACACCCCGGAAAGAAACAAATTGAAAGCGACATCATGAATGGGAACAGCTATCTGATTGTCGCGGATGAAGAAAAGCCTGTTGCCACCTTTGCCTTTATAAAGGGATCCGACCCTACCTATGCACGAATAGAGGGTGGACATTGGCTGAACCATGAGGCTTACGGAACACTGCACAGGGTGGCTTCGATTCCGGGAACAAAAGGCATCATGGACACCATTGTGGATTACTGCTTCAGGAAAGTGGAAAACATCCGTATCGACACACATCAAGACAATCTTCCCATGCAAAGAGCCCTGAAGCGATTGGGGTTTGTTTATTGTGGCATTATCTATCTTGAGAACGGCGATCCAAGGGTCGCTTTCCAGAAAAAACGCTGACACCACTTCAATTTTGTCTCATGGTAGGTCGGGAGCTATGGCTGAAAACAGATGTAGCCAAAGTCCCGTCTCATAAAATTATAGATTTATGACTGAAAAAGAAAAACAACAGAAAGGTCTTCCATATCTTGCAAGTGCCCCGGAGGTGTTGAACGACCTGTTTGTATGCGAGGAGGAATGTTTCAACCTGAACATGCTCCCACCATCGAAACGCGAAGAACGCACGCAACGATTGAGAAAGTTATTGGGAAAGACGGGCGAACATTTCAAAATCATTGCACCGTTCTTCTGCGATTATGGCTACAATATTGAAATTGGAGAACATTTCTTCGCCAACACCAACCTCGTTATTCTCGACGAGGCTAAGGTTACTTTCGGCGACCATGTATTCATTGCTCCAAACTGTTCGTTCTATACTGCCGGACACCCCTTGAACCCGGAGGAGCGCAACAAGAATATAGAATACGCTCTCCCCATAAAGGTGGGTAACAATGTGTGGATAGGTGGCAACGTAACGGTGCTGCCCGGAATTACGATTGGCAACAACGTAACCATCGGAGCGGGTTCGGTGGTTACACGCAACATACCCGACAATGTAGTGGCAGTGGGCAATCCGTGCAGGGTTATCAAGGAATTGAAAATGCAGGATGATAGCTTTTAGAATTCTCGTAATCCATTAACAACCACTGTGTTACGAATAAGAAACGATGTAAACGGAGAGAAGTTGTATTGCTTCTTGTAAAAAGTATAATAGTAGATTCGGAACGGTTACGTTCTATCCGTTGTTTCCACATTTTCTTGTTGTCAGTCTATGAACCGCCGAGTTATCTCTCCGTAATGGTCTATTCTGCGATCGCGAAGGAACGGCCACCAGCGACGCACTTCTTCGCTGTGGTCGAGGTTGATACTGATTATCAAGCTCTCCTCATCGTTATCGCAAGCCTGATAGAACATCTCTCCCTGTGGACCTGCTGCGAAACTGCTGCCCCAAAAATGAATGCCATTGGTTAGTCCGCTCGGATCGGGTTCGTGTCCAACTCTGTTTACTGCCACTACCGGCAAACCGTTTGCCACGGCGTGACCACGCATTACAGTAGTCCAAGCTTCTCGTTGTCTGCGCTGTTCATCAGGTTCATCGGTGGATTCATAGCCGATTGCAGTAGGATAGATTAGGATTTCCGCGCCTTGCAAAGCCATCATTCGCGCAGCTTCCGGATACCACTGATCCCAACAGATGAGAACCCCCAATCTCCCCATGCTTGTATTGATGGGCTTAAAACCAAGGTCGCCGGGTGTGAAATAGAACTTTTCATAATAAGCCGGATCGTCTGGAATGTGCATTTTGCGATAGGTTCCGGCAATGGTTCCATCTTTTTCGAATACAACTGCCGTGTTGTGATAAAGTCCGGCTGCTCGTTTCTCAAATAGTGATGTAACGAGCACCACTCCACACTCTTTGGCAAGTGCACCATATAACTCGGTGGAAGGACCGGGAACAGGCTCTGCGAGGTCGAAGTTCGCTACATCTTCCACCTGACAAAAATAGAGTGAGTTGTGCAACTCTTGCAGTACGATGAGTTCTGCGCCGCGTTGTGCGAGGTCTCTAATTCCCTTTGTGAGTTTCTCAATGTTTTTTTGAATGTCTGCTGTGTTGTGAAGTTGCAATATTCCTATATTTATTTCGTGCATACTCTTCAATGTTATTGATGTTGTTATTATGATAGGGTGAGACAGCTCTTTGGGAATTGCATGGTCAGACAGTGAAGCGACCCATGCTGTCTTACTACCGTTGAGGCATCTATCCCTATGATTTCGTGTTGCGGAAAGGCTTTTTTGATAGTTTGCATTGCCAACTTATCCAAATCGGGTTGTTGATAGGTGGGTACGATGACCGCATTATTCAGTATCACGAAGTTGGCATAAGTGGCAGGCAACCGCTCTCCATCCCAAAACATGGGCTTAGGAAGCTGAACTTTCAGCAGCCGGTAAGACCTTCCTTCCGGTGTGCGCAGTGCTGCAATCTGTTCTTCCAACGCTTTTAAGTCTTCATAATGCGGATCAGAAGTGTCATCGGTTCCGTTATAGAGGAGTGTGTCGTTGGGGGCGCATCGCAAGATGGTGTCAATATGTCCATCTGTATCATCACCAATCAGGTTGCCATGCTCAATCCAAACTACTTTTTTCGTGTTGGGAAACAGGTTTATCAAGTTTCTTTCAAGGTCGGGCTTCTTAAGCGGCTGGTTACGGTTGGGAGCGGTAAGGCATGCCGTTGTCGTGAAAAGCGTACCTTTTCCGTCCGTTTCTATGGAACCACCTTCAAGAACAAAATCCTTTTGATTTTCCAAAGTGCCGTTGAAAGTACCAGAAAGATGTAGTTTTTGGTTCATCTCGTTATCCTTTTCGGCGGCAAATTTCATTCCCCATCCGTTGAACCGGAAGTCCAAAAGCAGAAAACGCTTTGATACGTCCTCGCTAATCAGCGAAATAGGTGCCACATCGCGTGCCCACGTGTCATTGGTGTCGCATTTTCTGAAGTGCACTCTTTCTTGTTGATTGACAGAGAGTCGGCTTTTCAACAAAGTTCGTGTTTGCTCTGGGCGTGGAGTTACCACCAGCAAATGTTCTCGGTGTGTGATGGCATCTGCCAATTGAAGAAAAATCTCATTAATATTATCCAAATACGGCTTCCAATCCGTAGCTTCATGTGGCCACATCAGTAGGATGCCACTTTGTGGTTCCCATTCTGCCGGAAGTCTAAACTTGTTTCGCTCTTTGGTATTCACTTTGGGTAGGTTGTTGTTTGCTGCAAAGGTATGAAAAAGAATGAGAATACAGACTGTTTGAGGGAGTCTTTTTTTTAACGAAAGAGCCACCTTCAGAAATGGATTATGCAAGTTCCAAAACGAAGTGCAATAAAAGAGTAGCCCTCGCCGAGAGATGCAGACGTTCTCGAAGCGTAGCGAGAGGTTGTCTGCATCTCTCGGCGAGGAAAAAAAACAACCAGCAATACAAATAAAAAAGGGAGACCTCTGTCTCCCCAAGATTAATTAACTTTGTATTGTGAAATATCATCAATTAACCTCGGAGCAAAGGTCGCAAATTTTCGCCTTACTCCAAAAGAAAACAGGGAGAAAAGAGATTGCCACAATCGTCGGCATCAGTCAGTCAACACTATCACGTGAAATCAAACGCAACAGCACGCCATCAGAAAAGTATATCTGGACAAAGGCGCACGATATGGCTATGCAGCGCAGAAAGAGAACGGTAAAGAACGCCAGGCTCTCTAACGAATTAGTCTGGAGAATTAAGGAATATATCACCAATGACCAGTGGTCTCCACGACAAATATCAGGTTATCTGCGCAAGAATGAGGGAATAAAGGTGTCCCACCAATCCATTTATAATATCATTCATAATGATACAACAGGGG
>NZ_LR027820.1:1125688-1126346 GCF_900607215.1 Prevotella rectalis
ATTAAGGAATATATCACCAATGACCAGTGGTCTCCACGACAAATATCAGGTTATCTGCGCAAGAATGAGGGAATAAAGGTGTCCCACCAATCCATTTATAATATCATTCATAATGATACAACAGGGGAACTTGCCAAACACACAAGGCATAAGATGAAATACAGACATCGTCCCAAGGGCAGACATCTTCCAATTAAAGACAGGTTGAGTATCCATGAAAGAAGTAAGGAAGTTGACGGGAAGAGATTCGGAGATTTTGAGATGGACTTGATCGTAGACCCTGACCAGCATACCATACTCACACTGGTAGAGAAATCCACCAATATGCTGCTTATGCAGAAACTGCCATTTGGAAAGCAGTCAAAGCCTCTGGCAAAGGTAGTTAGGAAACTGCTGCCACCATACAAGGACTGTCTGAAGACCATTACAACAGACAACGGACCTGAATTTGCAGCACATAAGGACATTACCAAGTTCTTAGGCGTGCCCGTATACTTCGCTGATCCATATTGTTCTTGGCAAAAGGGAGCGATTGAGAATACAAATAAACTAATCAGACAATATATACCGAAAAAGGATTCGTTTGAACATTACACAGACAAGAGAATTATGTCGATACAAAAGAAATTGAACGAAAGACCGAGAGAAAAATTAAACT
>NZ_LR027820.1:1126357-1138936 GCF_900607215.1 Prevotella rectalis
ATTGAGAATACAAATAAACTAATCAGACAATATATACCGAAAAAGGATTCGTTTGAACATTACACAGACAAGAGAATTATGTCGATACAAAAGAAATTGAACGAAAGACCGAGAGAAAAATTAAACTTTTCTACTCCAAAGTGTGAATTCTTCAAATACGTTTTATAATTTTGCACTTGCTGGTTGACTCTGCGTTATCGGCTAACGAAGGCTTTTTATGAAGAAATATGCGTTGATGTGGCGATATTCAAGTTTAAATTCGTATCTTTGCAAGCAAAACTTATGCGTAGCGTGAAAATAAAGGATGTTATTGATGCCCTTGAACGATTTGCGCCTCTGCCCTTGCAGGAAGACTATGACAATGCCGGTCTGCAAGTAGGATTAACAGGGACGGAAGTATCAGGGGCTTTGTTGTCTCTTGATGTAACCGACAGTATCATTGATGAGGCATTGGAGTTGGGCTGCAATCTTATTGTGGCGCACCATCCGCTCATCTTCCGTCGTCTGTCGCAAATATCCGATGCCAACTATGTGGAGCATCTTGTGATGAAAGCAATCAAGAACGACATAACCATCGTGGCGATGCACACGAACATCGATGCCGCTCCGGGGGGAGTGAACTTCAAGATTGCTGAAAAGATTGGACTCAAAGACATCTCTTTTCTCGGAAAAACGCAGACCATAATGACGGCTGATACCGAGGTGAAAGGTGGTGAGGGTGTAATCGGAACCTTTGCCGAGCCCATGGCGGCAGATGACTTCATACTGCTACTGAAACGCTTGTTCCAAGTGGAATGTGTGCAAGCCAACCAACTCTTGCGTCGCGAGATAAGAAAGGTTGCCCTCTGTGGTGGTGCAGGTTCGTTTCTGTTGAGCGATGCCTTGCGGGTCGGTGCAGATGCTTTTCTCACGGGCGAGATGCACTATCACGACTATTTTGGTCATGATCAGGAAATCCAAATCTGTGCGATAGGTCATTATCAGAGTGAGCAATTCACGAATGAAGTGTTCCGCGACATCATTAAGAAGCACTGCCCGGGTGTGGCGTGTCATCTGACAAGGATAAACACAAATCCTATCATTTATTTCTAATTAGAAAATATAATCATTTAAATACAAGAAACATGGCAAAGAAAGATCCCAAAGATTTACCGGTAGAAGAGAAACTGAAGAATCTCTATCAATTGCAAAGCACACTCTCTTCCATTGATGAGAAGCGTGCGTTGCGCGGAGAGTTACCTCTTGAGGTGCGCGACCTTGAGGATGAGATTGCCGGGTTGAAGACCCGTATTGATAAAATCAATAACGAAATCAGTGAGTTGCAGAAGGCAGAAACGCAGAAGAAGGGTGAAATCAAAGAAGCTCAAGCGAGTCTGGAACGCTATACCGCACAGCTTGATACCGTTGCCAACAACCGCGAGTACGACACGCTGACCAAGGAAATAGAGTTCCAAACTTTGGAGATAGGGGTGTGCAAGAAGAAGATAGAGGAAGCTCAGGCTAAAGTGCAGAACTGTCAGGAAGTGCTCACCGAGAATGAAGCACTCCTCAGCGATCGTCGAAAGGCTTTGGAAGAGAAGCGCGGAGAGCTTGAGGAAATCATGCAGGAAACACGTGAAGAGGAAGAAGCATTAAAGGAAAAATCCGGTGAAATAGAAACAAAGATAGAGCCGGGATTGCTTCGCAGCTTCAAACGCATTCGCAAAGGTACACGCAATGGTTTGGGAATTGTCTATGTGCAGCGCGATGCCTGCGGAGGTTGCTTCAATAAAATTCCACCTCAGCGACAACTCGACATCAAGATGCACAAGAAAATCATCGTCTGTGAATATTGCGGACGTATCCTCATTGATCCAGAGCTGGCAGGCATTAAGATTGAAAACGCAGATGATAAGCCCAAGAAAAAGAGATCTACGCGAAAGAAGAAAGAAGAGACTGAAGGTTAAAGTCATCTTTTGACAATGTGTATCATACATTTATTTGATAAGCGAGGGTGTACCTATTCCGGCACACCCTTTTTTGTTAGCTTTCTTGTTTCGATCGGAAGACAATTGTACGTTACTTTCCAAACTTTAGCCGCAGACTGTTGAGCACCACACTCACACTGGAAAATGCCATCAATGCACTCGCCCACGAAGGAGTTATCTGCCAATCGATGCCGAAAGCATAGAGCAAGCCTGCTGCAAGTGGAATGCAAATCAGGTTATAGATGAAAGCCCAAAATAGGTTTTGCCATATCATCCTTACGGTGTGCCTGCTAAGTTTTACGGCATCGGGAAGCATTTGCAGATCATCCCCCATGAGAGTCACCTGTGCTACGTCCATGGCTACATCCGTTCCCTTGCCAATTGCAATGCTGGCATTGGCCAAGGCAAGCGCCTGCATGTCGTTAACTCCGTCGCCAACCATTGCCACACACTTGCCATCGGCTTGCAGCTCCTTCACGAGCTTTTCCTTATCCTGTGGCATGACCTGGCTTTTATAATGCTTTATACCAGCCTTCGATGCCCAGTAGCCGACGGCCTCTTCCTTATCGCCACTCATCATATAGACTTCTATTCCACTTTGCTGCAGTTCCTCCATGGCTTTCCTCGCATTGGGTTTCAACGTCTCACGGGCATCAAAGGCCAGACTGTCAGCCTTTGTGAAGTCAACATTCTTGTTGGGAATCGTCAGAGTTCCAGTTTTGTCCGTTACAAGCACATCTATCTTGCGCAACACCTCCAAAGCGCTGGCATCCTTGATGAGGATTCCCTTATCAGCGGCTTTGCCTATTCCCACCATCAGTGCGGTAGGTGTGGCCAATCCCATTGCACAAGGGCACGCTATAACAAGCACCGACACAGCCGAGACTATCGCTTGTGGCAGATAGGCATAGCCACCAATAAGCCACCACAAAAGAAAAGTAGCCAGGGCAAGACCCGTCACAACGGGAACAAACACCAATGCAGCCTTGTCAACAATGCGCTGAACCGGCGCTTTTGACCCTTGCGCTTCCTGAACCATACGAATGATATGCGCAAGGGCAGTGTCCTCGCCTATTTGCCTTGCCTTCATTCGGAATTTTCCTTGACTTGGTATCGTCCCTGCCATCACACGGTCGCCCTTGCGCTTGTCCACTGGAGTCGGTTCGCCTGTCAACATACTCTCATCGACATATGCCACACCTGCCGTCATGAAGCTTTCAGCAGAAAGAACTTCGCCATCGACAGGCACTTTCTCACCAGGGCGAACCTCAAGGATATCTCCAACTTCAATGGTAGATAATGGAACTTCCTCCACTTGATCGCCGTTGACGATGTGGGCGGTCTTAGGGGCCAGGCCCATCATCTTTCTAATGGAGGAAGCTGTTCCGTCCTTTGCCTTTTCTTCCAGCAGCCTACCCGTGAGAACGAAGGTGATTATCATCACCGAAGCATCGAAATAGGTATGCCATGCTATACCGCGGGTGGTCCAAACCTCATCGCCCCAGAACGTATTGAAAGCACTGAAAAGGAAAGCGATACACGTTGAGAGGGCGACAAGTGTGTCCATGTTCGCCGTTCGGTGCCTGAGTTGCCTGAAAGCGCTCACGTAAAACTGTTTTCCGCAGTACAGAAGGTTTGCCAAAGCTATCAGCATGGCGGTCTGATTGGTCATCCTCGCTGAGCCAAGGTCTATCCAACGCATTGAGATAGCCATGCCAACAATGGCAAACAGCCAGGATATGATGGTCTTACGCCTCAACAAAACGTACTCCCTTTTTTCTATCTCCTCGACCGACTGGCCATCATCGATAATTAGATTGTAGCCGATTCCGTTGATTTCTGCTTTCATATCCATGAGCGAAATCTGCTCAGGGTCGTAGTCAACCAGTGCCGACCGCCCCGGCAAGGAGACGGTTGCGCTCGTTATTCCCGGCAAACTGTTGAGTTTTCGTTCAACGTTGGCAGAGCAAGAAGCACATGCCATACCAACAACAGGTATAGTTCTCTTCATAAAACATCAATTAAAAATTACGATTGAAACCATTACGTCGTTACTTCGCTGCTGACAGGCAACAGCTTGCCAGCTATAATGTCAGCTCATACCTGCCGCAACTATCTACAACCTCTTTAATTTGTTGTGGGCTTACGTCATTCTCGTCAAACTCAACCGTAACATTGGCATCGACGAGGCTTACCTTTGCGTCCTGAATACCTGACAAAGACTTTAATGATTGTTCAACGTTTGCCTTGCAGTGCTCACATTTCATTCCGCTAACTGAATATATTTTCCTTACCATAACTTTAATATTTAATTGTGAATAATAATTTATCTGCTACAAAGATAAGCATTAAATCACCTCAGTCTGTTATAATTTTATGGGTAAGACTTATAAGATTTCGCATCGTTTATACCTTGTCAATGCTCGTTCGGTTATTCTCTTTCAAAGCTTTGAATTGTGATGGAGTCATGCCCGTCACGCTTTTGAACTGCGTTGAGAGATAAGCCGCTGATGAATAATTCATCTGTAAGGCGATCTGCGATAGTGAAAGTTCGTCGTAACGGATAAGTTCCTTGACCCGTTCGATACGCAACTCTATGTAATAGCGTTCTATTGTCTTTCCCTCCACTTCAGAAAAGAGTTTGGAAAGCGTATTGTAGTTCTGGTGAAGCTCGTCTGAAAGATATTCGCTAATGTTCAAAGGCGAATTAATGTCTCTGTGATGAACCTGCCGAATCAGAGCTTTTTTTACCAATTCGATGGTCTTCTGCCGTCTGTCACTGAGCAATTCGAAGCCCAATGCTGCCAGTTTTTCCATCAGCTCAACACGTTTCTCCGTTCCCAGCTCACCCTCAATCAGCACTTCGCCCAAGTCTATGCGTTGCGGAGACAAGCCCAATTCTTGCAATAGCTTATCGACCACCATCTTACAACGATCGCAAACCATATTTTTGATGTACAGTCTTGTCATAATTCCTCCTGTTTTGTATGTTGATTCACCGTCGTTCCCCGAACAACTTCTTCTCTTGCGAATTCTTTGAAGGTATATATCATGATGGGAATCGTCACGGCAAACGACAGCACATCACTGACAGCCTGACACATTTCGACTCCCAACAACCCGAAAAACATGGGCAAAGTAAAAATCAGAGGTATGAAAAACAACCCTTGCCGGCTAGCTGCAAGGATATTGGCACGTACTGGTTTCCTACACGTCTGTGCCAGCATGTTGCTGCCAATGATAAAAGGACAGAGCGCATAGGTGCAGAGTTGCCAGCGGAATGCCACAACACCGATGGCTATCACCTCTGGGTCGTTGCGGAAAAGCCCTATCAGCGAACTGCTAACCAGCCACCCAACAACAGTAACACACAACAGGAAAATGGTTCCTAACTTCAGCGTGAACCTAAAGGCCTCGCGCAAACGGGAATAAAGTCCTGCCCCATAGCAGAATCCACAAATGGGCTGGAAACCCTGACACAAGCCAATCACTGCCGCGAGTACTAACATTGAGATACGATTAACAATACTCATTGCCGCTATTGCGGAATCGCCATATGCGCCGGCAGCGATGTTCAGGGTCATCGTTGCCAAACAAGCCAGTCCCTGTCGCATGAATGAGGGGCTGCCTCCGTAAAAAATCTCTTTCATTGCCTTCCAAGAGGGAGTGAAATTCTTGAAAAAGATACCGATGTTCTTCTTGTGTCGTGCCATGAAGAACAAAATGAGAAACGAAACCACCTGCCCTATAACCGTTGCCCATGCCGCTCCCTTGATGCCCATTCCCAAGAGAAAAATAAAAATGGGGTCGAGGAGGATATTCAGGATGGCTCCGGAAACGATACCAATCATCGAGTAAGCGGCGTTTCCTTGCAGTCGCATTTGGTTGTTGAGGGTTAGCGAAGCTGTGTGGAAAGGAGCCGATAAGAGTACGATTCCCAAATATTGTTCCGTATAGGGGAGAATAGTGGGCGTACTGCCCAGTAACACTGACAGAGGCTTTAGAAAAAGCAATCCTGCGATGAGAATTGCCATGCCTAAAAGAAAGGAATAGAAAAAACCATTGGATGCCATCTTCACGGCATTCTCTCTTCTCCGTGCGCCCAATTCCCTCGAGATATAGTTTCCGGAGCCGTGCCCGAAGAAAAAGCCACATGCTTGAATAAAGAAAACAACGGAAAAGACGACACCCACGGCAGCCGTGGATTGTGTATCCAACTGTCCTACAAAATAAGTATCGACAATGTTATAGACGCCGGTTACCATCATTGAGATGATGGTTGGGATTGCCATCTTGATGACAATCCGGTGGACGGGTGCCTGTGTCAGTATCGTAAAATTATCCTGTTCTTTCTGCATGTCAGTTACAAAGTTACAAAAAAGGTGGAGGATAGAATTGCCGGAATATTTAATTTACGCAAAAAGCAGTAAAAAAAGACGAGGGCAAGTCAAATGCTCGTCCTCGCTTCCTTCGCAATGGGGGCTATTTCACCACATCGATTAGTGTTCTGACAATTCTCTCTGCCGATCTGCCGTCCCATCTATCAGGCAGTTCGGATGCTTTCCATCTGCCGTTTACCATATCTTTCACGGCTTCACGAAGATTTTCGGCGTCTTCACCAACGAGGAGATTTGTTCCTTTCTTCACCGTTTCGATGTGTTCGGTATAACTATTCAGTGTGGCACAAGGCACATTATTGAATGTTGCCTCTTCCGCCACATTTCCCGAGTCGGTTATTACGCCACAAGCATGGGCGGCAAGATATCCGAAGTCTAAATATCCTAATGGTTCGATGACGTGTAAATTCTTACATTTCACCACCTTCATGTCGGCGATGGTGGCTTTTGCCGATTGGCGCAATGGGGCGATTATCGGCATGTTGCCGGCACTTTCCGTCAGGGCGGTGAGCATCTTCTCCAAATTTACCTTGTCGCTCATGAGTGCTTTTCTGTTCAGCGTGAAAAGCAGATATTGTTTCTCCTTCAGGTGCAGATCCTTCAATGCCGGTATGTCATCTGCCGTCAAGCCTCTCATGCGGTCGCGGTTATAGCGGATGTTATCGATGAGAATATTTCCGACCATATATACTTTCGACAATTCCGCGCCCTCTTTGTTGGCTATGCTGTTGTTGCTCAGCCCTGCCGTGAAGAGGATATCCGACAGTCCGTCAATCACTAACCGATTAATTTCCTTTGGCATCGTGATATCGAATGAGCGTGTGCCGGCAGCGATGTGCACTAAGGTAATGCCTTGCTTTTTGGTTACGATAGCTGCTGCCATAGTGGATGCGAGATCGTCCACCACAATCACAGCATTTGTGGGGTGTGCTTGAAGATAAAGCTCGAATTTGGACATTACCTGACCCGTAAGGTCGTTAAGGTTTTCACAAACCACTCCCAAACAAACATCCGGACGATTGATCTCAAGATTGGTAAATAAACCATCCTCCAGCGTAGTATCATCAGCCTTGCCGGCATAAACCAGCGAGTAGGACACCTTGCGTGAGTCATCTTCTCCACCTTGCATCTTCTCCACCAAGCGGATGATGGGAGCCACCTTTATGAAATTGGGGCGTGCTCCGCAAAATATGCAAATTCTTAATTCTTTCTTTTTTTCTGACATAGAATTCTATATAGCTGCAAAAGATTTATTCTCCTTTGAACATTTCTTTGATACCACCGATAGAACCCATCATGCCCGTAGCTTCATAAGGCAGGTAAACGGTCTTTTGGTTCTCATTCTTTGCCAATTCTCCCATCATCTGAATGTATTTTTGTGCGATAAGGTAGTTGGCAGGATTGGTACTTTTCCCGACAGCTTCGGTTATCTTGGAGATGGCAACAGCTTCCGCTTCTGCTACTCGAATGCGTGCTTGCGCTTCTCCTTCCGCGATGAGGATAGCTTGTTCGCGTTCGGCTTCCGCGCGATTGATGCGCGAGGTTTTCTCACCTTCTGATTGTAGGATGGCTGCTTGCTTCTCGCCCTCGCTGGTAAGAATGGTGGCTCGCTTGTTGCGTTCTGCCTGCATTTGCTTCTCCATTGCCTGCAAGACGCTCTCCGGGGGGATAATGTCTTGCAGTTCCACTCTGTTCACCTTGATGCCCCATTTGTTGGTGGCATCGTCGAGTACGGAACGCAATTTCGTGTTGATGGTGTCGCGAGAAGTAAGCGTTTGGTCCAGTTCCATCTCGCCAATGATATTACGAAGCGTTGTTTGGGTAAGTTTTTCGATGGCGTTGGGAAGGTTGTTGATTTCATACACAGCCTTGAACGGATCGACAATCTGAAAGTACAGCAAGGCATTGATTTGCATCTGAATGTTATCTTTGGTGATAACGTTTTGGCGGTCGAAGTCATATACCTGTTCGCGCAAGTCGATGGAGGTGGTGTAGCTGTATCTTCCATTTCTCAAGGCAACGATTTCTTTTGCGCGATCGATGAATGGTATGATGATATTGATACCGGGTTGGAAAGTGCCATAATACCTTCCGAGTCGCTCGATGATGCGTGTCTCACTTTGTGGAATGATTACAATTGCCATCTTGGCAAAAACAATGACCAACAGGATAATGGCTGCTAAAACGATGGATCCTATATTCATAATGATAAATGTTTTGGTGTTTTCTATATATCTCAGGCTTTTTCAACGGTGATGATGATAGAGTTAAGCTGAATGACGCGTACGGACATTCCAATCGCTATTTCTGCATTTTCGGATGACTGCGCTTTCCATGAGTCGCCGTCAATTTTTACTCTTCCGTAGCCGTTGGCCTCGATTTTTTCTGTTACCACCCCCACGCGACCGATGAGTGCTTCGGCGTTGGAAACGCGGTGCTCCCCTCCTTTATGAAAATACTTCAGTGCCATGGGACGGACAAAAAATATACTGAGCAGGGTGGAAATGGCAAATACGATGATTTGGATAGTAATACTGTTTGTTATTCCCGATACAATGGCAGCTGCTGTTCCACCAATGGCGAAGCATAAAATAAAAAAGTCGCCGTTGGTCAGTTCTAAGACGAGGCATAAAAGACTGACCAATATCCATGCCAACCAAAGATTGTGAGCAAAATACTCTATCATAGTTGTTTGTTTTTAATTTCGATGGTAAAGTTAGTAAAAGATATTGAATTTGGCAACTTTTGTGAAAAAAAAACACCAATGAGCAAATGTTCATGGATGATTCATGTCGTTCTGCTCATCGGTGCCCAGATGGTTGATGGATAAATTCTCAACGCATTATCGGATATGCAAAGTTCTTTGATTTTTCTTTGTGTTGTTGCCTTTATAATATTTCATTGCTTCAGGCATCCATTTCTTGATGTTCTCCACGCGTTTGGCATCTGAGGGGTGGCTGCTGAAAAATTCCAATGTGGAATTTTTCGATGAGGCTGCCATTCTTTGCCAGAAGCCTATTGCGTTTTGTGGGTCGTAACCTGCCATGGCAGCGAAGATCAGTCCCATATAGTCGGCCTCGTTCTCGTTGCTACGGCTGTATTTCAGGTTTTGGAACGTGAAATATTCTCCTGCCACTTGCGATGCCACATCGCCTACGCCACTGCCTATGGCTGAATTGAGGACGGCTCCCAAGACCGAAGTCCCTATGTTTTGGTTTTGTTTCTTGGTCATTTGTTCCGCGCTGTGCTTTGCCACGGCATGCGCTATCTCGTGTCCCAACACGATGGCAAGACCGGACTCGTTTTGTGTGTAGGGCAACAGACCTTCAAAAACGACGATTTTCCCACCGGGCATGCAAAAAGCGTTGGCTTGCTTGTCTTGAACGAGATTAAACTCCCATTGGAAGTTATTCACCTCATTGGCATAGCCGTTGCTTCTCAAGTAGGTTTCAACGGCTGTTGCCAGTCGTTTACCCACACGTGTTACCATTTGGCTGTTCTTTATGTTGGTCGATTTCTTTGCCGATGCCATGAATTTGGCATACTCTTGTTTGCTTAAACTCAACAATTCGCCATCGCTAACACTGATTTTATGCTGTCTCCCTGTTAGTGGCACCGTCGAAGTTGTACCGCAGGCAGCGAGCGTCGCTACCAAAACGGCTGTTAAAAGATACTTAACTCGTTTCATTATTTTGTAATATTTTTGTTCGTGTTTATTGTAGGTTCTTCAGCTTTCAACAATTGTGGCTGAAATGGATTCTTTCGTAGCCTTTACACATTTTCTTGGTCATTGCCGAAGTCCGTTTGGGTTGTTATCCTATCTCACGGGATAGCCGTATCTGCCTATATTATATAGGTAGTTTCTGTTCTTTGGTTGTGGCATGCGATCCACTTCCACGTTGATAGAGATGGAGTTTTGATTGCGTTCTCCCCATCGGTAAGTAACGCCTCCCCCAATTCTGTCCATGAAGCGATTTGCCATGCCGGAATATCCATAGCCCATATAAGGATGGTAGCCCCAATCATAATAGGCAGGCGCGTAGCCCATTCCGAAACCACCATATCCCAATGCTCCGCATCCCATCAGCCATGGGCTGAAATTGTCTGACGTGAATGCTTTTTGTACAAAAGCGTAAGCACTCCAATGTTCATCAAACTGATAGCCCAAGAGAGCGTTGATGCCTGCCGAGGTATAGTTGTTACCATCGTAAATCATGTTGTTGAAATATCCTCCCACTGCCAATGTGGTTTTGGGTGAGAGATTGGTAACATACATTAATGATACGTCTTGAGTGAAGCCGGCTCCGTTGTGACAGCCATTTCCAAAATTGGCAAACACGGATGCACCCACATTCACGTTCAATCCCCGGTGAAGTCGCCATGCACTCGTGTCCCATCCGTAATCCCAATACGGATAGTGTATATCGTTCGGTGTGATTACTTGTCCGTTCTCATCAACAAGAGGAAGATTATTGTCGATTTGCTGTTGCTGCACGCGTTCTTCAGCCAACATGCGTGCATACTCCTTCTCAGCTTCTGTGGCTTTTCTCGGACCCTGAAGGTGTGCCGATTCTATAGGTGCAATGTCCGTGCTCTCCATTGATTCGGTATCATGGATATCTTGCCCATATAGAGAAATGCTCAGCAGAATGGCTGTTGATATGATAAATATCTTCTTCATACGTTGCAAATTTAGTTTATCACCTTCAATCTTCCAAAAATTTTAAAACTTATTAGCCTTTATTCCATACTCGCATGCAATTTATCAAGGTAAGAGGCATTGGCGTGTTGATATTGGGAAGTGAAGTTTCTTTCGCTTAAACTCAAATTGGTCGAAACCACTTTAGTTCTTTCTTCTAATGACCGCCATCGGAAATATTCAATTATAGATGTTTGTTATTTAGAAACTTAGCAACTAAGACCATACGCCATGAACTCATAACAACACCTGTCTGTCCGGGCAAGACAAGAAATAAGCATGTTCTTTGTTTTGCCAAGTCATTGAAAACGCGAAAATTTTCCCCGGCTATATGAGAAAAGTTCAATAATGTCCTAAATTTTCTTCATTCATCTATCCAAAGCTTACCTTTTGATTTCCAAAAGGTAAGCTTTTGCAATGCAAAAGGTCATGAATTGGAGCGCAAAAGCTAAGCTTTTAAATCGCAATTAATATCGTCTTGATTATCAATAGATTACAAAGCGTGTCCCGGACGCAGTTTTTGTAATATAATTTCGTGGTGATGGTCGGGGCGAATGTGCGCCATCAAGCGTCTGTTTGCCATCATCTGAATACGAACTGGAGGTATGAAAGGATTGGTGCTGTCCGGCATTGGAACAAAATACGTCCGATCCCATGATTTGATGCAACTTTGCGTGAGAGACTCAAAAAAATCATTCAGGACACCATTGGAAAAGATAAAGGACTTCTCACTGCCATGCGACACCGAAAAATCCCAATGATTGATTTGAGGTAAAGTGATTTTTTCTTTCTTTAGGATTGAGAGAAAAGATGAGAAAAAGGTCGTGCTATGATTTTAGCATTTGCGTTACCACTTCCACTTTGTTAGTTTCTTTTTGTTGTGAAACTTGGAGTAAAAGAATGGTTGTTGCAAAATAAGGTGTATTTATGTTTCATTCTGTCATTTTCACATCTTCTTAGAGTTGAAGTTCCGGGTGCAAGTTCCAAAACGAAGTGCAATAAAAGAGTAGCCCTCGCCGAGAGATGCAGACGTTCTCGAAGCGTAGCGAGAGGTTGTCTGCATCTCTCGGCGAGGAAAAAAAACAACCAGCAATACAAATAAAAAAGGGAGACCTCTGTCTCCCCAAGATTAATTAACTTTGTATTGTGAAATATCATCAATTAACCTCGGAGCAAAGGTCGCAAATTTTCGCCTTACTCCAAAAGAAAACAGGGAGAAAAGAGATTGCCACAATCGTCGGCATCAGTCAGTCAACACTATCACGTGAAATCAAACGCAACAGCACGCCATCAGAAAAGTATATCTGGACAAAGGCGCACGATATGGCTATGCAGCGCAGAAAGAGAACGGTAAAGAACGCCAGGCTCTCTAACGAATTAGTCTGGAGAATTAAGGAATATATCACCAATGACCAGTGGTCTCCACGACAAATATCAGGTTATCTGCGCAAGAATGAGGGAATAAAGGTGTCCCACCAATCCATTTATAATATCATTCATAATGATACAACAGGGG
>NZ_LR027820.1:1138950-1139608 GCF_900607215.1 Prevotella rectalis
ATTAAGGAATATATCACCAATGACCAGTGGTCTCCACGACAAATATCAGGTTATCTGCGCAAGAATGAGGGAATAAAGGTGTCCCACCAATCCATTTATAATATCATTCATAATGATACAACAGGGGAACTTGCCAAACACACAAGGCATAAGATGAAATACAGACATCGTCCCAAGGGCAGACATCTTCCAATTAAAGACAGGTTGAGTATCCATGAAAGAAGTAAGGAAGTTGACGGGAAGAGATTCGGAGATTTTGAGATGGACTTGATCGTAGACCCTGACCAGCATACCATACTCACACTGGTAGAGAAATCCACCAATATGCTGCTTATGCAGAAACTGCCATTTGGAAAGCAGTCAAAGCCTCTGGCAAAGGTAGTTAGGAAACTGCTGCCACCATACAAGGACTGTCTGAAGACCATTACAACAGACAACGGACCTGAATTTGCAGCACATAAGGACATTACCAAGTTCTTAGGCGTGCCCGTATACTTCGCTGATCCATATTGTTCTTGGCAAAAGGGAGCGATTGAGAATACAAATAAACTAATCAGACAATATATACCGAAAAAGGATTCGTTTGAACATTACACAGACAAGAGAATTATGTCGATACAAAAGAAATTGAACGAAAGACCGAGAGAAAAATTAAACT
>NZ_LR027820.1:1139615-1174613 GCF_900607215.1 Prevotella rectalis
GCTATTGAGAATACAAATAAACTAATCAGACAATATATACCGAAAAAGGATTCGTTTGAACATTACACAGACAAGAGAATTATGTCGATACAAAAGAAATTGAACGAAAGACCGAGAGAAAAATTAAACTTTTCTACTCCAAAGTGTGAATTCTTCAAATACGTTTTATAATTTTGCACTTGCTGGTTGACTCTGCGGGGAAAATAAAAATGTAGATTTTTGAATAGTTTAATAAGAAATATTTTGTAATGTTGTTAGTTCTTGCTATTTTTACACCCTGAATAAACTAACGCCTAAATTATAAAAAAATAAAATGGTACAAGAAAAACAAATTGTTGAGTGCGTTCCAAATATTAGCGAAGGACGCAACAAAGAAGTTATCAAACAAGTTACGGACGAAATAGAACGCGTGAAAGGCGTGAAACTCTTGGATGTTGATCCGGGTGAAGCTACTAACCGCACAGTTATTACTTTCGTCGGTACCCCTGATGTAGTGATGGAGGCTGCTTTCCGTTGTGTTCAGAAAGCCGCTCAGCTTATTGATATGCGTCAGCATCACGGTGCACACCCTCGTATGGGTGCTACAGATGTTTGCCCATTGATACCGGTTTCCGGCATTACACTTGAGGAATGTGCAGAATTGGCGCGCAAATTGGCAGAGCGCATTGCCACTGAGCTGAAAGTTCCTTGCTATTGCTATGAGGCTGCCGCAAGAACACCGGAACGCAAGAATCTCGCGATTTGTCGTAAGGGAGAGTATGAAGGCTTGCAAGAAAGAATGACCGTTGAGAAGGAAGCGCCCGATTTTGGCGCACGGCCTTGGGATGAAGGAGTTGCTCGTAGCGGTTGTACGGCTGTGGGTGCGCGCGATTTCCTGATTGCCACCAATTTCAATCTTAACACCACTTCCACTCGTCGTGCAAATGCCATAGCCTTTGATGTCAGGGAAAAAGGACGTCCACAGCGAGAAGGCGGTTCACCGGTAGGTAAGCCCATGAAAGATGCCAATGGCAAGACTATTATGATTCCCGGAACGTTGAAAGGAACCAAAGCCATTGGCTGGTATATTGATGAATATGAAATCGCACAGGTATCGATGAATATTACCGATATCAACGTTACTCCGCTCCATGTGGCATTCGACGAGGTGAGTCGTTGTGCGCAGAATCGTGGCGTTCGAGTTACGGGTACGGAAATTGTGGGCTTGATACCGAAACGCACACTCATCGATGCCGGTAAATATTTCTTGAAGAAGCAGCAACGCTCTACGGGTATTCCCGAAAACGATATTATTAAGATTGCCATCAAGTCTATGGGGTTGGACGATTTGAAAGAGTTTAATCCTCGTGAGAAAGTGATAGAATTCCTTTTGGAAGACGCACAAAAGTCGGAGAAGCTGATCGACCTGACCGTTAAAGGCTTTGCCGATGAGACATCGCGCGAGTCTCCCGCTCCCGGTGGAGGTACCATCTCTGCTTACATGGGTGCGCTTGGCGCCGCTCTCGGTACAATGGTGGCAAACCTTTCCAGCCACAAGGCAGGTTGGGATGCACGTTGGGAAGAGTTCAGTAATTGGGCAGATAAAGGGCAGATGGTTCAAGCCGAACTGATGATGCTTGTTGATGAAGATACAGAAGCATTTAATCGCATCATGGAGGCATTCGGACTGCCAAAGGGAACCGATGAAGAGAAAGCGGCTCGCTCTGCTGCCATTCAGGCTGCCACGTTGTTCGCCACGGAAGTTCCTTTGCACACCATGAAGGCTTCTTATAAGGTGTTCGAGATATGCAAAGCCATGGCCGAAGAAGGCAATCCCAACAGTGTCTCTGATGCCGGTGTGGGTGTTTTAGCAGCTCGTGCAGCTGTCTTGGGTGCAGGATTGAACGTTAAGATCAATGCTGCCGGATTGAAAGATCGTGCCACTGCGGACAAACTCGTTGGGGAGGCCAACGAACTGATTAAGAAAGCCAACGAACAAGAGGCTGAAATCATGAAGATTGTAGAAGAAAAATTGTAATTAACATAAAAACTATAGAACAATGACAAAAGAACAGTTTATTGCTGATATCCGTGCCGGTATTCCCGACACACTGCCGGAACCACAGGCTTACGACACAACGATAAATCACGCTCCGAAGCGTAAGGATATTCTTACTTCGGAGGAAAAGAAACTTGCTCTTCGCAATGCTTTGCGTTATTTTCCGAAGAAGTTCCATGCTACGTTGGCGCCTGAATTTGCAGAAGAATTGCATAAATACGGCCGAATTTATATGTATCGTTTCCGTCCGACTTACGACATGTATGCTCGTCCCATTGATGAGTATCCTCACAAATCGGAGCAGGCTGCTGCCATCATGATGATGATTCAGAACAACCTCGACAAGGCTGTGGCTCAACATCCACACGAATTGATCACATACGGTGGCAATGGAGCAGTGTTCCAGAACTGGGCACAGTATCGTCTCGTCATGAAATATTTGAGTGAGATGACCGATGAGCAGACACTTGTAATGTACTCCGGACATCCTCTCGGACTTTTCCCATCACATAAGAATGCACCTCGCGTAGTGGTTACCAATGGTATGGTAATTCCCAATTATTCAAAACAAGACGACTGGGAACGCGACAATGCTTTGGGTGTTAGCCAATATGGTCAGATGACAGCCGGCTCGTATATGTATATCGGTCCGCAAGGCATCGTTCACGGTACTACCATCACTGTGCTGAATGCCGCTCGCAAAGTGGGTGGCGACAACATGAAGCTCTTTGTTACCGCCGGATTGGGTGGAATGTCGGGAGCTCAGCCTAAGGCAGGCAATATTGCCGGCGTGGTGAGCGTAACGGCGGAAATCAATCCGCTGGCAGCTCGTAAACGTTATGAACAAGGTTGGGTGGACGAACTGCACGAGAACCTTGACGAGTTGATACCGGCAATCCGCAAGGCGGTAGAGGAAAAACGCGTCGTTTCTTTGGCATACGTTGGTAACGTGGTTGACCTTTGGGAGCGTTTGGCAGAAGAGAACATCCGTGTGGATCTCGGTTCCGACCAGACATCGCTCCACAATCCTTGGGCAGGTGGTTACTATCCCGTGGGTATATCTTTTGAGGAAAGCAAACGCATGATGGCAGAAGAACCTGAAAAATTCAAAGAGAAGGTGCAGGAGTCGTTACGTCGTCAGGTGGCAGCCATCAACAAACTAACTGCCAACGGCATGTACTTCTTTGATTACGGCAACGCTTTCCTCTTGGAGTCGAGTCGCGCCGGCGCAGATATCATGGACAAGGATGGTAAGTTCCGTTACCCTTCATACGTTCAGGATATCATGGGCCCGATGTTCTTCGATTATGGCTTTGGACCTTTCCGCTGGGTTTGTTCGTCTGGCGACCCGAAGGATTTGGAAGTTACCGACCGCATTGCCACAGAAGTGTTGGAGGAAATGCGCAAGACTGTCACTCCCGACATCATTGGTCAATTGGATGATAACATCCACTGGATAAAGGAGGCAGGGAAGAACAAACTTGTTGTCGGCTCACAAGCTCGTATTCTTTACGCTGACTGCGAGGGCAGAACGAAGATAGCCTTGGCATTCAACGAAGCCATAAAGAAGGGTGAAATCAGTCGTCCCGTCGTATTGGGTCGCGACCACCACGATGTTTCCGGTACCGACTCTCCTTTCCGCGAGACCTCCAATATCTATGATGGCTCACAGTTCTGTGCCGATATGGCAGTGCAGAACGTTATTGGCGATGCTTTCCGTGGTGCTACATGGGTATCCATCCACAACGGTGGCGGCGTAGGTTGGGGTGAAGTGATGAACGGTGGCTTCGGTATGGTCATCGATGGTGGCGAGGATTCAGAACGCCACATCCGCGAAATGCTCCTTTGGGACGTAAACAACGGTATCACACGTCGCAGCTGGGCTCGCAACAAGGGTTCCATCGATGCCATCAAACGCGAGATGGAACGCACGCCGGGCTTGAACGTTACGCTTCCGAACTTTGTGGACGACGACGTGATAGATAAAGCTTTTTAACAGATTATAAACACGCAGACAAGAAAGCAATGCCGATAGTTCGAATAGTCGTTAAATATAACCCCTACAGTCGATTAAATAGAACGACTGTGGTCGATTAAGTAGAACGACAACGGTCGATTAAGTAGAACGGCAACGGTCGATTAAATAGAACGACTCGACAGGCAAAAGTACAGGCTCGGTTATTGCTTTCTTATCCCTTGCGAAGAACAATAAAAACAAAAGAAAATGACACATAAAATAAGTGCGGAACACCTCTCTATTGAGAGAATAGGTGAGATAATAGAAAAAGGCATCAAACTGGAATTGTCAGCTGACGCTCGTCAGCGCATCATTCGGTGTCGCGAATACCTTGACAAGAAAATAGAAACATCCGACAAACCTATTTACGGTGTAACAACTGGTTTTGGCTCATTGTGCAAGATATCCATCGACAAACAACGTTTGGCTGATTTGCAGAAGAACCTGATGATGTCGCACGCTTGCGGTGTGGGCGAACGTGTGCCCAATGACATCGTGAAGATCATGTTGCTGCTTAAAGTTCAATCGCTCAGCTATGGTTATTCCGGCTGTCAGGTAGAGACAGTTGAGCGCCTTATCGACTTCTTCAACAACGACATCTATCCGGTGGTTTACATGCAGGGCTCACTCGGCGCTTCCGGCGACCTCGTTCCATTGGCACACCTCTGCCTACCATTGCTTGGTATTGGAAAAGTAGAATACAAGGGTGAAGTCATCACCGGTGAGGAAATGTTGGAGAAACTGAATTGGAAACCCATCCAGCTCGTATCTAAAGAAGGCTTGGCACTGCTCAACGGAACGCAGAATATGAATGCCTTTGCCGTTTGGTGTCTGCTTCAGGCACAACGTCTGAGTGACTGGGCTGACAAGATTGGAACAATGTCGCTCGAAGCTTACGACGGACGTATCGAACCGTTCACACACGCCGTTCATGCCGTTCGCCCACATCAGGGACAGATAGAGACAGCCAAGCACATTCGCGAGTTGCTCGAGGGAAGCGAACTCATCAAGCAACCGAAAGTAAACGTGCAAGATCCATATTCTTTCCGTTGTATGCCACAAGTTCACGGTGCGTCCAAAGACACCATCCGCTATGTGAAGTCGGTCATCGACATCGAAGTGAATGCAGCTACCGATAATCCCACCGTATGCCCGGATGAAGATTTGGTCATCTCCGCAGGCAACTTCCATGGCGAACCTATCGCACAGCCGATGGACTTCTTAGCCATTGCCCTTTGCGAATTGAGCAATATCTCGGAACGAAGAATTTACAAACTTGTTTCCGGAACGCGCGACCTTCCGAGCTTCTTGGTTGCCAAACCGGGTGTAAACAGTGGTTTCATGATTCCACAGTACACAGCAGCTTCCATCGTGAGTCAGAGCAAGATGTATTGTACTCCGGCTTCCGCCGACAGCATTCCATCCTCACAAGGTCAAGAAGACCATGTCAGCATGGGCGCCAATGCAGCCACGAAACTCTATCAAGTCGTATTGAACACTGAACGTGTACTCGCCATCGAGCTTTTCAACGCAGCACAAGCACTTGAGTTCCGTCGTCCGCTGAAGTCATCACCTGCTATAGAAGCCATCTTCGAGGCTTATCGCAAGGAAGTGCCTTTCGTTGAGAACGACCAGTTTATGGCTCCTCATATTGCCAAATCAGTGGATTTCTTGAGAAAGTAAACAACTTATATTAATCTCTAAGCCTCATTCCCTTCTTTTCCTCTCTTGTGAGGGAAAATGGGAATAAGGCTTTTTTATTGAATTATCAGATTATGAAAGTATTAATAACGAACATAGGTGTTCTTGCCGGCGTGGGACACGAGGGAAAACGCTGTCTGAAAGGTGAGGAAATGTTGAAACTCAATACCATCGAGCATGCTTTTCTATATGTGGAAAACGGACGTATTGTTGATTACGGTCCACGTGTGGATATACCTCAGATAGGACGCGACGTGTTGGTGGTCGATGCAGAAGGTGGCGCCGTGTTGCCATCGTTCTGCGATTCCCATACTCATGTGGTTTACGCAGGCAGTCGCGAGGGTGAGTTCGTGGATAAGATCCGCGGACTTAGCTATGCTGAAATTGCCAAACGTGGGGGCGGTATTCTCAATTCTGCCGACCGGTTGCATGAGCTTTCCGAAGAAGAGCTTTACAAGCAGGCAATGCAGCGTGTGGACGAGGTGATTAAGAAAGGCACTGGAGCCATGGAAATTAAAAGTGGCTATGGACTGACGCTGGAAGATGAATTGAAGATGTTGCGCGTAATCCGCCACATCAAACAGACTGCTCCGATAAAAGTAGTGGCTAACTTCCTTGGTGCACATGCTGTGGGAAGAGCCTATACCGGACGCCAATCAGAATATGTAGATCACATCATCAGCGATATGTTGCCGGCAGTGGCAAAGGAACATCTTGCCGACTTCATTGACGTCTTCTGCGATGAGGGCTTCTTTACTCCCGATGAGACGCGCCGACTGCTACAGGCAGGAGCGAAGTATGGGCTGCGAGGAAAAATTCATGGCGAGGAACTTGCCGTCTCGGGCGGAGTGGAAGTTGCTGTGGATTGTAATGCCTTGTCAGTGGATCATCTCGAAGCCATGGACAACCGCGACATTGAGTTGCTCAAGAATTCAGAAACCATTCCCACGGCATTGCCCGGCACTTCGTTCTTCCTGAACATGCCATTCGCACCTGGCAGAAAAATGATAGAAGCCGGATTGCCATTGGCGATAGCTTCCGACTACAATCCCGGTTCTACGCCATCGGGCGATATGAAGTTTGCCGTTTCATTGGCTTGTATCAAGATGCGTCTCATGCCGGCAGAGGCTATTAATGCAACAACATTGAATTCCGCCTGTGCAATGGGAATAAGCGAAGACTATGGATCGATAACAAAGGGCAAAGTCGCCAACTTCTACATCACCGACCCAATCCCCTCCATCGACTTCATACCCTACGCCTATACCACCCCCATTATCCGCCGGATATTCCTAAAGGGCGAAGAGTATCAGCGATAAACGTTTCCACTCAGAGAAAACAGAGGATGTGTCGCTATCAAACACATCCTCTGCGCTGAGAATAGCGATGTCCTTTGCGAGAGAATCCGGTTACGGCTAAGCAACAAGTCATGGATAAAGCATCCCTCAATGTTGGAAATGGACAATGATGATAGTTTGGAGAAATCAATACACTCATAGACATGAACTTTTTTCAGAAATTATTTAGAGGAACAGACGAAACAAAGTCTGAAACGAAAGAGCAAAACGAAGCAAAAGACTTTGAGGTCTTGAAATACGATGGTGTAAGAGCTTTGAAGACCGGACAATACGATTATGCGGAAAGGTGTTTCAAGCATGCCTTAGACTTAAAGGACGATTTGGAAATACACGACCATCTGTCGGTTTGCTATCTGTCGTCAGGGGAGTTTGGCGATGCTTATGAGGAATTGCGCTTACTCGCCGATGCGCAACCCGACAATGTGCAAATTCTCATCCGAATGGCAAATGTCGCTTTCATGATGGAGGACTATAACATCATGGCATCCAATTGCGAGAAAGCACTCTTGATAGATAAAGACAATGCGGAGGTAAACTATCTTTATGCGCAGGCAAGCAAAGGACAGGGTGATGACGTAAACACAGTGGCGTTGAGTACAAAAGCAATTGCGCTGGACAAACGATTTGGTGATGCCTATCTGCTTCGGGGGGAGACCCTGTTGCGAATGGAGAAACCTGATGAAGCCGATGAAGATGCCCTCTGGCTTTTGCAACATACCGACAATCAGGAGGAGGTTTTGTTGCTAAAAGCGAGAATAGAGCAAGCGAGAAATAACAAGGCTGCCGCATTGGAGTATTACCATAAGGCTCTTGAGTCCAACCCATTTTCAGAAACTGCCTACAAGGAACGTGCCGAGCTGTATGCGGAATTGGGAGAGGACGACAAAGCGGCTGCTGACAATGAAAAGGCAGAAGCTTTGCGCCGTAGGAACGAGGGAGAGGTAAACGAACTTGGAGAAAATAAAGATTAGTAAAAAAGAAGCTGCGCAATGCTATTAGAATTGGAACAACTGAAACTTCCCGGAGCATTGAACCGACCACGATTCATTGCCGGACCTTGCTCCGCTGAAACCGAAGAGCAGGTGATGACCACAGCCCTACAGCTGGCAGAGAAGGGTTGCAAAATCTTCCGTGCCGGCGTGTGGAAGCCAAGAACAAAACCGGGGGGCTTTGAGGGGAATGGCGAGAAGGCCTTACCATGGATGCGGATGGTAAAGGAACAGACGGGAATGTGCATTGCCACGGAAGTAGCTACCCCTGAACACGTGGAACTTGCCATGAAATACGGCATGGATATCTTGTGGGTGGGAGCGCGAACCTCTGCCAATCCCTTCGCCATGCAGGCATTGGCAGATGCGATGAAAGGACTAAATGTGCCGATTCTTGTGAAAAATCCCGTCAATCCCGACCTGGAGCTGTGGATAGGAGCATTACAGCGGCTCAATCAAGTGGGTATCCGCAGATTAGGCGTTATCCATCGAGGTTTTTCTTCTTATGAACAGAAGTTATATCGCAATTTACCCATGTGGCAGATTCCTATCGAACTGCATCGGAGAATTCCTGATTTGCCCATTTTCTGCGACCCAAGTCATATCGGAGGAAGAAGAGAATTGATTGCGCCCCTTTGCCAGCAGGCAATGGATTTAGGTTTCGATGGTTTGTTTGTGGAAAGCCATTGTTGTCCGGATGAGGCTTGGAGCGATGCCCGACAACAAGTAACGCCACATGAATTGTCGGAAATTATCGCCGCGCTCGTAGTCAGAGACAAGCACACGCAGAGCGAAGAACTCCAACAGCTGCGCTCACAGATTGACGAACTGGACAACAATCTGATAGTTTTGCTTGCCAAACGTTTCCTACTCTGCAGAGAAATAGGAAAATACAAGCGAGAACACAACATGACCGTGTTGCAAAGCATCCGATACAATGAGATGTTGAAGCGATGCGAGGATGAAGCCAATGCTTGCGGCATAGATTCTGACTTCGCTGCCCGGCTTTTCGAGATTATTCACGAGGAAAGTGTTCGGCAACAGCTGTTGATTTTACGACCTTAATCTTTCTTTCTCAAAAAGGCATACCATGAAAATATTGTTTCTTTCTTTGTTTCTGCTTGTCTCATTGGAGTCAAATGCGCAGTGCAGGTTAAGAATCATGGAATGGAATGTGGAGAACCTCTTCGACACGGAACACGATTCGTTGAAAAACGACAAAGACTTTCTGCCTTCTTCGCCACGTCATTGGACACGGGCGGCTTATTGGAGAAAGCTGAACAAGGTGGGACAGGGGATTATTGCCGGTGGTCTCAAAGACGGTTGGGGAAGACTCCCCGACTTAGTAGGTCTGTGCGAGGTGGAGAACGACAGCACGATGATTTATCTTACGGAGCGTTCATTGCTCAGAAAGGCACGCTACAAATATGTCATGACAGCTTCTCCCGATGAGCGTGGCATTGATGTGGCTTTGCTCTACTCGCCCTTTTCCTTTCGATTGTTGCATGCCGATACGATAAGAATAAAGCCCATGAAAGAAATGAAGCCAACCAGAGATATTCTGCATGTGGCAGGTGAGGTGATAAGTGGAGATACCCTCCACATTTTCTTGATTCATGCTCCAAGTCGTTCAGGTGGAGAAATTCAGACACGCCCTTTCAGAAAGTATGTTTCCGAATGCCTTTGTGCTGCTATCGATTCAGTAAGGCAGCATAATCACGAGGTAAAAATCATTGTCATGGGCGATTTCAACGATTATGCTCAAGATGCCTCACTGAAAAATCTCTATGCCCACGGTCTCGTGAATGTTTCAGAAAAAGCGAGTGGGACAAATGGAGCAAAGGGAACATATAAATATAAGGGAGCTTGGGGAAGTTTGGATCAAATACTTATCAGCAAGAACCTTCTGCCCAAAGTAAAGTGTTGTTTCATAAATGATGAGAAGTTTCTCATGGAAGAAGATAAAGTCTATGGCGGCTTCAAACCCCGGAGAACTTTTAATGGGATGCGTCAAAACGGAGGCTATAGCGACCATCTTCCCTTAATATTAGACCTCACCTTATAAGTTACGGATGAAAACCAATATCTGTTTTTGAAAAATAACAATCGGTAATTAATTTTTTTGTCTTATCTTTGCAGCCATGAGCAAAGGAAAACTACAGAAATTTGCGGAGATGGAAACCTTTAGTAATGTTTTCCAATATCCGTTTAGCGTCATAAGTAAGGAAGCGTTTCCAATGAAAGGACTTTGGAACGACAACTATTTCCATAATGCTAATCCCATCGTTTTGGAATTAGGTTGTGGAAAGGGTGAATACACCGTTGGACTGGCTCGAGCTTATCCGGATGTAAATTTCATAGGGGTAGATATTAAAGGTGCGAGAATATACACGGGAGCTAGACAGGCTTTGGAGGAACAACTTGATAACGTGGCTTTTTTGCGCACCAATATTGAGTTCATAGACAACTTCTTCGCTAAGGACGAGGTCAGGGAAATATGGCTGACATTTTCTGATCCGCAAATGAAGAATGTGCATAAACGCCTGACTTCTACTTTCTTCTTAAATCGTTATCGCAAATTTCTTATTGATAACGGTCTTGTTCATCTCAAAACCGACTCCGGTTTTCTTTTTACTTACACCACATACCTCATAGAGAAGAACCATCTTCCCATGGTGTTCCGAACAGAGAACTTATATGCCAATGAAATAACGAGCAACGAATCGCAAAATTATTCCATGCCCGATGATAAAACCCGCGAGATATTAGGCATTCGCACGTATTACGAGACACAATGGATTGAAAGAGGATTGAACATTAAATACATGAAATTCCGGTTGCCTTCATCAGGCACCCTAGTAGAACCTGAGGTGGAAATAGAATTGGACGATTATCGTTCTTACAAACGACCAAAACGTAGCGAGCTTCTCACTTCCAAATAGCAATCCATAAAATCTCTTATGGAAGATGTGGCATAAGAGGCGTATAGAAAGAGAGTTGCGCGTCTGATGCTTCTTCTTATCATTTCATTTTTGAACAATCTCACCGAGGATTGGCGTTACAAGAAGGAAGATTGATAGAGCAATGGTGGAATTTCTTTTTTAGAGACATGGTCTCTCACTAACTTTTAAGAAATTACCGGTGCGTGGTAATCCCTTTACCGGTGCTTGGTAATCCTCTTACCGGTGCTTGGTAATCCCTTTACCAATAAGTGGTAATAATCTTGAAGCATTAAGCCCAAATATCTATATTTGGTCTAATGACAGGTTAGAGAGTAAGTGGGATTGAGAAAAAAGATGGTCGTTTAGTAGTCTGCACTCCGACAATGATTGATCTCATGGATGATATAACAATACATATCCATTCCTTTTAATGCAGCCTTATTGAAATGGGGCGATGTTTCTCTTTCGTTTCGACATCTTCGTTTATCTGCTGCATTAACCACGAGCCTTTGTTCAAAGTATTTAGTTTTATTACTGTCCGCTAAACATCCCACATTTTTTATGAATTAGGGCTGACACTTCTCACGAGGTATCAGCCCTTTTTGTTATCTTTGCTTTTGTTTCCAAACTCAGATAACATGGGCAAAAGTACACATTTCTTCGGACAGCCGGTATATGGTCAGCTGATAAAATCTCTCGACCATGATAAAATAGTTGAAATAAGCCGTCGGAACGGCGGTGAGCGGTATGTGAAGACCTTTGATGGCTTCACCCATCTTCTTACGATGCTGTATGCAGTCATCATGCGCTTCGACTCCCTGCGCGAGATAGAGGCGGCAATGACGGCTGAGGTGCGCAAGCTTCATCACATAGGCATTGACAGGGTTCCTAAGCGCAGTACCCTGTCAGACGCGAACGCCAGACGCTCGGAGAAATTCTTTGAGGACGTGTATCACGACCTTTACGAGTCCAATAAGGACAAACTTTCTTCGGACAGCCGACGCAATGGTACGGAGGAATGGATAAAACGTCTGAGAATCATCGATTCCACCACGATAACCCTGTTCTCTAACGTCATCTTCAAGGGCGTGGGCCGTCATCCTAAGACGGGAAAGAAGAAGGGTGGCATAAAAGTGCATTCCGTCATTCATGCAAACGAGGGAGTTCACTGTGACGTGAAGTTCACTTCTGCTGCTACCAACGATTCCTTTATGCTCGCCCCCAGCCATTTCAAGCATGATGAAATCATTGCCCTGGATCGTGCATATATCAACTATGAAAAGTTTGAGGAACTGACCGAGAGGAACGTTGTCTATGTCACCAAGATGAAGAAAAATCTCAAATACGAGGTGTTGGTAGACTGCATGGATATGAACGAGGATGGGCTGATGGAATATCGTGAGCAGGTGGTGGTGTTCAGGAAGGGCGGTATCAACCATATAGCGCGTATCATCACCTATGTGGATATCAAGAAAGGAAAGATGCCAAAGTTGGTGTCCTTGCTTACCAACGACTTTGACATGTCCATGGAGACTATCGTAGCCATCTACCGCAGGAGGTGGCAGATAGAGACTCTTTTCAAGCAGATAAAACAGAACTTCCCGCTTAGATACTTCTATGGGGAGAGTGCCAACGCCATCAAGATACAGATTTGGGTTACACTCATTGCCAATCTATTACTGTCACTGCTGCAAAGCTCATTGCAGAGGCGGTGGAGTTTCTCAGGGCTGGCTACTATGGTGCGCATTGTACTTATGGAATACCTCAACATGAATAATTTCTTCAACATGCCGGATGCCGACATGAAACTCATGCTTGAAGCAGCGGCTGAATCGCCACCCGAGGTAACAGAAAATGAATAAGGGGGCTTGTCACTAACATGCTGTCATCCGAACTATTGTGTCTCAATGAGTTGGAATGAGGATTTCTATGTTTAGCGGACAGTAATAATTTAGTTTTAACCATTCCGTACGCACTGTTCCGGATGGGTTTTGCCTGGGCTTTCTTCCCAAGCGTATCTCTTCGCGCAATGTCGCTGCCAACTCAAACGACTGCCATCTTTTCAGGATATAATCAAGCTGAGAAAGAGCTTCTTTCGTGTAATTGCCCATATAGAACGAATAGGCTCTGTTATACCAATAGTCGCGATTGTCGGGGTTGATCTCCAATGCTTTCGTATAAGCAACCACCGCACTATCGTACTGTTCCTCGCGAATACAAGCCATTCCGTATAGTTCGAAGATGTCGGCAATGTAAGGTTGTAGCTCAAGTGCTTTCCCACAATCTTCGTATGCACCTTTATAGTCTTCTAACCTGTATTTGGAAAGTGCCATCAGATACCATGCCTCATACAAATTGGGTTTTAAGGCAACGATACGATTGAAGATTTGCAATGATGCCACGTAATATCCCATGTCCAGCATTTTTCGCCCCTCTCCCATTAATTTCTTGATATTGTACTGAGCGGAAAGAGGTAGCGTAATAATTGCCAGCAGGCATATTACAAAGCATCGGATCATGGGGTTATCTCCTTGCCGGCTTTACTTTATATGCACAACGAAAATTGCCGGAAGCAAGCATCTTCAGCTTTTTGGCTATCATTTGCTTGCGGAAGGGAGAGATGTGATCGGTGAAGACTTTTCCTTCAATATGATCGAACTCGTGCTGAACCACACGTGCCAGATATCCGTCAATCCATTCGTCGTGTTCCTGCAAATTCTCATCCACGTATTTCACGTGCACTCGTTTGGCGCGCTTCACATTTTCGTGAATGCCCGGCAGCGACAAGCAACCCTCTTCTAATGTCTCGGTTTCGGAATCATCGAATTCCAAGATATGCCCATTGATGAACGCATGCTTAAAGCCCTTATATTCCGGATAATGCTCTGAAATAACATCCAAATCGATTACCACCAAGCGAATGGACTTTCCTATCTGTGGGGCAGCAAGTCCGATGCCATCGCTGGCAGAACAAGTTTCAAACATATCTTGTATCAATGTCTGCAATCCGGGATAATCCAAAGGAATATCCTCTGCTTTTTTGCGCAAAACAGGTTGTCCGTAAGTAAATATCGGTAAAATCATCTATAAAAAATTATGTTCTTCTCTGCTTTGAAGAAGCACCTTAATTTATAAGCCTTTCGACTTCATATAATCTTGTAGGATAATTGTGGCAGACACTTCGTCCACCAATCCTTTGTCGTTTCTTCTTGTTTTCTTTTTCACTCCTCCGGCAATAATAGCCTGATGAGCAATGGCTGATGTGAAACGTTCATCAAAGTATTCTATTGGTATTGCGGGCATGGCTTTCTTCCAGCGATTCACGAATTGCTGCACGCGAGCAAAGTTCTCACTCGGAGTTCCATTCAGCTGTAAGGGTCTGCCTATGACTATCCGTTCCACTTCCTCTTTCCGAACGTAGTTGTTCAAGAACTCGAAAAGTTCTGACGTGGGAACAGTCACCAATCCGTTGGCAATTATTTTCAATGGATCGGTGACTGCGATGCCGGTTCTTTTCTTCCCGTAATCTACGGAAACAATCCGACTCATTATTTAGAGAGCAACCAAGCGTCGGCGAATTGAGACCGCAATTGGTTGCGACTCTGAACTGCGGATGCCTTGCTGTCGTATGTGGCAGCCACAACGCGATACATATTAATTCCGGAATTATAAACTATCTGCGCACCATAGCCTGCATCCTGCAAACGACGGCACAACCCCTCTGCATTGGCTTTTACGCTGAATGAGCCGACCACTACACTATAAGTTTTCAAGCCCGTACCACTTACCAACGACACGTTCTCGCGACGAACAGCCTCATTGTCATAATTATCAACAACGCTGGTTTCAGTAACCGGTTGTGTCTCGACCGGTGCCACAACGGGGGCGTTGGTTGTCTCTGTGGCAGTCTCTGCTTCTGCAGCAGTATAACCGGAACGCTCTTGCGCTTTAGCCTTTTCGTAGGCTTTCTTATATGCACTTTCGCTTGATTTACAACCGGTGAAAGCAAGGGCAATACATATTGCCGCTCCAAAAATCATCAACTTTTTCATATACGCTTCTTATTTTATAATTATACTAATTCACGATTATTACGCGAAGATACGAAATAACCTCTAAAATGAAATAAACAGGGCAACTAAAGTTTGTTAAATAAAAGTAATATGACATTTTTAACATAAAATATACATGAAAAGTTATTGACTGTGAGATATTTTTATTATATTTGCGATTGATAATAATTGGTTTTAACTTTAACACTGAATGATTATGAAGACTTTAGGTTATATTGGTGCATTCCTCGGCGGTGCCATCGCCGGTGCGGCTCTCGGTATTTTGATGGCTCCGGAAAAAGGTTCAGAGACACGTACAAAGATTGCCGATGCGGTAGATGATTTCTGCAAACAGCACGACATAAAACTCAGTCGGAAAGAGGCAGACGAGTTCGTGGAAGACATTAAAGACGCAGCTTCTGAAGTACTCTAAAGAAAAGTATGTTCTCGAACAACGACAATGTAGAGACGATAGCTCAATTCATTGAGGTAGCCAAACATTACATCGGACTTCAGTATGAATACGTGAAGTTAAATGTTATTGAGAAGGTTGTAAAACTACTTACCGCCATCGCTTTGTTGGCGGTATTTGTAGGCTTGTTTTTCATCTCGCTGATATACCTCTCGTTCGCTGCGGCGTATGCCATTGAGCCGCTTGTAGGGTCGTTGGCAATAGCATATCTTCTTGTCGGACTTATTTACGTAGTCTTTCTCATTTTGTTCGTTCTTCTTCGGCATCAGCTTGTGGAGCGTCCGCTTGTAAGATTTTTAGCAAGACTTTTCATGTCAAGATAATTTCACCTCATGTTAAACAACTCACATTCACACGAACCCGTTTATAAGACTTTGAGCGAGATTAGATTGCGCAAGGCTCAGTTGCAAACTGATATAGCGAAAGACAATCAGCATATGTCGAAATTGTGGAACGATGTTTTTCACAACGGAAACCGCAGCACTTCTCCCACACGGCGGTTATCGGGATTTATGAACACGGGGGCTGGAATAATAGATGGGTTGCTTTTAGGATGGAAACTCTATCGCAGGTTCGGCGGAGGAAAGAAGCGCAATAGAGGTAAGCTCTTTTGGTAAAAAACGCTTTCTCATAGCGAAGAGATCTTAAAATCAAAAAGTGAGATTACCCGTTAAAGATAATCTCACTTTATTTTTTGTAACAAGTTTTCGGTTTCAATCTTGATAATAGACTCGCTTCACGCGGTTGCTTACATTTGTAAGCACTTCGTATGGGATTGTTTCCATAACATCGCTGAGAACGGTTACCGGCAGATGGTCGCCGAAGATTTCCACGCTGTCTCCTTCTTTGCAGTCAATGTCCGTCACATCTATTAAGGCAACGTCCATACATATATTTCCAACATAGGGCGCTTTTTTACCATTCACCAAACAATAACAGTTTCGGTTGCCGAGCCTCCTGTTCAATCCATCGGCATAGCCAATGGGAATTGCCGCGATGACACTGTCTCGCACAATGATTCCTTTGCGCGAATAGCCCACTGTATCGCCTTTGGGAACATTCCGCATCTGCAAAATTGTTGTTTTTAGCGTGGATACGTTGTTTAGAATCTCATTGTTCCGAGAGTTAATTCCATACAGCCCCAACCCCAGACGACACATATCCAATTGCCGTTCGGGAAAGTGTTCTATTCCGGCAGAGTTATCAATATGTCGTAATATTTTATGTTCAAAAGCTGCTTGGAGTTGTTTGCTTCCCTTATCGAATAACTCAAACTGATGGGCGGAAAATCTATCAAAGTCATTGCTGTCAGACCCTACAAAATGTGAGAAAACCGATCGGGGAATAACGGAGCTTTGCTGCTTCAGGCGGGTTATCAACTCATTTATGTCCGTGTGGGGATTGAAGCCCAAACGGTGCATTCCCGTGTCAAGCTTTATATGTACCGGGAAGCCTGTTACTCCTTCTTTTTGTGCCGCTTTTACAAGAGCGTCCAACAATCGAAAGCTATAAATCTCAGGTTCCAATTCGTAGTCGAAGAGCGTTTTGAAAGAACTCATCTCCGGATTCATTATCATGATACTGCTTGTAATCCCATTCTTTCGAAGGGCTACGCCCTCATCCACTACCGCTACGGCAAGATAATCTACACGGTGTTCTTGTAAAGTCTTGGCTATTTCCACTGCGCCGGCACCATAGCCATCGGCTTTTATCATGCAGACCAGCTTTGTTTCCGGCTTCATGAAAGAGCGATAGTGGTTTAAGTTGGCAACCACTGCTTTTAAGTTTACCTCCAATACGGTTTCATGCACCTTATTTACTAATAGCTCCGTCAGTCGGTCGAAGCCGAAAGAACGAGCTCCTTTCAGCAAGATGACCTCGTTGCTTAATCCACGAAACACCTCGCTGTGAACAAAATCGGCAACTGTTGGGAAAAAGAATTTTTCCGAAATATTCTTAAAAGCATCGCACTCGTGCGTCAGCGATGTCCCTATACCGATGAATTTTCTCACCCCCCGCTTTTCTATGAGCTCAGCGACCTCTTCATAAAGACGGCTCTCGGTCTTACCGCTTTGGAGAATATCGCTTAAAATCAAAGTCCGTTTGCGCCCTTTGTGGTCGGGGCGTCTATTCATGAAGTCTAAGGCTATGTCAAGCGAGTTTATGTCTGAGTTGTAGGAGTCGTTAATCAGCGTACAGCCGTGTTGTCCTTCTTTTACCTCCAAGCGCATCGCTACCGGTTCAAGTCGTTCCATTCGCAATGCCAGTTCCTTAGGCGTAAGTCCTAAATAAAGCGCGACAACGGCACAAGAGATGGCATTTTTTAGACTTGCCTCATCAATGAATGGTAAGGTGAACTTCCCATTTACTTTATTTTTCCATGTATAAGCAATGGTAGTGTTAATGTTTTGTTTCTCAATAGCTCTTACGTAGAATGCCACCGTGTCATCTTTCATCGACCAAGTGAGCTTTAATGCCGGATAATCGGACGTACACACGCATTTGGAAACTATCTCATCGTCCATGGAATAGACTATGGCTTCTGCATTTTTGAATAACAACAGTTTCTCTTTGCATTTTTCTTCCAATGAGCCGAAGTTCTCCTGATGTGCGGAACCAAGACTTGTCATCACGCCAATCGTGGGCTGAATAATGCGCTGCAATCGTATCATTTCTTTCGGTTTGCTGATACCTGCTTCAAAGACTCCCAGTTGTGATTGTTCGTTGAGCAGCCAAAGAGAGAGTGGTACTCCTATCTGAGAGTTGTAACTGCGAGGCGAACGCGTTACATTCATATTCTGCGATAGCAGTTGATACAACCACTCCTTCACCATTGTCTTACCGTTCGACCCCGTAATCCCTATCACGGGGATATGAAACTCTTTGCGGTGGCATTCTGCCAGCTGTTGCAAAGCTGTCAATGAATCGGCTACCATCAAGAAATTGGTCTGTGGAAACTCTGATAATTTATCCGGAAGTTCCTGCACCACAAAGTTTCTCACGCCTCTTCTATAAAGTTCCGGTATGAAATGATGTCCATCGTTCCGTTCTGATTTTAACGCAAAAAACACAGTCTCTTCGGGGAAACACAGTGAACGACTATCCGTTAAGACGAAGCTTATGTTAGCTTTGTTGTTGCCAATCAGTTTCGCGTCAATTAGGGATGATAACTTTTCTACAGAATAATTCATTGCACTTTTTATTAAGATACTTTCGCTCAGGCATGAAGCAAGAACGTTTGACTACATTGTAACGTAGTTTCGGATACAAAGGTAATCAAAAACTAAATAGCTTGCCTGCTTTCAGCTTCTTTTTTACCTTTTTTATTCTTCAATGCTGTTTCTTGGAACATTTAGGGCAATAACCTTTCACCATGAAATTAACGCCGGTCTGCTCAAAACCGTTTGGAAGTTGTAATTGTGGAACTGAAATTTCTGACAAGCAATAGGTATGCCGGCAGTGCTCACAGTAGAAATGCACGTGCAAGTCTTCATCTCTTAGGTGGTTTTCACTCATGCACAGTTCATAACGAACAATGTCGTTGCCATCCTCTACCTGATGTACCAAGTGGTGTTTGCGAAAAAGCACGAGACACCTAAAGATGCTCGACTTGTCAATGGTTTGTAATTTCACTTCTAATTCCTTCATCGACAATGGATAGTTTTCCATCGCTAAAGCCTCAGCGATTATCATTCGGTTGGCTGTGGGTTTTATTCCGTGTCTTGTAAGCAATTCTTCTATATCCATTTTTTCTTATTCTTTCTCTATGCGCTTATGGAACAAATAGCTTTTTTTGCGTTCATGTTTTGAAAGCTTTTCTATACTTTCTTTATCTATCGAACGAAATATTATATTTTTCTTCAATTATTTGTTTTCGCTTCATCATGTTCTCTATAAAAGTCTTATATTCTGTAGAGTCCTCATTGAAAGGGCGATGGGCTAAAGCTCGCTTTATGGGTTGCCAGTCATCCAAAAACTTTTTTGCATATTCCGAGAAATACACTTCAACCATTCGTTCCCAAATATATTCTATTGCCTGCTCATTGGGATGTAGCATATCAGGTTTATAGAAGCGGTAATCGCGAAGCTCATCGTTCACAATTTCATAGGCAGGGAAGTAAACCAAATGCCCGGAAGAATTATGTACCACCCGATGAACCGCCAAAAGGAGAACGGATTTGGACAGCTGACTTGCATGATATCCATACTTTGCGTATCGGATGGGACTTACGGTAAAAATAACGTTCACATTCGGTTTCACCGCCTGTAGCAATCCAACGACTTTTTTAAGATAAGCCGCACATTCTTCTGTTGTCAGTTCTTTCTCTTCGAACAATCGTTGTGGGCGTTTTCTACAGTTATCCACTATTTCTCCCGTCGCTTTCTCTATATATACATGATTGGTTCCCAAAGTGACCACCACGGTATCAAAGGTCTCCTTGATTTTCTCAACCGTGTGAAGAACGGAGGCAGGATTATACATCACGCCGAATGGATTAACAATTACCGAGAAATGTTCTTCAAGGAAGCGTCTTCCTATATTATCTGCAAAACAAGAGCCAACAAATAGCATACGTTCACCGGGACGTATTTCAAAAATGGGCTTGGGGATATCAACTATTGTTCTGAACTTCATAATTACAAAGATAATAATTTTTTCCTGATGTCATTTCAGTCAAGTGGCTTTTTTAATTTTGTCGCAAAAGACAATGAGATTAAACCAAGATACATCGTTTATACGTCCAACACCAAACCATCATAGGCCAAATGGACATTTTTCGGCAATCGCTTTTGGGTTTCACCATGTAGCCCTATCTCGTGGGTGAGATGAGTTAAGTAAGTGGATTTCGCACCGATTTGCCGACTGAACTCCACGGCGTCTCCCACAAGCTGGTGTGAGTGATGCTCTTTCTCCCATCGAAGTGCGTTCACTACTAACGTATCCACGCCCTCCAGATAAGCAAGCTCTTCGGGATTTATCGTTTTCATGTCCGTGATATATGCCATCTTCCCTATCTTGAATCCAAGGATGGGTAAATTCCCATGCATTACCTCCACAGGCATCACCTCCACATCACCAATCGTAAAACTCCGATGCGCATCAATGCGGTGCAAAATTAGTTTGGGAACGCCGGGATAGAGTTTGTCAGTGAAACAGTAAGGAAGCGTGTGTCGCAATCCATTGCAAGTAGTCTTATTGGCGAAAACGTCAATGTCGGAAAGTTTGCTATAGGGTCGCAAGTCGTCAATCCCACCTACGTGGTCATAATGAATGTGCGTGATGAGTACTCCATCTATCCGGCGAAAGGGTAATGGGAGAATTTGTTGTCGAAAGTCTGGTCCGCAATCTATTAGAATCCTTGTATGTTCTGTTTCCAATAGGGCAGATGTTCTCAGCCGCTTGTCTCTCAAGTCATTACTAAGACAGACGTTACACCTACAGCCTATTACCGGAACTCCATTGGAAGTTCCCGTTCCCAAAAATCGTAATTTCATATTTCGGTAGCGACTAAAGACAACGCACATTCCATGTCAATTATTCCATGTCATTTCATGAAAGCGAACTAATCTTCTGCATGGATTGTTCGTATCGACAGTCTATTCTCAAACTGAGACAGTCGTTTATTTTATGTTTACTTCCGGATAAATGTCTATTCCGAATTTAGCCTTTACATCTTTTTGAATTGCCTCGCAAAGGTACATCACTTCCTGACCTGTGGCACCTCCCCGGTTGATCAATACCAAAGCCTGTTTTTCGTAAACTCCCACTTTACCCAACGTTCTGCCTTTCCATCCGCACTGCTCTATCATCCACCCAGCGGGGATTTTCTCGTGCTTGGCATCAATGGTGTAATGGGGCATGTTCCGGTATTGGGAGGCAAGCTCTTCGTATTTTGACCGTGCCACAATGGGGTTCATGAAAAAACTTCCACCGTTTCCCAACATGTTAGGATCGGGAAGTTTCGCGTTGCGTATCTCAATGATGGTTTCCCGCAGTTCTTCTGCCGTTGGATTCACAATCCCTTTCTTTTCCAAAGCCGCGCGAATATTTCCGTAATCCAGCTTCGGCTCGTATGTCTTTGACAACTTGTAAGTAACCGATGTGATGAGATATTTGTCTCGCCAGTCGTGTTTGAACTTACTTTGACGGTAGCGGTATTCACACATTGATTTTTTTATCTGTACAATTTTTCCCGTAGCTATTTCTACCGCCTCAATCTTTTCTATCAAGTCTTTGGCTTCTGAACCGTATGCACCAATGTTTTGAACCGCGCTCGCACCTACTTCTCCGGGGATGAGCGATAAATTCTCAGCTCCATAAAGGTTGTGTTGGACACAGTATGCCACAAAATCGTCCCATACGTATCCCGATCCACACTTTACGTGCTCTTCATCGATTTGCTTAAGATACTTGATGCCGGAGTGAAGCACAGTGCCATCATAATCTCCGGTCAGCAACAGGTTGCTTCCACCACCGAGAATCAGCAAAGGCAAGTCATCGTCGTTAAGATGCTTCACTATCTTTTGTGCCTCGTCCACGGAGTCATATTCAATGAATCTCCTACATTTCACGTCTATGCCGAAAGTGTTATGTTTCAAAAGGCTATAATTTCTCAAATCTTTCATGCTGGTTCATCCTTTTTGGCAAATTCCACTTTTTTGCGTGGTGAATACATCAATAGGCTATGATTTTCACCAACTTCCATGTCTCTCCCTTTTTCTTAAACACGAGTTGTGTTTCTATACCATTGGAAAGTCCGCGGAAAGTCAAGATTTTCTTTTTTCTTTCCTTGTATTTCTGACCGTAAAGGATGTTATAAATCATATCCCCCGGTATTTCCGGTAGAAAACTGCTCCACTCTTCAGCCGGAATCGTGGTGTGCACATGGTTGGTTTCCTCTCCGTTGGGGTCTGGACCATCGTAGGTTAAGGGATGGGCAACATGGGTAAGGTTTTTCGACACAAAGAACTTTTGCAGGAATTTCAAGAACGAAGCATTATGATTTGAAGAAAAACCCACATTTCGAATTTGGTTCATCGTCCAATATCCGGCTTGATGATCGAACCAATATTGTTCCACAAGTCCTTCTTTCAAGTGGATTTTCTCCACAATCACAGTGTCCAAGTCTGTGGATTTTGCCCATTCCGCCTGCGATTCATCATCAAAGATAAGTGTATAATATCCCTGCGGACGGAAGAAATGGTCGGTTTTCCATGCCTTGCGATTGATTTGAGTAGTCTTTCCATTGGTAACAACTGCCAGCGGAAACTTGATGCGACTGCGCTGTAGTTTCTTGTTGGCTATGAAGTTGAAGAAGAAGTCGTCGAACAATTGGTCGGCTGCTTTTGGCATTGGGGTCTCCTCGATGATGGCAGCGGTGGTGTCCACGGTTGTCGCGGTATCGGCAAATGAGGAATCAACTGCTGTGGAATCAATTGGTTCAACCTTTTTGTTGGAACACCCAATGGTCGTAAACGTCATAAACGCGCAAAAAACAACAAGAAATAAAACTGCTTTTCTCATATCTGTATATTGTTCTCTAATTCGATGCAAATGTACGATATTTATTTCTAATAATACAGCAAAAACTTTTTTTTCTCGCAGCTGTCTTTCTTGTTCAAATTATAAGTTGTATCTTTGCACTAAAATTTAAGAAAATGATCTTAGAAAAGATAGAAGAACTCCTGAGAGAAGTAAGTGCTGTTTCTGCCAAAAACGCCGAGGAGGTGGAGCAACTTCGTGTGAAATATCTTAGCAAGAAAGGTGAAATCAGTGCTTTGATGAGCGAATTTCGCAATGTTGCCGCTGACCAGAAAAAGACGGTAGGGATGAAGATAAACCAGCTCAAGACACTCGCACAGACAAAGATCAATGAGCTGAAAGAGCAAGTTGCCACGAAAGAAGAGATTGACGACGACCTTGACCTTACCAGAACGCCTTATCCCATTCAATTGGGTACGCGCCATCCACTCACCCTTGTAAAGAACGAAATCATAGATATTTTCGCGCGTATGGGCTTTACGCTCTATCAAGGACCGGAAATCGATGATGACAAGCACGTGTTCACGATGTTGAATTTCGCTGCGGATCATCCCGCACGCGATATGCAAGACACATTCTTCATTGAGCGCACCAATACGATGGATGTTACCAAGAACGTACTTCTCCGCAGTCATACCTCCAATGATGAAGCACACTATATGTCCACCCATGAGCCCCCCATTCGAGTGCTCTGTCCGGGACGTGTCTATCGCAACGAGGCTGTCTCGGCTCGCGCCCATTGCTTCTTTCATCAGGTAGAAGGACTCTATGTGGACAAGAATGTCAGCTTTACCGACCTCAAGCAGGTGCTGCTCACATTTGCGCGAGAGATGTTTGGAGCTGATACCAAGATACGCCTTCGCCCGAGCTATTTCCCATTCACGGAACCAAGTGCGGAAATGGACATTAGCTGCAATATCTGTGGAGGGGAAGGATGTGGCTTCTGTAAACATACGGGTTGGGTGGAAATCCTCGGATGCGGAATGGTTGATCCGCACGACCTTGAGGCTTGTGGCATTGACTCGACTGTTTATACCGGATACGCATTCGGAATGGGTGTGGAGCGCATTGCCAACTTGAAATTTCGTGTAAACGACCTTCGTTTATTCTCGGAAAACGACATACGTTTCTTACACGAGTTTGAAAGTGTATTATAAAGTAAACACACATTCGTATAAAATCTTTGAAAAGAAGGCTGCCATCGTTCATGGCAGTCTTCTTTCAGTTTTGGCACATGATGAAACTGATAACAATTTGTCCCACATACATGGTTTTGACACTGGGAGCTATCTTTTATGACGCCCCCCATTAAACCCAAATCGGACATTAGGATTTCTCGGGGTTATATGGCAGTGAGCAATTCTTTTATCTTTCCCCGATAGTGTCCTAAATGATTTCGTGCCCCTCCCCCACGTACGGTTGTATCAAATCATGAGACTTGACGTATTTTTGTTTCAATGCAGAATAGCACATACCTTCTTATCATTTCAATTCATATTCAGATGGTGGCTAACAAACGCTTGATAGCGAGCATTCGCCTCGACCAAAACCGCGAAATTATATTACAAAAACTGCGTCAGAAACATACCTTGTAATCTACTGATAATCAGAATGATATTGATTGTAATTTAAAAGGTAAGCTTTTGCAGGCTAAGATAATTCTTAAACTACAACTGATTGAAAATAAATAAGTTACCTTGTTGATAAGACTAAACTGGTAACGATTTAGAAACGAGCGAGCTACCTGGCTTCGCTGTTTTCTGCCTAACAAAGAACGCTTGTTATTCTGTTTGCAAAGATAATACTTTGTTACCGAATAGCAAGCGTTTTTGATGAGATATTCTTTATTATGCACTTTTTGTATGCTATGTTTATATTCCCCTTCCACGTTTCTTCTTTCTGTTAGCTTGGTATCTGAGTTTGCGCTGCCATGCAGCTTCGGTTAAGTCATTGCCTTGTGTACTTGGTGTAATTAAATCGCCTAACCCTTCCACCGCTTCATCGGCTGCGCTAACGATGGTGTCTGCCACTGCACCAATGGGATTCTGCACTTGTGAGGTATCATTGTCTCGTGAGATAGAGGAGCGGCTTGGAGGTACAAGTTGGTAGCCTGTATCAGATTGTTCTTTCTTTTCTGTAGGCTCTTGTACTGTTAGATGTGGTTTCCTTGATTCTTCCTTGTTAGTTGTTTCAAAGTTCTTCTGCAAGGAATGGTAGCCGAACTCCCTGCCGATTTCGGAAGCTTTGAAGCTTTGTCCATTGAAGGAGAACTTCAAGCCATATACCTTGCCCTGCTTATTCTTCATACGCTCTATGGTAATGCCGTTTTTGTTCAATTCATAAAGGAACATGGAATGCCCTGTGATGCCTGTATCTCTGTACTTGTCAAGCATGGAATAACAGATTTGTTGCACCACTTTCTTTGCTTGCTCTCTCGTCTGGCTGACTTTTGCCTTTTGGTATTTCCTTTCCGCCTTAATCTCCTTTGCGATGGTCAAGCCTTTCTCTCTGCTTATTTCCTCCGCCACCCTTGCAGCCCTATTGCTCACAAAGGTGGTATCAAAGACTTCTCCATACAGACTGATGCGGTTGGCGATGATGTGAATGTGTCTGTTGTCGGTGTCCTTGTGCGTTACTGCTACCCATTGGTGGTTGTCAAGTCCTATTCGTTTGGCAAACAAATGTGCTATCCACATATATTCGGACACAGACAGCTTTTTCTCGTCCTGCGGTGCGATGCCAATTTCGATACGGAGAAACTTGTTCCTGCAACGGCTGTTGTAGTTACTGACCACTTTCATTTCCTCATAGATAGTCTTTGGATCTCTGCTGCAAAGATTGTGGAATGCAAGCCGACTACCGAGTTTGCCTTCCCTGAAAATATAGTCCAAAGCTGTGCTTCCGTGCGCTATCGCCTTGCATTTACCTATCATTTCTTGTTAGATTTAAGACCTTATATATTTCATCATCTACCCGAAAATGCGGGTCGTAAAACCGCTTAAATGCCTCTTTGGCACATAGCGAAAGGTTCTTGGTGATTAGTAGCCAATCCTCGTCCTTGAGCTTGATGAGATTGGAAATCTGCCCATAGTACCTTCCTGTATGTTGGAGAATGGCAATGGCTTCCCTCTCATTGTCTGTCATCTTGGGAACGGCTGTTACTTCTCCGTTAAGGAGTATTTCCCGACAATAATCGGAGAATTTCCGTCCCGTGCTTTCCGCCCTTGACTTGATACGCTGTTTTTCCTCTAAGGTACATCTTACTTTGATGAACTCTGTCTTGTTCATCTTCTGTTCTTCCTTATCCTGTTGCTGCCATCGGGCAGCTTTTCCCTTGTATCTGCTCATATAAGTTTCTTTGAAAGTTTATCATTATAGATGATTTGTTGTCTTAATTCCTGAATACTGACCGATGAGAACGGAGTGATTACGGTCTTATCTCCCCGATAGATAGACGAGGGGAGCAAGAGCAGTTTGTGGGTACAAACTGACGTCTTGCAATATCAGCTAACGAAACGTTTACGCACAAGGCGTTTTGCTGCCGAAAAGTGAATGCCGTGCATTCTGTGTTTAACTGCGTTCGTGGTGTTCCCATCATTCAGTATGTTTGACAAATGTCTGTTGTTATGTTCTCTAAAAAAGGGTTGAGGGTTTTGAGTGGAATAATAGCCTCTTTTCCCAAAAGTCCTCGCCCCCTTTTCCTGTGCCTCACAGCTTTCTCCACTTCTCTATGTCCTCACCATACTCCTCCAAATGAATGCGCACGATGTTCTCCACGAAACTTGAAAGGTTGCTGCCCCTGTCGCCCAATCTGCGCACGATGAAGTCGGCACGCTCCTGCGTTTCTCGGCTCAGATAGACCGCTTTTCGGTTGCTTAGTTTTGTTGGAACAAGGTAGGCCTGCTTGTAGGATTCGAGCGTTTCCTTTCTCATTTTGGCACTGATGCGCCTTTGAACAGTTGCATTCTCTGTATGCTGTGCAGGTTCAGAGTGCGTAGTGTTCTCTGTGTCCTGTTCGTTAGGCTCTTGAATAAGTCTTGCTTTCCTTGCCCGAAGTTCGGCAATGATATGTTCAGACGAATTTTCTATCTGATTTAGTCCAAAATACTGCTTGTCGGAATGGATTGTATTCTTCATTCCCTCGTTACTGACTTTTTGCTTTTCCATGTTTTTATCTCATTTTATGTTTGACTTGTTTTGATTTCATGTTTTGATTTTGTTCTGTAACCGACATCCGTATCTGTATCTGCCCTTTATGCTTCTGTCGCTCACGGACACGGTAAACATGAAACTCGTTGAGGTCTTTGAAGCCTTTGTAATGTACGGACATATCCTCCACCTTGAAACCTACCTTTACAAATTCTTGCACGGTTCTCCGCCCTGCATCGTCATTGTCAAGGAAGGTACGGATATGCGTTAGGTTGTGGTCACTCAGATATCGAATAGCCCTTGCCACATTGCTTACCGAGTTTAGCACAAGACAGACACTCGTTATTTCATCTTTCATTGAAAGAAAGGAGAGAAAATCCATAAAGCCCTCAAATATGCATACGGACTGTGTCTTGTCTGTTGCGTATTCTGTTTGCTTGTCTGTGAATATGAGAGTAATGTCCTTCGGTGCTATCGTACCCTTGAACGTGCCATTGTCCCGAAGTTCATGCCCTCCTGATTGATTGGCAAAGCCGATGGATTGATAGCGCCTGCCCCTTACCTCATAGCTGATACATTTGAGGAAAGGCTTTGCCTTTTCCAAATCAATGCAGCGTACCTTTGTAAGATACTCCTGCAAATGTGGCAGTAGGGTGTCTGATATACTTATCAGCTTCCTTGTCTCGTTTGCAGCCATCGTTGGTTGGAGATTGTTTTGTGAGAAGTCTTTGTGAGAACTATATGTTATATTATCGGTAGCGTTTTGTCCCAAACGGCAAATGGCTTCCGATAGCGTGCAGCCTTCCAAGCGCATACAGAGGTCAATGATACTTCCGCCCCTACCTTCGGCATAGTCTATCCAGAGGTTCTTCTGTGTGTCCACCTTAAAACTCGGATGCGTTTCCTCTCTGAGTGGTGAGCGGTACAGCGCATAGGAAGGTGTTCTGCGCAAGGGTTTGATACCTTTCCTTTCAAGATACTCTACGATGGAGTATCGCTTGATGAGTGATAAATCTTCTTCTTTCATTGCTTGAATAATTTAAGTGATTGAGTTATAATCGATTGTCTGAATTATATTTGATTACATTTGAATGAATTTCCCTTTTCCTAACTTTTTCCCCTCCAAACTTTTTCATCTTTCTTCTTACTACATACTATTTTGTGATAAGTGATTGATAATCAGTGTTACTTTGTAGTATAAGACAATACTACACATTCTACTACATTTGGCTACTACAAGTTTGAAGGAGCGGGCAGGGCAAGATTTTCCTAATCTTATAGACATAGATGGGGCTACTACCGTTTCTTCGTTTGCTCACCTTTATGTATCCTGCTTTCTTCAAGGCTTCACCCATACGCTTGGCAACAAGTGGCTGGTGAGTATAAATTCCCAAATAAGTGAGTATCTCCGTAGTGGTCATTAACGAATAGTTTTCATCCTCCGTTGGCTTCTCAAAGCAGCGTAGCAGTAGTTCCATTTCTGCGGTCTGCACTTGGAAATCCTCACTCTCTTTGTAAAGCTCTACTATCTCATTATCGTCAAACCAATAGCGGAAACCAGATTTTAACAGGGCTTTTGCTTCGGTATAGACACTATCCATTGAGATTGCCTTTGCTCGTTCTATGTCAATAGACAATACTTCAAAGGGCAGAAACCGCCTACTGCCTGTGGGGTCGGTAAGGAAATCGTTACCATTTACCGATGCAACGAAACTCGCCAAGTGTGGGTGTTCCTCCACATACTTGTCGTAAGGCATACGGTACTTGACCATCGGACAGGTGATGAGGTTTTTCAGTTCGTTCTCATCACGCTTGTTGAGGGCTTTGAGCTGGTCGTCAATGTTTACGATGAGGTTTTGCCCTATATAAGTAAGCGTGTCCTTCTCTTGCGGATATATCTTTCCCGTGTAGCTGTAACCATGCAGGGCAGGTGGGCAGAGCAAGTCAAGGAAAGTTGTCTTGAACTTGCCCTGCTCGCCTGTCAGTACAAGACAGGTATGGTTACGGCATTCACGGTCGTCCATGGCGTTGGCGACCACTGCCACGAGCCATTTGGTAAGGTATGGCAGCCACTTGTCAGAGTTGCGCACAACTACGCAACTTGCCAGTTCGGGAATGACTTTCAGTGAAAAGGAAGAAGTATCACAATGGTTATTGTGTTCATTATTACCATTACCACTACTGCCATGAATACAACTATCGCTATTGCCACTATAATTACCTCTGCTATTACCAATATCCACCAAGGGCAATCCATTGAAATATTCCTGTATGGGATTGACACGTGGAGAGAAACTGCTCTCTATAATGGAATAGAGGTTGTCGGAAGATGTGATAATCCCCACATCGTTGTCAAGTTCCCTGCGGAGTGTATTGATTTCATAGCGACCCACTTTTGAGAAGTGAGCATCTTCCTTGCTTCGGTATTCGGTTCGCCCCAACACCGTGTTGTATCTGAACTCATAATAAGAGGAGAGATAAGTTTCTATCTCACCATTTTTGGAGGAAGTCTTCCTTTGCTTGGGCGTATTATTTTCGTCCACTGAATTGCCTTTATCTGCGTTTCGTTTCATTATATGCTTGGTTTGGTTTCCGAGAGTGAAGTTATGAAGAGAACTGGAAAGTTCCAAGCATTCGGAGAGTGCTTGCATAATGTTGCGCAAATTGGCAATGAATTTCTCACGGATTTTTGACAAGAAACTGTTGGAAAGTATGGATTTAAGCCCCAAACAAGAGGACAAGTGTGTAAAGAATGCAAGAAAGGCAGGTGGTAATTTGCTACAATACGCATCGTATTGCGTTGGCTAAAAGGATATGATAAAATGGAGTAAAGAGACAAAGAAAGAGAGCGACAATCCTTTTGCCATTTCCATGTTTTTCCCTCTATTTCCCTGCTGTTCCCTCGTGCTTTGAAGTATGGCAAACACTCTCTACTTTTGCAGGCAGAAATATGCGGTGAAACGCAAAACGGACAAAGGTTTTATTAAACCAACAAGACAGAAATACAAACAAAACAATAATAAAACTATGGGATATTTTATCATTACGGATTCAAATTGGGCAAGACTGAGGGATGAGATACTCAATCTTGCTCAGACCTGCCACAAAGCTTTCGGAGAACAGAGTCAGCACACCGATTGGCTGCACAATGGGGATGTATGTCAGCTACTCAACATCAGCAAGCGCACCTTGCAGCACTACCGTGATACGGGCGTGCTACCGTTTACACAAATCGGGCACAAGTGCTATTACAGGCGTGAGGACGTGGAGCGGTTGTTGCAGACAAAATCGGAGAAATCAAAGAACAACAAATAAAATAAGAGGACAATGGAATCAGTAAGAGATTTGAACATGGATGCGGACGAGATGCAGGTGGTGCTGTCCGCCATAAGAAGTGTGAACAAACGAATAAAGGAAGTAGCACAGACACACAAACCCTTGTTTGGCGGTGAACACTTCCTCACAGGCAAGGAGGTGTGTGAGCGGCTGTACATCAGCCCTCGCACCTTGCAGGACTATCGGGACAGGAAGATTATCCCCTATACGCAGTTTGCTGGGAAGATACTCTATAAGTCTTCGGATTTGGAGAAAATATTATTAAGGAAATAACTATATGGAATATCACGATGACTATATAATATAAATATATGCCAAAACTCCACTTTTAAAAGGATAATCCTCTAATCTTAAATGAGAGTACTCCAAAATATGGGAACAGAGCCGTATCATATTTTTTATAAAGTTTGATACGGCTCTGTTAGATTTAGCATTACTACCTGTAACTATTTATGAGGTGATTTTTATCTTGATATATCCTTCCTCATCTATCAAAGAAGCTATATTTGTCGTAACATAAGAAACTATATGTCTTAATCTTTCGATAATACAGTATAAATATTTTTACAACTTAAAAATCATCATAATCCGTATCTATATGGAAATTATAAACTTTCATCATAAGGTCATATTGCCTGGGAGAATCTTCTTTCCATGTCTTATCATCATATAGATAATAGCCATTTGCAGATCCGTTCCAGCCAAAATTTATATAGTATAGGGTCTGCCCATTCATTATTTTGTACCCATCCAAAAGCATGCAATGTCCAGAACTTGGCATATCAATTCCCAGTTTTTTCCATAACCAGCCATTACTGCGCTTTTTGCCCGATAAGAACGAAAGACCATAGGAATTATTTTTCATATTGTTACTAATATTATTCCAATCAGTATCATAGCTGAACATTCCACCTAAATAATCGCCTAAGAATTTCATAGCTTTTTTAGTGTCAGTCCCCGCAGAGCCATCCTTATCGTATGATGTACCAATATTTTCTGCTATTCTTTTTATAATATTTGAAATGTCGTCTTTTTCACTTTGAGAAGTAAAGTAATAACCATACTCCTTTGTCTTCAGTTTGCTCCAAGAAGTCTTTAATCCATACCCTTTGAATACACCAAAATCATTCTTTAGCACTGTCAGTGCTTGGACAACTGCAATAGGTACACAGCCCGCAGCAGCTCGTCCATTAGAAGCATATTTCCCATTTGATGAAGGTGACTGTAAATTGAAAGGATTACCCTGTCCCCACCTTACATTACATTTTTGGGGCACGGATTCCTCATATCTTTTTGAGCTTCTTGTTTCAGGCTGGTCCCAATGAGAATTTATGGGCGCATCCGGAGTCATTCGGTTGTAAACTGATGTAGCTGCCGTCCCAAGCATAAAAAGAAAAGATTCTGGTAATTTTTCTTGCTCTATCAACTTTCCATGAAGAAACTTTAACTCGATGTTATTAAAATGCGCATAAATAGGTTCGGCTCTCTTGTCACCTGCAATAACGATAGTAGAGCCGTCTGAGATTTTGACAAAATACAATAAGTTCTGTGGATTACTCTCTTTCTGTATTCCTCTTGTCGTATTATCTTGCGCATTAATAGAGTCAATACCAACAATCATACAAGCATTATTTGTAGATCTTGTGTTACCCGCTTGTAAATAGCCATTAACTACTTTTTCTATATCACTTTTCCCGACCTTAAAACTATTTTCTTTAACAATCGGAGTTGTCTGTTTTTGAGGAAGCTCTTCTTGATTGCATGAAACAAGAAGTGCTAAGGATAAAAATAAAAATATTTTTTTCATATCTTTTGCTATTTAAAAGTTATTCCAATAGTGGATATTCCATCAGGAACACTAAATCCAAAGGAAATTGCTACAGGTACTTGCTGGATGCTATTTTTGTTCAATTGGACTTTATATTTTCCTGTCTGTACCTTGCTTATTGTCATAAAGTCAAATTCTATTTTCTGGAGTATGCCATTTTTACAATAAATTGTGGCTTTATTCCCATCAGAAAGTTCTACGACAGTCTGTTCCTTTGATAAAATCTCTTTGGTTATTCTTTTTGATACTTCAGTGTCATTCTTCCCATAATCAATCCTAAACTCATACATCGCATAATCACCTTCCATAAACTGGAAAAAGCCTTCTGGATGTGCAGTGGATAGTTCTATCTTACTTGGGGTAATATTTGGAATTCTATTCCTATCTTCGTCAGAGCAGGAAACCATTATAATAACGGCTATGAATAGCAGAATCCTTTTTATCATCATTGCGGTAAATATTTAGTCGTGTGAATATTAAGAGTTCTTGTCTTATATGGGGCTCCATACCATTCTGTCCAATGTGTATCTTGGAAGCGACCTGCATTTTTCCTGTTAAAATCCAATACATAACCAGATACAATTCCATAATTACCAATGGGACCTACTACATGGATATAATAATCTCCATTGATTTTTTTGTATCCGTCAGCTAAAAAGAAACTAAAATTATAGTAAGAAGTGTGCCTAAAAAAGGTAGGATGTTTTCTATCACGATACCCATATATATATGAAATGCCTGTTTCCAATCTTAAGTTATTAAGCATATTAAACCAGTCTGTATCATAAGACAAACTTGGAATTCCATCTGCACCCGAAAAGAAATTCTTTACAGCTTCAAAAGCCATAAGTCCTGATATTTCAGAGTTCGGCATTAATTTAAATTGTGGAATTCTATTAGACATCTCAACGAAATCTGTATACATATCTCCTTTTAATTGCGTAACATCTAATTTCTTTGCTCGTTTCCATGAAGCCTTTAGTTGGTATTTGTCAAAACTTCTAATTTCTTTTCCATCAGGTATTGCAATACAAAGAGCATGAATAGTCCAAGGTCTTATATCTTGTGAAGAAAAAGTATTGTAGTTCTTGTGGTTCTCGTTGTATTTATATGCATCTGTAAATCTATAGGCTAATTTAGGGAGAACTTCGTCATTGGAATCTCCAGCTCGGGTATTTAATTGTTGCCTATTACTGTAATAGCTGTTTACTTGGTTATTATTTGTTGTTTTATTTTTTACATCAACTCACTAATGTCCCGTTAAGGTGGGCTAATCGCTCTTTGAATTAATTGAAATACAGTCTATTAGGTGGTGTTTTGAAATGAAACGGACTTGATTTCGTAACTTTGCAGTCAAATTTAAATGACTGTTATGTTCCAAGATAAATACGTTTTTGCCCAGCTCACCGCTTTTTTGAACAGAACTCAGTTTAACAACTATGTTCGCAAGTATGATGGAAACCGCTATGTGAAGCATTTCACTTGTTGGAATCAGTTGCTTGCTATGATGTTTGGTCAACTGAGTAATCGAGAGAGTTTGCGAGATTTGATTGTTGCTTTTGAAGCACATAGAGCAAAGCAATACCATCTTGGATTAGGGCGTAAGCCTATTGCGAAAACGACATTTGCTTCAGCCAATCAGAATCGTGACTACCGTATCTTTGAAGACTTTGCTTTCTATATGATGGAGCAAGCCAAAAAGAAACGGGTAACGGATATCTTCAAGTTGAAAGGCAATGTGTATGCCTTCGACTCAACGACAATTCCTTTGTGTTTATCAGTCTTCTGGTGGGCAAAGTTCCGTAAGAAGAAGGGAGGGATAAAAGCACATGTGTTATATGACCTCGAATCTCAGGTTCCTGCTTTCTTCCATATCTCTACAGCATCCGTTTACGACTCAAATTCCATGAAGGAAATTCCTTATGAATCAGGTTCTTACTATGTATTCGACCGTGGATATAATGCATTCAAGGAACTTTTCAAAATACATCAGCATGAATCGTTCTTTGTTGTGCGAGCCAAGAAGAATCTGCAATACAAATGCTGTAGATGGAGGCGCAGGGTGCCAAAGAATATATTGACAGATGCTGTGATTGAATTCAATGAATACAATTCATACCGAAAGTATCCAGAGAAACTCAGACTCGTCAAATTCTATGATGAAGAACAAGACAGGGAGTTTGCTTTCCTAACCAATGCCTTTCATCTTACAGCACCTGAAATCGCCAATCTTTACAAGAATAGATGGCAGATAGAGCTGTTCTTCAAATGGCTAAAGCAGCACCTCAAGATCAAGAAGTTTTGGGGTACAACAGAGAATGCTGTGAGAATCCAAATTTCATCGGCAATCATAGCCTATTGCCTTGTTGCTATCGTACAACATGATTTTCAACTTAAGCGATCGACTTATGAGGTTCTTCAGATTCTAAGTATTTCGCTTATGGATAAGACACCACTCGTAGATCTCTTCGAAAGGACTGATTTCAATAATGTCAAAGAACTCGATTGTCCCCTCTTTCCGGGGTTATTTGATTAATATTTAACTGGTCCCGATTTTAACGGGACACTAATGA
>NZ_LR027820.1:1174624-1184640 GCF_900607215.1 Prevotella rectalis
AAGACACCACTCGTAGATCTCTTCGAAAGGACTGATTTCAATAATGTCAAAGAACTCGATTGTCCCCTCTTTCCGGGGTTATTTGATTAATATTTAACTGGTCCCGATTTTAACGGGACACTAATGACATCAACTATATAATTTTCCATTAGATTACCAATAATTTCAGGGATACTATCACCTACAAATTCTCCCTTTTCATTTATTTTCAAATTGAGATTGTCAAAATGTGCATAAACAGGCTCTGCTCTTTTGTCGCCACCTACTACCACGGTTGATCCGTCTGACATTCTCACAATGTACAACAAGTTATGTGGGCTGTCAATTGTTGCTCTGGTTGCACTGTTAGCATCGTTACTAATAGTGTCAATTTCTGCAATTTCGCAAGAAATTCCTTTTGCCCTTGTCCGTGTCGAATAAAAATAATCAACGACAACCTTCTCAATATCACTTTGTGTGACATTGAAATTTTCTTCGGACAATTTTTGACTCACATTCTCTTTTTCATTGTAGATTTCCTCATTACTGCAAGAGAAGAAAGCAATAACAGATAGTAATAATAAAATTTTTTTCATGTCCTTATGTGTTAAATGTTTATAGGTTATAATTTTTCACCAAAGTTACATAAAAAGAAAGATACACAAAATACTCAATAGTGGGTATTTTATCTAGCTAACCAGCAAAGAAGTCTTTGAAATATTTCCAAAATGAACAATCAGTCCTATTTTACCATAGTTAGTAGTAGATTGGTAGTAAGATAATTCGCAACATAATAACGGTCCCACAACATCTTCTCTTTCACCGTTTTACCCTATTTGTAGTTATGTAGTAGGATAATATCGGTGAAAGAAAAAAGATATAGATAATTTAATGCTGTGTATCTCCAAAAAGAAATACCGGTGTTAAAGTTGTTGTCGGTCGCTGTAGTTCATTGATGATATACTTTCTGAAGAAGTGGGCTCCTGTGCTATCCAATTGGAAAGACAGGGCAATAATGATTGGGAGTGGATAAAGCGATGCATAACCTGCCAACTCCTTATCTCTGACTGTTACCCTCTCAACTGTACTCCTTTCTTCAGGATGCAGGTTGGAGGATTTTATTATCGTTTGCAACCTGTGGTTGAGTTTCCTCCATGTTACCCCGAAGAACTTCACAAGTTCACTCTCTGTCATGGCTATCTCTCCGTTTCCTTTGCGAATGACTTGCATTTTGCTGCCCCAATCAAAATAACTACGCTGATTGGAAGTGTTTGTTCTTATTTTTGGATTGTTGTTTGTCTTCATGCCGTTTTCTCCATTTTACAGATTACAATATCCGAAGGTTCACAAGCCTCTCTCTCCGAAGTTTCTTTTTCTTTTGCCGATTGCTTGGCAATGAGCCTGTCCATATCCTCTGATATCTTTTTGTCCGTCACCTGCGCATAAACTTGAGTGCTTGATATGGAGGCATGCCCCATCATCTTGGCTATGCTCTCAATAGGTATTCCTGCGCTTAGGCTCATCGTGCCGAATGTATGTCTTGCCATGTGGAAGGAAAGTCTTTGGCGGATACCGCAAGCCTTTCCCACGATGCTCAGTTTGGTATCCATGACACTACGGCTGCAATTACGGTGAAAGACAAGGTGGTCATCTTTTTCTTTCACCGTCTGCTGTTCCTCGCTTCTTTCCTGCTCTTTCTGACAATGACTGATGATGGCTTCCGCTATGGGATGTAACGGCACGATGAACTCAACCTTGGTCTTCTGACGTTCCTTTCTTATATACATCTGTCCATCCGCTGTCGTTTGGATATGCTTGTATTCCAAATTCTCCATATCTGAAATAGCCAAGCCTGTGAAGCAGGAAAAGACAAACATCAGTCTTGCCAGCTCCGCTTCTCTGTCGTTCATCTTCATTAACATCAGTTTCATTACATCGCTCTTTTGCAAAAAGCGTATCTTCTTTTCCTCTTTCTCATACTTGGCATTCTCAAACGGATTACAGCGGATAATTCTCTTGCTGACCGCACGGAACATTAGTCGGCTCAGCCAGCAGAGGTTGCTGTTGACGGTAGATGCTTTCAGTCCACGCTTTTTGAGAAAGAAGCGGTATTCCTCGAACAAGTCCTCTGTAATGGCTCCGATGGGTATATCCTGCACTCCTTTGTTTTCGACAAATTCACGGAGATTTCTGTCAGAATAGAACAGATTCAGATAAGTTCCCTCTGCCCTTGACTTGCCTACGCTCTCCTTGACGGATTGCAATTCTGCCTTACTCATGGCAAGGAGCGTTGTCGGATTAGTGGCAATGCCTTGTAAGCGGTTCTTGATAAGTTCCACACTTACCACTCCATCCATTACAAGAATGTCCCGATAGGTCTTTTCCACCAAATCTCTGAACTCAATGATTCTTTGGTTTGTTTTCTTGTTGGTTGTCAACCCCTGCTTGGTGTTCCACTCGGCAGGATGGCACTCTTCGCCTGTGGTAATGGCTGTGTTCTTTCCGTCTATGGTGATACGGCAGAGAATGGCGGTATTGCCGTCTGCCTTTGTCTTCTGTCTGTTGATATAGAACAGTATCTTGAATGTACTTCTCATTGTCTTGGTGGTTTTGAATAATGAATAATGATAAGATAGAAAAAATAGGAATTAGATTATTAACTGCATATCTTCAGTGAAAGAAAGGAAACGATCAAATTCCTCAAAGAGTTTCTGTGGGGTTACCTTTGCATAACACTCGGTCATGCTCACGTTGGAATGCCCCAGCATCTTACTAACGGTCTCAATGGGTACACCCTGTTCAAGCGTGATGAGCGTGGCAAATGTGTGCCTTGCCGTATGTGTGGTAAAAGGAAACGAGATGCCTGCACGAAGCCGCAAGGCTTTCAAATAAGATTGGTAAGTGGCATATCCCATGAAAGGGAGCAATGTTTCCCTTTCATCGCTGTGGAGCTTCTCCATCAGCCGTATGGCTTCGGGTAACAGTTTGACACGGCAAGGCACACTTGTCTTCTGACGGTTGAACTTCAGCCAAAGGCTACCCTCGTCATCACGCACAAGATGGGACTTGTCCAGTTCCATCAAATCACAATACGCAGCACCCGTATAACAGGCAAAGAGGAAAATATCCCTTGCCGTTTCCATTTCCTCCTCCAATTCCTCAAAGTGGAGAGTCTTTAACTTCTCAAATGCTCCTCTGTCAAGTGCTTTGGGGAGTTTCTTGTTACCCTTGCTGATTTTGACTTTGTCAAAAAGCAGGATGTCTGCCACCCCCTCACGGTAAGCCTGCCTGCAAACTGTTTTCAAATGGGTGGCGACATTGTAGAATGAGCTCTCCTGAAATCCACACTCTCCCAAGAAGTACTGCTGAAACTCATGGATGAAGTTCTCTGTCAGTTGTGAGAAGGCTAAGTCAGAAACCTTATACTTCTTTTGGATGAACTCCTGCAAGTGGATTCTCGTGGAGTGATAGCTTGCCATTGACTCTTTTCTGATGTCTATACCGATATGACTTTCTTTTTCTTTTATGAGCACATCAAGCCTCTCGATGAGCATGCACCGTGTCTGCACACAGCCCTGAAACTGTTCCTTCACGTCGGTTGCGTCAAATGGGCAACCTCTTGTAAGCAAAGATTGATAAGCTGACTGAATGGACAGCAGCAAGTTCTCCAACCTGCCATTCACTTCCACCGCCTCACGACTTTTTCCGTCCATTCTGCTCTCACGGGGATTCCACAGGTCAGGATTACAGGAGAGCTTGCAACTGAACTGCGCTACACTCCTTCCAAGTGTGATACGTCCCATAATTGGGGCTTTGCCTGACTTGCCAAGACCGCTCTTTTTGAGGTAGAGCAACACCTTCATTTTTTCTGTTTTCATACGCTTTGATGTTTTGTGGCAAAATTACCAAATTCAAAGCGTTCCTCACTTATGCAGAAAACTGCCGACCGCAGCAACAGCCACACGAGCGAAAATAATTCAGTTACCGAACATTGCTCCATCGTTACCTATGGCAAATTCGGGTAACGCTCTGGTAACTGAACTTCTGCCTAAATCTGCATATTCCTGCCCTTTTTGAAAAGAGCACTTCTATGCAAATTATTCCGTTTCCTGCTCATTATCAGTCAGTTTACACCAACTTCGTTATTTCTTCATTTTCGTTGATTAGTTGCACTCTAATTCATGACCTTTTGCATTGCAAAAGCTTACCTTTTGGAAAGCAAAAGCTAAGCTTTGGATGGATGAATGAAGAAAATTTAGGACACTGTTGAACTTTTCACATATAGCAGGGAAGGATTTTCGTGTTTTCAATGGCGTTCGGCTAAATAAAGAGAATGTGCTTATCTCTTGTCTTGCCCGGACAAGCGCAGGTGTTGATATGAGTTTATTGCGTGTGGTTTTTGCCAAGGCAGTGTCATTATTAAACAAGTTTGGGCTGACTTTTCTAATTTGGAAAGTCAGCCCTTTTGCATCTTTGTTCTTACCGGAACAATTATAATAGGAACAAATGTAGATGGTTTATCTGATAGCCATGAATGTCAATAATCCACGTTCTTTGCCTGATTGGCTATGAACACGCCACCGAGAATTAGCGCACTGCCAATGTAAGACATTAGTACCATATTTTCACCAAGAACGAAATAGCTGGCTACAACAGTGGCTATGGGGCTAAGATAAATATAATTGGCTGTTTTGAGTGCTCCCAATTTTGTTACCACCCAGCTCCACAAAGCGAAACATACGAACGATGCGATCAGTCCGAGGAAAATAAGGTTGCCCCAAACTTCCGGATTGAGAAAACCTTTGAGCGGAAAGTGCCAAGGCTCAATCAAATACATGGGTAGCGTGGTTAGCACACCATAGATGAATACTTTTCGGGTGATAAACACAGAAGAGTATTTGCTCGCAGCTTTCTTGATAAGCAATGAGTAGAAAGCCCAACTAATGGCAGCAGTCAGAGCCAACATATCCCCCAAAGACTTGATATTCAACTCAAAATGGTCTTTGAAAATGACAAATCCCAATCCCACCAATGCCATGATGGAACCAATAGCAAGCATCCAGCTGAACTTTACTTTCTTACTGAACATGAGCGCGATGATGACCGTTAGCAGTGGTGAGGTGTTGGCAATGAAGCTCACATCGTTTACATAGGTCAGTTTTACGGCATAGTTCTCTGTGATGAAATAAAGCGAACCGCCCAAAATACCCAAAAGTAGCATCATTAGTTCATCTTTCCAATTTCCGCAGAAAACTTTTTTGGGCGAAATGAACCAAATGCAGATATAAGCAATGGCAAAACGCAGGAGAAAAACATCCTGTGGTTTCAGACCATTATCTACGAGTACGCGTGTGTTCACGAAAGTAACACCCCATACGATAACCACAAATAGGGCTACTAAATGGTAAAATAGATTTCGCATTGTGCTTGGTTGTGTTGTAGTATTTGATTTCATGCTGCAAAGATAGGAATAAATGAATAAAAAGCTTATATAAATCCGTAAAAAATTATCTCCCAGAGAACTTTTTTTTATTTATGTGTTCCTTTTCTTACTTTTTTACCAAATAAATGGGCAACACATTCTTGTTTTTCCCGATTTTTCAACACAAACCTGTTCATTCTCATCATAAAATTGTACCTTTGTGGCAATATTGATTTATAAAAACTAATTTGTATGATGGTTAAAATCACTTTCCCGGACGGCTCCATTCGCGAATACGAACAGGGAGTTACCGGACTTCAAATCGCAGAGAGCATCTCACCGGCTCTCGCCCGCAACGTTGTATCTTGTGGGGTGAATGGTGTAACGACGGAACTTAACCGTCCTATTAATGAGGATGCTACAATAGCACTTTATAAGTTTGAAGATGAAGAAGGAAAACATACCTTCTGGCATTCTTCGGCTCACTTACTTGCTGAGGCGTTAAAAGAACTCTATCCGGGAATTCAATTCGGATTCGGTCCTGCAATAGAAAACGGATTCTTCTATGACGTACAGACAGCTGACGGTACTCCGATTTCTGAGAATGATTTCCCGAAGATAGAGAAGAAAATGCTTGAATTGGCGAGAAAAGATTCTCCCATAGTTCGTCGTAACGTTGCGAAAGACGATGCTGTAAAGGAATTTAAAGCTGATGGGCAGACTTATAAGGTAGAACATATCGTAGAAGACTTGGAAGACGGAACAATTTCTACCTATTCACAAGGAAATTTCACTGACTTGTGTCGCGGTCCTCATCTTGTGTCCACAGGAGCTATCAAAGCCGTGAAACTAACAAGTGTAGCCGGTGCATTTTGGCGTGGCGATTCTAATAGCGATCAGCTGACACGTATTTATGGTATCACGTTTCCAAAGAAGAAAATGCTGGACGAGTATCTCGTCATGTTGGAAGAGGCCAAGAAGCGCGACCATCGCAAGATAGGTAAAGAAATGGAACTCTTCATGTTCTCCGACAGGGTAGGAAAAGGACTTCCCATTTGGCTGCCAAAGGGAACGCAAATGCGACTTCGCCTGCAAGAAGTTCTGAGAAAGTTGCAACGACCTTATGGCTATCAGGAAGTAATCACGCCCGGAATCGGTGGAAAGAACTTGTACATCACCTCCGGACACTATGCACATTATGGCAAAGATTCCTTCCAACCCATTCAAACACCGGAAGAAGATGAAGAGTATATGTTGAAACCAATGAACTGTCCGCACCATTGTGAAATCTTTGCGAGCCGACCACGTTCCTATAAAGATCTTCCCTTGCGTATCGCTGAGTTTGGTACTGTTTTTCGTTATGAAAAGAGTGGCGAACTGCACGGCTTGACGCGTGTGCGTACTTTCACACAGGACGATGCGCATCTATTCGTTCGTCCCGAACAAGTGAAAAAGGAATTTGAAGACGTTATTGATATCATCCAAAAGGTATTTACCACCTTTGGGTTTGAGAACTATGAAGCGCAAATCTCACTGCGCGACCCGGCCGATAAAGAGAAATATATCGGTTCCGACGATGTTTGGGAAGAGAGCGAGAACGCCATAAAAGAAGCTTGTAAGGAAAAGGGATTGAAAGCTCGTGTTGAAATCGGAGAGGCAGCGTTCTATGGACCAAAGCTTGATTTTATGGTGAAGGATGCTATCGGGCGTCGTTGGCAATTGGGTACCATTCAAGTAGATTATAACCTTCCGAACCGCTTTAAACTGGAATATACCGCCGAAGACAATACGAAGCAAACTCCGGTAATGATACACCGTGCACCATTTGGCTCTTTGGAACGATTTACCGCGGTGCTGATTGAACATACTGCCGGACATTTCCCACTCTGGCTGACACCCGATCAAGTAGCCATCCTCCCTATCTCGGAGAAATATAATGGTTATGCCGAGAAAGTGAAGTCATTCCTTGAGGATAAAGGTATAAGGGTGCTGCTGGATGATCGCAACGAAAAGATTGGTCGTAAGATTCGCGATAACGAATTAAAACGCGTTCCATACATGATAATCGTGGGCGAACAGGAAGAAGCGAAAGGGCTTGTCTCCATGCGTGTGCAAGGAGGTGGCGAACAAGCTACCATGTCTATGGCAGACTTTGCAAAGCGCATCAATGATGAAGTCAGTGGACAATTGAAGAATTTGGATTGAAATAGATATTGACATCGTGAATTATTTGCACAATGCTTATGGAATAATGGTCTTGCACAGCTCTGTGCGAGACTATTAATGTAGTAGTCGTTATGATGTTTCAGATATTTCGACTGAGCCGATATTTCATAAACGAATCTTTACTATAGCTATTAAAGCAAATTTTTAATAAATAGAACTATTTATCATGTACGAAAAAGTAATTCAAGTACTCTTTTCTTTAGGTCTTATTTTTACCCTATATAGTCTTATTTTTAAAAATGTGAAGATAAAGGATAAACAGCTTAGGAAAGTAACTTGTGAACGCGACTTCCTTTTAGCAATTCTTTATTTGTACCTGATTCTTAGAAATTGGGATTTCTGATTAAGGTTTGTAATTTAGTACTTTGTTATATAAAATAAGGTGAGAAATAAGACTTGAAACAACGAAAAGTACTCAAAAAGTTTGGTTAATCATTTGAAAAATAGTAACTTTGCAGCCGTTTAATCAATAAAAACCATTATAAATATAGTTGATGAAAAATGACAAAATGAAGTTTCAGTACCGGGTGAACGAGCAAATTCGCGCTCGGGAAGTACGTGTGGTAAGTGATGGGGGGGCTGAAGTGATACCCACTCGCAAAGCTCTCGAGCAGGCTCATTATGAAGGGCTCGACTTAGTAGAAATATCTCCCAACGCACAACCTCCTGTTTGTCGTATCATCGACTATTCAAAGTTCCTTTACCAGCAGAAAAAACGTCAGAAAGAGATAAAGCAGAAGCAGGTAAAGCAGGATGTAAAGGAAATTCGTTTTGGACCGCAGACCGATGAGCATGATTATCAATTTAAGCTCAAACATGCGCAAGAGTTTCTCAACGATGGGAATAAGGTGCGCGCTTACGTGTTCTTTCGTGGTCGTTCCATCCTGTTTAAGGAACAGGGCGAAGTATTGCTTCTAAGGTTTGCCAACGACCTTGAGGAATTGGCAAAGGTGGAACAATTGCCTAAGCTTGAGGGAAAGAAGATGTTCCTCTATCTCTCTCCAAAGAAATCAGGCACCACCAAGAAGAGCCAGCAACGTCGCGACCGTGAGGAAGCAGAGAACAATGCCAAAGCAGAAAGCAAGAAAGAGCCAACAGCGTTGGATAATGGAATCTTCGGTAATGCGAAGAATGGAGTTGACGCACTCGCGAAACTAAAGAAAGAATAGCTTCCCGAGTATTTCCGATGAGGAAAATATCGGCAAGCTTCCTGTGCGTAACGTCTTGGTATATACGTTACCACGGATGAATAAATAACAATTTAAATAATAAAAAAATGCCAAAACAAAAAACAAATTCCGGTGCTAAAAAGAGATTTTCTTTCACCGGTACAGGTAAGATTAAGCGTAACAAAGCTTATCACAGTCACATCTTGACTAAGAAGACAAAGAAACAGAAGAAAAATCTCGTTCGCTCTACAATAGTGGACAGGAGCAACATGAAACAGGTACGCGACTTGTTAAATCTTCGTTAAATCACATTAGTCAAACAAATTAAAAGGAAAGAAAACTATGCCAAGATCAGTAAATCATGTTGCTTCAAAAGCAAAGAGAACTCGAATTTTAAAGAAGACCAAGGGTTACTTTGGTGCTCGCAAAAATGTTTGGACGGTTGCCAAGAATACCTATGAGAAGGGTTTGACTTACGCTTATCGCGATCGTCGTAACAAAAAACGTAATTTCCGTGCGTTGTGGATTCAGCGTATCAATGCCGCCGCTCGTCTTTATGATATGAGCTACAGCCAGTTGATGGGTGCGCTCCATAAGAATGGTATCGAAATCAACCGTAAAGTGTTGGCAGACCTTGCCATGAACAATCCGGAAGCATTCAAGGCGATTGTTGATAAAGTAAAATAAACGAAGCCTGACTCCTTACGAGAAGGAGGTAAAACATAAACAACTAAAGAGCCATTATCCGAGATGTGGATAATGGCTCTTTTTGGAAACATCTGTTTTCTCCTGAAAGCACTTATCAGTTTTGTTGTTCATAGCTTTTGCTTGTCATTATAAAATCATGCATTCTGAATCACTTAACACTGTCATATTTCCTGTATTAATTGGCTTGTCATGCTTGTCAAAACGCAGGACGATATCTGAGCACGTCTTGTCTGGGGTAAAGTCTTTTGGGACTCAATGCTTTGATTCTATGAATTATGAAAATAAACGGTAGTGTCCTTAAAAGTGTGTAATTCATCTTTCCTTTCTCTGTACTTCCACTGTTATTTTGTTCTTTTCTTTCCAGTTTTTGAATTGATATATTCTTCTTTCATATGTTGTCTTTGTTTCCTCCATCGCCACGGCTGCCAGGAGGAAGATGACAGACTTCTCTGATGGCATGGATGTCCTCATTTGGATGGTTCTCCTGTACTTCCTGTTGAGCCTTTCAATCC
>NZ_LR027820.1:1184799-1185374 GCF_900607215.1 Prevotella rectalis
CTTTCATATGTTGTCTTTGTTTCCTCCATCGCCACGGCTGCCAGGAGGAAGATGACAGACTTCTCTGATGGCATGGATGTCCTCATTTGGATGGTTCTCCTGTACTTCCTGTTGAGCCTTTCAATCCAGTTGGTCGTATATATGCACCTCTGCACTTGGGGCGGGAAGTCCATATACGTGAAGTAGGCACTGTTGCGTTCAGCCTTGTACTTTCTTAGTGCAGGATATTTCCTTTCCCATTTCTCGACAAAGGTAATGAATTGTTCGTATCCCTGCAAGGAATTCATCTCGTTGTTCTCCAATTGGAACACTTCACTGAGCTGCTGCGCCATTACCGGTTTGTCTTTATGTGATGCGCCGCTGAGTATCTGTCGCTTGACGTGTGCCACGCAGAACTGGTGTGCGGCACCGGGAAAGGCTGCACAGACGGCATTCTCTATTCCTTGCAATGCATCGGAAACGACTAAGTCTATCTGTTCGACGCCTCTTTGCTTCAAGGCCTCAAGCTCGTCTTTCCAGCAAAGAGCCCCTTCTGTGGGATGATTGACAACCGTGAGCACCTCCCTGCTGCCGTC
>NZ_LR027820.1:1185538-1186013 GCF_900607215.1 Prevotella rectalis
TCCTTGGACACCTGTCTGTCCCTACGGGTGGAAATAAAGGTGGCGTCGATATAGACGGCTAAGTAGTGGGAGGAAAGGCTACGGCAAAGCCACCGTTCGACGTCCTCACGGCAGCTGCCGGCAAGATGCGATACCTGCTGCTTGCTGTAGGAACGACCATAGACGCAATTTGAAATCTCGCCTATCTGCTCCGTGGTAAGACCTTTGGTGTAGAGGAGGTTGAACAATTTGGCACGTTCCTCGCTTTCGCTGCGTATCAACCCTAAGAGAATGGGATAGAAGCTCCCGCTACGACTGCGCGGAATACGGAGCGAGAACTCAAAGCCGTGACTGTACCAACGGCGGGAACGGAAGCCATTGCATTGCTCATGGGCATTTTCGCTGACGAACAAATCTCGGTCATGATACATCAGGGGGTTCATGATTAATGACTGAAGGGGAACAAAACCCTCGCTGCTGCTTGTGTAATTCGAAA
>NZ_LR027820.1:1186022-1213648 GCF_900607215.1 Prevotella rectalis
CGCTGACGAACAACTCTCGTTCATGATACATCAGGGAGTTCATGATTAATGACTGAAGGGTAACAAAACCCTCGCTGCTGCTTGTGTAATTCGAAATAATTTCCGAAATTTGCGAATGTGTAAGTTTCATTTTTTTCTTTTTTAAAGTTATCAAATACAAAGATAAGAAAAAAGGAGCTTACACACTTTTATAGGACAGTACCAAATAAACATCAAATAATCCTTCTTTATCCCAAATCAATCGTTAGGATTTCTCGGTGTCGTGTGGCAGCGAGAAGCTCTTTATTCTTTCCCAATGGTGTCCTAAATGATTTTGTAGAAACCTCGCGCAGGGTCGTATCAAGTCATGATACTTGACACATTTTGTTCCAATTCCGGATAGCACCAATCCCCTTATGTCTCCAATTCGTATTCAGATGATGTCAAGCAGACGCTTGATAGTGCACATTCGCCTCAACTATCAACATGAAATTATATTACAAAAGCCACGTCCAAAACACGTCTCATAACCTATTGATAATCAAGATGATATTAATTGCGATCTAAAAGCTTAGCTTTTGCACTTCAATTCATGACCTTTTACATTGCAAAAGCTTACCTTTTGGAGTGCAAAAGGTAAGCTTTGTGTCTTTTCCTGAATTCACTTGTCAGATCTGACGATGTTTTTCTGTTTTACTTGTCAAATATTTTCTTATTTACTGAATGACTTGACATTAACATTATATAGTTTAAATTTGAAGTCAGTGCACTTGTATAAAAGAAGATGGACAACACCTAAGTTCCGTCATATTTTCGGCAAGGTCTTAGGGGGCTCGATGCCCCCTGGGACCTTTGGTGAAGATGGCATAAGACCGTCGTTCGCCATATTTTCGGCGTTCCAAAGATACGTTATATTTTTCTTTTTTGCAAGCATTTATCTCTTTTTCCAAAGATTTCTCCCGGGCTGTTCGCCTCTATAGACATCCATCGGACATTTCATTCCTATGCTCATATGCGGTCGTCTGTTGTTGTAGAAGGCTATTGCCTTGGAGATTTCCATATTGGCCTGGTCATAATCTCGGTACATCTCCTGCTGGTAAATCCACTCAACCTTAAAGGTTCCATTCGTCCTTTCCGCCACAGGATTGTCCGTAGGATTGTACCGTTCTGTCATACTAACCCTGATATGGTGGCACATAAGAGTTTCAACATATAGGTGGCAGGCATATTGCGAACCCCTGTCAGAGTGGTGTATCGTTCCGCAGAGGTTGCCTCCTCCGGCTGCCTTAACTGCCATTAGCAATGCCTCCTTCGTATTTATAGCCTCCATGGTTTCGGATAAACACCAGCCTATGACAGCATGTGAGTAAACATCCGTAATGAGATGGAGGTACAGGACGTTGCCGTAAATCCAAACGTAGGTTATGTCGGCTGCCCAAATGTGGTTAGCATACATTGCCGTAACACCTTGTACAAGATTAGGATACTTCCTATAAGGATGATTGGAGTCCGTTGTACGTCTTCGCTTGTTCTTGGGAAGCATAAGCCCTTCTGAAGCAAGTAGTTTTAAGAAGGAGTCGCGACCATGAGTAACATCTTCACCTAGCTCCGACTTGAGGAGGACGTGCAGTTTCACACCGCCTATCCCGGGACAGCAGGCACGATAGTAGAGTACATTGTCAACTATCAGTTTACGCCTTTGCCGCTCAGAAATCACAAGCTTGCTGCTTGCGTAATACCACTGGCGTTTCTTGCCAAACAGCCCACAGAGGAATTCCACGGATACACCGGGAAACTCCTCACGCAGCGCCGTTACTGTTTGGCACCATCTTTTTTTAAGATGCTGATACCCTCCTCGGATTCGGCTATCTCTATGAGTTTCTCATAGGCACGGCTGCGCATCTTCTCCAAAGACAATGCGTGTTGGAGGTTCACTATCTTCTGGCGCAATATCTCATTGTCTGTCAAATTCGTTTCTTTATGAGCCATACGATACCTCTGGATTACTTCCGAGGGCAAAGATAACGATTTTGAATCAATGGGCCAACGTTTCAGCCATTGGAACAGTGAACCACTAGACACATTCCACTTACGCAATATGGACGCTTGAGAAGAACCGCTAGAATAATAATCAATTAACACTTGCAGCTTGAACGAATTCGAAAATTCGCGTGGGGTTTTACGTTTTGTCATAATTTCTTACTTTTTTTATAGTCAGAATTGTGACAAGCTAAATCCGTATAAGACATTGGATGGATGAATGAAGAAAATTTAGGACATTGTTGAACTTTTCTCATATCGGGGGGAAGGAATTTTCGCGTTTTCAACGATCCGGTCAAATAAAGAATATGTTTGTCGTTTGTCTTGCCCGGACAGGCAGGTATTGACATGAGTTCATTGCGTATGGTTTTTAGTTGGTAAATTGCTGAATAACAAACATCTATAATTAAATATTTCTATTGGCTGTCATTAGAAGAAAGAACTAAAGTGGTTGCTAATAATCGATTTGGGTTTATTCTGTCTGTTGAAAAAAAATACCGATATGAGTAAAGACTTTCCAAAATTTGGCATTATCTTTGTGTATTGATAGGATATAAAATCTGATAAAGGTCTGAAAAAGAAGGTTCAGACACTCTGATAAAACAAAATAAAAGCAAAGATGGCACTTGGAAAATGGATTGGGGGAGCACTTGGATGGATACTGGGTGGTGGTAGTATTTTGGGAGCAATAGCCGGGTACTGCATTGGGAGTATGCTGGATGACTCAATGGCGGTTGGCAAAGAGTCCAAAGATGGCTTCTTCGATTCCGAAAACAATTCAGCTCAATGCGGAGGGAAACGATACCAAGGAAATCCTTTTGGGAAGCGTCCTTTCGAGGAGCAACGAAATTCTTTCCTCTTCTCCATGTTGGTTCTTTCTTCTTACATCATCAAGGCGGACGGAATGGTAATGCATTCGGAAATGGAGTTCGTGCGCAGGTTTCTTCGCGATAACTTCGGATCACAAGCCGTGGCGCAAGGCGAGGACATTCTCTTGAAACTCTTTGAGATGCAGAAACAACAAGGTGAGCCACAATTTAAGGAAACCATTCGCAAGAGTTGTATGGAAATCTCTTTCCATATGAATATCTCCCAGCGACTGCAGCTTCTCAATTATCTCGTTATCATAGCCAAAGTGGATGGTGAGGTGAGTTCAAAGGAAATCTTCGCGCTCAAAGAGGTGGCTGGCTATCTCGGGCTGACAGCTCAAGATGTGGAATCAATGCTGAACATGGATGCCGGTTCTCGTCCGACCAACAATAGAAACATAGAAAAAGCTTATAAAATATTAGGCATATCTCCCTCAGCCACTGACGATGAAGTAAAAGCCGCTTACAGAAAGATGGCATTGAAACATCATCCCGACCGCGTTTCCGCTTTGGGGGATGACATTCGCAAGGCTGCGGAAAAGAAATTTCAGGAAATCAACGAGGCAAAGGAACAGATTTACAAAGTCAGGGGCTTGTAGGGTGGAGGATGAAGGGCAACAACCTCATCCCCCCACCCTATAACGAAAACTTAAGCGACAGCTCTTATTGGTGTTTTACCTCCTCTTTCTCCCGGGGTAAGATAAGATTGAGGAGTACGCCGACTATTGCCGATAAGCCAATGCCACTCATAGCGAAATCGCCCCATCCGATAATCGCACCTCCTATGCCTAACGTGAGAGTAACAGAGATGATGATAGTGTTTCGCGTTTGACTCAAATCCACTTTGTTTCGGATAAGGTTTTGAATTCCCACCGAAGCGATGGTGCCAAAAAGTAACAGCATGATGCCACCCAATACTGCCGCCGGAATGCTCTGCAGCAAAGCACTTAGTTTACCAATAACGGAAAATATGATAGCGGTCATTGCCGAAATGCGTATTACCTTTGGGTCGGTTACCTTCGTGATACTCATCGCTCCTGTTACTTCGCTATAAGTGGTAACAGGTGGACCTCCGAAGAAACTCGCCGCCAGACAAGCCAAGCCATCGCCTAACATGGTGCGATGTAATCCCGGATCGCTCACAAAGTCTTTTTCAGCCACAGCTCCCACAACATAAACATCGCCAATGTGCTCTATTACGGGAGCGATGGCAACCGGTATCATGAAAAAGAATGGTTTCCACGCAAATTGTGGCAAATGAAAATCAGACAGAGCCGATGGAAGGGCTATCCATGGTGCCGCTGTTACACTCGAGAAATCCACCTCGCCCATACATACGGCAACGATGTAGCCTACCGCAATGCCACAGACTACAGGGACAAGCTTTATTAGTCCTTTGCCCAACGTCAGCACCGTGACGGCAACAGCAAGGGAGATGCCGGCCAACATCCAATTGGTCTTTGCCATATCCACTGCTGAACTCGACAACGAAAGTCCAATCAGGATAATGACCGGACCAATGACGACAGGCGGAAAGATGCGATTCAGATATTTCCTTCCCTGCCATTTTATCAGTGCCGACATCAGGAAATAAACCAACGCCACGCCCATGATGCCTGCCAAAGTCCCAGGCATTCCCCATTGCTTCGAGGCGGCAATGATGGGAGCGATGAAAGCAAATGATGAGCCAAGAAAAATGGGTACTTTCCCTTTCGTTACCAAATGAAATATGAAGGTACCGATACCTGCCGTAAACAAAGCAGTGGCGGGATCGAGTCCTACCAATAACGGTACGAGGACAGTGGCACCGAAAGCCACGAAGAGAAACTGTACACCTATTACCGTTCGACGAAATGATGATAAATTCTTTGTTTCCATTCTCAATGAATATTATAAAACCAATGCCACGAAGCACCGGTTTGGGATAAGATTAATATGATTTATACAATATGATTTCATAGAGATTATCTGCCCTTCATTAAAACATAAATGATGACCGGAGCACCAATCAAAGGCGTTACGGCATTAAGTGGAATGATGCCACCATCTCCGGGCAGATAGCAAATAAGGTTGCACAACAAAGCCGTCAGCGATCCGCAAAGAATGGTTGAGGGCAACAACAGCCGGTGGTTCTCCGTGGTAAACAAAAGCCGGGCAATGTGTGGTACGGCAAGCCCGATAAAGGCTATCGGACCACAAAAGGCAGTGGTAATGGCAGATAAAAGTCCCGTAACCACAAGCAGATAGTTGCGCACCCGACGAGTGTTAATGCCTAAGCTTTCAGCGTATTGAGGTCCTAAAAGCAATGCATTCAAGGGCTTGATGAGAAGCAACGCGCACAAAATGCCGAAGGAAACCACTGAAACGAATAATGGGATGTGATCGGAAGAAACTCCGCCGAAATTGCCCAGTCCCCATATCATGTAGCTCTTCACACCTTCTGCCGTGGCAAAGAAGTTCAACAACGACACAATAGAAGACGATACATACCCCACCATGATACCTATGATGAGCAGTAACACGCTGTTCTTTACCATTATGGAAAAGAAAAAGATGAGTGCGGTTACTGCCATTGCACCCACAAAGGCAGCTAACAATATTGCAAGGAAACCGGAAACAGAGAAAAGTGCGGTGGAAACGTTGCCTCCGAGCAGCAGCATCACCAATGCCACGCCTAAACCGGCTCCGGAATTAATGCCGAACACATCGGGACCTGCCAACGGATTGCGAAAAGCTGTCTGCAACATCAAGCCACTCACGGCTAATGCCCCGCCACAGAAAACGGCGGTCAGAGTTTGAGGAAGTCGGTTTTCCATAACGATGTATCGCCAACTTTCCTTTCCATCGAAACGTCCGAGAAGAATATTGAGCACATCGCCAACAGGAATCTTCACCGAGCCAATGCACAAATTTAACATAAAGAGAACCGCCATGCCCAGTATCAGCACACCTCCTATGCGATAACCTTTTGTCATCCTGAAGCCATTTTTCGTTACAACGTACGGTAATATCTCAGTTTTCCTTCATAAAGATCGGGATGGAAGAGTTGCAAAAGATCGTTCAGCAACCAATCAGGACGCCAACTCACTTCCTCGAAATAGGGTATCTTATCCACCGCACATCCATATATGTGCCCTGTGCGGAAAGGTTTTAATGCGGCGTAACCTTGATATTCTGACAATAGCTGCTTTTTGTTCAATGTTCCCATATAAGTAAGAATCCAGAAGTCGCTCTCCCCCATCTTGTCCAAGATTGTTTCAAAAGGTAAGGCAAGGCTGCCACTATGTGTATCTTTCGCGAAAGCATACTTACCGTTGGCATCTTTATAGAGCAAGCCCACACTACTTGCACCCCCGGGCACATACCATACGGAACCCGTCTTCCTGTCGGGCAGCACGGAAAGGGTTTGTTTTGCCTTCTTTGCCTTAGTCTTTAACGCGAGATAACCTTTCTCCACTTCTGAAAATAAGGAGTCGGCAACGCCTTCGCAACCGAAGAGCAATCCGTAGAATTTCATCCATTCGGCACGTCCGAGTGCGGAAGTCTCCATATAGTCGGCACATTCTATGATGGGTATCTTCAGTTCGTCAAGTTGTCCGTAACCACCACTGTTCTCAAATGGCGAAAGTAGCAACGCATCGGGTTTCAAGTCGATGATTTTCTCTATATCAGGCTTCATACCATCACCGCAGTTCGTTATCTCATTTGTCTTCAGACGTTTCTGAACATCGGGGATGAGCATGTACTGTGGGTCGGTAACTCCTGCTATCACCTTTTGCTTGTTCAACATCTCCATGAGATTGGCATGGGCTGTGGTGAAGAATACGCTGCGTTCCAAGGGAACATGTATCAGCGTTCCATCATCGGGAACGTCAGGATTTTCTCCTTTCTTTATTATATAATAGGTATGCAACGTCTTCCCCTTTTTCCATGGATTGCTCAAGATGACTTTTAAATAGTCGGTTTGTTGCTCCACTTTGATGTTTTGCGCATACTTAAACTCAATGGTTGTCGTGTCTTTTTCGGGCGAATCAGCCACTTTCTTCACATTGTTATTGCAAGCGCAACAAACAATGAAAACCAACAAATAGAATGAAATTTGTCTATACATAACATTAAATTTTCTGCAAAAGTACGAAAAAAGTACGATTTTTTGCTATTTTATTTTTTTTTTAGTAATTTAGCAACCATCTTTTGAGAAACAGGTAATCATCAATTAATAAAATAATTTTACACCATGTCAGAAAACAATTCAAACGAGCTCTCAAAACACGTAGAGAAAAAAAAGATTTGGGAGCTGCTCGCCATTATTGGCATCACCACCGTGGTTTGGAATTTGCCGACCACAGCATTTGGTATTAATGGTTTAACCGTAGTTCAACAACGCATCATTGCCACATTCGTATTCGCCACCTTGTCATGGCTGACTGAGTGTATACCGGCATGGGCTACATCGTTGTCGATTATTACCATCATGTGTACCACCGTTTCTCAAAACTCATTTGCGTTATTCAAAAGCGACGGTGTGGGCGAATTGCTTGATTCGGAAGAGATCATGGCTTCCTTTGCCGATCCCATAATCATGCTTTTCCTTGCCGGTTTCATTCTTGCCATTGCCGCATCGAAATCGGGACTTGATACGCTGCTCGCCAAGAACATGATACGTCCGTTCGGTAAAAAGAGTGAGAACGTACTCTTGGGTTTCCTCATGATAACCGGTCTCTTCTCCATGTTCATCTCCAACACTGCGACGGCAGCACTTATGCTTACTTTCCTCGCTCCGGTCTTTGCCGCTCTTCCCACCAACGAGAAAGGACGCGTTGCTCTTACCATGTCCATTCCCTTGGCTGCCAACCTCGGTGGAATGGGCACACCTATCGGAACGCCCCCTAACCTCATTGCGCAGAAATATCTCAATGACCCTGCCGGACTGAACATGAACATCGACTTCTTGCATTGGATGGTTTTCATGTGTCCTTTGGTTATTATCCTGCTCATCATTTGCTGGCGAATTCTCGTTAAATACTTCCCATTCACGCAAAAAACCATCCAGCTGGAGATTACCGGAGAAATACACAAAGGTTGGCGCATGTGGGTGGTTATGGCAACTTTCGTAGTTACCATTCTCCTTTGGGTCATCCCAAAGACCGTAACAGGCATTGACACCAACACCGTTTCCATGATTCCTATGGGCGTTTTCGCGGTAACGGGTGTGATTACGGCTAAAGACCTTCAGAAAATTGACTGGAGCGTTATCTGGATGGTGGCAGGAGGTTTCGCCATCGGATTGGGAATGAATGGGACCGGACTTGCAGATGCTGCAATAGAGAGTATTCCTTTCGGTAAATGGAGCCCCATTATCATCCTCATCATCTCCGGACTCATTTGCTATTTCCTCTCTAACTTTATCTCTAACACTGCCACGGCAGCACTCCTTGTGCCCATACTTGCAGTAGTTTGTAGAGGCATGGGCGATAAACTCGATGGTATTGGCGGAACAAGCACCATCATTATCGGTATTGCGATAGCTGCTTCGTCAGCCATGTGTCTGCCTATCTCCACGCCACCTAACGCCATTGCTTACTCCACCGGTCTCGTAGAGCAGAAAGATATGTTGCGAACCGGACTTACGTGTGGTCTCATTTCGCTGATTCTCGGCTATGCAGTGCTTTACTTTATTGGTCAGATACATTTCTTGAACTAATTTCAGCAGGCAATAATAATCTTTTTTGCACAAAAGGGGGCGATCTTGCACAAGCAGGTCGCTCCTTTTCGTGTCTTTCTCTCTTTTATTGCAGTAATTCCAACGCTTGCAATTTCGCTCACGTTCCTTTATCCCCAATCGGTCGTTAGGATTTCTCGGGGTCGTATGGCAGCGAGAACTTCTTTAGCCTTTCTCAATAGCGCGTCCTGAATGATTTTGTGGAAACCTCGCGCAAGGTCGTATCAAGTCATGAACACTTGACGTATTTTGTTCCAATGCCGGATAGCACCAATCCTTTCATATCTCCAATTCGTATTCAGATGATGGCAAACAGACACTTGATAGCGCACATTCGACCCGACCGGCACCACGAAATTATATTACAAAAACCACGCCCGAAACACACCCCATAACCTATTGATAATCAGTATGATATTAATTGCGATTTAAAAGCTAAGCTTTTGCACTCCAATTCATGACCTTTTGCATTGCAAAAGCTTACCTTTTGGACAGCAAAAGGTAAGCTTTAGACAGATGAATGAAGAAAATTTAGGACATTATCGAACTTTTCTCATGTCTTGGGGGAAGGATTTTTGTGTTTTCAACGACCCGACTAAACAAAGAATATGCTTGTCTTTTGTCTTGTCTCGGACAGGCGCAGGTGGTGATATAAGTTCATTGCGTATGGTTTTTAGTCAGTAAACAGCTGAATAACAAACCCATATAATTGAATATTTCTAATGGTAGTCATTAGAAAAAAGAACTAAAGTGGTTTCTAATGACTGATTGGGGTTTATTGATTTTCATTGATTGCTTTGATGTAGAACGAGAAACGTGATGAAACGACACTTTCGAATTCGGTAATGAGGAAGGCGACAGGGAACACTACTTGTGGCTTTTCTGTTCCATAAAAAAATTGTACCTTTGCAAGCGCAAGCGATTTGCGATGAATATACAAGATTTACAACAACTCTACGCACTGTTGCCACAGGTAGGTGCGTTGTGCAAAGTACTGGAAGACAAGTCGGCAAAGACGGTTTTCCTGCAAGGACTCGTGGCCTCAGCTACACCGATGTTTTTCGCCTCCGTTGCACAAAGATGGCTGAAAACGATACTTTTTGTGTTAAACGACAATGACGAGGCGGGATATTTCTACAACGATCTCAAGACGATTGCCATGCCAGAGGACGGCAAGGGGCAGACGGCAGAGGTACTGTTCTTCCCGTCGTCTTATCGACGTGCTGTGAAATACGGACAGCGTGATGCCGGAAACGAAATTCTGCGCACAGAGGTGCTTTCTCGATTGTCGGCTTTGGGAAACGATTTCGACAGGCAAGACTTTCCCCTGTACATTGTTACCGAGCCTGCGGCTTTGGCAGAACTGGTTGTTGCCAAACAAGGACTGAATGAAAAGACACTGACCTTATCCGTTGGAGCGGTTGTAAATGTAACGGAAATAGAGAAAACTTTGCGAGCTTATGGTTTCGAGCAGGTGGATTACGTGTACGAACCCGGGCAGTTTGCGGTGAGAGGAAGTATATTGGATGTTTATTCTTATTCAAGCGAACTGCCGTTCCGCATCGACTTCTTCGGTAACGACATTGATACGATTCGCACTTTTGAGGTAGAGAGCCAGCTCTCGCTCGGTAAGAAAGAGCGAGTGGAGATTGTGCCTGAGCTTACCTCTATCACGGAAGAGAGAGTCCCTTTCGCCCGGTTTCTTCCGGAAGAGACATTGCTTGTGATGAAAGACTTTTTGTTTGTTCGGGAAACGATAGAGCGAATTTATCATGAGGGATTTGCCTCGCAAGCCGTCATTGAGCAGATGGAAGATAAGACAGAGATGGAACAAAAAGAGTTGAGAGAGCAATTGAAAAGTATCTCCCTCCTCATTTCCGCTCATCAGTTCACCGGCGACGCACTAAACTTCAGGCGAATAGAATTCGGCGCGCATCGCACCGAGGATACTTCCATCATGGGCGGAGAGGCAACAATAAGTTTCGACATCACCCCGCAGCCGCTCTTTCACAAGAACTTCGACTTGCTCACCAAGACTTTGCAGGACTATCTTCTGCAAGGCTACAAGCTCTACATCCTTGCCGACAGCGAGAAACAGACTGCCCGACTGCGCGACATCTTCGATAATATAGGAAACGAAACAGGCAGAGAACACATTCCCTTCACACCCGTCAGTCGCACGCTGCACGAGGGGTTTATCGACAATTCTTTGAAAGTTTGTTGCTTCACCGACCATCAGATATTCGACCGTTTCCACAAATACAACCTTAAATCAGACAAGGCAAGGCAAGGCAAGATGGCACTGACGATGAAGGAATTGCAGGAGATGGAGCCGGGCGACTTCCTCGTTCATGTGGATTTCGGCATCGGAAAGTTTGCCGGACTCGTCCGTGTGCCGGCAGGAGACTCCTATCAGGAGATGATAAGATTAGTCTATCAGCACAACGACATAGTGGATGTGTCCATCCACTCGCTCTACAAAATCAGCAAATACCGGCGCGCCGACAGCGGAGAACAGCCGCGTCTTTCCGTTCTTGGCTCAGGAGCTTGGGAGCGGCTCAAGGAAAAGACCAAGAAACGCATCAAGGATATTGCACGCGACCTTATCAAGCTCTACGCCAAACGCCGACATGACAAGGGGTTTGCCTTCTCGTCCGACTCTTATATGCAGCACGAGCTGGAAGCATCTTTCCTCTACGAAGACACGCCCGACCAGCTGAAAGCAACGCAAGAGACGAAGCAAGACATGGAAAGCGCACGCCCGATGGACCGTCTCATCTGCGGAGATGTGGGCTTCGGAAAGACAGAAGTGGCAGTGCGGGCGGCCTTCAAAGCTGCCTGCGACGGCAAGCAGGTGGCAGTGCTCGTGCCGACAACGGTGCTTGCTTTTCAACATTTCCAGACGTTCAAGAAGCGGCTGAAAGATATGCCGGTAAGAGTGGATTATCTCTCGCGTGCCCGTTCGGCGAAGCAGACGAAAGAGGTTTTGGCAGACTTGGCAGAGGGGAAAATAGATATCCTCGTAGGCACACACAAGCTCATAGGCAAAAGCGTAAAGTGGAAAGACATCGGGCTACTCATCATCGACGAGGAACAGAAGTTCGGCGTATCGACCAAAGAGAAACTGCGCCAACTGAAATCGAACATCGACACGCTCACCATGTCGGCGACACCCATCCCCCGAACGCTCCAATTCTCGCTGATGGGGGCAAGGGACATGAGCATCATGCGCACCCCTCCACCCAACCGCTACCCGATACAGACTGAGATACACACCTTCGGACATGAGGTCATCGCCGATGCCATCAACTTCGAGATGAGCCGCAATGGGCAGGTGTTCTTCGTAAACGACCGCATCGCCAATCTCCTGGAAATAGAGAAACTTATCAATAAGTATGTACCAGATTGCAGAGTGGGGATAGGACATGGGCAGATGAGACCGGAAGCATTAGAAGAGATCGTCATGGGATTCATGAACCACGATTACGACGTGCTGCTCTCAACAACCATCGTCGAGAATGGCATTGACATCTCAAACGCCAACACCATCATCATCAACGACGCCCACCGCTTCGGCCTTTCCGACCTGCACCAAATGCGCGGACGTGTGGGACGCTCGAACAAAAAAGCCTTCTGCTATCTGCTCGCCCCACCCCTCTCGGCCCTCAATCCCGAAGCGCGCCGCCGGCTGGAAGCTCTTGAGACTTTCTCCGACCTCGGAAGTGGCTTCAGCCTCGCCATGCAGGACCTCGACATACGCGGTGCGGGCAATCTGCTCGGCGCAGAGCAAAGCGGATTTATGGAAGACCTGGGCTACGAGACCTACCAGAAAATCCTCTCGCAAGCTGTGACCGAATTGAGAAACGATGAGTTCCAAGACCTTTATGCCGAAGAGATGGCCGAAGGAAAAGAGATAACGGGCGACGACTTCGTGGACGACTGCGCCATAGAAAGCGACCTGGAAATGTATTTCCCCGACACCTACGTTCCCGGCAGCAGCGAGCGGATGCTCCTCTACCGGGAGCTGGACAATATTGAGCGCGACGAGGAACTCGATGCCTACCGCAAACGATTGGAAGACCGCTTCGGCCCCGTTCCCCGTCAAGGCGAGGAGCTGATGCAAGTCGTGGCCCTTCGTCGCATCGGCAGACGATTAGGCTGCGAGAAAATCATGCTCAAGCAAAGCACCCTCCAACTACAATTCGTCTCCAACCCCGACAGTGCCTACTACAAGAGCCGCGCCTTCGGCCGATGCCTCGACTACATCGGTCGCAACGCCCGCCGCTGCACGCTGAAAGAAAAGTACGGAAAGCGGTTCATGGTTGTCAGCGGTGTGAAATCGGTCGGCGAAGGCGTATTCGTCCTGCGCGAGATAGAGAAAGGATAAGACAAAAAAGCAGAACACAATTGATAACATCTCTCAACGAGCGGACAAACAAAATATTTTGCCCACAACTAATAAACCGTGCGAACAGTTCAATCGCTGCTGGAAATGTGTGAAGAGTCGCTTTGGTTTGCCAAGGCTTTCGACTTCTTAAGGAAAGCGGCAACAAGGAACGGAAGAATATTAACAACGCCCACAATAACAAAGAATCTCCGATAGCCTACATATTCTTGTAGGATGCCCGTAAACCAACCGGACGACATCAGAGAGAAAGCAGCCAACGCACTTGCCATGGAGAATTTGAACACGGAATATTTGCCACGCGAACAATAGAATAGCAGGAATAAATATGCCGTAATGCCGTAGCCAAAACCAAACTGTTCCACAACAACGCAAGCATTCACGATGGAAAGTGTGGAGATGAAATTATGGCTAAGATAGATGAACAGCAGTTTAGGCAGCGTGAGCGCAACCGTCATGGACCACAGACAACGTCTTAAACCATATCGCCGTACATATTTAACGCCCAATGCCAATCCGAAGATAGAAGCAAAAGCCCCCAATGTGCCTTGCGTCAAGCCCAATTCCTGTGGCGACAGACTAAGTCCGCCATTGCTACCCGGATCGATGAGAAACAAGGGGGCGATGCGAAAGAACATCCCCTCGGGTATTAGGAAAAACAAAAGAAAACAAAGCAAAGCCATATAATCCGGCAACTGCATAAAAGCGGTCTTGGTTTCCATCCACCATCGCTTTGTCATTCCACTCCATAGGGCTATGGAGGGCTTATCTTTCACGCGAGGAATCATAAAGAAATGATAAAGAAACAAAACAAGAAACGTGAGAGATAGGAAACGAAAGGTCAGCGTCCAAGAAGTGATTACCGACCGTTTCAGCACTTCCAAATTGCCGGCTATCATCGTGGGGATGCCCAAACCAACAACCACCGACAAGAGCAGAAAGGCACCAAAGACTCCGGGCATACGCGTCTGACGCGAGTTAAGATACTGTCTATAGAACCGAGCTATCGCTACATCATGCACCACCGCACCACATCCCATGATGAAAAAAAACACCGCAGTGAGCAATGACCAATGCCGGGAGGAGATGCTGCTCGCCACACCAAACATGCAAAAAGCCATCAGCAGTTCCATCGCCAATATCCAAGAACGCCTTGTAGAGTAGCCGTTCACCACGCGTCCAAGAAGGGGGCGGAGAATGAAAGGAACGAAAAACCACGAGGTGTTGAGTGTGATGGTACCATTCGACTGCCCCATACGATTATAAAAAACCAACGATACCAAAAAGACTATAACATAGGGCAGTCCGCGGGTAAAATGTACCGTGGACAGCCATAGCCAATCGCGCCTTTTACAGTTATCAGTCATCGTTCAATATATTTTTTCTATGCTCGCCCCCCGATAATAGTGTAGCAGTATTTCCTTGTATTCATAACCTTTCGCGCCCATCACGGCAGCACCAATCTGACAAAGTCCAACGCCGTGTCCCCAACCGGCACCAACAATATGGAACTTTTGAGCGACACCATTAATGAAGTCGCTTTTTTCTACTACAAACGCCGAACTGTATAAATGCGATTTGCTCAAAACGCGACGTATTTCAAGCTCTTTTCCTATGGTAAGACTGCGTTCCGTTCCCACTATTCGCAAACGAAAAATACGCCCACTCACCCCTCTTTCAAGCGGTATGAGGTCTATTATCTTGCCAAATTTTATACCTGTCTTTTCCTCTATCAACGCCGACAATGTTTGTTGATCGTAGTCTTGCGTCCAACGATAGAAATCCTGAGTTTCTTGATCAAAATCATTGAGCACTTGGCGCAGTATGCTCGCATCCTTAGTGTTGCAGAAAGCCTGTGGGGAAGATAAGATCCACTTACGAGCGTTTTCCTCATTGGTCAAATCTGAAACCAACGTATTGTCGGGCATCGTGTCGGGAAGAGATACCAAATAGGGCTTTTTGATATTCTCCCAACAATACTGAAACTCCTCAGTTGCTCCTCCACAGCATTTACTGTAACGAGCATCGCAAATTTTCCCATCGTAAGTAAGTATCTCTCCGGACGTCCGGCGGATGGCTTCTGCCACATGTCGATTGGCAGACTTGGTAATTCCTTGATAACGTTGACAATGATCATCGGCACAAACATCGAAAATGGTGTGGTCTTCACGGTCATACCAACGTATCAATTCATCGTCCTTATTAATTAAGGAGAAAGCTGTCCGCTTACATTCCCCCATCCGCTTTCTTTTTTCTATCTGTGCCAAAAGCCAACTTCTCGATATTACAGCGTGCGCCTTGAGCAACTCGAGCGAAGAAGTGGCACGCATCTCACTGGAGATAACACTCGTTAGATAGGTTTCTACGGGTAATTCGTTGATGGCGCATATCTTGTCATTGGCTATCACCAAGCGCAAATCCCCTTGAAAGGTTTGAGCTTCCTTTCGTTCCCAATGAAAGTTTACACCAATAGTTACGTCTTCGAGCGTGATAGACGCTGACTCCGCTTTGGCTACAAAAGAAAGTTCACGATACTTCTGCCCATGCCAAAGGATTTCGCTTTCCTTCAATATCACGATTTGTTTGCCCGAACTATCTCGTCCATTTACTTCAAAAGTGCCGTTGAGCGTGAAATGTAGTTCTTCCCCACTCACAATGCCGACCTTTACAATAGGTTCACGATATGGAAAACGAGCACGCATCAATTTTTGATTGTGTTTTCTTATCTTCCCACAGACCTCTTCCATCTGTCCGGGTGATAGTACGACTTCGCTCATGATTTCTTTTAAATGCTCTGCTGTAATCCTATCAAAATCTTCTTTTCTGGGAAGAATAAGCAAACCGCCCATATCCAAAGCTCCCGGGCTGATGAGATATTGTTTTTCTCCGGACGCAAAATAGCAGTCCGGGCGATGTTTGCGACGTGGGAAAACAATGGAAAGCGTATCGGCACCATCTTTCCATACGATGATGTTCATCATCGGCTCGGCATCGCCATTGCAAAGAGGCAGAGCATCGTAAACCATTCGGAACATTTGCTCATCGGTGGTAACGGAACGACTTCTGATAACTATGGCAGGGTAAGCAAAGTTTTTTATCAATGATATGCTCTCATGCTCGTTCTGCCTCAACAACACTTCAGCATTATCGTTCAGTCGGTTCCACATTCTCCGCAAAGGCAGGGTGTTGCTTGAGCCTCCCTGAAAATGAAGATGGTCGGGAGCACTCGCTCCACACTTGGGTCCGTTGTAAAAGAACATCCACCCCGGATGGGCGTTCGCCAATCGGTGCAGAGTGGCATAGTGTCCGGCAATCCGCTGTGGCTGATGCTGTTTGCAGGCAATGGTAAAATGTATGGGAAGAATGGGGAAAGGATTCACAAGAATATCGAATTCCTCATTGAAAGACTTCACCATCTGTTCTTCCGGACGATTGGAATCGCACAGGAAGCATGGACGAGTGGCAATGGCAATCTTGTCTATCTTTGCCCCGGTACTCACCATCCGTGCCGGATTGAACTGCGTTTCCAGTTCGCCCAGCGTGCGTGTGTGCACAGATTTCAAATCAGCGTATCGCTTTTTGGCGTCGTTCCACTTATCCAACTGGCTGTAAAAAAAAGGCTTCAGCTCCTCCTCATTCTCCTCATCGCCACCTTTGTTCAGTTCTTGGCGGGCAAGAAGCTCTATGGTGCGTATCCTATCTTTATACAAATTGTTGGAATTTATTTTCTCCACGCTCAATGCCGCATCGCTGTTACCTCCCCACCGGCGACACAAATAGAGTTCCTCATAGATGCGCCCGATACGATACTGACGACTGAAAGCCAAGCCTACGGCATAATCTTCACCATAACTTGTGTTTGGAAATCTTACTTCTCGCGCCAAAGGGGTGTAGAAAGCGCGAGGAGCTCCCAAGCCGTTGATGCGCAAGGCATTGTTGCACCCATTTGCCTCCGTCCATTCCGTATGGTCGATCAGTCCCGGTGGTAAGGTATTCAACTCAAAATCGCACATACGATACGAACCAATTATCATTGCTGCCTTTTGTTCTCGAAAAGCATGAACAATCTTCCGCAACGTGGCGTTCGAAGAATAAAGATCATCGCTGTCCAATTGCACGGCAAATCGTCCGCAACGAGCATCGTCAATGGCATAGTTCCAACATCCTCCGATACCCAAATCATTCCTGTGAGGAATAAGATGAATCAGTCTTTCGTCAGTTCTTGCCATCTTGGAGAGGATAGCCGTAGTGCTGTCCGTGGAATGATTATCCACCACTATCACGTTGTATTTGAAATCGACCTGCTGTTTCAGTGCCGATTCCACGGCATCATGAATGGTTTTTTCACGATTGAAAACGGGAATAACGACAGAGGCTTCCACTTCAAATCCATCCTCTTTAAAATCGGGTTGGATGTATTTCTCCGTATCAATCAAGGCGCCCATCGCCGAGAGGTGATTCGTAACGGCTTTTTCCATCTCTATCTGAACATCTCGATTGCGTGGGTTTACGTAATCGAACTGTTTTTCACCACTCGCTCGCAGGTCGTTCTCTTCCTCTATGTAAAGGTATTCGTTCAAATGGAAGATCTTCCCCGCCCTACTTAGGAACAGGCGCAGGTCGTACCACCCGGCAAACTTATAATCGTTCGTGCCGATATACCGCTCATATTCTTTCAAGCCATCGGTGGCTATCAAGACCAGCGATCCAAAGTCGAAGTCATCGCGAACGCTACCTGCCTGATAATCAATCGTGGGGTGCTTCACCGTCTTGCCATCTTCCACCGAATAGCGGTCGGCATACACCATTTTGGCACCGGTAGCCGAAGCCACTTGCAGCAATCGCTCCAAAGCGTGATGTCCCGGTATTACCGGTGAACTCTTCATGCAGAACAACACGTACTCGGCTGAAGCGTGATGCGCCATGGCACACATTGTCTTGGCAGACAGGAAATAATCTGTGGCAATGGTTTTCACGTTTTCCGGAAGTCTCATGGTGGCTTCCATGTCGTCGGAAATAAGCAAATAAACCTGTTCAACCGCACTACACGATCGGAACGGCTCCGTTAATTTTTCCGCTGTTCGCAGGTCTTCGCAAGAAAGGAAGCAATCTATTTTCTTTTTTATGTTCATTTGATTATAATCATTGATGAGAAGCACTCCTGATGAGTCAGGAAATGTCTATGCAAAGATAGGATAGAAATGTGAGAATAACGAAAAATTTATGGGTTTTTAGAGTGGAAAAGCAATTGTAACCACCCTCATCAACAAAGGGGGAGAGATTGATATGTTTGCAAACATATCCGCTTATTCCCTCTTTTATCTTCCATTCTTTACCTCTTTTAAGGGGAATAGATTCGCCTTAAAGAAGCCATCGAAGGGAAGAGATGCGCCAAAAAGTCATAAATTTCTGACAAACTGACATGAAATATCATTTGGTATGCAACTTGTCTTTATAGTGAGTGAAAACATTAGACAACCCTTTAAAGAATAGGAGATAAAGATTATGTATAGAAACTCATGGTTACCGGAAGTATTCAACGACTTCTTTTACAACAACAACATGCCCAAGGCAAATGCTACTGCCCCTGCCATCAACGTTTTGGAGTCTGATAAGGATTATAAAGTGGAATTAGCGGCACCGGGGTTGTGCAAGGATGATTTTGAAATAAACATCAATAACGATGGTGATTTGACCATTAAGATGGAAAAGAAAGAGGATGTGAACGAGCAGAAAGCCCATTATCTTCGTCGCGAGTTCTCCTACAGCAAATACGAGCAAACGCTTATATTGCCGGATGATGTGAACAAGGAGAAGATTGGAGCGAAGATGAACGATGGTGTTTTGGTTATCACCTTACCGAAGCTGGAGCAGAACATTAAGAAGATTGCTCGCCAGATTGAAGTGGGCTAATCAGTCAGATAAGTGTAGTTGTTAGGTTAAGCCTCGGACGTTATGACGTTCGGGGCTTTTTCATACTGCATGAGATTGCCTATGGCTGAAGAATGGGTTTCGTTCCTGCCGATTAGAGTCAGAAACGCGTCATGAATTCGATCACAAACTTGTCTTTTTCCGATGGTTTCGGTATGCCGTCTTTCCCATAAAAATACTTTTCATAATTCAGTCGGATATCCGAGATGAAAGGTTTGTCGAGACTGAGTGTTACCCCTCCCGTAACACGCGACCGCTTGTAGTCGGTAATGCGCATTTCGCCCGCTTCGTTTTCCTTCCCATCAAGATAACGAATGCCATCGCTATGGTCGTTCATGAAATCATAACGAAGCAGTGGCGACACCTTGACGAAGAACTTATTGCGTAACTTAATGTCATAATTTACAAAGGCATCCACCGCATGAACGGGATGGAAAGCCCCAGCATCATAGTGTTTATAAAGATATTCCAATTCCACATGCCAATTGTGCCCGTGATAATAAGTGCCTACATCATACATCATCACGGATATATGGTCGGGCTTTATCTTCTGCGTACTCAACGTGAGATTAAAACCGTGCGGAAAAAAGATTTGCGCCTTGGCGGAATAGTTCACACTGTTTGTCCAATAATCTTTCTGATTGGTGAGTCCGGACCCATTGAAAGCTCCTGCTTCCAAACGGATGGGAAATCCCACGTTGAACGTATAACCCAGCGTCGCGCCCACATCGCGGACATTACCTACTTGTTTGGCAATGAAGGAGCGATTGGCGAAATATTGTTGATGAGGAGAGCGATGGGCATCGATGGTAAACGGAACGCGCATCTGTCCGATGGTGAAGTCGAATTTGCTTATGGGTGTCAGTCGTGTATAAGCGTCCAACATCTTAATCTTTCCCTCATCGGAAAGGTCTATCTCAGCTTTGTAGCTCACCCAGTGGTTCACTTTTCCGTCAAGACTGACTCGCGCCGTGCGCACCTGAAATCTTCCTTTCTTGTCTTGTGGTTGATATTCGTACTTACCGCGAACTGTTCCGTGAACATGAACCGCCCGATCAATATCGTTCTCTTCTTGAGCATGAACAGGTGTCGCAATCAAAGCGACAGCCACCGCGATACTCACCAAATAATTGTGCATAACCGGTATATTTTTATTTTGGCGCAAAATTACATATCAATTGTTAAATACACGTAACATTCTTATTAAAAATATATTTCAATTTACACAAGCTAACCTCTCCGGTGAGAAATCGGTTGCCTTACATGAAGTGTGTCATTCGGGTTTTTACGATAATCCCTTATCGGTTTTTAAGGAATAATTACGACAAGGTTTTCACACGATAGCAATATCGACAGCCATCGCTTCGCGAAAGCTAAGATATTGCTTGTTAAAAGCTAAGCTTTTGGAGGGCAAAAGGTAAGCTTTTAAAGTGCAAAAGCTAAGCTTTTGAAAAGCATGTTGTAAGTATCTGATTATCAATGATGTTCATGGGGCATATTTTTCACTCCATCAATATGCCTTCCGGCTCGATGATTGACTGCTGAATATGCACGCATAATTTCTCATTCCGCATGCTGAAAATAGACAAGAGAAATGGCTTGCCAAAATTGATGATTAGAAACCAATGAAAATAAGCAAACAATTCTTTAATGACCGATTTACGATATTATTACAATTTTGTAACAGAATTGTAGTAGTATTGTAACAGAATAGACAAGCTAAATTAGCCGAATTCTTAGTAATTTTGCACAAACAAACTAAGCAGGTATGAAAGAGGAGAAGAAAAAGATTAATGATATTCTCAAAAAAAGTGCTGAACGAGAAAACAAATTCGAGAATTTAGTGCTAAATTTGGCGTTGAAACAAATCAAAGGCGCGTACAAAGATGAAGCCGGTGTTTATTATTCCAAAAAGAAGAAACACTTGCTGACGGCATCAAAGGCGTTGGAAGGTCGCTATGTGATAGCCGATGGCGTTCAGGTAATTGACGACAATGCCTTTTGGGGATGCGCATATTTAGAAGAGGTGGTAATCCCATCATCGGTGGTTGAGATTGGCAGCGAGGCTTTCAGTCGATGTATTTCACTGAAGAAGCTCGTCATTCCCAAATCGGTAAACCTACTGGGCAACAATCCTTTCGTTGATTTATCCTCCGATACCATTGTTTCAGAGTCGGATAAGTTTGTTATCGATAACAAAATGCTGCTCTCATCCGACAGAAAGACGCTCTATTCTTATCTGACGGATGCCTCTTTGGCAATCATTCCCAAAACCGTTGAAGAGATACGCGACCTTGCTTTCACGCGCAGACGCAAGCTGACCAAGGTAGAAATACCGGAAGGCGTAAAAGTCATTGGCAGCGACGCATTCTCGGATTGTGATGCTTTGGAAGAAGTAATCATCCCCTCCACGGTGGAAACCATAGAGAACTATGCCTTTGCGGAATGCGACAAGCTGAAGACGGTAACCCTGAAAGGAAACATCAGAAACCTCAGCCCGCGCACCTTCGCAGACACAGAGCGACTGCATAGGATTTATGTGCCCAAAGGCTTCAGAGAGAAGGTCATCAAACAATTGCACCTATCAGAAGAAAACGATGATATCGTAATGGAAAAGTTCACGAATGAATAAATATTTACCCTCTACTTAATTATAGAGAAAATGACTAAATCCAAGAAAAAGATAATTAATTATGTGGAAAGGGATGTGAGTTGGATGTATTTCAATCACAGAATCCTGCAAGAAGCTCGCAAGAAAGAGGTACCTTTACTTGAAAGACTCTCTTTCTTAGGTATCTATTCCAACAACCTCGATGAATTCTTTCGTGTAAGAATGGCATCGCTCAACCGCATAATAGAGTCGGGAAACGTAAGCCATGAAACGGCACAGAAAATAAAACACACCATCAAGACCATAACAAGACTCAACGAAGAATTTAACATCGAGTACGGACAAGCCACCGACGAGGTAAATGAAGAACTGGAAGAGCACAACATTCGCATCATCAATGAAACGCAACTTAACGAAGAACAAAAAACGTTCTTGAAACAACTCTACTACGATAAGCTGAACGGATCTACCAATCCACTTTGGTTCAACGCAATAGACGATTTCTCAGTACTGGAAGACAACCGCATCTATCTTGCCGTAAAGAAAACCGGACGCGTAACGAACAAAGTGAAATATGCCATTATCAAGATACCCGATCGTGTCTATGGACGATTCATCCGCGTACCCGAATCCGACGGATACGATAACATCATGTATTTGGACGACGTCATCCGGTTTTGTCTCCCATTGGTTTTCATCGGTTCGGAAGAAAGCGACTACGAAGCTTACTCCTTTAAATTCACCAAAGATGCAGAGATGGAAGTGGACAATGAAGCTGACTACGGACTCATGGAACGCATCGCGCTGGGCGTAGATAGCAGGAAACGAGGAGAGCCCATCCGCGTAGTGTATGACCGAGAGATGCCCAAAGAACTTCGCAAAAAGGTCATGGAACGACTCAACGCAAAAGAATTGGACACCCTCTTGGGTGCAGGCAGATACCAAAATCACAAGGACTTGATGGCTTTCCCCAACTGTGGACACAGCGAATTGAGCTATCCGAAATGGAAACCCATCATGAAACCCGAATTCATGTCCGATGACAGCCTGCTGACACTTATTCGAGAAAAAGACCGTTTCATCCACGTGCCTTACCATTCCTTCAACGCCTACATCCGATTGCTCCGCGAAGCGGCCTTGCGACCGGAAGTAAAGGAAATCAAAACCACGCTTTACCGATTGGCAAAAGATAGCAAAGTGGTGAAAGCACTTATCTGCGCAGCAAGGAATGGGAAAAAGGTAACAGCGGTAGTGGAACTGTTGGCGCGATTCGACGAGGAAAGCAACATCAAGTGGAGCAAGAGGATGCAGGAAGAGGGCGTGAACGTCATCTTTGGTATCGAGGGACTGAAAATCCACTCCAAACTATTGCACATCACCACCAAGCATGGGAATATTGCCTGCGTGGGAACCGGAAATTTTCATGAGGGAAACGCCAAATGCTACACGGACTATCTGATGATGACGGCACGACCAAGAATCGTCAATGAGGTGCAACGCGTATTCGACTTCATAGACAAGCCATTCTCACAAATGCGCTTCAGAGAGCTAATGGTATCGCCCAACTCCATGAAAAACCGGATAATAAGACTGCTGAACACAGAAATAAAGAACGCGCGGGAAGGTAAAGAAGCATGGCTGAAGATGAAAATCAATCACATTACCGACACCGACATCGTGAACAAACTTTATGAGGCATCACGAGCGGGGGTAAAAATCGACATCGTCATTCGAGGCAACTGCTCCATAGTCCCCGGCATACCGGGACTGAGCGAGAACATTCGAGCCGTGGGTATCATCGACCGCTATTTGGAACACTCGCGCATCCTCATCTTTTGCAATGGAGGCAACCCAAAATATTACATCGGTTCCGCGGATTGGATGCCACGCAACCTAATTAATCGCATCGAAGTAATGTCGCCGGTATTCGATGAAGAGATAAGAAAGGACTTGCGTCGCACCATAGAATACGGATTGCGCGACACCACCAATGCCAGAATCGTGGATGGATTCGGAACAAACGAAATACAAAAGCCCACAGAGGGCGAACAACCTTTCCGCTCACAAGAAGAGTTGTACAAGACTTATTGCGCGGAAACTGAACAAAAAGACTACAAATGATGAGACAAAGAATAGCGAAAACCGAAATTTATACAGACGACCACAAGCCGCACAATTTGGCAGCGATAGACATCGGGTCGAATGGGGCACGCTTGCTGATAAAACACTTCGATGACAACGCGCCGGAATTTGAGCGCATAAAACGCGTGATGTTCATTCGTGTACCACTACGTTTAGGTAAGGACGTGTTCACACTAGGAAAAATATCGAAGGAACGCTACAACATGATGCTTCACATGCTGAAGGGTTTCAAGCATTTCATGCGCTTGAACAAGGTGGAAGAGTTCCGCGCGTGTGCAACGGCGGCAATGCGAGATGCCGACAATGGCAAAAAGGTGATGAAAAACCTTGAAAAGAAAACCGGAATTAAACTTGAGATTATTCGAGGGGAAGAGGAAGCGAAACTACTCTTCAACAACATCGTGGAGAACCCGAATTATAACAACGGAAACTATGCCTACGTGGATGTGGGTGGAGGAAGCACGGAGATTTCTCTGCTCCATAACGGCGAGCTGTTGCAGAGCCGCTCGTTCGATATGGGAACACTTCGCCTACTCAGCGGACAAGTAACAAGGGAAACGAAGCATGAGATGATAAGCATGCTTACCAATTATATGCAGGAACATCCTCACACAACTATCATCGGTTCGGGAGGCAACATCAACAAACTCTACAAACTCACTCGCGGCGAAGAAGATACCAAGATAATGAAAGTGAGCGACCTGCGAGATATTTATGAAAAACTGACAGCACTGAACATTGAAGAACGCAAGCAGCAATATGGTTTGAAAGACGATCGCGCTGATGTTATCATTCCTGCTTCAGAGGTATTCCTCACAATTGCAGATGCCTTGCAATGCGACAAGATTACCGTTCCAAACATCTCGCTCGCCGATAGCATCGTAGATGGTCTGTACCGGGAGAGAAAGGGGCAATACAACTACGAACAGACACAACAAACAATGAATCAACTCGTTATTGGCAATGAGGATGAAGCAATGGAATAACACAATTGACACAGATTGAAAGCCGAGCAATACTCGCAAACAGAAAGCGCGTTAGACATGGAAAAGCCCCGATAGGTATAGAAACTTATCGGGACTTTTGCATCTTTTTTCTATTTTTTCGATCGTGTTGTTCTCCCACCACATACATTATCATAATATAGATGTAGGAGAAAAGTCGGTTATTTATAGATTTCTGCCAACTTATTTTGCAAATCCTCACCTCGCAAATCGCTTGCTACAATTTTCCCCTGAGGGTCTAACAGCACGTTAGAAGGGATGGAACGAATGCCGTAAGCCGCTGAAGCCGCGCTTTGCCAACCTTTCAAGTCGGACATCTGATGCCATTTCATACCTAACTTCTCTACACCCGCCGTCCATTTGTCTTTTTTATTGTCGAAACTAACACCGACTACGTCGAAACCCTTAGCGTGATATTTCTCATAAGCTGCCACAACGTTCGGCATTTCCTGACGACAGGGTCCACACCAACTTGCCCAAAAGTCCACAAGCACATAGTTGCCCTTTCCTACCCATTGACTCAGCTTCACGGTCTTGTCATTCATATCATTCATGGTGAGGTCTGTGAACATCAATCCGGGTCTTCTAAGTTCCAAAGAGGCAAGTTGCGACTTAGCCTGCTTCAGCACTTCATCGTTATAGTAACCGCTTGTCGGATCAAGAGCTTCTTTCAATTCCTCGTAACTCATATCGTACATGGCATCAGCCACATATTTTGCAGGGAAAGAGGTAGCCTTGAACTTCCGCATGATTTCCAATGTGGCAGCCAACTGTACCTCAGTAAGCGAGTCGGCTTTGGTCATGATAGCCTGCAGCTGCTGTTTTTCAGCATCGGTGAATGTTTTCGGATCTTTTTTGCTGAGTGCTTTGTATGCCGTTTGCAAATCATTGAACTCGGACTCAATCTTATTCATTTTTTCCTCATACGGCTTTGTGTCTGCAGATTGTGCGTTTGCCACAAATACTTGTGCCACCAATATCGCGGCTAAGAAAATCTTTTTCATACTTATCTGTTTTATTTGAATGTTACGTTTCGACTATCTCGCGTCCGCAAAGATAGCTTTTTAGATGCAAAAATAAGGAATTGATTGATAAAAGCACTATTATTTAAGATTTTTTTGTACCTTTGCCTCACTTTATTCATAGGGGTACTTGCAAAACCCTCTTTAACAAAACAAGAAAATGACACAGAAAAAACAACAAGTGAGTGTGCTGTTCATGCTTTTCAGCATCCTATTCTGCGTTTGCCTCATAGCGGCAAACATCCTTGAAACCAAGCAAATTTCGGTATTAGGCATCAGTTTGACAGGCGGTCTCATCGTCTTTCCCATTTCCTACATCATCAACGACTGTGTGTGCGAGGTGTGGGGATTTCGCAAAGCCCGCCTACTGATTTGGACCGGCTTCGCCATGAATTTCTTTTTTGTTGCCATGGGAGCCTTGTGCGACTGGATACCGGGTGCGCCCTATTGGACTAACGAAGAGGGATTCCATGCCGTCTTTGGTTTGGCTCCACGCGTTGCGGCAGCGTCTTTCGCAGCTTTCATCATCGGTTCGTTTGCCAATGCTTACGTAATGAGCAAAATGAAGATTCGCCACGGTGGGAAACGCTTCTCACTCCGCGCCATCTTGAGTACCATAGCCGGAGAGACGTGCGACTCAATCATATTCTTCCCCTTGGCATTGGGTGGCGTTGTTCCCACAGAAGAACTTCCAAAGCTCATGTTGTGGCAGGTGCTGCTGAAAACCCTCTACGAGATCATCGCCCTTCCGCTGACAATCCGAATAGTGAAGAAGCTCAAGGAGCACGAAGGCGAAGACACTTACGACAACGGTATCAACTACAGCATTTGGAAAATATTCAGCCTTGGTTGAAAAGCGACATCTTCCTGCATAAAACAACATTTATCAATATATGGAAAGAAAAGACGAGGGGCTTCGCCAATTGGGAGGCAAAACCGCATATCGCACGGACTACGCCCCGGAAGTGCTTGAAGCATTTGAGAACAAACATCAGGAGAATGATTATTGGGTACAGTTCAACTGCCCCGAGTTTACAAGTCTTTGTCCGATTACGGGGCAACCCGACTTCGCGGAAATCCGCATCGCCTACATCCCAAACGTAAGGATGGTGGAGAGCAAAAGTTTGAAACTCTATCTTTTCAGTTTCCGCAATCACGGCGACTTTCATGAAGACTGCGTGAACATCATCATGAAAGATCTCATCAAGTTGATGGCTCCCAAATACATTGAAGTAACCGGTATCTTCACCCCGCGTGGTGGTATCAGCATCTATCCCTACGCCAATTATGGGCAACCCGGCACGAAATACGAAAGAATGGCGGAGAAAAGGTTAATGAATCGCTAATTTTCAAGAGACTCTGCAAGTTCCAAAACGAAGTGCAATAAAAGAGTAGCCCTCGCCGAGAGATGCAGACGTTCTCGAAGCGTAGCGAGAGGTTGTCTGCATCTCTCGGCGAGGAAAAAAAACAACCAGCAATACAAATAAAAAAGGGAGACCTCTGTCTCCCCAAGATTAATTAACTTTGTATTGTGAAATATCATCAATTAACCTCGGAGCAAAGGTCGCAAATTTTCGCCTTACTCCAAAAGAAAACAGGGAGAAAAGAGATTGCCACAATCGTCGGCATCAGTCAGTCAACACTATCACGTGAAATCAAACGCAACAGCACGCCATCAGAAAAGTATATCTGGACAAAGGCGCACGATATGGCTATGCAGCGCAGAAAGAGAACGGTAAAGAACGCCAGGCTCTCTAACGAATTAGTCTGGAGAATTAAGGAATATATCACCAATGACCAGTGGTCTCCACGACAAATATCAGGTTATCTGCGAAAGAATGAGGGAATAAAGGTGTCCCACCAATCCATTTATAATATCATTCATAATGATACAACAGGGG
>NZ_LR027820.1:1213659-1214317 GCF_900607215.1 Prevotella rectalis
ATTAAGGAATATATCACCAATGACCAGTGGTCTCCACGACAAATATCAGGTTATCTGCGCAAGAATGAGGGAATAAAGGTGTCCCACCAATCCATTTATAATATCATTCATAATGATACAACAGGGGAACTTGCCAAACACACAAGGCATAAGATGAAATACAGACATCGTCCCAAGGGCAGACATCTTCCAATTAAAGACAGGTTGAGTATCCATGAAAGAAGTAAGGAAGTTGACGGGAAGAGATTCGGAGATTTTGAGATGGACTTGATCGTAGACCCTGACCAGCATACCATACTCACACTGGTAGAGAAATCCACCAATATGCTGCTTATGCAGAAACTGCCATTTGGAAAGCAGTCAAAGCCTCTGGCAAAGGTAGTTAGGAAACTGCTGCCACCATACAAGGACTGTCTGAAGACCATTACAACAGACAACGGACCTGAATTTGCAGCACATAAGGACATTACCAAGTTCTTAGGCGTGCCCGTATACTTCGCTGATCCATATTGTTCTTGGCAAAAGGGAGCGATTGAGAATACAAATAAACTAATCAGACAATATATACCGAAAAAGGATTCGTTTGAACATTACACAGACAAGAGAATTATGTCGATACAAAAGAAATTGAACGAAAGACCGAGAGAAAAATTAAACT
>NZ_LR027820.1:1214328-1224207 GCF_900607215.1 Prevotella rectalis
ATTGAGAATACAAATAAACTAATCAGACAATATATACCGAAAAAGGATTCGTTTGAACATTACACAGACAAGAGAATTATGTCGATACAAAAGAAATTGAACGAAAGACCGAGAGAAAAATTAAACTTTTCTACTCCAAAGTGTGAATTCTTCAAATACGTTTTATAATTTTGCACTTGCTGGTTGACTCTGCGCTCAGTAGCAAGGAGAAAGCCCGTTTGAGACAATTCCAAGAAAAAGATTTCTCAATCGGAGCTTTTTTCGTACATTTGCATTCAGTAAAAATCATATATGGTCATGCGGTCATCTCTTGAGAAATTCTTACTTATCTTGCTCTTCGCGAGCCTTTGCCCCACCCTCTTCGCACAACCAGCCGACACGGTTCGAAGAAAGAAAGTGGCAGTCGTGCTCAGTGGTGGAGGTGCGAAAGGCATGGCACACATCGGCGCACTGCGTGTGATTGAGAAGGCAGGCATTCCCATTGACATCATCACGGGTACATCCATGGGTGCTTTGGTGGGCGGGCTTTATGCCATAGGTTACGACTCGCATAAACTTGACTCGCTGGTGCACGTACAAGATTGGGGATTTCTGCTCTCCGACAAGGCCGGCATGAACCGACAGAGTATAGACGAACGACGCAAACAAAACACTTATTTCCTATCCCGGACCTTCTCGCTCAGTAAAAAGAAAAAGTTTCAGTCGGGTGGCTTTATCGAGGGAAAGAACCTGATGTCGCTTTTCTCAAAACTTACGGCAAACTATATCGACTCCATCAATTTTAACACACTGCCCATACCCTTTGCCTGTGTGGCAACCAATATCGTGGACAACACCGAAGTGGTTTGGCAGGAGGGCATTCTCGCCAAGGCCATGCGTTCCTCCATGTCCATTCCCGGAGTGTTCGCTCCGGTTCGGGAGGGGGACAAGATGCTGGTGGACGGCGGTTTGCGTAATAATTTCCCCGTGGATATTGCTCGAAAGATGGGAGCCGATGTGGTGATAGGCGTAACCGTGCAGGGGGAACCAAAGACAGCAGACGATTTGGAAAACGGTTCGTCGATATTGGGACAAATTGTGGACGTGAACTGCATGAACAAATACGAAGCGAACATGCAGGCAACAGACATCCTCATCCGATGCGACACAAAAGGGTACACAGCGGCAAGTTTTACGAAAAAGGCAATCGACACCTTGATAGTCCGCGGAGAACAGGAAGCCATGAAGCATTGGGACAGCCTGATGTCGCTAAAGAGAGAATTGGGACTGCCCAACGATTACATGCCGAAAAAGCCTGCATCGGCAAAGGTAGTGGGACTGCCGCAGACAATGCGCCTTCGGAAAGTTCTTTTCGAGAACATGGAGGAGAAAGACATTGCCTTTCTCACCAAGAAGTACAAACTCAAAAACAAACAATTCATTACACTTAACGAGGTGGATGACATGGTTGCCACCTTGCGCGTAAATCTTTTCTATACGGATGCAGATAGTTATTTCACACCCATTCCCAATGAAAACGATTTATACGATGTGAAGATAGTGGCAAAAGAAAAAAAACAAAGTCGCGTGGGTTTGGGCATTCGGTTCGATACAGAGGAAATGGTGGCACTGCAAGCCAACGGCACTTTACGCTTCAACACCAAAATGCCACTCGATATAGATCTGAGCCTGCGACTGGGCAAGAGAATTATGGTGAAAAGCAACCTCAATATCACGCCTTGGACTTACGGACGCATGACGCTTTCTTACACTTACAGGCACAACGACATCAATATCTACGACAACGGCAACAGGCTCTCCAATGCCTTATATGACCAGCACAGGGGCACGTTCCAACTCTTCGACTTCAACATCCGAAACTTTAACGTGAAGATAGGAACACGCTTCGATTATATCAATTACAATGATTTGCTCGTGGGAATTAATTATGAGGGCAACAATCAACCAAGAAAGAATCTACACTTCATGGATTACCATGCCACCGTGGATTACAACTCTGAAAATGGGTGGAACTTTCCCACCAAAGGGGCTCGTTTTCATGCCGATTACAGATATGTAACCAAAAACTTCGTGGACTACGACGGACACGTGGGGTTCAATATCGTAGAGGCGTCATGGAGAATGAATTTCCCATTGAACAACCATCTGACTTTCCAACCTATGATTTACGGGAGAATGCTCACAGGGAAAAAGGGAAAGACACTAAACACAACGGAGGACTTCAGTGCCGGAAGAATGACCGACCTTACCTTGTTTCATTTGCAAAACTTCATCGGTGGGGCATGGTTCGGACACTATTTAGAGGAACAGCAGATGCCTTTCGCGGGAGTCGGGCACGTAGAGATGGTGGAAAACAAGTGGATTGCCATCCAACTGAAATTGCAACAACAGATAGCTGATAATAATTACCTGATTTTCAGATTGGGGACTTACGAGGATGGGCACGACCTTAACAATCTTTTCGACCATTCTCCGAAAGTGGGTATGGAAGTGGGCTATTTCTATAACCTGAAATTCTTGGGACCGCTGGGAGCCTCTCTTGGATATTCTGACAAGACACACAAGCCCTATTTCTACATCAACTTCGGGTTTGAATTCTAACAATATGGTGGATAAAAAGAGTGTTTTCTGACGCCTTTCTATCACCTTGCTAATCAACAACTTACAACACCCATTTTAAAAACTAAGCTTTTACCACTCAAAAGCTAAGCTTTTGGCTTGCGAAAGCTAAGCTTTGGCTCTAATTTGCTTTATTATTTCCAAATCAGTCCCTCAAAAAAAATAAAACATTGCAGATGTTACATTGCCAATCGTGGTCGTTCCATCCCTCTTCAGGGGGGCAAAAGCACTGTTTGTCCGCATAAGGAACGAACCGGCAATCGTTATCAATCGGGTAGTGTTTCATCGTATATGGACAGCCATCGGAAAACCATTCAAAGCAATGGCCCACGGAAGGCATCGCACTCGCCTGAAAACAACTTCTTCGCGCTTTTCAAACAAAGAGGAAATCACCGCCCGGAACACTTGTTCCATCATCTTGTGAAGAAGAAAGGAAAGTCAATTATTGCAAAAAAACAAGGCAATAAGCCGATTTTCAGTTTTTTTTTCCTAATTTTGCACGGTGGATTGCCAGTGAGCAATTACGACAACATTGAACAAGAAAAGATAATAAAATATGGCCAAGAAAATCCAATTCAGTCTCATATATAGAGATATGTGGCAAAGCTCCGGTAAGTTCCAGCCACGCAAAGATCAATTAGTGCGTATCGCGCCCATATTTGTTGAAATGGGTTGCTTTTCACGCGTAGAAACCAATGGTGGCGCATTCGAACAAGTAAACTTGCTTGCAGGAGAGAACCCTAACGACTCTGTCCGCGCTTATACAAAAATATTGCATGAGGCAGGTATCAAGACCCACATGCTCGACCGCGGTCTGAACGCACTCCGCATGTATCCGGTTCCCGATGATGTTCGCCAATTAATGTATAAGGTAAAACACGCACAGGGAGTAGATATACCACGCATCTTTGACGGGCTGAATGACATCCGTAACATTGCCCCATCAATAAAATGGGCCAAGGAGGCAGGCATGACACCGCAAGGTACGCTCTGCATCACCACATCGCCTGTTCATACATTGGAATACTACAGCAAACTTGCCGACGAGGAAATAGCTGCGGGAGCAGAAGAAATCTGTCTGAAAGACATGGCAGGCATCGGACAACCGGCATTCCTCGGTCGGCTCACGAAGATGATAAAGGAGAAGCATCCTGACATCATTCTTGAATATCATGGGCACACCGGTCCCGGTCTCTCAATGGCATCCATGCTGGAGGTGGCAAAGAATGGTATCGACATCCTCGATTGCGCCATAGAACCGCTGTCTTGGGGTAAAGTACACCCGGATGTCATCTCTGTGCAGAGTATGCTGAAGAACGCCGGCTTTGATGTTCCGGAAATCAACATGGACGCCTACATGAAAGCACGTGCCATGACACAGGAATTCATTGACGAATGGCTCGGCTATTTCATCAATCCACAGAACAAACTCATGAGCTCTCTGTTGCTTGGTTGCGGACTTCCGGGTGGAATGATGGGCTCCATGATGTCCGATCTCGGCGGTATTCGCGCCACCATCAACAATCTCCGCGCAAAGAAAGGCGAGCCGGAGCTGAGCGTTGACGATATGCTGGTGAAACTGTTCGACGAAGTGGCTTACGTTTGGCCACGCGTGGGTTATCCTCCATTGGTAACACCATTCTCCCAATACACAAAGAACATCGCATTGATGAACCTGCTCACCATAGAACAAGGAAAGGGAAGATTCGTAATGATGGACGATGCCATGTGGGGAATGATACTCGGAAAGAGTGGCAAAGTACCCGGAAAGATAGATCAGGAATTGGTTGATTTGGCAAAGAAGAAAGGTCTTGAGTTCACCGATGCCGATCCGCATACATTACTTGAAAACGCACTCGACAGCTTCCGCAAAGAAATGGACGATAACGGCTGGGACTATGGTCAGGACGACGAGGAGCTGCTGGAATTGGCCATGCACCCCGAACAGTACCGCAACTACAAGAGCGGACAAGCAAAGAAAAACTTCCTCGCCGACTTGCAGAAAGCCAAGGATGCCAAACTTGGAGCAAAGGTCAGCATGGAGGAAGCAACCGCTTTCAAGCACGCAAAGGCAGACGCTATCGTGGCACCGGTGAAAGGACAGGTGTTCTGGGAGTTCCAAGGAGATGGAGAAGTTGTGGCAGCCACAGAACCATTCATCGGAAAAGAATATGCCGAAGGCGACAAACTCTGCTATCTGCAAGCCCCATGGGGAGAGTTTGTGGAAGTGCCTGCCGCACTTGGCGGACAATTGGTTGAAATCAATGCGAAACAAGGCTCCAAGATTAACAAGGGTGATGTGATCGCATATATTCAAAGACCCGAGAATTAATGGACTACCGGTCAATCATTGACAAGTTTTACCCCGAGGATAATGAGCTGCGCCATATCCTCATCACACATAATCAATCTGTAACGCAACGCGCGCTACAGATTGTTTTTTCTCATCCGGAGCTTTCGTTCGACAGCGACTTCATCGAAGAAGCCGCCATGCTGCACGACATAGGCATCTTCAAGTGCGATGCGCCCGGCATCTGTTGTCATGGCACGGAGCCTTACATCAGGCATGGCATATTGGGAGCGGAACTGCTCAGAAGCGAAGGCTTTCCACGTCATGCGAGAGTGTGCGAGCGACACACCGGAGCCGGGCTGTCAAAGAAAAGTATCATTGAACAAAACCTTCCGCTGCCGCACAAGAATTTCTTGCCTGAAACACTCGAAGAACAGCTTATTTGCTATGCTGACAAATTCTATTCCAAGACCCGACTTGATGAGGTGAAGACTTACGAGCGGGCAGAGAAAAGCATTGCACGCTACGGAGAGAAAGGATTACTGCGTTTCAGGGAATGGAAACGAATGTTTGAGCCTTAAAAGTTAAAATAAAGAAATAACATTCATAATCCCCATTATTTGCTTAATTTTGCAAGCTATTAGGCAATGAGAAGAAAGACGGTCATATTCCTATTCGTGCTTGTCATCGTTTTTGCGATGGCTGACACGCATATTGCCCTCCACACATTCAGTTTCCACACGATTCCCACTGACAGCACATCCATAGCGAACGCGACACACAACGAGCAAGATAGAGACAATGACACAACTTTGGTAACGCTTTCAAAAACCGACACGACAAGAATGGACTCGCTGAAACGGGCAATCTATCAGCACAACAAAGCAATAGACGACTCCATACGGGCAGACAGCGTAATGCGAGCGCGATCGAACGGAATAGAATCACCCATCAATTATTCAGCAGAAGACTCACTGGTCTATGACGCCGGTGCACAAGTGGCGTATCTCTATGGAAACTCCAAGGTAGATTACCAAAACATGAAGTTGTCGAGCGACAAGGTGGTGTTAAATTTAGACAGCAACTTGGTACACGCCACAGGCACGGCAGACTCTACTTCGGAAGGCGGAATCAAGGGGAAACCGGAGTTTTCATTGGGCGAACAACAATATTCCAGCGACACGATGGCCTACAATTTCAAGTCGCAAAAGGGAATGATAAAAGACGTTTACACGGCACAGGATGATGGGTTCCTCAGTGGGGAGAAAGCCAAACGCGACTCCACCGGCATGGTTTACATGCAGCGTGGTCGATATACCACATGCGACTTGGAACATCCCGACTTCTACATCGCCTTGTCGCGCGCCAAAGTGCGCCCGGGAAAGGATGTCGTCTTCGGACCGGCTTACCTTGTGGTAGCAGATGTCCCTCTCCCACTCGCAATACCATATGGTTTCTTCCCCTTCTCCAAGAAATATTCCAGCGGTTTCATCATGCCCAGCTATGGTGAGGAACAGAACAGGGGTTTCTATCTTCGCGATGGCGGCTACTACTTTGCCATCAACGACAAATGGGACTTAAAGTTGCTGGGAGAAATCTATACGAGGGGCTCATGGGGAGTGAGTGCCGCAAGCAACTATCGCAAAAGGTATCGCTACTCGGGATCTATCCTCGTCAGCTATCAAAGTACGAAGACAGGCGACAAAGGATTACCCGATTACACACAAGAAGAAAGCTTTAAGATGCAGTGGAGTCACCGACAAGATCCCAAAGCCAATCCTTACAGCTCGCTCTCGGCAAGCGTGAACTTCGCCACATCAAGCTATGAGCGCAACAACCTCAACAGCATGTACAACCCACAGACGCTCACGCAATCCACACGTACATCTTCGGTGAGTTGGAGCACACAGTTCTCAAGCATAGGATTATCGCTCAGCACCACAGCCAACCTTTCGCAGAACATGCGCAACTCAACCATCCAACTCACCTTGCCCGACCTGAACATCAGTCTCAGCCGTTTCAATCCTTTCAAACGCAAGCGCGCCGTGGGCAAGGAAAGATGGTATGAGAAGATTTCCATGAGCTACACCGGACAGTTGTCGAACTCCATCTATGCGAAAGAAGACAAAATACTGAAGTCGGATTTCATGAAAGAATGGAAACACGGATTTCAGCATAACATCCCCATACAAGGCAACTTCACGATACTGAACTATCTCAACGTTTCTCCTTCTTTCAACTTCACCGATCGAATGTACACCAGCAAAGTGCAACGCTCGTGGGATGAAACGATAGGAAAAGAAAGAAAAGACACTTTGTCCGGGTTTTACAACGTTTACAATTGGTCGCTGAACCTCACAGCCGGCACAAAGCTCTATGGGTTTTGGATTCCCAGCCGCAAACTATTCGGCGATAAGATACAAGCTATACGCCATGTCATCACGCCACAAATCAGTCTTTCCTACTCACCCAACTTCGGGGCAAGGCGTTACGGATACCATGACAGTTATCAATACACGGATGCCGATGGAAACGTACGGCTCGTGGAATACTCTCCATACGAGGAAGGAATGTACGGAGTGCCCGGAAAGAACAAGACAGAAATGATTTCATGGGACATCAGCAACAACCTTGAGATGAAAATCAAGAGCGATAAGGACTCAACAGGATTCCGGAAAATAAGCCTCATCGATGAGCTGGGCGCATCCATGTCGTACAACGCCGCAACCGATTTCCACCGCTGGAGCGACCTAAGCGTGCGCCTACGCTTGAAATGGTGGAAGAACTATACGTTCTCTATGAATGCCCAGTTCGCCACCTATGCTTATGAATTTGATGAAAACGGAAAACCGTATGTAGGAAACCACACAGAATGGGGATACGGACGTTTCCCGAGATTTCAAGGAATGTCGCAAAACTTCTCTTTCACGCTGACCCCGGAGAAACTAAAAAAATGGTTTGGAGGCGGAGAAGTCAAGAATGAAGACGACAATAAGAATGATGATGAGGGCGTGGATCCAAACATCGAAACCAATATGGATGAGAATTTGGAACGCGGAAAACACTCTGCCAAAAAGAAATCGAATAGCAGCATCGCCGAAACAGATGAAGATGGCTACATGCGCTTCAATATGCCATGGTCGCTGACCATAGGATATGGTATCTCCATGCGAGAAAATCAACAGGGAAAATTCAACAAGAAATCGATGAGATATCCTTACAAATATACTCAAACCCTCAACGTCAGCGGTAACATTCGCATCAGCGATGGATGGAACATCAACTTCTCCACAGGTTACGACTTCGAAAATCATACCATGAGCATGACTACCGCCACCATCTCACGCGACCTACACTGCTTCAACATGAGTGCCTCCATCGTTCTCAGACCTTACACTACCTACAACTTCACCTTCCGCTGCAATGCAGCCACACTCACCGATGCGCTCAAATACGAGAAGCAAAGCGGTATCAACAACACCATCAGATGGTATTAATCGAGAAAATCATGAGATTTGACATATTTTGTTCTATTGCTGTCCGCTAAAACCAAAAGAGCATAAATATTCCGCCCGAAGTCCTTTTAATTGGTACTTCGGGCTTGTTTTTCAAAAAGTAGGTCCCCTCTAATCAGACACTCTCTCCATAGAAGTATCTTAAATGATGAAAGAGAACAACTGACAGGTACTGTCCTATAAAAGTGTGTAAGCTTCTTTTTTCTTATCTTTGTATTTGATAACTTTAAAAAAGAAAAAAATGAAACTTACACATTCGCAAATTTCGGAAATTCTTTCGAATTACACAAGCAGCAGCGAGGGTTTTGTTACCCTTCAGTCATTAATCATGAACTCCCTGATGTATCATGAACGAGAGTTGTTCGTCAGCGAAAATGCCCATGAGCAATGCAATGGCTTCCGTTCTCGCCGTTGGTACAGTCACGGCTTTGAGTTCTCGCTCCGTATTCCGCGCAGTCGCAGCGGGAACTTCTATCCCATTCTCTTAGGGTTGATACGCAGCGAAAGCGAGGAACGTGCCAAATTGTTCAACCTCCTCTACACCAAAGGTCTTACCACGGAGCAGATAGGCGAGATTTCCAATTGCGTCTATGGTCGTTCCTACAGCAAGCAGCAGGTATCGCATCTTGCCGGTAGCTGCCGTGAGGACGTCGAACGGTGGCTTTGCCGTAGCCTTTCCTCCCACTATTTAGCCGTCTATATCGACGCCACCTTTATTTCCACCCGTAGGGACAGACAGGTGTCCAAGGAGGCCTACTATACCATTCTGGGGGTATTGGAAGACGGCAGCAGGGAGGTGCTCACGGTTGTCAATCATCCCACAGAAGGGGCTCTGTGCTGGAAAGACGAGCTTGAGGCCTTGAAGCAAAGAGGCGTCGAACAGATAGACTTAGTCGTTTCCGATGCATTGCAAGGAATAGAGAATGCCGTCTGTGCAGCCTTTCCAGGTGCCGCACACCAGTTCTGCGTGGCACACGTCAAGCGACAGATACTCAGCGGCGCATCACATAAAGACAAACCAGTAATGGCGCAGCAGCTCAGTGAGGTGTTCCAATTGGAGAACAACGAGATGAATTCCTTGCAGGGATACGAACAATTCATTACCTTTGTCGAGAAATGGGAAAGGAAATATCCTGCACTAAGAAAGTACAAGACCGAACGCAACTGTGCCTACTTCACGTATATGGACTTCCCGGCCCAAGTGCAGAGGTGCATATATACGACCAACTGGATTGAAAGGCTCAACAGGAAGTACAGGAGAACCATCCAAATGAGAACATCCATGCCATCAGAGAAGTCCGTCATCTTCCTCCTGGCGGCCGTGGCGATGGAGGAAACAAAGACGACATATGAAAGGAGAATATATCAATTCAAGAACTGGAAAGAAAAGAATAAAATAACAGTGGAAGTACAGAGAAAGGAAAGATGAATTACACACTTTTAAGGACACTACCA
>NZ_LR027820.1:1224215-1230181 GCF_900607215.1 Prevotella rectalis
GATGGAGGAAACAAAGACGACATATGAAAGGAGAATATATCAATTCAAGAACTGGAAAGAAAAGAATAAAATAACAGTGGAAGTACAGAGAAAGGAAAGATGAATTACACACTTTTAAGGACACTACCAACTGACAGGAACGATACTACTTTTTTCAATATAAGTTGTAACCTTTTTCATACAATGATATTAGCTTCTTTTAAAAACGATGGTACTTTTTAGGCAAAAAGATTATACTTTTTGAGCAAAAAGATTATACTTTTTTGGCAAAAAGATTGTACTTTTTTGAAAGACTTTTAGTACCCTTTGTAAATCACTCGTTTTCAACAACTTACAAAGTAGCATGAATGTTTTGTACTCCAAAGGCTTACGGTCATCAACATCTCCCGGTGTTATCATAAAACTGAGAAGCTCTCCTTTCTCATTGTAAATCAATACCATAAAGTTACAACAATTTTCGCTAATCACCAAATTTACAGACACTTATAATTCATCGAACTCACGTTATATTCACAAGAAACAAAGGTTACCAAAAGGGTCGGATTCCTCGCTTGGAATCCGGCCCTTTTGGTTATCTTTGTATTTGATAGATTTACGCGTGAATAACCAAGAAAGTCATATACCCTATAAAAACGGCAGTGAGCACAAAACCCTCCCATCGCTCGATGGTGTATTTGGTAAACGAGAAGAACCAGATTAAAATCATGGAAACAACCATCATAGAGAGGTCGGTCAGGGTGATACCCTGAATGTGCATAGGAGCCACAAGACCCGTCATCCCAAGAACGGCAAGGATGTTAAACACATTGGAACCCAAAGCGTTTCCAATGGCAATGCCACTGTTTCCCTTGCGAGCCGACACCACGCTGGTAGCCAATTCCGGAAGCGACGTTCCTCCGGCAACAATGGTCAGTCCGATGACTGCTTGCGAAACGCCCAGTGAGGCGGCAGCTTTCGTAGCTCCTTCCACGAACAGATTACTTCCTCCGATGAGAGCAGCCAACCCTACAATCATCCACACAACAGAAACAAGGGGCGACATCGCGACCTTTGTTTTCCTTTCGGATTGCATCTGTTCGCTGTCATGCTCCATTTCGCTTTTCTTCACCTGCGCTCCACGCAATGTCATGAACATGAATATCAGAAAAAGCACAAAGAGAACGGCAGCATTCCATCGTCCTATCTCACCATCGAAACACATCATCATTAAGATGACAGATGCCACGAGCGCAAACGGTATGTCCTTTCCCACCGTTGTCTTGAGAATGGTCATGGGAGCCGACAGAGCCGCTACTCCCACTATCAACAGGGCATTAAAGATATTCGAGCCGACAACGTTTCCCACAGCCAAATCGGGTGTGTCTTTTATGGCAGAAACCAAACTAACACAAAATTCAGGCATACTTGTTCCCACCGCGACAATCGTCAATCCAACAACGATTTCCGGAATGTGCATTCGTTCAGCTATTCCCACGGCACCATCCGTAAGCCGGTCGGCTCCCCAAAGCACCAAAACAATCCCCACTAAGATAATCAATAAATTCAAAAACATAGGTCTTAATTCGTTTCTTTCACTCGTTTCAAATTCTCCCTCTCTCCCACTATCCACAGCATATCACCAACTTGCAGTGCCCTGTCGGGACTAATGAGCGTAAGATGTCGCTGCCCTTCGTCCACGCCGACCACCATACAGTTGTATTGGTCGCGAATGCCACTCTCGCGCAAGCTTTTCCCAATGAAAGGGCTCTTGGCAGATAAAGTGAGTTGTCGCAACACCATTTCCCGCTTCTCTATGTCGGTTTCCTCAGGATGAACCTCATGTCCTATTGCAACAGAGAGGGAGGCAAGCTGCTCATCGTTTCCAATCGCCTGTATCTTATCTCCGGGGAACAGAATGGTATTGCCTCCCGGAATATTCAAGCGATGAGAACCACGCAACAAACTGCTCACATGCACACCAAAGCGATTGCGCAGCTGGAGCTTTTGAAGTGGTTTTCCCGCCCATGTCGAATCTTCCGGCACATCAAAGCTACCGATGTGAATGTTGCGATCGAGCAAATGCCCCTCAAAGAGCGGACGACGGCGACCTTTTACCTGAGCTTCTATCTCTCTACTGCGCAGATTTTGCACAAACAGACGTTCCAGCGTAATACTTCGTTTCTTCAGACTTCGCGAGAGAATCATGAGAATAAGAAAGGCGATGGCAATGACAATGAGGATTGCATTCTTGAAGCGCGTGAGAAAGTTGCAGATGTAAAAAATGAATGCCAACGCGATAATCATGCGTGCCAAGACGGTAAAAACAAGTGGAAGGCGATTGATTCGATTGACAGTCCACAAAGTCTTGAACTCCTCCGAATGGTTTTTCTTCATCACGATGGCGCGCAGGAAAGGCGAAATCAGCAACATGGTGAGCAATCCGCAAACCACGTTCCCCGCCCAATGTGTTCCCGTAATACCGATTGACAATCGGCGAAAAAATGGCAATGCCAACGAGAACATCAGCGTAATGGTTGCCGCGGATAAAATCCCGTAAATCAACGTATTGACCACCATCGCACGTATAAGGCTCTTCCATTGACTGTCGTTCGCCAATGGCTCGGAAGTATTATCGGAAATATGTGCCAAACGCCTTACCCATCGCTTGGGAAGACGATGAAGCAAAAGGTTGTAGCACGGCTCGGCACCACGGATCATGTAAGGTGTGAGGAATGTTGTGATCACCGAAACCGCAACTACAACCGGATAAAGAAAATCGCTAATCACGCCCAACGACAATCCCAAAGAGGCGATGATGAAAGCGAACTCACCGATTTGCGCCATGGAAAAACCGCAACGCATGGCATTTTTCAACGACTGACCTCCCAACATGAAGCCCATCGTACCAAAAACAGCCTGACCGAACAAGATGGTAAGTACAAGCAAGACTATGGGTAGGGCGTATTTCACGAGAACAACCGGATCGACCAACATGCCCACGGATACGAAAAAGATGGCTCCAAACAGATTCTTCACCGGTTCCACAAGTTTGATAATCTTATCTGCTTCTATGGTCTCGGCAAGGATGCTGCCCATAACGAACGCTCCAAAAGCGGCACTAAATCCCACTTGAGTGGACACCACCGCCATCAGACAGCAGAAGCCCAATGCCACAATGAGTAGGGTTTCGTTGTTTAAATATTGGCGAACTGCACGCAAGAATATGGGAATGGCAAAAAGACCGATGACAAACCAGAGAATGAGAAAAAAGCCAATGCGCATCAAGCTAATCAATATCTGCCCGCCGGCAGGATTCGTTCCTTCTGCCACCGCACTCAGCATCACCATCATCACGATGGCAAGGATATCCTCAAGAATGAGCACACTCATCACCGATGCGGCAAATCCTTGCTGCGAGAGTCCCATATCGGAAAACGCCTTATATATAATGGTGGTGGAACTCATGGAGAGCATGCCGCCAAGGAAGATGCAATCTATCTTTTTCCATCCAAAGAAGTAGCCTGCGCCAATACCGAGCACCATCATACAGAGAATAATGGTGCAGGCGGCAATGATGGGCGATGCTCCCATCTTCAGTATCTTCTTGACAGAGAAGTCGAGTCCGAGCGAGAAAAGCAGGAAGATAACACCAATGTCTGCCCAGATTTGTATGTCGCTTTTATCTATCACCTGCATCAGATAGGGCATGTGAGGCGAGACGAGAAAGCCCGCGACGATATATCCCAATACCAACGGCTGGTTAAGTTTCCTGAATACAATCGTTACAAATCCGGCAACGACGAGGATGAGTGCAAGATCCTTTACAAGGTCGGGAAGTTCTGACATATACAAAAGCTTTGAATCGTTCTTACTCCATCCCGAAAGGTGGGAAGATTTACTACGTGCCGGCTTACCATTAGATAAATACGATGATTTGCAAAAAAGTATCGATACCCATTGCCCCTTTAACAACTTTTCGGCAGAAATTGAGCAACGGGTATCGAAACAGGGGATTAGTCGTTATATTCGGCAGTCAGCCTGCTGATGTTTATAATAACTTGCATTGCCTTTTCCATTACCTGAATGGAAACAAACTCGTAAGGTCCGTGGAAGTTTACGCCTCCCGCGAAGATGTTCGGGCATGGCAGTCCCTTGAAACTGAGTTGCGCGCCATCCGTACCGCCACGAATGGGCTGTACAAGCGGAGTTACGCCTGCTTGCTCCATCGCTTTTACCACAAGGTCGATGACGTGGATGTTCGGATCTATCTTTTCCTTCATGTTGTAATACTGATCATTCAGCTTTATCTCCACCGTACCTTCACCGTATTTCTCGTTCATCTTCCGAACGCACTCTTCCATCACCTTTTTACGATTCTCAAACTTTTCTCTGTCGTGGTCGCGGATGATGTAGTTGAGCTTGGCTTCCTCACAACGGCTTTCAATACCGAGCAGATGGTAGAATCCCTCGTACCCCTCAGTAGTTTCCGGTATCTCGTCCTGTGGCAACATCTGATTGAACTCCACAGCCAAACGGCTTGCATTCACCATCTTGCCCTTTGCGTAACCGGTATGTACACTTACACCATGGATGAGCACTTTCGCGCCGGCGGCATTGAAATTCTCGTATTCCAATTGTCCGAGGTCGCCACCATCCATCGTGTACGCCCATTCGCAACCGAATTTCTCCACATCGAAGTGGTGCGCTCCCATACCGATTTCCTCATCAGGATTGAAGCCCATGCGGATTTTTCCATGTTCAATTTCCGGATGGTCGCGCAGATAGCACATGGCTTGTACAATCTCGGCAATACCCGCTTTGTCGTCGGCACCGAGCAGTGTGGTACCATCGGTAACGATAAGGTCTTCGCCCTTATGTTCCAATAGTTCCGGAAACATTTTCGGCGATGAGACCATGTTTTCATTCAACTGTATATCGCCACCCGAATAGTTGTTCACGATGCGTGCCTTGATATTTGCCCCACTGGCATCCAGTGCCGTGTCGTAGTGAGCAATAAACCCAATGGTGGGAACTTCCTTCTTGGTGGTAGCGGGCAACGTGGCGTAGATATACCCCATCTCGTCCATCTCTATTTCCTTAAAGCCTTCTCTTTCGAGTTCTTCCTTCAGGTATTTCGCAAAAATCAATTGTTTCGCGGTGCTGGGTACTGTTTCCGACTCGTCGGCAGACTGTGTGTCGAACTTCGTATAATTTATAAATCTTTCTGCTATTTCCATCATATCTTGGGAATTTTAGTTATTTCTATTAGTTGCAAAGTTAAAAAAAACTTTATGCATATCAAAAACTTATTGGATTTATTTTTGGAGAAAAACAATGCGGGCAATCCTTTCGGTTCTCTTAATTTTGTGTTCGGTTGTTCATTGATGAGCTTTTACCTTACAAACGCTTAGCTTTTGGCTCGCAAAAGCTAAGCGTTTAGAGTGCAAAAGCTAAGCTTTTGAAAAGCACATCGTAAGCATTTTATTATCAACACATTACAATCTATCCAAAAAAGAGGTTCTTGTCGATGGATTTTCGTGATATTAATATCGTCCGCAGAGGCATTATTCGAATGCCGCGCAGGGCTAAACTTGGAGTTACCGTTTATCAACCAATCGCGAATATGGATTTTGCGTTTGAACAAATTTCATTAACAAAAAAAAGAGACCTCCACATAATGGTAAAGTCTCTTGTTGGTGACTCCGTTGGGATTCAAACCCAAGACCTCAGGAACCGGAATCCTGCGCTCTATTCAGCTAAGCTACGGAGCCATAAAGTGTTTGCAAAGATACTGCAAAACTTTGAAAACAGCAAAATTATCGAATGGAAAATCCCAATCCGATTTTTCATGATGCAAGTCGCAGAGTCAACCAGCAAGTGCAAAATTATAAAACGTATTTGAAGAATTCACACTTTGGAGTAGAAAAGTTTAATTTTTCTCTCGGTCTTTCGTTCAATTTCTTTTGTATCGACATAATTCTCTTGTC
>NZ_LR027820.1:1230188-1230878 GCF_900607215.1 Prevotella rectalis
GTCGCAGAGTCAACCAGCAAGTGCAAAATTATAAAACGTATTTGAAGAATTCACACTTTGGAGTAGAAAAGTTTAATTTTTCTCTCGGTCTTTCGTTCAATTTCTTTTGTATCGACATAATTCTCTTGTCTGTGTAATGTTCAAACGAATCCTTTTTCGGTATATATTGTCTGATTAGTTTATTTGTATTCTCAATAGCTCCCTTTTGCCAAGAACAATATGGATCAGCGAAGTATACGGGCACGCCCAAGAACTTGGTAATGTCCTTATGTGCTGCAAATTCAGGTCCGTTGTCTGTTGTAATGGTCTTCAGACAGTCCTTGTATGGTGGCAGCAGTTTCCTAACTACCTTTGCCAGAGGCTTTGACTGCTTTCCAAATGGCAGTTTCTGCATAAGCAGCATATTGGTGGATTTCTCTACCAGTGTGAGTATGGTATGCTGGTCAGGGTCTACGATCAAGTCCATCTCAAAATCTCCGAATCTCTTCCCGTCAACTTCCTTACTTCTTTCATGGATACTCAACCTGTCTTTAATTGGAAGATGTCTGCCCTTGGGACGATGTCTGTATTTCATCTTATGCCTTGTGTGTTTGGCAAGTTCCCCTGTTGTATCATTATGAATGATATTATAAATGGATTGGTGGGACACCTTTATTCCCTCATTCTTGCGCAGATAACCTGATATTTGTC
>NZ_LR027820.1:1230889-1274914 GCF_900607215.1 Prevotella rectalis
CTGTATTTCATCTTATGCCTTGTGTGTTTGGCAAGTTCCCCTGTTGTATCATTATGAATGATATTATAAATGGATTGGTGGGACACCTTTATTCCCTCATTCTTGCGCAGATAACCTGATATTTGTCGTGGAGACCACTGGTCATTGGTGATATATTCCTTAATTCTCCAGACTAATTCGTTAGAGAGCCTGGCGTTCTTTACCGTTCTCTTTCTGCGCTGCATAGCCATATCGTGCGCCTTTGTCCAGATATACTTTTCTGATGGCGTGCTGTTGCGTTTGATTTCACGTGATAGTGTTGACTGACTGATGCCGACGATTGTGGCAATCTCTTTTCTCCCTGTTTTCTTTTGGAGTAAGGCGAAAATTTGCGACCTTTGCTCCGAGGTTAATTGATGATATTTCACAATACAAAGTTAATTAATCTTGGGGAGACAGAGGTCTCCCTTTTTTATTTGTATTGCTGGTTGTTTTTTTTCCTCGCCGAGAGATGCAGACAACCTCTCGCTACGCTTCGAGAACGTCTGCATCTCTCGGCGAGGGCTACTCTTTTATTGCACTTCGTTTTGGAACTTGCAAGTCAATCCACACATCAACCAATTTCGAGTTTCGATTTTTTTAGCTTCAGATGGTTTATGCTAATTCCAAATCCAAATCAACGATGAGCTTCGCAACAGCGTTGTTTTCCTTTTGCAGCCGTTCCAATTCCTGACGAGGCGTGAGAACCGGCTTTATCTCTTCTGCTTTGGCGAGCCTGATGGTAACTTCTATATTGCCGTTATGAAGTTGTTTTGCCATGGTGGCTCTGACTCGATTGCGAATGGCAAGCATTTCCTCCAATAAAATCTTGTTTTCAACAACGACTTCTATCTTAGGATGTTCCGTAATGACGGGCTTCAGATTTTTCATTCGCTGTGCCAGCCCGATGTTAAATTTCCCAATGCGCGTGCACATTCCCCGCCACTCCATGAGAAGCTGTTGCGAAGAGAAGTTCTGACTCTCGTCTTTGTTGGTTATGCTCACATCATCTTCCTTACTCTCCTTTGGTTTGTTCTCGTTGAGAAGATGGTTGAACGACAACCCGATGGTGCCCAAATTCATCTTGGGCATGCTACCCCCACCTCCAGCAGCTGACTTTTTCGTCTCATGTGTCTGGCGTGGGGAATCATCAACCATTTCTCCTTGGGTTGCCAAGGGTTGAGAGATGGTTTTGCGGCTCGCCCCGGACACCTGTCTGACCGGTTTAGGCTGAGCGTTGATGACAAGTTTCTTAAACAGGGATTTCAAACGTTTAGGGCTACGCCCCGAGGCAGGAACGTCGTCATCTTCCTGAGTGATTTGCGCCACCTGAATAAGCGTGATTTCCACCAACAATCGTTTGTTAGAACTTTGCCGATATTCAATGTCGCAACGATTCATCAGCCGCAAGGCTTTATAAAGGAACTTCGTGGGACATTTCCCGGCTTGTTGCTTGTAACGCTCGGCTTGTTGCTTGCTCACTTCAAGCAAAGGCAATGTTTGTTCGTCCTTCGCCATGAGCACGTTACGTACATGACTGGCAAGTCCGTTAACAAGGTGTCCTCCATCAAATCCCTTATTAATAATGTTATTGAGCAAGACCATGATTTCACTCACCTTGTTTTCCATGGCTAAATCCACAATGCGAAAATAATTATCTGCATCGAGAACGTTAAGATCCTCTATCACCTTTTGATAGGTAATGTTGCCTTGCGAGAAACTTGCCGTTTGATCAAAGATGGAAAGCGCATCGCGCATTCCGCCATCAGCTTTCTCCGCGATGATGTTCAGGGCTTGTTCTTCGTATTTTATCCCTTCCTTTTCTGCCACCTCCTTCAGGTGTTCAATGATGTCGGGAACGGTCATGCGTTCAAAATCATAAATCTGGCAACGCGAGAGAATAGTGGGGAGTATTTTGTGTTTCTCTGTTGTGGCAAGAATGAATATGACATGAGCCGGCGGTTCCTCCAATGTCTTGAGAAAAGCGTTGAAAGCCGCCGTGGAGAGCATGTGCACCTCATCGATAATAAAAACCTTGTATTTCCCCACTTGCGGAGGAATACGTGTTTGTTCCATCAGCGATTTGATATTCTCCACCGAGTTGTTGCTGGCAGCATCCAGTTCAAAAATATTATAGCTTCGCCCTTCGTTGAAGGATTTGCAACTTTCACATTCGTTACAAGCTTCGCCGTTCGCCGCCGGATGCGCACAATTGATGGCCTTGGCGAAGATGCGCGCACAAGTAGTCTTCCCTACTCCGCGCGGTCCGCAGAACAAATAGGCATGAGCCAGTTTCCTGCTCTTCACCGCATTCTTCAGCGTGGTGGTAAGTGCCTGCTGTCCCACCACCGAATCGAAAGTAACGGGGCGGTATTTTCTCGCAGAAACGATGTATTCGTCCATATATAAATCATTGATAGTTTTTGCAAAGGTAACAAAAAGTTAAGACATGGAGATTAGGGGCAGAGGGAATTAATTGTTAATTTGCCAAAAATCTTATTCAACACGCTACCTTTCTCAAATCTTTTGATTACTTTTGCAAAGGATAGCGGTGAATGGTCGTTCGGACAGTCTCCGAGGAGTTTCCGCTGTCATGGATGCAAATTCACTAACAGCTGATTGCGTGAGTCGATTTACGGGACATATCTTTTATTTTCTCAGCAAGTTCAAGTATCATATTGTCATCATACTGGGCGTGCTGGTCGTGGGTGTGCTGGATGAGAACAGCTTCACCAAACTCATAAAGTACGCTTATCAGATACAAGACTTAAAGGCGGAGATTGCCAAATACGAGACACAATATCGTCAAGACACGGAATTACTGAAAGAAATAAAGCGCAATCCCAATGCGATGGCAAAGATTGCTCGCGAGCGTTACTTTATGAAAGCCGATGACGAGGACATCTTTGTACTTAGCGATGATGAACAAGCGACAGACAACAAACATGATGAACCAGTTGAATAAAATTGAGAGCTTATTGTTTATGGCAGGTGGCGTCCTGATGGTAACGGGTGCGGGATTATATGCTTTTCTTCTTTGGCAACCGGTGGCTTGTTGGTTGATGTTGGTGGGGGCTGTCTTCTTCGTTCTCATGCAGATGCGTCAGAAATATTCAGGGAATAGCATTACCATAAAACGACTGCGCAAGATTATGTCAATAGCCAATATCGGGTTTATTCTCGCAGGTCTATTCATGGTGGAAGACTCCTATTCCTTTATTGAGCCTTTGTTTTCAAAGTCGATTGGTGGTTATACCACTTACGTGAACGTGTTTCATCATAATTGGGTGGTGATTTTGCTCATTTCCGCAGTCATAGAAGTTTACACCACTCATCGAATTAGCTATGAATTGGGCAAGGACAGCGAGCGACAAGATGAAAAAACACTAAAAAAGGATTGATTAGTTTTAAATTGAATGAAAAACTTTCGTAACATCAACTATACATTGTATATTTGTGGTGAACAAGGAAAATGTATATGAACAAGATTCTTTATGCCGCTATTTCGCTCGTAGTTTTTGCCTCATGCGCAAAATCTTATAACATTCAGGGTACTTCCAATGTCTCCGGTTTGGACGGAAGGAAATTATATCTGAAGATGTCGCACGCCGACTCATTGTTAAACCTTGACTCGTGCGATGTAGTACACGGCGAATTCATCTTCCACGGATCTGTGGATTCCGCAAAGGTGGCACAGGTTTTCATGGACGATATCAACCTTCAGTTCCCCATTGTAGTGGAAGAAGGCGACATCGTGTTGAAATTAGACAACACACAACAGAGCGTAAGCGGAACCCCGCTAAATGAAAAGCTGAACGCCTTTTGGACAAAGTTTACCCAACTACGCAACCAATATACCGAAATAGACCATGAAGAGAGTGCTGCCATTCTCAACGGACAAGACGAGGAAACGGTTAATGCACGCTTAATAAAGAAAGCTCTAAAAGTGTATGCAGCGGGAGACGAGCTATTCACCAACTTTGTTACAGAGAATTTTGACAACATCCTTGCTCCTTGGGGATTTTTCACTCGCGTTACCTACGATACCACACCGGATGCTTATCCCGTTTGGATGAACGATTATCTATATATGTACGCCTTAAACCAACTTCCGGCGTGGGTGGAGTATATCATGACGAAAGCACCGGAAAAGTTTAAGGAGAATCCTCATATCAAGGAGTTCTATAATAACTTTCTACAGGCACAAAAAGAAATGAATGGGACAGCCGACTCTCATCCGACACCGCTGCCAGCAGCAGGCAATGACGCACCGACTGCCGGTGTTACACCTCCCACTCCTGCAGAAATGGCGGGCGACACCATACAAGGGAGAGAATAAATTATAATCTCATAACAGGACACAGCGATGAGGAAACTCATTAAAGGCGGAATAATCGTTAATGAAGGGCGTGTGTTTAAGGGCACAATCGCCATAGAAAACGATAGGATTGATGAAATAACCGAAGACGAACAGTCTGCCCGTGGCACATTCGATGAGGTCATCGATGCCACGGGTTGTTTTGTATTACCCGGAATTATTGACACCCACGTTCACTTCCGGGAGCCGGGAATGGAAGCGAAAGCAGACATGGAGAGTGAAAGCCGAGCAGCAGCATATGGTGGTGTTACCTCTTTTTGCGAAATGCCGAATACACTTCCGCAAACAACAACGCCGGAAGCACTCAACGATAAGTTTGCAAGGGCAAAGCGAAGTAGTCACGTAAACTATGGTTTCTTTTTCGGTGCGACGAACGCCAATAGTCCTCTCATCAAGCAATTGAACATTCATGACATACCCGGTGTAAAACTATTTATGGGTGCCTCAACAGGAAATATGCTGGTTGATCAACGCAAGGCCTTGGAAGACATCTTCTCCACTGCCGCGGAGATGCACCTGCCCTTAATGACCCATTGCGAAGACTCGACTATCATCAATGAAAACATGAAAGCTGCCAAGGCGAAGTATGGCGACGACCCTGCCATCACGCACCACTGCGAAATCAGAAGCGAGAAAGCTTGTTGGCAATCCTCAAGTCTCGCGGTGCAATTGGCGTTGAAGTATAACACACAGCTGCACATTGCCCATGTAAGCACTGCTCGCGAGCTTTCATTGCTCGACATACCGGGGGCAAAGGATTTGGTTACGCTGGAAGCGGTGATAGCCCATCTTTACTTTACCAATGACGATTATCTCGTAAAGAAAGCACTCATAAAGTGCAACCCGTCAGTGAAAACAACTCACGACCGCACCGAACTCCGCAAAGCATTGACAGATGGCAGAATAACGACTATCGGAACGGATCACGCACCTCACCTCTTCGCTCAGAAACAAGGAGGATGTGCGAAGGCAATGTCAGGTATGCCCATGATTCAATTCTCTTTACCTACCCTGTTGGAACTGGTTGACCAAGGAGTTCTCTCAATGGAAAGAATGGTGGAGCTGACTTCCCATGCTCCCGCACGCCTCTTCTCCATCGACAAGCGTGGATATTTGCGTCGGGGTTACAAAGCAGACATAACGATTGTCCGCCCCGATACTCGATGGGTGGTGAACGAAGACATCATACAGAGCAAATGCAAATGGAGCCCGATGCAAGGACATGAATATCATTGGAAAGTGGTTCATACGCTTTGCAATGGACAACACATCCTAAACGGAGATAAATTCAACTCCGAATATCGAGGCGAACAATTATCATTTAGACATTAAACAGATGATAGCGAGAATAGTCATACCTTTATTGCTTATCATAGTGCTGTCCGATGTATATATCGATGCTCACTATTTTCGCAAACATTACAAAATATCATGGTGGCTGCGACTGCTTTGGTGGACGCCTTCCATTTTCCTTGTTATTTACACCTGCGCCCTCGCATCCATAGAAAGTTTTGCTCCTCATAACCTGACATGGCTCAACGCCTATCTCTTATTGATAGGTATAGTAGTAGGACCAAAAGCCATCTTTGCCGTTTGTTCCTCGATAGGATGGTTCATAAGGAAATTCATCACCCACACACATCGCAACCCGGGACATTACATCGGATTGGCGATAAGCTGTTTCATGGTAACGATGTATCTCTACGGACTGACTTTCGGCTTTTCCCAAATTCGCGTGAGGCACATCAACCTCACATTCAATGACCTGCCTGCCACATTCGACGGATATAAAATCGTTCATGTATCCGATCTTCATTTAGGAACTTTCAAAGGATGGCGTGCAAGGATTTTGAAAGCCGAAATGGATAGTATCAGCAAGCAACGGGCTGACCGTATTTTCTTTACTGGAGACCTTCAAAACATGCGCCCACACGAGGTGGAAGAAATGGCACACGTTATCAGGAATGCCATGAAAGGCACCATAGCCGTCTTGGGAAACCACGACTACACGGAATACGTTAAAGGCACTCCGGAAGAGCTTTCGCGACAAGAACAACGGTTGAGAAAGGTGATCCGCGACTCATTGGAATGGACATTGCTCACCAACGCCAACATGACGCTTCACAAAGACAATGATTCCATATATATATGTGGAGAGGAAAACGACGGACTGCCACCTTTTCCAAACAAGGCGGACTTAAAAAAGACTATGCGAGGCATCCCCGACAACGCTTTTGTCATCATGCTGCAGCACGATCCATCGGCATGGCAACGTTCCATCCTTCCTCACACACACGCACAACTGACGCTCAGCGGGCACACCCATGCCGGACAAATGCAAGCAATGGGCATACGACTTTCACAACTATGGCTGCGAGAAGACTACGGACTCTTTTCCGAGAACAATCGCTATCTATACGTTACTGCGGGACTGGGCGGTTTAATACCGTTTCGTCTGAACATGCCCAACGAAGTTACCGTCATCACGTTACACACCACAAAAAGATTAAGATGAAAGCTCCCACCGAAAAGATACCAACAGACATCCCGACAATGAAAACAAAAGTCTCGCATGGCAGCCGAATGACAAGAGCGGTGTATTGCCTCTACACACTCATCATCTTTCTTCCGCTATTCATCCTCGCATCAATTCTGACAACAGTGGCAACAGTGGTTGGATGCGCCCTGGGGAACGGACATTTCTGGGGCTATTATCCCGGAAGATATTGGTCTCGATTTACCATTCGTCTCCTTCTGCTACCCGTGAAAGTGGAAGGACGAGAACATCTTCATCCACACCAAAGTTATGTTTTCGTGAGCAACCATCAGGGCGCATTCGACATCTTCCTAATATATGGTTTTTTGGGACGCAACTTCAAGTGGATGATGAAAAAAGGCATCCGCAAGATTCCCTTTGTAGGGGTGGCTTGCGCCTATGCGCACCACATCTTTGTGGATAAGAGTGGAGCCAGCAAAATCAAGAAGACTTACGATGAGGCACGTGCCACATTGAGAGAGGGCATGTCGCTGGTGGTCTTCCCGGAAGGAGCACGCACGTTCACCGGACACATGGGAAAGTTCCGGCGCGGTGCTTTCATGCTGGCAGATGAAATACAGCTTCCGGTTTGTCCACTCTCCATCAACGGCTCCTTTAACGTCATGCCACGAACCAAGGACTGGCATTTTCCCGTATGGCATCCCATCAGTCTGACAATTCATCAACCCATCCTGCCGAAAGGAAAGGGAACGGAATACGAAAAAATGGCAATGGAAGAAGCCTATCGAGTGATAGAAGCGGGATTAACACCGGAATATCAAGGTTATGTGGAAAATCCCGACCAATGAGCAAGGGGCGGACATGGAGTTTGCAGGATTATTCCCAACGCACCGAGCCGAGAAAGTTTACAAACCGACTTGTCAAATGATGCCACAAGAGAAATTGCTCACCGGCAATTTACCGTGGCAAAAAAGAGAACATAGATTTGTCACATTCGGATAAATATACTACATTTGCAAAAAACAACAAACAATGGACAGCGACAGCATTGTAATCATTCCCACTTACAACGAGAAAGAGAACATAGAGAAAATCATCCGGGCGGTCTTCGGCTTGGAAAAGTGTTTTCATGTATTGGTAATTGATGACGGAAGTCCGGACGGAACGGCACGAATTGTTCACCAAATGATTGAGACAGAGTTCTCCGACCGTTTGTTCATCATCGAGCGTACGGGGAAACTTGGATTGGGAACAGCATATATTCGTGGGTTTAAGTGGGCATTGGAGCACGGCTACAAATACGTATTCGAGATGGATGCTGACTTCAGCCACGACCCCAAAGACCTGCCTCGCCTCTACGATGCCACCCACAACGAGGGCTACGACGTGGCAGTGGGGTCGCGCTACGTCAGCGGAGTGAACGTGGTAAATTGGCCCATTGGTCGCGTATTGATGAGCTATTTCGCCAGCAAATACGTGCGTTTCATCACGGGCTTCCATGTTCACGATACCACTGCGGGATTTGTATGCTATCGCCGCAAAGTATTGGAAACCATACCTTTGGATGATATTCGCTTCAAAGGCTACGCTTTTCAGATAGAAATGAAATACACCGCTCACAAGATTGGCTTCCAAATAAAAGAAGTGCCTGTCATCTTCGTCAATCGCAGGGAAGGCATCAGCAAGATGAGTGGTGGAATCTTCTCCGAAGCCTTGTTTGGAGTCATGCGACTGCGTTGGGACGGATGGTTCAGAAAATATCCGGAAATAAAAGATTAAGAATGTCGCCAACAGCTCTATCGCAGCCTCCGCTCCAATGATGCCGGCTTGGTCTTTATTTCTTTACTTCCACCTGATTTTTTCATGTCTTTATTTTACGATGAATAACTCCTTCATATGCCTCCATGGAGCTGTGCGTTACGTCTCTATAGAGTTGTGTGTTACGTCTCTATAGAGCTGTGTGTTACGTCTCTATAGAGTTGTGCGTTACGTCTCTATAGAGACACACTTAACGCCTCTATAGAGACGTTTTGTGCTTACTAAAAACGCTTTTTCGATTGATGCTTTTTCGGCGTAATGGACATTTGGTAGGCTGAAAAGCTCCAGATGTCCTTTATTTATTACCTTTGTGCCATTTGAAAACCTATGAATACACGAGTTCGGGATAAGAAAATCTTTAGAAAAGTTCCAATTGCCTTGATTTCTCTACGTGTACCGGCAGTGCCTCCGGCTTATTGTCAAAGAAACAATAGGCTGTAAGAGCAGAACATAAGTTCATGATGAAATTATGTATTGATCGGTGCCGTGAATGTACAAGGTTAGCCTTGTTCTTTAGCAACTCGTTGATACATTCGATGATGTATCTCTTTCTAAGCATGATTTTGTCCCACATAGGCATAAGTTTGTTCTTCATGTTCGCTTTTAGACCATGTACGAGATGTATGCCTTGGTCGAACAAGGTTTCAAAGAGTTCCTTTTTAATATATCCTCTGTCAGCGAACACTTTTCCATACAAGACTTTTGTAAAAACGCTCCACACCCGCTTATCTCTGTCATCAACATTTGCCCCTGTAAGACAGAAGGTTATAACCTCGCCAGAGTCATTACAGAGCAGGTGCAGTTTGAAGCCGTGACACCAACCCATAGTACCTTTTCCGTTCTTCGCGAAACCGGCAAACACCTTGTTGAAATAACGCCGTACATTATGACATACAGGTATCATGGTACTGTCGACAAACGTTATCCCTGTACATTTGCCAAAGGCATAAAGCTTCATAAACATCATCATCTGGAAGAAAACACGTGGCATTAGTTCCACGAAACGATTGTAGGATACAGCATCGGGAAACTCCTGCTTGAGTTGTCCACGANNNNCGTTATCCCTGTACATTTGCCAAAGGCATAAAGCTTCATAAACATCATCATCTGGAAGAAAACACGTGGCATTAGTTCCACGAAACGATTGTAGGATACAGCATCGGGAAACTCCTGCTTGAGTTGTCCACGAATGCAGTTGAGGTAATACTCCTTGAAGTTACGGTATGTACCGAAATGATAGCACACAAGAATAGTCATAATTTCGCTTTCAGAAAGACGACCTTTACGATTTCTATAACGTTTTCCTTTACCGTTATGGGTAGGCAAAAAAAGGTTGTTTTCGAGTTCGGTATTCAAATTTTTGTTAAATTCGTCTATAATACAGAATATTTCAGTAAATTTGTCTTTGGTAATCATCGCTTTGTTTTTATTTGAAACTTGATGATTATCACCACTAAAGGTACAAATAATAAGCGAGATTGCCAACTTTTAAGAGCTTTTCTTATCCCGAACTCGCGTAATATATAACTTATAGAGCGGTTTCTTTTCGTTATTCTTCTCTTTTCAATATGGCTGTCATGGTGGGTTGGGTGGTCTCCAATTCTATTGTGTAGGAGGCTTCATAGAGTAGGGGGAGTGTGTCCTTACCTGCCTTCATGACTTGCTTATAGGTAATTTTCTTGTAGTCTTCGGTCACGGTCGTGTCGTTCTGATAGTCGTATTGCTGTTCCGTTGTGTCGTTTTCGAGTGCATTCTGGGGTTCTACTTCCATTTTTTCGTACTCTTCGACCGTCATTGCGGAGTCCGCAGAACTTGCCGCATCTATGCAACTGTCGAGGTAGGCTGTGTCAGCCACCATCGTGTCAACCTCTGTGGAGTCGGATACGGTTGTGTAGATGTATTCGTATTTTTGTTGTTGTCTTTCGAGGCTGAAGCTCAGGTCTTTTTTCAACTTGGCTGTCTGCGTCGTGTATCTGTTGTTTCGGTTGGTTCCGTCGAGCGGTTTCCCGATGGTTGCCGTCCCTTTTTTGAATGGTATGTGATAGAAGTTGTTCCACATCGTGAACCCCGGACAACAGACGTTGAGGAAAATTTTGGTGAGTGTGCTGCCTATTTGTGGCATCTGAAGCATCTTCATTGTTTCCTCCATTTCCTTTTCCGTCTCTTTGTCGGCCTTTCCCGATGTCAACAGTATCTCATGAATCTTTTCGCATATCTTTTGCCAATGTCGCTGTCCGTCCATGATGGTCCATGTGTCCATGTTGGGAGACAGGAGTACGGTGATTTTGTTTTGTTTGAAGTAATCGAACACCGCTCCCACCAGTGTATCAAACTCCTTGTCGGCGTCCGACTGGTTGTATTCGGGTGTCTCGGCAATCTCCAAAGTGGCTACTATGACGTACGGGGTTACATCGTTTATCTCTATTGTGAATCGGTTTTTCAGCTGGTTCTTGTATAGTGCCATTGCCAGTCCGCCTATGTATTGTGTTTGCATGGAGGCTTCCGGCATTATTTCTAACGGTGCGAACAGGGCAAAATCGGGAATTTTCATGTTGGCTGTTTCAGGATGGATGTTGTCGATGGTGAGGCAATAGCTTGCCTTGAGCCCCTTTCTGAATTTCTGATGGTAGTTGTCCACAGTGGGGTTGGTGTGTCTATGTGCCAAGATTGGTAGGCAGACTGCTGCGAGCAGCAATAGTATTATTTTTCTCATGATGGTCGTTTGTTGGGTTGTTGGCAGCTTATTGTTCTCTTCTGAGTATGATTCCCACTTTAGGCTTCTTGCCGTCTCTTTCAATTTCGTAAGTTTGTTCGTAGAGAGTCGGCATCGAGTCTTTCCCGATAATCAGGTGATAGTGCCTGTGCTCCAAGGTAAATCGGGCGGTTTTCTGCGCCTTCTCGTCGGGTTGCGGATCTGTCGTGTTCCCGTTTTCGTTTCCATCAGTCCACACGCTGTCTATTTCGACGGAGTCTGCCTCATCGTATGACCAAGCGATGGCTCGGCGACTATACTGGTCGGATGTCATTTCGAACGAGTTGTCGGCAGCCATTTCGGCCTTTTCCACCGTGTATGTCTGTTCCTTATCGCTGTCGTTGATTGGTTGCCCCGTGGTTTTCTGCCCCAAACAGAAAGGTGTGTTGTAGGCTTTCTCGAACCAGTGGAGGGCGGGACATGCCATGCGGATGAAAAATTCCAACAGTCTTTGTCGGGGAGTCGGGTACTGGAGCTGGTAATCCTCTGCTTTTTTCGCATCGTAGTCCGTACCTTTCCGTATTCCCATGCGCTCCGACAGATTGTCCCAATGTTCTTTTCCGCCCACCAGCATCCAACTGTTCATGTCGTTGGGGAAGAACATTGTGAATTTGTTTTCCTCCAAATACTCTGTCATGGCTTTCGAGACCTTGTCAACCTCTTTGACATCAGTCTCTTTCTTCTCTTTCGGTTGGTGAATGAGCAGCGAGAAAACCGTGCCGTAGGGTGTCGTGTCAATCACTTCAAGCGTGAACTTGTGACACACTTCGTCGGAGAAGGCATATCCAGAGATACCAAAATAGCTGTACACGATGAGCTGTATTTGGTCAGATTGGTCGAGAAGCGAGTAGTACTTGGGGACATCTGTCTCCTCAACGCCATCGCTGTCAATGGTAATCTGGAAACTGTAGGTGGCTTTCTGACCTTTCTCAAATCGTGGCCGGTAGGTCTGCGCCCCAGTCGTCGTCAACCCTTGCGCCATGGTCGTCAGGCAGAGGAGTGTCGTCAGTGCGGTAATTAGTATTCTCATGCTAATTGATTGTATGATAATTCATCAGCAAATGTAATTATTAAAAACGACAAACGGAAATGTTTTTCAGTAAATTTTCAATTTTTTTCTTTTCGTTCTTTTATTTGGTGGTATTGGATATATTCAGTAACTTTGCCGATGAAGATAAGACAGTTTATGGATTCACAACCCAATAAGAAACCCACCTATACCGTACCGGTGGCCATCTGCGCCGCCGTGCTCGTGTTCGGTTCGCTGCTGCTGGCCTTTCTGATGGCTACGCGCGACATGGCGCCACCCCGCAAGTACGAGGTCGATATGTCGGGCTCGGTCATCGGCATCGATACCACGTCGAAGATTCCCGTGCTGACGAAGGAAGAGGCCAAGGAAGTCGAGGTCAAGGACCACAAGAAAGTCGATTACGTCGAGCCAGCCCCGAAAGCCGACGAGGAGAACATACCGGCACCGGAGCCCATCATCGTGCCGTCAACACCCCCGACGGTGATAGAAGAGTCAGCCCCTGCGGAGACAAAAACGCCGAAAACCGGAGAGAAAGCGCCGAAAATAGAAATCAAGTCGCCCAAGGTAGAGCCGATAGAGTAGGCCGTCTTCAGCCCCCTGTCAGCTGCCACAAAAGCCGTGGCAATCCAAAAGCTGACCTTTTGCATTGCGAAAGGGCAGAGATGACCGTGTGAAAGCTCACCTTTCGCAGTCCCGTTTCTCAGATGCCGTCCGTCGTCGCCGTTTCACCCCCTCCTTCGCCTTGCTCTGCCGCAGGTGTCAGATGAATCCCCCGCTTTCACGAGCCATGCACATCAGCTCGTATTGCCTTGATATTTTCTCGTAGGAACAGAACCCGACCCTGTTGCGAAAACCGTCGAAAGCTGTCCGCTCAATCACCTTTTTATATTGTGCGTACCTGTTTTCAGATGCCACAATCAGGAAACGGCTGTGGAAATCCTGCAAGTCGCAGAATTTGGTTATGGAGTTCTGAATGTCCGTCGAGTGCTCCACCTCGAAAAAACTGTGGGGCATCTTGCGCTTGTTGAACCATATCACGTCAACCGTCCTTGCACGGTTGGTCAGCTCGCTGTAGGAGAAATCGGGAATCTGAATGGTCGAACACACTTCAATCAGTGGTCTCTCAAGGAATTTCCGGTTTTGGTCTTGTGCCGGCACGTAGGTGGTATAGTTCTCCATGTTGCCTATCTCGGCGATGAGCCCTTGGTAATAGCCATGCGTGAAAAGCTCCTCTTTCTCCTTGTCGCCTGTCTCAATCCCCAGTTTCCGCAACACCTCGTCGCGGCATTCCTCCAAAGCCCATAATCCTGGCTGTATCCTGAAAATCTCATTCGACATCTGCACAATCCTTCGGATCGACTCGTTGGGTGTCTTGGTAGCCCATTGCGATGTGTTCACATGTCGGTATAGGTTGCCGAGCGTCGAATAGCCCCCGTGTTGGCGGAGGGTTTCTATCACTTGTTGAGTCTGTGTCTGTTTTCTTTCCATAATTCCTCGATTTAGGTTGCCTTACTCAGTCTCTGTGTCCGACGTCTCACCGTCTGGCCGTCACGTGGTAACAGTGCTGGCTCCGCTCGAAGATTATCCAGCATTCGCCCTCCTCACGCAACTCGCAGATGACTTCGCCCAGTAGGTTGGCCATCAGACGGTTGCTCGGTTGCATGCCGTCCATGCTGATGCGGTTGAAGCGAGTGAAACTGACATCGAAGGTTGTGCCGTACATGTGCGACGAGTTGGTGGCGGCGACCCTGTTGATTTTTTTCAGTCCGCCGATATCCTCACGGGTGCGGAGCATCGACGTGACGATGATTCTGTGTTCTCGGTAGCCGGCTTTCCGGAGTTTCTTCTGAAATCGCTTGGCGATGGTCTTTAGAACCCATTTCCCGCCACTGGTGAGGTAGGGATTCGAGTGGGGCATGGGGTCGAGTAGATAGTATCGGTTGGTCTTGATTTTCCTCAGTCGCCAGGCTCGCAGCCATATTCCGCTGCGCCGTCTGATGGGTTTCGACAGTCCGTAGCGAGTGGCGGCTTCGAGTTGCTGGCCGCCCAAGTCGGCTATCTGGAATCGTCTGTCTATTTCAGGGTTGTCTTGCCTGAACGTGTGGCCGCCCTCGCCAAACCGGCTGCTCGTGCATCCTTCCATGACCAGCAGCAGAAGGGCAGCGATGATTGCCGTCAGGTGTCTGGCGGTGATATGTTGGCAGTTTGGCATGTGTCCGTTCATTTTCTCCTATATTATAAATAGGTGAGCTTGCAAATTCAGTATTGTTGGATTTCGATGTTGTTTTTGTTGGCAAAGGGTCGCTGTGGGCGCCTAAAGGCTGTCGCCGTCGTTGTCAACTCGTTTGATGGGGCGCAGGCGATGGGGCTTCACCACTAAGGGTACGTTCTCGATGAACACGTTGCTCGTGTCGAGACCCAGTGCGCGCGACATGCTCAGTTTCAAGTGGGCAATCAGCGAGTAGAGGCTCATGATGAGGCGTTCCTTCTTCGAGAAGTGGTTGAGGGCTGCATAGATTCGGTTGATGATGACGAAGATGAAGTTGCCCGAAATGCCGTGTTTCTCAAGCGACGGGTAGCAGCTGTCGAGCGTGAACTCCTTGCTGGCCACCAGCTCCTCGATGATCTGGCGGAAATAGTGGTTCACCAGCGGCTGAACGCGGAACCCTAATTTCAGGTTGATGCGGTAGAGCGTGTCTGGAATCAGCGTCGTGAACTCGTATTCCAGTGTTTGCGGTTCGTCCTGATAGTCGATGTGTAGCAGAATGTAGTGGTCGGCCCGCATGGGGTGCTTATGGATGATGGAGTAGAGAATCTTTTGCTCGATGTCGTAAGTGCCCGAAAGCTTGCTCAGATAGACGATATTGGTGGCAAACTTGGCTATCGTGGTGTCGTGCTTGATGTCCGAAATCACGCCATACCACTCTCTGATGTCGCGCACATCGACCTGTTGACTGCGGATGAGTTTGGCATTGTGCCATACATACATCACGACGAACATGACACCGGCCATGAGCATCGTCACCCATCCGCCATGAACGAACTTGAACATGTTGGCAATGAAGAAGATACCCTCAAGTCCGATAAAGAAAACCACAAACGGTATCGTGATGAGCGGCGACACACGGCGCTGCCCCAGATAGGCGAAGAGCAGGAAGGTGGTCATGAGCATCGTGATGGTGATGGCCAGACCGTAGGCGGCTTCCATATTCTCGGAACTCTCGAAGAAAAGAATGACGAGGATGCAGAGCACGTAGAGCGTCGTGTTGACAAACGGTATGTAGAGCTGTCCCTTCACGTCGGTGGTGTATTTGATTTTCTGACGCGGCCAGAACTTCAGGTTCATCGCCTCACTGAAAATAGTGAACGAGCCACTGATGAGGGCTTGACTGGCGATGATAGCGGCGATGGTGGCCATGGTGATGCCGAAAAACAGGAAACTGCGGGGCATGATGGCATAGAAAGGGTTGACGCCCGGAGCAAGACTGTCAGCATGGTTGATGATCCAAGCTCCCTGACCCAAGTAATTGAGGATGAGCATCGACTTGACGAAAACCCAGCTCACGCGGATGTTCTGCGCACCACAGTGGCCGAGGTCGGAGTAGAGTGCCTCGGCGCCGGTCGTACAGAGGAACACCGCCCCAAGGATGAGGAACCATTCGGGATCATGTATCAGAAGCTCCAGCGCATAATAGGGATTGAAAGCCTTGAGAATTGGCAGAAAGTCGGCGATGTGACCGATTCCCAGTACCCCCATCATCGTGAACCAGACGAACATCAGCGGACCGAAAAATCGCCCGATGGCATTCGTTCCAAATTGCTGAATGAAGAACAGCACCGTAATGATACACAGGCAGATGGGAATGATGGGTGTCTCTGGCTCGTAGGCTCTCAGTCCCTCGATGGCCGAGAGCACCGTGATGGAGGGAGTGATTACACCGTCAGCCACCAGCGTGCTCGCACCGATGATGGCCAGTAGGTAAAACCACCTGCGGCTGTGCCGCCTGATGAGCGCATAGAGGGCCAGAATGCCGCCCTCACCCTTGTTGTCGGCACGGAGCGCAATGAGAACGTACTTGATAGTGGTCTGTAACGTCAGCGTCCAGATGATGCACGACACAGCACCGGTGATGTATTCGGCATTGATGGTGCTGCCGGCCTTCACAATGGCCTTCATTACATAAAGTGGCGATGTGCCGATGTCGCCAAACACAATGCCCAGCGTCACGATGACGCCGATAAAGCTCAGCCGGTTGTGTGCGGCCTGTTTCGTTTCAGAGTTCAATGCCATAGATTGTCCCTTTCGTTTAATCTGAAAATATCGCTGCAAAGGTAAGAAAAAATCGGAATCTGCAAATTTTTATCAATCTTATTTTTCACTTTTCTCAAATCGCTTCAGTTGCAGGCTCATCGCATCCGACGCCCACTCCGTTGCAACCGCTCCGCCATTATCGACACTTGCCTCATCCGTCAAAGCCCCATCGAAAAATACTCGGCAAAATATCAATTATCAAATATAGATGATGTCCCAACCCAAACAAGAACAGATGGCACATTGATATATAGGGGAATTCAGCTAATTCCCTAATTACCTGCAATTGGAGTTTTCCTCCGGTCGTTTTTCGCTTCGTCGGTGATAAGTATTATTCGCTTGCCGCGTAACGCTTATATTCCACCCATGGGATTTTTTGTTTGTAAACTATCTTGTTGAAGAATAGAGTGTTACCATTTTAGAATAAATGTATGGGTAACGATTTAGAAATGAGCAGAGTGCTTTAAGGTACATTGTTTTGAATAGCCAAAGAACGCTCACTTTTACCATTTGCAAAGATACACATTTGCGAGGAAAAGTAAGCGTTTTTTCGTGATTTTCTTCTCGAAAAGTTTTGTTGGGATAGAAATACACCGATAAAAGAAAAAAGAGCTTCTCGGTTTTCATTTACAACCGCTGCGAGCGATTACGATTGATAAGCTGTTTCCATTTCTGTTCGCACCAATCGGTAATGGGAAGCCCGTTGATGGTAAGGAGTGGTCGCTTCTTTTCATCTTTGATAATACGGATTTCGGTATCCTTTTCCGTGAACTCTCTCCTGTACAGGCCCGAATAGGTTTTTGCCGTACCTCGCTGGGGAGCTTCCGTGCGATACATTTCTGCAATTCTATCGTCAGAGAAATCCATCTTTCGGAGCATCAGACGGATATTCAAGAGTTGGTAGAAACCATTGAAGAAGCGTTTTATCCAATTCCGCTCTCCCTCATAAACCTGTACGGTTTCTTCCAATTCGGCAATGGCTCTGTCCCTTCCCTTGACCGTGTCCTGCAAGAGAACGACTTCCTTTCGGATTTCGTTTTTCTCCTTTTCCGAAAGATACTGTTGCCGTTCGGCTTCCTGTTCCAAGTCTGCGATGCGTTTTTCTGCCTTGTCGAGTTCAGAGTTGCCAAATATAGAATAAAACGTACCTTTCATTCGGAGTTTGCCTGCCTGCTTCTCCAACTCTTTTATCTTGGCAGTGAGTTCTGCCTTTTGAGCTTCCTTCTCTTTTGTCGATTTGAGAATTTCCTTGTAATACTCCATCGTGGTACGGTGCTTGGCTTCCGAGCCGTGTATGCCCCGTTCTAACCCGAACCGTTGTACTCGCTTGGCATAGTCCGTCTGATACTGTTCCAGTTTCTTGGGCGTAAGCACATCATCGGCACAAAGCCGTACCTTGTTCTTCTTCGTCTTATACTTCCGCTTCCCATTCTCAGCTTCCTCTTTGGCTTTTCTTCTTTCCCCCGTGACAATCGGGACGACTGTGGCGTGAATATGTGGCGTTTCCTCATCTGCGTGCAGCGTAGCAGCGACCACGTTGTCCGCCCCGAAAGTGGAGCGAAGCCAATCCATCGATTCATCACACCACTCGTACAGGCGTCCTTCCTGCTCTATGCGAGACATATCCTCCGGTGAACTCGACAGAATAAAGCGCAGGGCTTTGGCTTGGTTCTTTGCTACCTTTCGGTAGATACCGGCTGTGGCGATGCGATGTTCTATCGCTTCGCTACGGTTGGTTACATTTGCAGGGAATTGCACCAATTCCCTGTTCAAGTGTGTGCGAGAAGAATCGACGTTACTCGGGGTATATGTCCGCGCTATATGAGCGGTATTTCCCGAGTCGTTGCTTCTCGCCTTGTCTACATGTAATACGGCGTAGCCCATTGTTTGAAAATTGATTTAGGGATATCCAAAGGGGCAGAGTCCCTTGGCTCAGGAGGGTATTTTTAGCGATAACGAAGTGCAGCGTGAAGAAAATACCCTAATAAGCTATGGCATTTCTCGAAATGTCCGCTCCGCCCTGCTCGTCCTTCTTGCTTGTTACGTTGCATTTTGTGAATGCCTGCACGCTTTGTTTCTAAGTTTGGCTCTGCAAACTTGCTGTTCTGAGGAACTGCCGTAGCTATCGAAACAAAGCCGTTTATTCGCATACATTTTATTTCCTGCATCTTTGAATGCCTGATGATAGAATAATGTTATTTGCTTTCTTTTGCCTTATCGTCTAAGTCCTCGTTTGCGAGGTGGTATCACCTGCTTTAGTTCTGTTCTTTGGGCGACGTGATAGTCGTTGAGGTCTTTATATCGGGAATAGTGTCGGCTCATATCTTCCACGTTGATACCTGCTGATTGTAAAGATTGGAGGGTTTGTCGTCCTGCTGGGTCGTTGTCAAAGAAAGCCCGAACGGAGTCAATGTCGTTCTCGTGAAGATAGGCAATGGCTCGTGAAAGATTACTGACTGAGTTCAGTACAAGGCAAGGGGCGGTTTCTTTCCCTTTCATTGTGAGAAGAGAAAGGAAGTCGATAAAGCCCTCGAAGAGACAATGAGAGGCGTTGTTCGCTTGTCCTGCAATCACGGAAATATCCTTCGGAGCGATTGTGCCTTTGAATGTCTTGTCGTCCCGAAGCTCATACCCTCCTGCACGATTGGGAAAGCCGATGGCGGAGTATTCTCTTCCTCCTACTTCATAGCGAACGTGATGGAGATAGGGGCGAGGGTTGTTGCTTTCCCTTCGGCAAGATGCGCTATTGCTTCGTAGGCACTGCATCCACGCATCTTCATCACAAGGTCGATGATGCTTCCGCCCTGACTTGTGCCGTAGTCGTGCCACAGGTTTTGCCGAAAATCCACTTTCAGGCTGGCATTCGGGTCTTCTCGGTAGGGAGCGTGATAGAGGGTATAGCCGTTGTAACGCTTGGCAGGTTTGATATCGCAGGCGTGCAGATAGTCTGCTATCGGTATCGCTTTGATATATTGTAGGTCATAATATCTTGATTTCATAAATTGATTTGCTAATTCTTGAATGAATAAATTTAGTTATAAACAGTGAAAGAGAAAAGGCTGTCAGTTCACGGAGGACGAGCCTTGTAGCACTTGCCAGCAGGTAAAAAGCAGAAAGCCATTCTCTGCTTTTTTCTTTCACTGTATATATCCTTTCACAGTGAAAGAAAAAAGTTTCTATGGTATTTCTGCTTAGCTTGTTTCCTTTCATTGTTCGTACTTCTTCTGTTTGCTTGATTTTGAACTTTCATCCGAAAACGGATGCTGAAACCAAGTTAGAGAGCCGAACACACATTACCAAGGATTGCGAGGTTGTTGCTTCGGGGTACAGAAAAAAGCTCCAAAAAAGGGTGGAATAAACAGGAGAAATCGGAACGAAAATGCTCAAAAGAAGAGAACAGAGAGGAGAACGGTTTTGCAAGCGACTTCGCCGAATTGCTAATGTCTACATCATTCTTCACTAGAAACAAAAGAGAAGTATCTTCCCATTGGTAAGAGAGCCATTTTATACCGTATCGAAGCCACAAGTACCCATTTGGTTAAAAGTGGTTGAAGTGAAAGAATTACGCTTGTACTTTTGCCTGCGAGTTCCTGCTGTCTCCCTTGATTTCATCAGTCAAGAAAATAAGGATTTCGACTGCGTATATTTGCATCAAAAAGAGAAAAAACAACAATTTAAAACGATATTGATATGAGATTTACAGCCATCGACACCTCCGCTTGGGAGGAGCTGAAAAAGAGCATCGAAGAGCTGGCTCTTTGTATGAGAGTAGAGTTCGGCACGAAACCCGAAGTCCCCGATCTGTTGCACAACGGGGATGTGTGCCGAATACTGAACATCAGCAAGCGAACGCTCCAGCACTATCGGGACACGTCCGTGTTACCCTTTATCCAAATCGGGCATAAGTGCTATTACAAACGTGAGGATGTGGAAGCACTCCTTGCCAAGTCCAACCGAAAATAACCACAGCTATGGAGTACGAGACCATCAACAAAGAAACGCCCGAGATGAAACAACTCATCTCAGGCATCAGAGAAGTGAGCAAACGCCTTCGGGAGATTGCCCAAACGCATCGTCCTCTATTCGGTGGCGAAATCTACCTCACGGGGCGAGAGGTCTGTGAACGGCTTTTCCTCAGCCCTCGCACATTGCAGGATTATCGGGATAAGGGGATTATACCATATACCCAAATCGCAGGAAAAATACTCTACCGTCTCTCCGACATTAACCGACTGCTGCAAGAAAACTATTACGATAATAAACTGTCCGAGAAGTAAGGTTTCATACTGGTCATTAAAACATGGTATATTTGATATTAAAAATACCAACTTTTAGGTATTGCAATCTTAGTTTGTTATCAGTATTTTTGTAAATAAAAATTATTGTTTCTACCTAAACAACAAGAATTTCGCAGGAGCAGTAAAATCCATGACAAATTACGATGCTATTGATAATTAATAAAAACAATCTTTAATTCACAAAAAGCTATGAGATTAATTAAACAACTAATCAATGCTAAGGTCACTGCATACCTATTTGCATGCAGTTTGGTGTTAGGTATTGCATCATGTAGTTCTGACGTTCGCTATGATGAAGTAGAACCTAAGCCCGTTACTCAAATTGAAAACCTGTCTTCTCAGGATCAGATTGCTGTAGAAAACCTTCTAAGTTCTATTAGTGATTTGAATGCCCAGTATCCATCAGTTAGCACGCGTGGAGCATTTACATCGAATGCTGCAGTGGGCCTTGCTGATGCAGCAGGATACGCTGCTGGAGGAAGGATTGGAGCTTGGGCTGGCAGTGCGATTGGCTCTGCGGCAGGTCCGTGGGGAGCAATAGCTGGTCATCTTATTGGTCGCAAAGTGGGACCTTACATTTGTACATCTTTGGCTTCTGGTGCAGCTGGATGGCTGTGCTCTAAAATCTCTACTAGAGCTGCAACAGATGTTGATGAAAAGTTTGAATTTGTGAGTATAATTTCTGATAAAGACTCTATTGGTTATTATCACAATCAAATGATGGTTAAAATTGGGAATGATCGTTCAAGGTATATTGACCAATTAGGATCAGTTAATTATGAACTAATGTATGATGATATCGTCAGTTATTGTCATGAAATAGGACAATATGACCCATCATTGGATAATCCTTTGATAAAATCAGGAGTCATCAATCAGATAAGACAACTTTGTGAAATCTCAAAGAAGTACGAGATGAATCCGACGGACAAGAATTTCGTAAAAGAGCAATGTGAATTCCTAAAATTCAATTGCAACTTGTCAGATTCAGAGGTTAAGTTATATAAGGATTTCAATGTTACCTTATACGAGAAATGCTCAACTTTGTCTGATAATCAAATTGTAAATTATTCAAGAGACTTGAATCGTATAATTGAACACTCAGGCGTATCAAACTCTATTAAGGAAAGCTTAAAAAAGTCTGCGGATTTAACTATTAATAGTTCTCTTTGCTGGAAGAGAAATTTCTAAAATAAGAATAAAAAGAAAAGAAGTGATGTTTTAAATCAATATCATTTCTTTTCTTGTACAGTGAGATTTTTTCTGTATACGTTCATCAATATAATAATACAATTGTGGATATTATAGATGCAGCTGAAATAGCTTGTGGATTCATTTTTGGAGTCCTTATAATTAAGTATATGACAAAATTTATCAAGAGAAAAAAGAAGTAGCCAATACGTTTAAATAACGTGGGTGATCCCCTTTGCAATGTCGTGATTTTAAGGAAAATTGCAATTTGCTATGAAAGAATAGGGCAATCATGATTGGAAGTGGATAGAGCAGACCATAACCTTTGAATCGCCCGTTTATGATGACATCCTCCTCCCCCTGTAAGTATTCATCAGGATGCAAATAGGATGATTTTATTGTCGTTTGCAGTCTGTGGTTGAGGTTATTTTATTCCTCGTTTTACCGAAGAACTTCGTAAGCTCTCTCCGTTATAAAGATGTTTCCTTTTCTATTGAGAACGACTAAAATATTGCAACCGATCTCATTCAAAGCCTTTGGTTTATTTTTTAGACCTCATGCCGTTCTTCCATTTTATTAGTTGTTATAATCTCTGGAATTTTCCCCCTCTCTTTCTTCATTTTCTTTTTTCTTTGCCGATTGCTTTGCAAACAGTCTGTCCATATCTTCCGAAATTTTCTTGTCTGTTACCTGCGCATAAATCTGAGTGCTGGCAATAGACGAATGTCCCAACATCTTGGCGATGCTCTCCATTGGAATACCTGCCTCCAAAGTCAGCGTACCGAAACTATGCCTTGCTACATGCCAAGTTAGCGGAGTGCGAATGCCACACGCTAAGCCCACGGTTTTGAGGTGTGTGGATAGTTTACCTTTGCTCATTGTATCAGGGAATATCTTGTAGTCTCCTTTGTGTTTCTCCTTGGTGTAGCGTGAAAGAATCTGCTCCGCTATCGGATGCAATGGTATCAGGCTCTCTACTTCTGTTTTCTGTCTTGCTTTGCGGATATACCGCTTCCCTTCGCTATTCGTTTCGATTTGCGAAGCTCTCAAACTCTTCAAGTCCGCAAATGCCAATCCAGTAAAGACGGAGAAAAGAAACATCCTTCGACTTAGTTCCGCTCCCTCATCTTGTAATGGAAATGTCAAGAGCTTAGCCACTTCTCCCTTGCTTAGGAAACGAGGTTTGTTCTCCACCACTTCATACTTCATCTGCTCGAAAGGATTAAAGCGTATTGTCCCTTGACTGACGGCTCGACACATCAACCGACTTAACCAGCACAAATGCCTGTTTATCGTTGCAGGAGCATAGCACTCCTTCTTCAAATAGAAGCGGTAATCATCAAAAAACTCTATGGAAATAGCCGTTAGAGGAATATCCTCCTCACCACGACTTCTCACAAAGGAATTGAGCTGCTTATCAGAATTTCTATTGTTGCAACACGTTCCCTCACTCTTGCTTTCTCTTTGGGCTTTGAGTTCCTCTGTACTAAGGGCAAGAAGTGTCATTGGATTTCGTCCGATGCCTTGTAAGTAGTTCTTCAGCAACTCGGCACTCACCGCACCATATTTGTAGAGCAAAGTATTGTAACCTTGTTCGATTTCTTCCCGAAAGGTTTGCAGGCGTTGATTGATTTTCTTGTCCGCAGTCTCCCCTCGCTTCACGCTCCAACTATGAGGAACAATGCTTTCGCCTGTGGTTATCACCGCGTTTGCTCCATCAATGGTGATGCGACAAAGGATTGCCGTTGTACCGTCCGCTTTGGTCTTATTTTTATTGATGTAGAATAGAATTTTGAATGTGCTACGCATAAGTCTTACAAGATTAAGGTTAGGTTTTCGGTGAAAGAAAGAAATCGCTCGAACTCATCAAAGAGTTTCTTGGGAGTAACGTGGGCGTACCGTTCGGTCGTTTGGATGTTGCTGTGTCCCAACATTCGGCTAACCGTTTCGATGGGAACACCTCGTTCCAAAGTAATCAAAGTAGCAAATGTATGCCTTCCGACGTGTGCCGAAAGGGGAATAGAGATTCCAGCTCGAAGTTGCAGGGCTTTGAGCTGAATGAGGTAAGCTGAATAAGCAATGGGAGCAAAGAGTGTGGCACGTTCGTCAGATTGATAACGCTCTATCAAGTGCACCGCTTCAGGCAAGAGTTTTACTCGACAAAGGTTCTCGGTCTTTTGTCTGCGGAACTTCAGCCACAACGCCCCCTCATCGTCCATAAAAAGGTGTTCTCGATTAAGGGCAACCATATCACAATAGGCTACGCCCGTAAAGCAGGAAAAGAGAAAGAGATTACGAGCTGTTTCCAACTCTATTTCATACGGTTCAAAAGTCAAGGCTTGCAACTTATCCAATGAAGCTCTGTCCAACGCACGAGGTTGTTTGTTCTCTCCTCGTTCTATTTCTATGTGAGCGAATAGTTGTCGCTCTGTCAAGCCCTCACGATATGCCAATCGGCAGACTTTCTTCACCGCCAAAGCCATCTTACGATAATGACCTTGCGAATGTCCCAACTTTCCGACAGAGTAATGTTGCAAGCATTCTAAGAAATCTTCTTCAATCTGACCGAATGGAATATCTGTCGTGTGGTACTTCTCACAAATAAAGGCTTGCAGGTGCTTTCGAGTAGTGTAGTAACCGTTCAAAGTAGTTGCCTTTATTTCAACACCCACCTTTTGCTCCATTTCCTTGACCATTCGGTCGTATCGTTCCAAAAATGTGGTTTGAGTTTGCATACTTCCTTGAAACAGCTCCTTGATGTCCGATGCTGTAAACGTAACACCACGGTCGCAAAGGTTTTGATAAGAAGATTGTACCGAGAGTAGCAAGCGTTCCAACTTGCCATTCGTTGCCACCGCCTCACGGCTCTTACCATTTAGCCTGCTCTCACGAGCGTTCCATAACTTGGGGTCGCACGAGAGTTTACAACTGAATTGGGCGATGGTTCGCTCGTAGGTTATCCGCCCCATTATCGACACTTGCCTCGTCCGTCAAAGCCCCATCGAAAAATATTCGGCAAAATATCAATTATCAATATAGATGATGTCCCAACCCAAACAAGGGCAGATGGAACATTGACATATACAGGGAAATTCAGTTAATTTCCCAATTGCCTGCGATTGGAGTTTTCCTCCGGTCGTTTTTCGCTTCGTCGGTGATAAGTGTTATTCGCTTGCCGCGTAACGCTTATATTCCACTCATGGAACGTCCACATTCCACCAATGGAACATCCACATTCCACCCATGGAAGGTACGCGTTCCTCAAGAGGAACATTTCCATTCCTCCCGAGGTCTCCCTCACGTTGCTGTTTTGTGCCCATATCAACAGCTTTATCTTCCTCCGGAGAGACAGAGAAGAATATCGCCCTTCTCCATTTTAAGTTTTCCATTGGGTACGATGATTGACTTGCCACGCTTCACCATCATTACGAGTGTATTTTTAGGAATATTCATCTCTGAAAGCAAGTTGCCATTTTCAAGCATCTCATCCGTAAGGATGACTTCCTTTAGCTGAGAACCTAATTCTTCCGGTATTTCCACACCAAACTCATTGCCGGTTTTCTCCTCTGGCAAATCCAAATTGAGCTTGCGTGCAATAAAGGAAATGGTTGTTCCCTGTACGAGAAGCGAGATGAGGGTGATGAAGAACACTATATTGAAGATGATGTCGGCACCTTCTATGTTGTTGATAAGAGGATAAGTGGCAAAAATAATCGGTACGGCACCACGAAGTCCAACCCAAGACAGAAAGGTTTTGGCACGCCAAGGAATCTTTGGATAAGGTAAAAGACAAATTATCACGCTTATAGGGCGGGAAACGAACATAATAAACAAGCCAATGGCGAGTGCCATTAAGCTCACCCCAGCCATTTCCGATGGATTGACGAGCAGTCCAAGTGTCAGAAAGAGTACAATCTGAAGTAGCCATGTGAGTCCGTCAAGAAAAGTTGCCATCTCGCGACGGTAGGATAAACGACTGTTTCCCACTACGAGTCCCGCAATGTAAACAGCAAGATAGCCGTTGCCGTGCACGACATCCGTAAGCGTGAACGTAATAAAAACCATACATAGGAGAAGCACAGGGTAGAGAGCTGTATTGGGCAAGTTAATATGATTGATTAACCAAACAGTTATGCGTCCTGCACAATAGCCGATGGCTCCCCCTAACAAAAATTGTTCAAGTAGGTTGACGGCAAGTCCTTGGATAGAAAAATGCGTTCCGGAAAGTACTACATCCATCAAAACTAAGGTGAGCATATAGGCCATGGGGTCATTACTTCCACTCTCCAGTTCCAAAATGGGTCGTAGCCTATGCTTGAGTCCCATTCGTTGGGAGCGTAAGAGGTTAAAATAAAGCTAAAAAAAACAGGACTAAATGGTGTATAAATCTTTTAAAATAGTAAAACAGAAAGTTTTACAAACAATATTCGGTGTGGTGATATGACCTTTTGCAATGCAAAAGCTTACCTTTTGGAAAGCGACAGAGAATTGAAGATTTTTGACGAAACAACCGTAGCGATATTTTCCGAAATCATTTTCGCTTTCAAAAAGGTTGAGTTGCCTCATCTGCTTACCGGTTGCTTTAGGACGTTTCTCTATCTACCGACCGACCATGACCATGCGCCTTGTTGCGCTTAGTTCCGGCATTAAAAAGGTTGGTTCCAACGCGCGAAAGCCAACCTTTTTGTTTGCATATAGTCTTGAAGATTAAAGTGTAATCTCCGCAGAACCGAAACAACGTTCGTGTGCTTCGTCATAGATGACACAGAACTGTCCCGGTGCCACTCCGTGAATCTTGTCGTCTGAATGAATCAACGCGGTTGGAAATGAGGCGGATGTTGTTTCGCTCATCAGTTCCAAACTTCCTTTGTGGAACTCCGGTGTATGGCGAATCTTGAAAGTAACAGGAATAAAACTCTCGGATGCATCTTGAGGCTGAGGGGCTTCCGTCAGCCAATGCAAGTCGTGCACCTTAAAATCTTTTTTATATGCTGTTTCCGGATCATAGCCATGACTTACAAAGAGCAAGTTGTTGGCGACATCTTTCTTGACTACGAACCACGGACCTCCACCAAATCCCAAGCCTTTGCGTTGTCCGATGGTGTGAAACCACAATCCTTTGTGTTCTCCAATCTTCTTGCCGGTTTCCAACTCCACGACATCGCCTTTTTGTTCTCCCAAATATCGACGTACATACTCGTTGTAGTCGATATTTCCCAAGAAGCAGATTCCTTGCGAATCTTTGCGATGTGCCGTGATAAGGTTTTCCCGTTCGGCAATTTCACGTACTTCGTTCTTAACGTAATGACCGATGGGAAAGATGGCTTTGCGCAGTTGCCAATCGTATATCTGTGCGAGAAAATCAGTCTGGTCTTTCACGGGATCGGGAGCAGTACAGAGCCATTTCTTTCCGCAAATCCATTTGGTTTGCGCGTAATGTCCCGTTGCAATAAGGTCGTAATCATATCCTCGCTTCTCGTCGAAGGCTCCAAACTTTATCAATCGATTGCACATCACATCAGGGTTGGGTGTAAACCCGGCTTTCACCTTTTCCATCGTGTATTTCGTTACTTTATCCCAATATTCCCGATGGCAGTCAATTACTTCAAGTTTGCACCCATAACGACGAGCAACGGCAGTCGCCATCTCGAAGTCTTCTTCGGAATTGCAATCCCATTCCTCCTTTTCCTCCGGACCGATTTTTATGTAGAAACAATCAGGAGCTAACCCCATACGAGCCAACTCATAAACGACAACCGAGCTATCTACACCCCCGGACAACAATACGGCAATCTTTTTCCCTTTTATCTCATCATAGTTCATGTTGCAAAGTTACGACTTTCCACGAACTTACGCCTCTTTGACCGAAAGTTTTTTGCGCTTCCCTACTTTCATCCGGTCAAAACCTATGCCATATACGCCATTGACGGAACTCTGAGAGATAAATGCTTCAGGGTCGATTTCATCAATGACTTGGAAGATTTCTCGTGTTTCCGTGCGACGTGCAAGAATGAACAGCATGCCCATTTCCTTGCCTGTATAAAAGCCCCGGGCATCAATCAGCGTACATCCGCGTTGCACGTCATTATTGATGGCATTGCCTATTTCCTGCCATTTCTCTGACACAACGAAGAATTGGACGGAACCACGCATACCATTGATTACGTAATCCACTACGGAGGTCATGACAAACAGCGTGATATAACCATAAATGATATTCTCCCAGTTCTTTAGAACCACATAACCGGAAGTGATGATAATCAAGTCGCAGGCCAAGATGACCTTCCCCAATGATACATCATGGTGCTTATTTATCATTGCCGCAATCACGTCAGAACCTCCCGTACTGGCATTGTATTGCAATGCGATGCCTGTCCCTATTCCCAACAGTGCACCCCCTATCACACAGGCGAGGAAAGGCTGGTTGGAAAATAGTGTGGTGTCTTTCAATAATGCTTGAAAGATGGATGTCTGAATCGTGAAAACCACAACGGCAAAGATGGTTCTGACGCAGAATTTCCATCCCAAAATCTTCAACGCAATCAGCAACAAGGCAATGTTAAGCGTGAAATAAGTGTATTGTACGGGGATATTTACTCCCCAAAACACAACAGATGAAAAACCCGCGATACCACCAATTGGTATTTTGTGGGGCAAGATAAACGCACACCAACCAAAACTCGCTATGGATATGGCGATGGCTATAAACAAAAAGTTCTTAATCTCGCGGATTATTGTCTTCGGTTGATTTTTTACCATAACTGTTATTTTTAATTATCCTAATGCTGTTCTTTCATCATCCCAAGGAATGAAATCACGATTCCTTGTGAGGGTATGAGCTACCCAAGTGCAAAGATACGACAGAAAGATGAAAAAGTAAAAGAATTAAAGGAATAAGTTGAAGAAAAAACGCTTCTTGCCATCTTTTTTTATGATACAGGAATAAAGAAAAAATGCTGACAAGATTTAGCAATAGGATTACAACTTGTTGATAACAAACTTAATACGTTTAACTTTCAAGACAAAAAAAGATAGAATAAGGGTGTGAAAAAATGATAACAGGGCTACCTGTTAAATTGAAACAAAGAGCTGTTGGAACATGGGTATAAGCATAAAAAAGCTTCTTCTTATCATCCTTATACAGGCCTTAAAAACAAAAATGCTTACAATTTAAAAGCAAAGGGAAGTACTCTCACAAGCACTTCCCTTCTTCGTCATATTTAATGTTAGAGAACCTTTACTCGCCAAGTTACACCAACGTTCACCTGCGACTCCTTATCGTGAACAACCGCTTGTGGATTGGTGTTTTTTCCAAAAGCATAACTATAATATCCGTGTACCCGGATGTTCTTGTCTTTCAATGGGAAATATTCAAATCCTGCCCCCACGCGTGTCAGCTCAGTACCGTCCTGAACTGCAACGTCAGCATCGGTACCGGAATGATTGACCTCATAGCTTGCCTTCGCAAATACATTCACTTTCTCCGTTGGCTGATAAGACACCTGTCCCACAACGGAACAATCTTTACCAAAGAACGCTTGATGAGAGGAAGCTCGATTCATGTAGTCCAGCTCTATCTGAACATTGCTGCCAAGCCGAAACCGGTTGCCCAAAGCAATATAGTTAATAAATTTGTTGGGAGCATATTCCAACAAGTTTATCGACCAGTTTGATTCATAAAATCCATGAACGCCCATCCATTGCAGATTGTAAGCATACATATCGGCACTGTGTCCGGTCATGTTCTTGTAGTTTTTCTGATACGGACTTTGGCAAACCTGCCCAACAAAGGTATCGTTGCCACTGTTGGTAACGAACTCTCCCGCCAGTCCCCATTGATAACAGGGGAAGTTATAACAAAATTCTGAAAGGAAATAGCAATCGATAGGAGCCGGATAAAGTTCCCATCCGGACACAAGAACGATGTATTTACCCGTTATCAGCGAGAGGTTCTTGGTGGGTTTGTATTTCAGGAACAGCCAATCGGTAGCATCGAAGAATGAATAATCTTTATTGATGCCATTCAGTCGCTGACGATAAGCGTATGAAAACTTTGGAGTGATATCGCCTTTTAATACGAAATCAACGATATTACCCTTAAAACCACTGTTGTCCTTGTCTTTGGTGCCGTCAATGGTGGTGTGCTGATAATCGCCGCGTGCCTCAACATCAAGACTCAAAGGCTTGGTTTCTTGAGCCGATGCGGTGATGCCACCCATAATCAATAGTGCAAAAATAGTTCTTAAATTCATGTTGTTTTTCTATGAGACATAATAATTCCACAGAGCAAGACTTGCCCTGTGGAATTCAAGTTTTTCTATATTAATGTCGTTTTGATCTTCTGTTCCAAAGCCCATATACCTCATTCACCGTGTCGGTGGTAACAAACGACTCGATGCGTTCATCGCCCAAGTATGCCATCAGCTTCTGAAGGTCGTCGCCGGTGAGGATAATTTCCAGCTGCATTGACTTCTCATGGCTGAAACCGCCAATGATTTCATGCATGGTAACGCCGCGTTTGATTTCATTGATTACATAACTCATAATCTTCTCATAATCTTTGGAGATAATAAACACGCGCCGTTTGCCGCTCATGCCGGTCATAAAATGATTAATGATGATACCGTTGAGCCATGTTCCAATCAGACCGATAACCACAAGATCCACATCGTTGATTGCGAAAGCCGTGCAGCAGATGAGCGCACCACCCACGCTGACGGATGTTCCTAAACTCACGCCAGTGTATTTGTTGATAATCTTCCCTAAGATGTCCAATCCGCCGGTAGAAGCGTTAATGCTGAACAATATACTTTGCGAGGCACTTAATATCACAACAAAGCAGAGCAAGTCGAACCATGGATTGGCAATGGTCTGCCCTGCCACATGCACCGCGAATATCGACTCGCTCATTGGGAATATGGAGCCAATGAAATCAATCATCGGACCAAGAATAAGCGCAGTGTAAACTGTCTTAGCACCAAACTCATTGCCAATCAAGACGAAAGAGAGGATGAGCAATATGGCATTAATCACGAAGATTATCGAGCCCACAGAGATAAAAGGCAGCAACTTGGCAAGCACAAGAGAAAGACCGGTGATGGAGCCTATAATCAGCTTGCTGGGGATTAAGAAGAAATAAACGCCAAGGGCTGCAACGAACATACCTACGGTCATGATGACCAATTCAACCCAAAATTTCTTCGTAGCCAATATAGAACCGAGTTGCGAGAGACCCATACTCACTTTTTCGGCAGAGAGAAGGCTACCAATTTTTACATTGTTATTCATTTTTTGTACGGTTAAAAGTTATTATTCTTTAAGGTGGATGAGATTTGAAACCCCACCGCTTTTTGTTTGTAATACGGATTAAATAGAATGTCTTTCTATTAATAAGGCGATGCAAAAATACAGTTAAAAAATGATATACCCAATTTTTTAACCCTAAAAAATGAGTCTTCTTCGCGTTTTTCTTTCAATTTGTTACCTCTTTTCGCTTTTGTTTACAGAAATAAGGGTAAAAAACAAGTAAAAAGAGAGGAGAACTATGGAATTTTATTCTTAAATTTGCACATGAAACATGGCACCATATTAATATACCGCATAACCCATTCATACAAAATCATGGAACAAATAGCAAACGACTTTCTGACAATTCGCGTATCGGAATTGGGCGCGGAGCTGACAAGCATCAAAAATGAGAATGGTAAGGAATATCTGTGGCAGGCTCATCCCAAATTTTGGAATCGCCATTCACCCATCCTCTTCCCATTGGTGGGAAAGCTATGGCAAGATACTTTCTGCATTGATGGAGAGGAATATCATTCCAAAAGGCACGGCTTCGCGAGAGACACCGAGTTTAAGCTAATCAAGAAAGATGCCAACAGACTGTTATTTAGCATGCACGATACGGAAGCCACTTATAAAATCTATCCCTTCCACTTTATTTTGGGCGTTAGTTACAAGCTGGAAAGAAACAGAATTCATGTGGTGTGGCACGTGCAAAACGTTGATAATAAGGAGATACACTTCCAAATAGGTGGGCATCCGGCATTCAATCTCCCCGATGTGAAAGAGGGAGAGCCTGTCAAAGGATACCTAAAACTCAATGCTGAAAAACTCCTGCGCACAAAACTCTCGCCGGAAGGAAACCGACTGAAAGGTTACACGGAGTTTGAAACAGATGAGGGAATATTGGAATTTGATGAAAACACTTTCAAAGACGATGCGCTGATTTTTGAACACAGCCAGTTGAGCGATATTCAACTACTCAATCGGAAAGGTGCGCCGGAGGTGTCATTGCAGTTCAATACTCCCGCAGTAGGCATTTGGACACCACATGGCAAGTGCGCACCCTTTATTTGCATAGAACCATGGTATGGTATCGCGGACGCTGTGGGCTATAAAGGAGAATTCAGAGAGCGTCATCTTATGAACCATCTGCAGCCCGGCGCGAGTTTCATGAGCGAATACATCATCACCATCCACTAAACATCACTTTCAATTTTTCGGATTAAAGCACCAAGATGGACAAAAAGCTGCTTATTTTGCATTTAAACTTGCAAAATAAGCAGCTTTTCAGTATCGTTTAATTGCAATTCGTTACAAAATATGAATGAAGAACAAAATGTTTCCACATAGCAAGACTTCTGCAAAGCAACGTTCCAAAATCAATCCTCTGTCTGCAAATACTTTTTCAGATGGAATTTTTGTGAAACTGACCGGACGATAAGATGTAGTTTTAGTTTTGACACATCCTTTCTTTATTTATGGAATTTCAGCCAATCCCCTATTTTACCGGGTCGTTGAAAATGTAAAAATCCTTCCCGGCGATATAAGAAATGTTTAATAATGTCCTGAATTTTCTTCATTCATCTATCAAAAGCTTAGCTTTTGCTTTCCAAAAGGTAAGCTTTTGCAATGCAAAAGGTCATGAATCGGGGTGCAAAAGCAGACCTTTTAAATTATAATCAATATCACGCTGATTATCAATTGATTACAAAGTTCGTTTTAACATCTGTTTTTGTCATATAATTTCATGGTGCCGGTCGGGTCGAATGTTCGCCATCAAGCGTTGTCATCACCTGAATACGAATTGAAGACATAAAGGAATGTGTGCCATTCGGCATTAGAACCAAACACGTAAAGTCTCATGGTTTGATGCAATCTTGCGTGAGGGCTAACAAAATTATTTAGTCCAAATTGGTCATTGGAAAAAGCTTCTTGGCATTTTCTAATGACCAATTTGGGGTTAAAGTTAAAGGCTGAACTCCTCGCTTGGAATCCAGCCTTTCAATTAACTTTCCATCTTTGCAATTAAGTCATTATTTCGTAGGCGGAAAGTACACTCTCATTATTGTTTTATAGTGGTTAAAAATCATTTAACGTATATTTTCTTCATTGTTCCATCAGAATATTTTATGATGTTCAATCCCTTTTGAAGTTTCTTCAATTTATATCCGTTAACAGAGTAAACTTCCATCTTGCAAGGCTCGTCCGACTTTGCGCTTTCGATGCCGGCAGAGGTTGGTTGCACAACTAATGGCTCACTCTTAAATACATTTTCTCCATCATCATAGACCATAACCAGTGAGAGTTTGGTGATGTCCGGATCATAGAAGTGCAGGATGCGTAGATTGCCATCCGACTTGATGTCATCATTCTTTTTGTCTTGGTAGTTGAAAGGAATGTTTGTCATATCATCGTCAATGTAGAAGTACTCGCTCTTTATAAACTTAAAGGGCTCTTTACTGTCGTTGACATAAACATTGTAATACATTTTGTCCGGGCTGAGGTAGTTGCCATTTACATCCGCATTGTTTACATAGAAAGCCAATATAGTAGTTGTTGTTGAGTAATCATAACTCGGCGTAGCATTGCAATAGAACAGTTTTGGTGTCTCCGGCTTTGCGGCTTTTTGAACAAATGGAGTCAATGTCATGTTTCCAAATACCTCATAATCATCCGATGGATTATTAGTTTCGCTGCTTAGACCCAAAAACATCTTAAGCAGATTGCCGGTGGTAAGCTTTTGCGTTTCAGTATCTACTGAAAAATCAATTCTATCGGCCATCGTTGTTGCATCTTTGAAAGCAGCAGCAAAAATATGATATTTCATCAGGTCGCCTGAATACTTGCCAAAATCACCCTTGGTAGATGTTCCCATATACTGATTTGTCAGCAAGGTCGCCTTATTACCATTTAACGTAATCTTTACCCATGCGTCTGCCAATGCTGGATTTTTTGAAATGCCCTTTAGGTATAGGTCGTTTCCTTCTGCAATTGCATCAATAACACGTGGTGAACTTTCTTCGGCGCACGTGAACGTATATTGTTTCTTCACACCTGTTGTGGGAGGGGTCAGCAACTTGCATGCAAGCGTGTTGATGGTAATATTCCAATCGCCATAGAATCTATCCCAAACGCCGGAATTATCCACCATGCCCAATATTTCTTGTTTGGTGCCCATACCTTCCATTTGAAGCTTCGAGCCATCCCATGAAAACTCGATGTAGTTCTTATCCGGTGCAACCACCTCATATTGATTATCTCCTTTATTGACCAAACGATTGAGCGTAAATACTCTATCGGTTCCTCTTTCCGAATCATCATCGCCACCACTCTTGTCTTTATAGAATTTTTGTGGGAAGACAGCTTTGTATTTTCCTTCTCCCGTCTTGTCAAGTTTCATCCAAGATTTGCTTTCGAGTCCTGAGAGTGGGTTGTAAACATAAAGACATCCATCCGTACCCTCTATGATTTGCGAGACCAAACCTTCGTAAACACCGGGTTCTGAATTTACCCATCCCCGCACCCAAGATTCGCTATGGCGATACATATTGTCGATTTTCTTCCCTTCCGGCTCGGTTACAATCTGAGCTGTGGCAGCAATACTTATTGCCAATGTACAAATTGAGAATAATGCTTTTTTCATAATTTGATTTTTAGATTGTGAATAATTTGTTTTGTTAGAAATCATATCCAAGTCCAATGGTGCAGTAGCTTTTCCCACCATCTGCAGTTTTCAGCATATAAGCACCATTGATGCGAAAGTTATGGTATTTGACTCCCGCACCCATTGTGAAATGACTGAGGTTGTGATCGCCATACTCATAACCTGCTCTTGCTGACAACAAGTTGTTGTAGGTGTATTCAACGCCGCCACCCAACATGAAAACTTTGGCGTCTGTGGGTCGGAAGAAATAGCGTGTGCCCAACGCTGCACCTACTTTGTGCATGTCGGTTACATCAACTTCCATTTTTCCTCCTAATGAAACATGAGTTGGCATTGAGCTTTTGTGCCCATTACCGTAGTCAAGGTCAGGACCTATAGCTTCCACCTTGGCGTCAATCATAACGTTGGCAGGTCTTTTCGCCATTGTGAGGTTATCTTTAGTGTAGGATAGTCCCACCGAAAAAGCACCACCGTAGGCATTCTTAGAAAGATGGCTGAAGATAAAAGCTCCGGTAGCATAAGCAGCCAACCCATTGCCTATCATGTAAGAGTAGCCCAAATCAATAGTCCAATCATAAGGTTTATATTCCTTGGTTGGTTCGCCCATCATGTCGTATCCGTTGAATTTTAGTCCGCCGGCATACCTGAAACCTCCAAATACTGAGTGCCGCTTAAAAAGTTTGTAACCTATTGTGGCTGTGTACAAACCGAATAATCCTTGTGCACCATCTTCTTTTTCATACAACGAGGCTGAGGCGTCGGCTGTAAACCTTTTGTCGGTGTTGAAGAACGCCGATGGAGTATTGTAAAGGTACATTCCATCGCTTGCAACCGAAACATTGCCCATGCTCGCTGTTTTGGAATCAGGATTTGCCGTTAGAATCGGTAGGGATTGTCCTTGAGCTTTCGCTTGCGTAGCACCGAAAAGTGCTGCGCAAGCTATGATTATCATGTGTTTTGATTTCATGTCTGTTGAATTTATCGTTTAATGAACATTTTGCTGAAATCACCCTTGTTTGTATGCACTGTCAGCTTGTAGGTGCCGGAGCGCAAGCTGGCGAGATTCAGTGTGGCAACATGCTTGCTGTCGGGTTTTACATTGGCTTTCATCACTCGTTCACCTACGGTTGATGAGATGATGAATTCTGCTTGGCTAACCTCTGGGTTGAGTAGAGCGTTGATATCTCTTTTCACCGGAATGGGATAGACGGCATAGACCGGAGCGGACTTTCTCTCAACGACACGAAGCTGGAACGAGCCTTCCGATGAGTTTTGCCTACCGTCGGAAGCGAGTACGCTGATGCGGGTCGTGCCTTTTGCCAAAGCCTTGATTTGAATGTTGTTGTTGGTTATTCCGGCTGATGCAATCTTATTGTTCGATGCACTAACCGTGTAGGTCAGTTCCTTGTTGGCACTGCCCGAATAATGCCCCTTCAATGGGATGTTCACAACGCCCTCATCGAGTCCGATAATAAAATTGTCGAATGGCTTTTCGAGTTTCGGTGGCATATATTTGAAAATGCAGAATCTGAGATTCTTTTCCAATTTAGCACCAAGATCGTCGGAGATAATGAACTTGCAAGTATAGTTGCCGGCTGCGAGAACGGGGACGATGGTGATATTCACCGTTGATTTGTTGATGGTGTATGAAACGCCTTTTGTATCGCCGGCAGTCTTCAAATCCCAGTTGTGTCCGTCAGGATCAGCAACGTTGAAGCTGAAAGTCTTTCTTTCGTTGTTGCTCAATTCGATAACGTCTTCGGGAAATCCCGTTGCCTCAGGAGTATGATTGAGTTTTGTCTTGCACTTCTTAATGATAGGCTCCGAGATGTTGCCCCAACGGTCGATGGCAACAATGGCAATGTGGTATTCCTTGTTGTCCTGTAGATTGTCAAAGTTGAACTTCAGTGTCTCTCCCAGCTTATGTCCAATACCGTTGATTTCTCGATAGGTCTTGTTCTTGAGATTCTCTTTCGTGAGTTCGTTAGGACTGATGTAGAGTCTGTAGAAAGAGGCTGTCTTATCCTCATCTTTAGCAACGCTCCATTCTGCACGGATTTCTACGAAGTCAGGGATAAGGTTTAGTTTCTCAACCTTATCGGGGGCTATCTTGGTGTCAGATTCAAATGCAGCCTCAGCATCAATGTAGCCCTTTCCCAACTTTCCTTTGTACATCGGATTCATTTCATCGATGTTGAATGGGCGGTATGCAGAGACAAGACGCGATTTAAGATCATCATTGGTAAATCCCTGTTTTCCAAAATAAGATGCGACAAGCGCAGCAATACCTGAAACGTGTGGGCAAGCCATTGAGGTTCCTTGAAGAAATGCATAACCCTTTGGATTCTTCGCCATAGAGACGGTACTTAAAACACCTCCTTCTGTTCCGTAGGTCTCCTGGTCGCCTCCCGGAGCCATGATGGTTACCCATTTCCCATAATTACTGTAGCTGGCTCTCTTGAAGTCCCATGCCATCGCTGAAACAGAAACCGTCGGAGCGTAGCAAGCAGGGTAAGCCGAAAACTCCTTATTCTCGTTACCGGCGGCGAAAATGACCACTCCTCCCTTCATTGGTGAATCGGATCTCTGCTTTCCAGTTTCGTCACAACCGGCATATTTAATGAAATAATCGATGGCTTCCTGCAAAAGCTTAGGCATTTCTGTGACTTCGGAAGCTGAGGGATAGCCCCATGAGTTCTGACAGATGACAGCACCATTGTCGGCGGCGTACTTAATAGCTGCTGCCGCATCGCCCTGCTCATTCTTTTTTCTGAAAATCTGGCAACTCATGACCCTTACTCCACTACCTGGAGTTCCATCGCCACCAGCAATACCAGCGACTCCTTTACCGTTGTTGTTGCGTGCAGCAATAGTTCCCGCAACGTGCGTACCATGTGATTCGTCATCAGGCTCTATCGTGCCACCAACGACATTATCGCCCTCAACAAAGTTGTAGCCGTAAACATCATCAATGAAACCATTACCATCGTCATCGAAGTTAGGCTTTCCGTTTTTTTCCAGTTCATTCACATAGAGGTTTCCCACCAAGTCTTCGTGGGTTACGTCTATACCACCATCGACTACGGCAACGATTACATTTTTTGTTCCTGTTGTATATTTTTCCCATACAGGCTTGACGTTACAGTCAGCCCCCGGAACAGCGGTAGCACTCACTGAACCATCGTTGTAATAATGCCATTGCTGGGGCAGCAGCGGGTCGTTGAATTTCCCCTTAGCACTGGTTGTCTTGGCTGTGGTTTCAATATTTCTCACTGACTTGACTGTTACTTCGGGATGAGCGATGGGTAGGATGCGCTCAACATACTCAACTCCCTTAACTTTGTTGAATTGTTGAAGAACAGCCCCAACGTCTTTACTCTCATCAAAATATACGGTGTACCAGCGATCAAGACCTACGGCAACGGTACGTGCCTCGTATTTGCCTGCCGGTTTGAAAACTCTTTCCATCCTGTAAGCTCCCGAGAATTTCATTGCGGAAGCCATTGCCGAGGGTACACTCTGCATTTCCACTTTCCCGTCTGATGAACTTGCCAGCTCATAGTTCTCTCCCGGACTTAATTTGATATTGATGCAGCCTTTTACTGCAAAGATATCCTTGTTAATCGTAACATTGCGTGTGCCGGAATTGGGTGCTTCCAAATTGAAGTTGTCCTGACACGATGTGGCAAACATCATCCCCACGACAGCGCATGTACATAGATATATAATTGATTTTTTCATTTCTTTTATTGTAGTTTTCTTCGATTTTCTTTCTTGAGCATTCTTTCCACTTTGGATACCATGGTAGTTTTGCTCCCTGAAAAAACATCCGGCTTGTAAAGAACGCTTATTTGCATGACGGGCTGTCCTGCATTTATATCAGCGAATTTATCACCGGAAATAGCCAATGTCAGACAGTCGGAACGGCGTGCATAAACATGATGCTTACCGTTGTATCCAATAAATTCAAAATTGTTGGAAGTAAGTAGTTTGTCAAATTCACGAGTAACGAACCATTCCTTACCTTGTCTCCAAATTCCAAGATTTGGATTACTGTAACTCAAACTATACTGTTCCACGCTTCCCACCATTTCTTTCGGTGCCGGGAAGTCTCCGCCACGTGTAAACAAAAAGTATGTTCGCGTTATCAGCAATGGATCGGTGGTCTTGTAAGCTACAGCCTCTATCTCTCTGTTCTTGGAAACTTGCCGAGCTATTTCTTTACTGTTCTGCGATTTTTCATATTTATCTATCGCACTGAGTTTTTTGTCAGCTTTATTGAGCAAGTGAAGTGGACCTAACTCGAGGCTCTTAAACGTCTCATAGTCACGATCCTGAATGTGCATTTGCCAGAAGAAAAGAACAACGCTATTGTTGCTTTCCATAATATCCACATCCATTGTCATTAGTTCCTGTTCGTTAATATAATGGTTAGGGTCTTTCGTATCTCTGACATAGCCATTCGCCTTGACAAAGTCTTGAAACTCCTGAGAACGCACAGCATCTACACCTTCTTTTACCAATGAGCGTGTAAAAATACGTGTTGGCATGAAAGTCTCCGTGTCATGCACATAGAAGACTTCTTTAAATAGAGGGGAGGGAGTTCTAAACACGTATGTTTCTTCGTATAAATTAAATGAAGGATCTGGAGGACCATATTCGGCAAAGAGGCTGCCGCGTTGATGCTCAAAATTCATCATTTTATAAAGGCTGAAAGGTATACCCGGATTACATGCCAATACAAAAGCGCATACTCCCGGCTGCTTTACGACTACGTCAGTATTTTTCCCTCCTATAGAAATTTTCAGTTTGACTGTTCGCTCTTTTGTGTCATAATTAGGCTTTGAGATAAATTTCAAGGAATGTTTCTTTTTGACAATCTGCAACCAGTCCGTACTTTCTGCCTGTATCAGCTCATAGGGTATATCACCAGTATTCACGTTTACCGATGTAGTGCCTCCCACCTGTGGCAATACGACTTCACCTCCGGAAATACCCAAAGACTGATTGTCAGCACTTTGGCTGACAGTTATTTTTTTCACTGCCAAGCCGCCGTCGATAAGGATATAGCTGTTTCGTTCCATTCCGGTAACATTCGCATCAACTTTCACGATAAGTTCGTTGCCATTAGGAGTCAAATGTATCCACTGCCTCGGAGAAGTAGCAATCCACTCCTTGCAGTTTGTATTCACCATAATTGTTTTCTCCTCTCCCTGTGTGTTGAATGTCAGAGCTTGTTCGGAGACATCAAGTTGTGGTTGTTCAAAATCAACACTGTCTGCACAATTCGCCACCATTGCCATTACCAAACAAAAAGCGGAGAGGCGCAACAAATGATATAATTGTTTAATTTGCATATCGAATAATACTAAATTAGAGTTTAATGTGATAGACTAAAATTTTAGCATTTTCTTAGCTTTATTGAAATTGCTTATCATCTTGTCTTGCGCCTTGACAACTTTACTGCCAGCACCAAAAACGGTATTATCGTAATTGTAGAGCAATGCAAGCACCGGAACATTGTTATCGACTACACAAGTAACTGCAATGAGCAAATGGTCTCGTTGACGTCCAAAGAAATGCGTATTATTGGTTGTGCGTAGGAATGAAAATCCTTCTTCGCCAAGCTTTTTCTTAAGTTCATTTGTAACAAGCCATTTTTTTCCATATTTCCATACACCGAGGTCGGTGTTCTTGAACAGGAGGGCTCCAATCTGCACACTACCGAGCTTCTCATCAGCCTTTCCATCTTCGCCGGTAGTGAAGAAAATATGAATGCGGCTATAGGCTGGTTGTTGGCTTGCATTAAGAATATATTGGATTTGTGAAACTTCAGTCTTCTTGAATTCATTATAGCTACGTTCTTCTTCTTTGCTTCCGGCTTTCTTTTCAAAAGCCTCTACTTCTGGCACTTTTACATTAGCAACCTGCAAGAGTTCGAACGGATAGTAAGGTAATTTGTCGAAAGTCTTAAGTTCTTTAACTTGTTTTATCACAGGTGTATAAGTAAGATTTACGCCCTCTCCACCCGGTTTCTCAGAAACAAAGACCTTCAGTGATAAAAGTTCTTTTTCATTGAAGTATTCTCTATCCGATTCCGAATTGCTGCGTGTATAGCCATTATTGGTGAGGAATTTTTCAAAAGCCTTGTCCTTGACAGCATCTACGGCAACCATGCCATCACCAATATTGATAATCTGCGATGACGTTACACCGTCCGGGCTGCAATATTGCATTAACGTAAATATGGGGGAAGGAGTGATGAAAGTATAGGTTTCTTCAATACCGAAACCCGGCATAGCTTGCTGATATTCGCGAAGATAGCTTCCACGTCCCAATTCATAGTCCATAATCTTATGAACATCCTGTGGCATTCCCGGATTGATGGGAAGGAGATAACGCTGAATACCTGCCTGTGAAACAACGATTTCACGCATTTGGTCGCCACTCTTGGCATAAAGTTTCACCATGCGTGTCTGATCGGTGTTGTTGCATTCTGCCACCAATTTTATTTCTTCGGAAAACTTATGTATTTTCAACCAATCAACTCCCTCACTGGTAGTGATGTCATAGATAGCAGAATTGGTTGAGATATCAACCACCTTCTCGCCTCCGGTTTGAGGAAGATAGACAACCTCGGGCATGACTTCGAGCGATACATCCGCCGCACTCTGAGTAACGTCAATCTTTCCCGTAGCACCATTCGCATTCACGATAACGTGCCCCATGCGTTGGTTACCCATTTTGTTTTCAGCTACTTTCAGTTTTAGCACATCTCCATCCTGAATCAATGTCAGCCAGTCGCCTTCCTGTGGCGAGGCAGCAGTCCAATGTTCTTGATTCGTATTGACACTGATGTTTCGTTCACCGGCACCTCTGTCAAACGCTACACTGGTTTCTGAAAGAACCAACGTCGGCAACTCAAATTCGTCTTCTTTTGCACACGAAAGTACAGAAAGGAGAATTCCTCCAAGTAAAAGAGGAAAGATTGTCTTTTTTAATCTCATTTTGTTTTAGGTTTTATAGAATAATAATACATTTAATTAATTCCAAAATCTTCAATAAATATTAGGAAAACTGTGCATATAACGTAATTCATAACTATTACACTTAATTAGTTACTTTTTACACTAAGCGCTACAAATATCCTAATAAATGAGGATAAAAACAAGCGTTTATACCAAAAAACATTAACAATTTAACGTATTTTATCTTATCTCTCCCTTATTCTTCTATTCATTAACAGTATTATACTCATATTGACATTCTATTTTTACACTTTATTTTATTTCTTGATTTTCCGTCAGTAATATCCGGTAAAATGTTAATTGGCGATACAAAAATGATAGTTTTTCACAGCTTATTGAGTTCTTGAATGCAAATATCTTGATAATAATTGGTTGTTGGTAACCATTCCCATATTATACGCGAGTTCGGGATAAGAAAATCTTTAGAAAAGTTCCAATTGCCTTGATTTCTCCACGTGTACTGGCAGTGCCTCCGGCTTATTGTCAAAGAAACAATAGGCTGTAAGAGCAGAACATAAGTTCATGATGAAATTATGTATTGATCGGTGCCGTGAATGTACAAGATTAGCCTTGTTCTTTAGCAACTCGTTGATACATTCGATGATGTATCTCTTTCTAAGCATGATTTTGTCCCACATAGGCATAAGTTTGTTCTTCATGTTCGCTTTTAGACCATGTACGAGATGTATGCCTTGGTCGAACAAGGTTTCAAAGAGTTCCTTTTTGATATATCCTCTGTCAGCGAACACTTTTCCATACAATACTTTTGTAAATACGCTCCACACACGTTCATCCCTGTCATCAACATTTGCCCCTGTAAGACAGAAGGTTATAACTTCGCCAGAGTCATTACAGAGCAGATGCAGTTTGAAGCCGTGACACCAACCCATAGTACCTTTCCCATTCTTCGCGAAACCTGCAAATACCTTATTGAAATAACGCCTTACATTATGACATACAGGTATCATGGTACTGTCGACAAATGTTATTCCCGTACATTTGCCAAAGGCATAAAGCTTCATAAACATCATCATCCTGAAGAAAACACGTGGCATTAGTTCCACGAAACGATTGTAGGATACAGCATCGGGAAACTCCTGCTGGAGTTGTCCACGAATGCAGTTGAGGTAATACTCCTTGAAGTTACGGTATGTACCGAAATGATAGCATACAAGAATTGTCATAATCTCGCTTTCAGAAAGACGACCTTTACGGTTTCTATAACCTTTTCCTTTACCGTTATTAGTAGGTAGAAAAAGGTTATTTTCGAGTTCAGAATTCAAATTTCTGTTAAATTCATCTATAATACAGAATATTTCAGTAACTTTGTCTTTGGTAATCATCGCTTAGTCTTTATTTGTAACTTGTTGATTTTCACCTATAAAGGTACAAATAATAAGCGAGATTACCAACTTTTTAAGTGCTTTTCTTATCCCGAACTCGCGTATATTATGGTTATTGGCAATGTGTCCTATCTCTATCTGAAACCAAAAATTTTCAATCGAGCTCGGAAGTCTTACCCATCTCTTTTCATCCCAAATCTGTCAAAAAACCACATCTCTTCATGCCTCCAATTCGTATTCAGATGAAGACAGACGAACGCTTGACAGCAAACATTCTCCCCTGCTAATTCCAAATAGAAGTGCAAAATCTCTGTGGGTGCAATAACTATGAAAAACACCGCGGAGGTTTGCCTTGCGGCTGGGGGCGCGAAGCCCCCAAAGAGCATTGACGGATAACTTAAGCAATAC
>NZ_LR027820.1:1274922-1287715 GCF_900607215.1 Prevotella rectalis
TCTGCTAATTCCAAATAGAAGTGCAAAATCTCTGTGGGTGCAATAACTATGAAAAACACCGCGGAGGTTTGCCTTGCGGCTGGGGGCGCGAAGCCCCCAAAGAGCATTGACGGATAACTTAAGCAATACAAAAAAAAGGAGAAAGACTTTCGTCCCTCTCCCTGAGATTAACTAATTTTGTATTGCAATGTATAAACAATTAACCTCGGAGCAAAGATACACAATAAGTGTGTTACTCCAAAAGAAATTCTCACTTAGTTTTATAGCCGAGACAATTGGCGTGTCTGTAAGTACCGTCTCTCGCGAAATTAATCGTAATTCAAATGAGAAGGGTATCTACAGCTGTCATTTGGCAATACTCAGAGCTCGCCGTCGCAAGTCGAACAACCCTGGCAACCGTTCTGTCAAGCCTTATGTCTGCAGCCGTGTGTTTGAACTTATCCGCCATGAGCAATGGTCCCCCGAGGAAGTTTCCGGCTGGCTTAGGAGAGAGGAAGGCATGAAGGTCTCCAAGTCTACTATCTATAATTGGATAGCAGCCAGTTCCCCGCACCATAAGGATAATATCCGGAAACACCTTCGCCATGGCGGGCACAAGGGCAGGACATCTAATATGTCGGGCAGCGCACTGATATCTAACAGAGTTTCGATTGACGAACGACCCGTCGAGGCAGACGGTCGTTCCATAGGCGATTGGGAAATGGACACCATCGTGGGAAAGAATGGAAAAGGTGCCATCGTAACGTTGGTGGACAGGAAGAGCTGTTATATGCTCATGGAGAAACTTGAAACGGGAAAACAGGCCGTACCTTTGGCGCATGCCGTGGTGCGGCTGCTTAGAGAGTCCCAATTGCCAGTCAGGACTATTACCACGGACAACGGAAGTGAGTTTGCAGCACATGAGATTATAGCAAGGAAACTAGGTACAACTGTTTATTTTGCGCATCCATACTCCTCATGGGAAAAGGGGGCAATTGAAAACATGAATGGACTCATCAGGCAATATATACCTAAGAAGACCAATTTCAAAGGTATATCCAAGGGAATGATAAAACATATAATAGAGAAATTAAACAACAGACCAAGAAAAAAGAATCAATTTCAAAAGCCAAAAGATATGATTAAACAAAGAATTGTGTAATTTTGCACTTGCTTATGGAATCCGCCCCCCAACCATTGCCACGAAATTATATGACAAAAACCATATTCGAGACACACTTCGTAATCTACTGATAATCAGAATGATATTAAATGAGACTTAAAAGCTTAGCTTTTGCACTCCAATTCATGACCTTTTGCATCGCAAAAGGTAAGCTTTTGGAACGTGAAAGCTAAGCTTTGGATAAACGAACGAAGAAAATTTAGGACATTATTGGACTCTTCTCATATGGTCGGGAAGGTTTTTCTCGTTTTCAATGACATGACCAAATAGTCGTTCCTCGAGGACTCGATTTTACCATCTGTGAGGCTGTAAGCTGAGTTGTTGTGGAACGACTATCTAAAGATGAAAAGGAAGCGGATTTTCTAATGATCGATTTGGGCTTAGAGGTTTTACTTGCGGTCGCTATTTGTCAATACTTGTAGGATAAAATAAAAGCGGAAAGCCTTTTTTATCGGGCTTTCCGCTTGTTTTCGGTAGGGTGGAAGGTCGGACTCGAACCGACGACATTCAGAACCACAATCTGACGCTCTAACCAACTGAACTACATCCACCGTGTTCTATTGCTTAAAAAGCGAGTGCAAAGATACAAAAATAATTTATTTCTGACAAATATTTTTGTACTTTTTATTTAGTGCTTGCTTATTTTGCCGGAGCCACAGGTGCTTGTTCGGAGGCGTTCTGTGTTGCCGGGGCTGTTCCTTGATTTGCCGGAGCAGTTTGTTTTTGCTGGCTTGCTCCAAAATTCGGCAGGTTATTCGGGTTGGTAGTACTTCCTTCTGTCGCAGCCTTTTCTATGACGCTTTGGTCGGTGGAGGCGGATGGTACCACGAATGCCGACATAACGCTCAGAACCACCATTGCGATTGCGAGCCCCCATGTAGCTTTCTCTATGAAATCTGTAGTTTTACGAACGCCCATGATGGCATTCGAGGATGAGAAATTGGATGAAAGTCCGCCACCTTTTGATTCCTGAATAAGCACTACTCCTATCATCAGGAAAGCTGCAATTACTACAAGTACTATTAATAACCAATACATTTTTTATTCTGATTTTTTATTATTATTTATTATCAATTTCTCCAAAAATCGGATTTGGTCTGCAAAGTAACGATTTTTTTTCGGATATTCCAAATTTAATCGCTTAATTATTTCCAGAGCTTTTGAATATTTTTGTTGTTTGATGTAAATTTTTGCCAAAGTTTCCGTAAAGTAGCTGTCATCTTCTATTTCCGCGCCATCTTCTGTTTCTTCGTTTATCTCGGCTTCGTATTCTGTTTCATCTTGAAGGGTTATTCTTCCATTCTCCTTGTTGATGAAGTCGTCAATGAGGCTTTGTCCGCGAAGTTCTGGGCTATTTGATTCTGCTTCTTTATTCTCCGTTTCCAGTAGATAAGCTACATAGTCGATGGTGGCATCTGCCGGTGTAGGTTTTCGTTTGTTCTCAGTCGGTGTTTCTTCCTTTTGGGGAAGGGTTTCCAAAAAGTCATCAATGAGCGAAGTTGTTCTGTCTTTCTGTTCCGGTTGCCGGTTGGTTTCCGCAGGGTTTGGCGTCTGTGGTGAGGCGATGCCATCATTTTCGTCGATTTGCTTGGTTTCAGGTGTTCTCAATCTGTAATGTGGACCTTCTACCAAATCGAACAGGGTGTGTCTGTCCGTGATGAATAGTGCCGCACGTCGCAACTCCTCGTCGAATGTGGGGTTGTGAAGAAGGAACAAATTTCTCAGCAGCAGCACTCTCGCGGGCTGATAATACGGATAAAGCGCAAGAAGACTTCTAAGCTCGTATAGTGTTTCCTTGTCGAGGTCTTCGGGGTGATTGAAATAATGTGCAATATCCATGATTATCAGGTTATGTTCTATATTATGCCGAACGAATCTTACCAATTGGCTACCGTTGCGTTGAAAATCTGTTCGGTCAAATCTTTCACCATTTGTTCCACCAGTTGTTCTTGAACGGCATTGAGGCTCTTCGTGGTTTCGTAAGTTGCCGATGCCGTGAACTGTCTTTCAAAGTCGTCATTGTGATTAGTATTGTTCACAAAGCGTACGTTTACGGTGATTGAAAGTTCTGTCTGCGCGGAATATCCTTCGCTTGATACACTTTTGTTTCGTTGTTGATATTGGGTTATTTCTCCTTCCAGTTTCATGTCGCCATTGCGTTTCACTTGTTGCAAGCGAGTGTGATTGGCAAATATGTCTTTCAACTTGTTGTTAAACATGGGTCCCATGGGTCCCCACACATAAGTGGAGCGGATGGGGAAGTCGGCAATCTGAATGCTTTTCACCTTGGTATAATCAATGCTGGCTCCATTGAACTTATAGCTTACCGAGCAAGCGGTCAGCCATAGCAGGCACACGAGGTATAAAAAAGGTGATCCAATGAACCTATTTATTATTTTCCAATCCATATTGCTTTATTCTTCGATAGAGAGTTCTGTCGCTGATACCTAACTCCTGCGCGGCTTTTTTCCTGTTTCCGTTGTTTCTTTCCAAAGCCTTTTCCACCAGTTGCCTGCCTATATCATTGATATTCAGTGTTTCCGGTTCTGATATTTCTTCAGCTTCGGCAAACTCAATCTGTCCATTCGATGCTGTTTCCGATCCAATCGTTTTTGTGGGCATCGGTAGATTTCCGGTAGATTCTGCCGCCAATGGCTCAAACTGGTGTGGAACATTGAGTGCCTGTGCGTCTTCCAGTTGTTTCCTCACGGTGTTCAAGTCTCTTCGCAAATCACTTACATTTCCTCTCAGCTCGTACAGGATTTTATACAGCAAATCACGCTCACTCTCATAACTATATTTCCCCCCATTCTGCACAACCGTCAATTGGGTGCTTTCCGGATCTTTCGGAATGAAATGTGAGAGCATCTCGGAGGTTATCTCGCGTTTTTCACTCAAGATTGACATTTGTTCCGTGATATTTTTCAATTGTCTCACATTCCCAGGCCATTTATAATGCAACATCAATTGTTTGGCATCTTCCGTAAGAATAATCTTTGGTAATCGGTATTTCTCTGCCATCTGCATGGCAAAGAGACGGAATAGTAGCAGTATGTCTTCTCCACGATCACGTAATGGTGGCATTTGAATGGGGATAGTGTTCAGCCGATAGTACAAATCTTCCCTGAATTTGCCCTCACTTACAGCCTTGCGCATATTTACGTTTGTGGCGGCGATGATGCGCACATTTGTCTTTCGCACTTCCTGACCTCCGACGCGGATATATTCGCCCGACTCCAGTACACGTAGCAGTTTCGATTGCGTAGCCAATGGAAGTTCTCCCACTTCGTCGAGGAAGATGGTTCCTCCATCTGCTGTTCCGAAGTAGCCTTCGCTTTCCCCGATTGCCCCCGTGAAAGAACCTTTTTCGTGTCCGAATAACTCACTATTGATGGTTCCTTCAGGTATGGAGCCACAGTTTATCGCAAAATATTTCTCGCGTTTTCGCGGTGAATTATCATGAATTACTCGAGGCAGAACTTCTTTACCCACTCCGCTCTCCCCGATGATGAGAACGGAAAGGTCAGTTGGTGCCACCTGCAGTGCAATGTCGAGTGCTCTGTTGAGTGCTTTACAACTGCCCACTATGTTGTAGCGCTGCTTTACGCGTTGTAATTCCGTATTGTTCATTTAGCTGACAAATTTACCCATTTTATTCCAAACTTCTGCAATTTTGGCAGAGTTTAACAGATAATGATTCAGTTTTTTCTGCGTTGCTGATTGATTTTGATGAGCAACAGTCCTATAGCCGTCCATATCAGCTCACGGATTCTCACAATTAACGCAACAAAAATACCGGCGTTGGCAGTGAGTCCCAATCCGGAAATTGACATCAGGAAGCCTCCTTCTCTTCCTCCCAACTGTAAGGGCATGAAGAACAGCATGTTGGCAAATAGTGTTGTGAAGGAGATTATCAAGATGCAATTCAGATAGTTCACACTCGGGAAGAGCACCAAGAGAATGAAAAAGACTTCCAAGGCACTGAAAATGCGACACAGCAGTTCCGACAGCACAACTGTCAAGAAAGTCTTGGGTTGTTGATTGTGCAATGCTGCTATCTGTTCGTCAATATTCCGAAGTTGCTCATCGTGAAGTTCCACGTAATGTTTCGCCCATTTCCTTATGCCGGGTATGTTGCCCAAAAGCCTCATCATGCGCACTGCCAATCCTTTCTTATATCCCGACAAGAAAAACCATATAGCCACAAGGCAAAACATTCCCACAATGGAAAGCAAAATTATCATGAAAACACTCACATCCTGCGTGAGAATGTAAAGGGGTATGGAAAGAAGCCAGAACCAAAAATGGCTGAAGATGTGGGTCATTACGAAAAGAACCACCGACGAGGTAGCCCTTTCCACTCCAATCTTGGGCGAAAGCTCCATGATGCGGTAAGGTTCTCCGCCCATTAAGCCCCCCGGAGTGGCATAATTCAGCGCGAACCCTGATACGCTGACCTTATACAGCCACCAGAACGGAACGATGTTTCTATTTTTCTCGTCTTTTGTTTCCTGACTCCTGATAATGATATACCATGAGGCTGTATTGAAGATGTACAGAAAGAACCACAGAACTACAACCGCGAAAAACCAATAGCCGGCATTGCGCAACCCTTGCCACACCTCAGCGAAATCCAATTGCGTGAGCATGACAACGAGTACTATAATGCCAAAGATAAAAAAAACGTTTTGGTATTTCTTCTTCATTGAAAGTATGGTTTAATTCAACGTCCAAACTTCATGAATACACACTATTCGCTTTCCCGTATCGGTTCGTTGCGATGTTTGGGAACGGTGAAGCGTACCTTATCCGTCTCATCTCGTTTTTCCTTGAAGAGTTTTGGCAGAGGTGCTGCCATCGGCTCGTTATATTCCATCCGGTTGCGATATATATCGATTGCCGAATAGATGGCATGGCGGAAGGACATATCATCGGCAATTCCTTTCCCTGCAATATCAAACCCTGTACTCATATCCGGTGCTGTGCACACGAGGGGCAGTCCCGCCAAATAGTTCACGCCTGCCTCCACTGTCAATGTACGGAAAGGAGCCAGTCCCTGATCGTAATACATTGCTAAAGTCGCATCGAAGTGTTCCCAATCGCTTGCACCGAAAAACTCGTCCGCTGCATAAGGACCGAAGCATTGAATATTATTCTTTTCGAGAGTTTCGATAGCCGGAGCGATGATGTCGCGTTCCTCCGACCCAAGTAATCCGTTGGCTCCTGCTTTGGGATTAAGCGCGAGAATGGCAACACGTGGGTTTGAAATACGGAAGTCGCGACAAATACTATTGTACAGTCGTGTCGCGCTATCGGTTATTTTCTCGGCTGTTATGGTCTCTGCCACCTGTTTCAGAGGCAGGTTTCTTGTAGCCAAAGCGATGCGCAGATGTTCGTTCAGCAACATATTAATTCCTTGTCCTTCCAATTCTAAATGGTCCTCTATGTATCTGCTCTGACCGCTGAAATGAAACTCCTCGTTATTGTCGATGGGTGCCGTTACGAGGACATCAAATACACCTTTATTGAAATCCTCCAAAGCTCTGTCGATGGCTCTCAAACCGGCATTTCCCGATATCTCAGTGGGCTTTCCCAATTCCACTTTTATCTCTTCATCGAACACGGGGACAAAGTTGATTCGTCCGTCCTTAATCTCTTCCGCTTCGTTTATTATCGTGAAGTTTGCCGGAACTCCCAAAGCGTTGCGATGATAGGTTGCCACTTTGGGTGAGCCATAGACGATGGGTGTGCACAAATCGAGCATTCCCTGTCGGGCAAAAGTCTTAAATATGATTTCATATCCAATTCCGTTGGTATCTCCGTGGGTGATTGCCACACGTATTTTTCTATCTTCGTACATATCTTTTCGTATATTAATTGTTCTTCTTATTTCATCTATTGCGGTATCTTGTTTAAAAATCGCGTTATCCACATTGTCTATCTGTATGCCTTTGGTCTTGATTTCAAGGTGTATAGAGCTGTTTCCAAGCGTCGCGTCAAATTTCTTTTCCTTGTTTCCGGCGCGTACACGAATGCCTCTGCCACAAGAAAGCTATCCTTTCTTCCGTCATCTGTCCTGATATATGCGACGAATGGTCCGCCCATGGCATCGTTTTTCATTTCCCACAAGCCCCTTATTGTTACAGACTTTCCCTTGTTCACGCTTGTTGAGGTTATGGCTGCCGTGGTCATGAACATATTATCTCGCTCTCCGGGAATATTTCTTCGCATCACACTGTCCCGCTGTTGTTTGAAGTCTGCCTTGGATATTGTGTATAAACAGATGTTTTCCATACCCGAATTGGCATTGTTTGACAGCCACAGAAAGTTATTTCCCTTTTTGCTCGATGTCATATTCCCGGCTATTCGCATGGTTGCCCCAAACATTTCGTTTATCGTTTTTTCGGCTTGGGTGTTTTGCTCTTTGTAAAAGCGTTTTAGCGTAACTGCCATTTCGCTTTTTATCAGGTAGTTGAGCAACGTTTTCTCACTCTTCTGCAGAAACTTTTGCAATTCCAATTGCGTGGGTGCAGTTAGTGATACCACCACTTGTGGTCGGGCATAGGCATCGCGTTGCATGCGCATTTCGGTTGTTTCATAGCGCGTGCTGTCTATCTTCAGCATGATGATATTGCGTGCCAACCGGAAATTGCCCGTGAACTGTTCGGAACTCAGCTCTGTTACGTCGAAGCATGGCTCGCGTTGTGGCAATCCTTCCATCCTTGTGGAAAGCACATCATAGAGCAGGCTGTCCCTGTCGTCCACTACCACCACTTCATAAAGCCTGCCTCCACTTTTCGGCAAGAATGCTCTCTCTCGGCACGAAGCCATGACAAGCAGCATAAAAGCCCAGCCGAGGCAGAAAATATCACGCCCTTTCATCGGCGATTTTTTTAGCTGTGGAAAGCAAGCCACAAGCCGCGAAAATGTCTTGTCCGCGACTGGCGCGAATGGTTGTAAAGATGCCGTGTCCGGTCAGATAATCCCGGAAAGCCTCCATCTTTTTGTCATCTACGCCTTTGAGTGGCACGTGAGGTATGGGGTGGAAGCGAATGAGGTTCAATCGGCACTCCAAACCTTTCAGAAGCCGCACAATAGCCTTGGCGTGTTTTTCGGAATCGTTCACGCCTCGGAAGACAATGTACTCGAACGAGAGTCGGCGTTGATGTGAGAAGTCATGGTTTCGCAGCAATTCCACAATCTCTGTTATCGACATTCCACGCTCCGCGGGCATTAATTCCGCCCTTTCATCCGCGATGGGATTGTGCAGACTGATTGCCACATGGCAATGGCTTTCCTCCAAAAAACGTTTCAGTTTTCCCTTTATGCCGACACTGCTCACTGTGATGCGCTTAGGCGACCACGCATAGCCATAATCGGCAGTGAGGATCTGTGTCGCACGCAACACGTTGTCAAGATTATCCATTGGTTCTCCCTGTCCCATGAACACGATATTCGTAAGCCGGTCGCGTTCGGGTAGGGAATAAATCTGGTTCAGAATATCCGTTGCCGACAGATTGCCCTCAAATCCCTGTTTGCCGGTTTGACAAAACAAGCAATTCATCTTACACCCCACCTGTGATGATACGCAAAGTGTGGCACGATCGCCATCGGGTATGTACACAGTTTCTACCGATTTTCCGTTTTCCGTCGGAAACAGATATTTTATCGTTCCGTCTTGGGAGTGTTGTGCCTCTATCGGCATTTTGCAGCCTATAACGTAAGCAGCATTCAACTTCTCCCTGTTCGTTTTCGCAAGATTGGTCATTTCGTCTATTGTTGAAATGTGCCGTTCGTAGAGCCATTTTGCCATTTGTCCTCCGGCAAAAGCAGGCATTCCCAATTCTTTCGCGACGGCTTTCAGTTCCAACAGGTTCATTCCCAAAAGCGATTTCTTCGCGACTTCCATATCCTCTCTTTATATATTATGGTGCAAAGATAGCGAAAAAATAGAGATTAGTTGCGTTTATACGTTTAATTTTGAGGCACTGTCTTATAAAAGTGCGTGAGCCGGTATGAATAAAAATGATAAGAGGTGTATTTGGATTGCCCTAATACACCTCTTACTTGATTAGTTGTCCCTCTGCGATACAGGTTTTTCTTCGTGGTGAGGGAAATTTCCGTTTACTTTCATCAACTCATATCTATTTAACAACTTTTTTGCCGTTAATGATGTAAATGCCCTTTGGCAGGCTGTTGAAATCGATTGCGCCACGTCCGATTATCACGCCGTTTAGGTTGTAAATAACAGAGGTGTCATTAGCAGCGTTTGCATCTACATCGGTAATGCCTAAGGCAGGAGTAATGATATCTACTTTCAATGGGTTGGTATTATCTTCTCCGGCTATGACACCATCTGCTGTTGCGAAATAAGCGTGGAACGGCGCGACGGTGCTTGAGGGCTTGGCAATGAATTCCGTGCCTGTGGCATTCAGTTGATATGCTTTCTCTACTGTCTCCTTCGTGTAGGTTCCGATAAACTTATACTTCGTTCCCGAAACCACGGGGATTGCATCTGCAATGATCTCAACATTCGTACCATGGAACACTACTTCCTTCGCAGTCTGTATGCCGGTTTCTCCCAATAATTTTGCGTCTATCGCAACGATATAAGGTTGGTTAGCCTTGAAATCATTTACGTAGTCATAGTAAATGATTTTTTGCGCGTCGTCTTCTCCAAATACATTCATCAGTCGGATGCTCTTGTCTTTGTCATCTTTCGATTTGAACCACTCGTAAGGCGTGTTGTCGATAGTAATCTTGTTTACCTCGAACGGTAACGTGATGGTTTGCCAATTGTAGTTTGTTCCGTTGTAGCCTTTTTCAAACTTGCGTGTATAGGTTATGTCGTTGACTGTAAAATCATTAAACGGCATGAAGTCAGAATTGGCATCATCTACCAAGGTTATCTTCTCGGCTTCCCTGTTTACAATGATGTTCTTTCCGGCAAGTGCAGAAGGTACGTTTGCTTTTTCAGCGAAATAGTAGAGCGCATTCGGGTTCGTACTTCCGGCAAGTGTCCCCTTGAGGGTTGATGAACCGAAATCAATGGTTGTGGCATTGCCTAAATCTATGTCATTTGTCGGATTGAAAGTCTTGAAAGTTCCGTCCGGATAGAAAGCCGTTACACCGGGCAACACCTTGAATTCAGCGGAATAACCCCTTTCGTCCCAATCCTCACCATCTTTATGTGTGAACACACTCACAAGATAACTCTGCCCTTCACTCAAACCAACAAATTTAAATGTCTGTGTGAGCGTTCCGTTTGCCTTTACCGATACTTCTCGGGGAACATCGCCGAGGTTGTACCATTTACTTCCTGAGTGTTGGAACACGGTTACGTATATCTTGTCATTGTATGGTGTAGAAGCATTGTTTGTCAATGTGAACTTACCCGTAATGCCTTTTCCATAGACAACACCGTCCTTGTTCGCGTCAATGCTTACCTCTGCCTCAAGATTACCTCCGTTTCCGGCCTCCCGAACGATGAATGTGCCTGATGAACCGGGAATTTCCGTATAGATGTCTTCCCATTTCTTTGTGACCTCGTTATAAGACTCCTCTACGCTGACCAAACTGTATTTGAACGTTCCGGCAGTTTTCGGGATATAACCGAACGATATCTGCGATGTCTTGCCACGTGCGACAGACAGCGACACCACATTCTCTTCAACATTATTCTTGTCGATTCTAAGTCCCACGAGACCGTAATAATCAGAACCAGTGTTTTTCACGTCAAAAGTAAACGAGCAGGGAGACTTCACTGTTGGTGTTCCTTCGATTTTCGCAGTAGCGTTGAGGTTGAAGTTCGACCCGTCTTCCGTTTCCGAAACACGATACTGTGTTTCTGTAATTTCCACCATTACATAGCTTTTCGTATAACCGTCGCAGAGTTTCCAATCTTCATTTGTCTTTTCTCTATACACCGGGAATACCTTATATTTACCTAGTGGAAGGTTTGCCCCGAAGTCGTTCAACTCCCATAATTTGATGGTATAATAATAGTTGTAGTCTTTATATTTACATTCTTCCGTTCCATTGCTCAATACTTGAATCAATTGGTTATTTTCATCGCATAGCCCGATGCTGAGATAACAGTTTCTTGGGCCTTTCTCCATATTCAGCACTTTGAATGTATATGAATATTTATCATCTTTGGAATAGAAATCTGCTCCCTTGAAGTTCACGTCTTTTGATGCGCGATTGACAGTTTTCACAGATGGGTATATATCATAACCCACCAGCGTGCAGGCAGCTGGCTGCCCTTTGTTCGGCTGAATGCCGATGATGGCTTGTTGATCTTGGGAATAACCACCTTCAAAACCACCTATACCCTGTGCTCCCGGTTCTAAAACCGATAGGCGGTAATATCCATCCTGATTACCGCTCCACCCCCAATTAATGTGGAAGTACTCGCCCTCGGCATATCCATCCACTACGAAACAGTGCCCACCGAAAGGCGATGCACCACAGAGCACCACCGGACGTTTCGCCTTCAACTCGCCGTAAAGTGCGTCTGCCCATGTATCTGCGGTATAATCGTAGCGTGTTATCAGTTTTGTTGTGGCCGCGTAATCGAAATAGGTTTTAAGAGCTTTGGGCACATCGCTGCCAAAAGCTCCGGAACCTCCCTTGGAGGAATAATAATAATTCATGCGAACGCTGCTTCCGCAATACTGCATCAGCTTTGCTACTGCATCAGCCTCTGCTTGGGAGTAGTTTCTACCGTAAACATTTCGCATGTTTCTCCAGTCGAAAGTGGTTACCGGCAACTCCGAAACATCCAAATTCGCTTGCTTGGAGGTGTATGCCGGAATCGGCATCAAGGTTTTCCCCTGTGGCCATTGATAATATCTCATGACCTGTGCCATCGCGGTAGCCACGCAGCCCGTTACGAAACGTCCGTTGCGCGTGTCTTTTTTCATACTTTCATCTGTTATTTCCGGACAGAGTTTATTGTAGGGAACTTCCTGATCCCAGTGAATGGCCACTAACGGTGCTATTGGCTCTTTTGATCTTGAAATCGCTTTTCGTGCGGGTGCCCTCCTTGATGAGACATTCATTTTGTCCAATTGTTTGAATTCTTCCACGTATGCGTCCAAAAACGATTTCATGTTTGGGTTTATCTTGCCTGCGTCAAACGTGCCCGCATCGGTATAACCCAAAATGGGAGTAGTGCGATCGTCGCCTGATACAATGATAAATCCGTTGTTTGTGCCTATGTTGAATACATAGAAATACGATTGTTCGGAAACCGACTTGAGTTTTGGAACTCTGTATGCCCGGCGCATCTTCATCGAGCGTGGCAAGCTTGTTCTGCTGTTTAGGAAGGCTTGCGCTTCTCTCATTGCCTGTTCTTGCGAAACAGGTGCCGCGAAAAGTGTTACCGATAGCAGGAACACGAAAAATAATGTAGTTTTTCTTAACATAAGAATTAATAATTAATTGATAATCGAATCATGTCAAAGTGATTGTTTAGAAAGATACCTTAACAATAACCGAACGCAGAGTCAACCAGCAAGTGCAAAATTATAAAACGTATTTGAAGAATTCACACTTTGGAGTAGAAAAGTTTAATTTTTCTCTCGGTCTTTCGTTCAATTTCTTTTGTATCGACATAATTCTCTTGTC
>NZ_LR027820.1:1287720-1288412 GCF_900607215.1 Prevotella rectalis
ACTCCGCAGAGTCAACCAGCAAGTGCAAAATTATAAAACGTATTTGAAGAATTCACACTTTGGAGTAGAAAAGTTTAATTTTTCTCTCGGTCTTTCGTTCAATTTCTTTTGTATCGACATAATTCTCTTGTCTGTGTAATGTTCAAACGAATCCTTTTTCGGTATATATTGTCTGATTAGTTTATTTGTATTCTCAATAGCTCCCTTTTGCCAAGAACAATATGGATCAGCGAAGTATACGGGCACGCCTAAGAACTTGGTAATGTCCTTATGTGCTGCAAATTCAGGTCCGTTGTCTGTTGTAATGGTCTTCAGACAGTCCTTGTATGGTGGCAGCAGTTTCCTAACTACCTTTGCCAGAGGCTTTGACTGCTTTCCAAATGGCAGTTTCTGCATAAGCAGCATATTGGTGGATTTCTCTACCAGTGTGAGTATGGTATGCTGGTCAGGGTCTACGATCAAGTCCATCTCAAAATCTCCGAATCTCTTCCCGTCAACTTCCTTACTTCTTTCATGGATACTCAACCTGTCTTTAATTGGAAGATGTCTGCCCTTGGGACGATGTCTGTATTTCATCTTATGCCTTGTGTGTTTGGCAAGTTCCCCTGTTGTATCATTATGAATGATATTATAAATGGATTGGTGGGACACCTTTATTCCCTCATTCTTGCGCAGATAACCTGATATTTGTC
>NZ_LR027820.1:1288423-1298455 GCF_900607215.1 Prevotella rectalis
CTGTATTTCATCTTATGCCTTGTGTGTTTGGCAAGTTCCCCTGTTGTATCATTATGAATGATATTATAAATGGATTGGTGGGACACCTTTATTCCCTCATTCTTGCGCAGATAACCTGATATTTGTCGTGGAGACCACTGGTCATTGGTGATATATTCCTTAATTCTCCAGACTAATTCGTTAGAGAGCCTGGCGTTCTTTACCGTTCTCTTTCTGCGCTGCATAGCCATATCGTGCGCCTTTGTCCAGATATACTTTTCTGATGGCGTGCTGTTGCGTTTGATTTCACGTGATAGTGTTGACTGACTGATGCCGACGATTGTGGCAATCTCTTTTCTCCCTGTTTTCTTTTGGAGTAAGGCGAAAATTTGCGACCTTTGCTCCGAGGTTAATTGATGATATTTCACAATACAAAGTTAATTAATCTTGGGGAGACAGAGGTCTCCCTTTTTTATTTGTATTGCTGGTTGTTTTTTTTCCTCGCCGAGAGATGCAGACAACCTCTCGCTACGCTTCGAGAACGTCTGCATCTCTCGGCGAGGGCTACTCTTTTATTGCACTTCGTTTTGGAACTTGCAGAACAAAAATAATAAAATATAAATGTTTGGACAAGTTTTTTCACTTATTTTATATCAATCTTGTGTTATTCAGGTTAGAAATTTATAGATTTGCAGTTTTCTTTCACTTTATTCTTTTGATTTATGTTCGTGCTGTAAGATAGCCGGATTGTTGGCTTCCATTCGTGAAGGATAGAAAGAAATGGCGATGTGAGTTCAATACGAATACCACTTTTGGACAGCATCATTAAATCCAAATCGCTCATTAGGATTTCCCGGTGGTATATGGCAGATGCTTGATAGCGAATATTCGACCCGGTCATCATTGCGAAATTACATTACAAAAACCGCGCCCGAGATGCGTTTTGTAATCCATTGATAATCAACAAAATATAAATTACAATTTAAAAGGTTGCCTTTTGCATTGCAATTCATGACCTTTTGCATTGTAAAAGCTTATCTTTTGGAAAGCAAAAGCTAAGCTTTTGATAGATGAATGAAGAAAATTCAGGACATTATTAAACTTTTCCCATATCTCCGGGCAGGCAGGTGTGGCTATGAGTTCATTGTATATGGTTTTTCGTCAGTAAATTGCTGAATAACAAACATCTATAATTGAATGTTTCTACCGGCGGTCATTAGGAAAAAGAACCAAAGTGGTTTCTAATGTGCCCGATTTGGGGTAAGGGTAGAGAAAGTTTTTCATGGGAATTGTTGCATCGTAATTCCGTTTTTATTATCTTTGCATATTCTGCGATATAAAAATGCAGAAATCAAAAAATTAAGAAGACAATATCAACAACATGAGAAAATTACTGTTACTATCTGTTTTGGCAATATTTATCGCTTTACCGATGAGTGCCATCCGTCCCATCAAAAAGTTATGGACCATGACTCAACCGGATGGTACGACGGTACGAGTTTACGTGCATGGCGATAGAGGGGCGGCTTATTATACCACAGTGGATGGACAGGTGTTGGTGATGACCGATACCGATGAACTGCGTTATGCCATCATTGAAAATGGGAGACTGATACCTTCAGACTTTCTTGCCCACGAAATAACCGAAAGATCGGAACAAGAAAAAGAATTTCTTGACGGTCAGCAGGTACTTTCTCGTTTGAGTGAACTGAAACGTTCCAAGCGCAAAAGCAGATACATTCGCCCGAGAAAGGAAATCTATGTCTCTACAGATGATGGACTGGGGAAATATGGTCGGAGTGGACTGGGACCTGTTAAAAGCATCGGCAAGGTGAATATACCCGTAATCATGGTACAGTTTAATGACACGAAGTTCAAGCCTTCCACAACGAAAGAGCATATGACTGCCTATTTCAATGAGAAGGGTTATAGAAGAGAACCAAATTGCGTAGGTTCCGTAAAAGATTACTTTGTAGCTCAGAGTCGTGGACTATTCGAACCCACGTTCGATGTATTGGGAGTTGTTACGCTCAGCAAAAGTTATAGATATTACGGAAAGAATAATATGAATGGCGATGACCTCCATGTTGATGAGCTTGTGGCGGATGCGGTAAAAGCGGCAATGGATCAAGGCGCGGACTTTTCCAAATATCTTGACGGGGATGGAAACATACAATTCGTCAGTGTTCTGTATGCCGGTAAAGGAGAAGCTACGAGCAGTAGTAATCCCTATTTAGTTTGGCCGCAGCAGTTCGATTTTGAACCGAATTTTAACATTGCAGGATTTCATTTCAATGGTTGTTTCGTAAGTAATGAGTTGGATGACAATAACACCTTGATGGGTATGGGCGTGTTCTGCCATGAGTTCGGTCATGCCTTAGGTTTGCCCGACTTTTACGTAACCGATTATTCTTATGACAATGATGCTCCTTTCGGCTTTTGGTCGATTATGGATGAGGGAGGCTACATCCGCCAAGGTCGCGCGCCGATAGGTTATACCGCCTACGAACGTTCTTGTCTCGGATGGTTGGACATTCCGGAGCTTACCGATAAATCCTATATAAAGCTTATGCCTACCGAAAGCGACCATTCCGATGTGGCAGTGCTGATACGCAACCCGAATAATAAAAAAGAATATTTCATTTTGGAAAATCGTTCTTCCGCCAGTACGTGGTATCCCGAAACTTGTTCCGATAGCTACTCCTCTAATACTAACACCTTCAGTCCGGGATTGTTGGTTACGCATATCGCCTACGACAAGAGAGCTTGGGAAGAGAATGAGGTAAACAATATTCAAGACTCGAAGCGAGCTTACGTTGTTGCTGCCAATGGTAGTGAGTTTGAGTGGGATGCTCAAAAAGAACATCTTTATGGCAACGGCGTAAACGAGATAAAATCATTCAGTCTCTTTGATGGGAGTAAGTTGGAAAAAACTGTCTATAAAATCGAAAGCAACGCTGATGGAACGCTCTCGTTCCACTTCTTGATCCCCGATGCCATTGAGGAAGTTGTGAGCAATGAGACACAAGACAATTATTATTACGATTTGCAAGGTAGAAGAATAGAAAGCCCTACTCGTGGCATCTATATTAAGAACGGAAAGAAATATGCCATAAAGTAAACTCGTTAAACATACGATACAAAAATCCTCCTCCGCTGAGACAGTAGAAGAGGATTTTTTATTATGAAGGGGATAGGAAATCGCCTTGAATGTTTTGTGGACTGTTCGTTTTTTACTATCTTTGCAAGAAACGAAAAACAGATACCCCTTGGGCTTGATATCCCCAATAAAAGAATTCATGATATGGATGTAGAAAAAATAAGTGCACGCTTGGAAAAAGAAGACGGATTGAGCCGCACCTTGGGCATGCAATTCATCTCAACTCCTGAACCTGATACTTTGATGGCAAAGATGGCGGTAGATGATCGCAACAAACAAATATTCGGATTTCTCTCCGGCGGAGCCACGTTGGCGTTAGCGGAGAATGTGGCAGGGGTTGGCTCTAATGGGATTTGCCCCGGAAAGATGGCGTTGGGAATCAATGTCAGTGGTAGTCATGTAAAGGCAATGCCTTACGGAGGAACGGTAACGGCCTTTGGCAAACTGGTTCATAAGGGCAATAAGCTACATGTGTGGCAAGTGGACGTAAAGAACGATAATGGTGAGATTATCTCCACAGTTCAAGTTACCAATTATGTCATTGACCCCAAGAAGAAATGAAGTAATATTGTAGCCAATATGCGGTCGTATGCTTTTTATCGGTTGCCGAATGCCGACCAATATGTGAAGATAACCGGACGACAGGATGCCCCATTGGTTTTGTCATCCCTTACCGAATTAAACGGAAAACGTGGTTTTGTCATTGCCCCTTTCAGCCCTTCGGCAACGTGTCCCGTGCTCTTACTCCTTCCCGAAAAGGTGGAAATCAATGCGTCATTAAAGCTGCAATTATCCGAGACATCAGCGAGACCACGCTCTGTGAAATCGGATAAAACAAGCTATCATCGCGATTTCTCCATATTCCATCAACAATTGACGAACCACACTTTCTCTAAATTGGTATTGTCGCGTTGTCTTGATGTTGAACTGTATGACAAACTGCAACCGGAGAAAATCTTTCTGCGCGCTTGCAAAGACTATCCCGATCAGTTTGTTTCCCTTTTCTCAACGCCACAGTCGGGCACATGGCTCATGGCAACTCCGGAAGTATTATTGACCGGCAGTGATACGAGTTGGCAAACAATGGCATTGGCAGGGACAATGATGCATAAGACCGGAGAGGAAAAATGGTCGATGAAGAACAAAGCGGAACAGCAATATGTGGCTGAATATATTAGAAATCATTTGGAGAAGTTCGCCTCCAACATAAGTGAAAATGGTCCTTTCACTACTCGTGCGGCAGCCGACCTGTTACATTTACGTACGGATTTTTGCTTCACCATTAACGATCCGAAACGCTTGGGTGATTTGTTGGATAATCTGCATCCCACTCCTGCCGTATGTGGCATACCTAAAGACGCGGCACGCCGATTTATCTTGGCAAACGAAACATCACCTCGCCGTTATTATAGCGGATTTGCCGGCATGGTAGATCCTAATGGCGAAACCCATCTTTATGTTTCTCTTCGCTGTATGCAGATAGCCGAAGACCTTTGTCGGCTGTATGCGGGAGGTGGAATATTGAGAGAAAGCACAGAGGAAAGCGAATGGCGAGAAACGAAGGCGAAGCTCGCGGCAATGAAACAATTATTGGAAGAGTGTTAAGGCTCCATCGCAAATCATTCATTCATAAAAGCCATAAATCATACGCATAAACAATCATGTTCAGCAATAAGGAAAACGTAAATATGCTAACGGAACTATTGACAGAGTTCGGAATAAGTAAAGCCGTGGTTTGTCCGGGCTCTCGCAATGCTCCCATTGTGCATAATTTTTGTGAATGTGAGGCGATAGAGTGTTTTTCCGTTACCGACGAACGCTCGGCTGGCTTCTTCGCACTTGGCTTGTGTATGAAAATCAATGAACCGGTAGTTGTTTGTGTTACTTCAGGAACGGCACTGCTGAATGTTGCTCCTGCGGTAGCGGAGGCTTATTACCAAAACCGGCAACTCATCGTTGTGTCGGCAGACCGACCACGACAATGGATTGGACAGCAAGACGGACAAACTCTGCCGCAGATGGAGGCTTTGTCGCCATACGTCCGCAAACGAGTGAGCTTGCCCGAGCCTGCGAATGATGAGGAACGATGGTATTGCAACCGGTTGATAAACGAGGCACTGTCAGCAAACCGACGAGGCTGCCCTGTTCATATCAACGTACCAATCTCCGAGCCACTTTTTGATTTTACGGTAAACACACTGCCACCGCAACGTAAGATAACTTTCCACGAAGCCGTGATCAGTCATGAGCGTATGACGAACATCGCGGTTGGTTTTGCCAATGCTCAAAAGCCGATGATTGTCTTCGGACAGATGAATGTTGTTAAGGCAGACGAGGCTATATCGGGAATAGCCATTTTAGACACATTTTCAGTTGTCTTACGAGAGAAAACAGCTGACAACACTGCTGGTTCGGCACAGCATTTCGATGAGATATTATCGGTAATCGGTGATGACGAGCGATACAAGCCCGACTATATTGTCTATATGGGAGGAACAATCGTGAGCAAGCGGTTGAAGAAATTCCTCCGTAGTTGCAAGGACGTTACTTCAGTGTTTGTTGATCAGTGGGGGGAGGTTTGTGATACATTTATGAACCTCACCGATGTTGTTCAGGGATTACCCGAAGATGCTTTGAAAGTTCTGTCGCAAGCGGTTAAGAACCAACCGCCCAAGGCATTTGGAAAACTGTGGCATGATGTGATTGTCAAGGCTCGAAAAATAGCCAACGCTTACCAACCATCCTTCTCTCAGATGCAGGCGGTGAAACTTTTTCATGAGACGATGAGGAAAAACGATTCTCTCGCTGCCCTTTTCTATGGCAACAGTTCGCCTTTGCGATTGGGTAATATCTATTCGCATGAATATTTGTTTGCCAACAGAGGCACAAATGGGATAGAGGGAACTTTATCGACGGCAGTTGGTTATGCAACGGCAGTTCGCGAAGAACGCAAAGTCTATTGCATTATTGGCGATTTGAGTTTCTTTTATGATAGAAACGCCTTGTGGAATCGCAATTTGACAACGAATGTGAATGTCTTGCTGCTTAACAATGGTGGTGGCGGTATCTTTCATCAGCTTCCCGGTCTTGAGAAATCGCCCCATCGCGACACGATGATTAGTGCAGCACACACGACATCCGCTCGAGGAGTATGCCGCGAAAACGATATTGATTACTTATCCGCTCATGATGAAAAGGAACTGAAGAAAGCACTAAAAGCATTCTTTCGGAGCAACGAGAAACCGTTGCTGCTTGAAGTTTTCACAGATGCCGAAGCCGATGCCCGGGTGGTAGGAGAATATTACGAATTATTCAAGAGGAAACTGTCTGCTCGACGGTTCTCTTCTGGTGAAGATAAATAAAAAAGAGATATGGACAAGAGAGAATGGAAGCCCATAGCAGGGTTTGATTTCAAGGAGATTTTATTCGAGGAGTACAATCATATCGCGAAGATAACTATTAATCGTCCGCGCTATCGCAATGCCTTCACGCCCCTCACGGTGTGGGAAATGTCGCGAGCTTTTGCTTATTGTCGCGAGGCATTGGATATAAGAGTGGTCTTACTTACCGGTGCCGGCGACAAGGCGTTTTGCTCCGGTGGAGACATGCATGTTAAGGGGAAAGGTGGTTATGTGGGCACGGACGGCGTGCCAAGGCTGAACGTTTTGGATGTACAGATGCAGATTCGCCGTCTTCCTAAACCGGTTATCGCAATGGTAAATGGTTATGCCATAGGCGGAGGACACGTGCTGCACGTTGTTTGCGACCTGACTATCGCTTCGGAAAACGCCATCTTTGGTCAGACCGGTCCCAAAGTAGGCTCGTTCGATGCCGGTTTCGGTGCTTCTTATTTGGCACGCATCGTAGGACAGAAGAAGGCGCGCGAGATATGGTTTCTTTGCCGTCAGTACTCTGCCGAGGAAGCTGAGCGCATGGGATTGGTGAACAAAGTGGTGTCTTTCGATAGGTTGGAAGACGAATGTGTGGAATGGGCGGAAACAATGATGGAACGTTCACCTCTTGCTCTGCGCATGATGAAGGCGGGATTTAATGCCGAACTCGATGGACAAGCCGGTATTCAGGAACTTGCCGGAGATGCCACCATGCTGTATTATACGCTTGATGAGGCGCAGGAAGGCGGAAAAGCATTCTTGGAAAAGCGCAAGCCCGACTTCGATAAATATCCCAAATTCCCTTAAACGTCTTGTATCGTTTCAATTCTTAATACCATTTGCTTATGTCGCCTTATCAATTACGCATCACATCAAAGACTTTGCATTTCAAGTCGCCTGCCGGAACGTCGCGCGGTGTCTATACATCTCGTTTGAGCTTCTTTGTTACGCTCTCTTCCAAAGAACATCCTGGGGTGAAAGGCGTGGGGGAGTGTGCCACGTTGCCCGACCTTTCATGCGATGCGCTGCCTCCTGAGAAATACGAAAGAAAGTTGCGAGAGTTCTGTGATGGTGTGGAGCGAACGGGGACGATTGACAGCGAGGCGATGAGACCTTATCCGTCGATGCTCTTTGGATTGGAAACGGCAATGGCACAGTTTGATGCCGGGGGTAAACCCGACTTCTTTTCCACTCCTTTCGGACGTGGCGAGGAGGGCATTCCCATCAATGGACTGGTGTGGATGGGAACTTACGATGAGATGTCCGCACGCCTCGAGGAAAAGATTCGGCAAGGTTTTCGATGTGTAAAACTAAAGATTGGAGCCATAGCTTTCACGAAGGAAATGGAACTGATTAGGCATATTCGCTCCTTGTTTCCGAGGGAACGAATGGAGCTTCGCGTGGATGCCAATGGCGGTTTCTCGCCGGCGGAAGTCATGGATAGGTTGGAAACTCTGGCAAAATATAATATTCATTCCATCGAACAGCCCATTAAGCAACGGCAATGGAAGGATATGGCGCGACTTTGTGCTGATGCTCCGATAGCCATCGCTCTTGATGAGGAACTCATTGGTGTGAACGAACGGCAAAAGAAGATAGAACTTTTGGAAACGCTGCATCCGCGATACATCGTCTTGAAACCAAGTTTACACGGAGGAATGGCAGGGACGAGGGAATGGATTGAGCTTGCTCACGAACGAAACATTGGCTCGTGGATAACATCGGCGTTGGAAAGCAATATCGGACTGAATGCCATCGCGCAGCTTACCGCGAGGATTTACGGACCGAATATCCGAATGCCGCAGGGATTGGGTACCGGACAGCTTTTCACAGACAATATTCCGATGCCGCTCACCATTGTCGGCGACCGGCTGATGATGAACTATTAAATTTCGATGATTGATGTTCGGATAGCGGTCGATATGAAAAACCCATGGAAATGACATGACGGTAAAAGAATTTCTTGTTGAGTGGGGCAACGACAAACCCACCGTTCTTGTACACACCAGTGGCTCTACGGGAACGCCGAAGCCTCTGTATGTGGAGAAGCGGCGCATGTTGAACTCGGCACGCATCACTTGCGACTTCCTGAATTTGCAACCTCAAGATACCGCTCTGCTCTGTATGCCCCTCGACTACATTGCCGGAAAAATGATGGTAGTTCGCAGTTTGGAACGCCGACTTCGTCTTCTGACCGTCATTCCGTCCGGACATCCGTTGTCGGAAACATCACTTTCCGAACTCGACAATCCCGAATGTGAGATAGATTTCGCGGCGATGGTGCCCTTGCAGGTTTACAACTCCCTGCGCGCTCCCGCCGAATGCGAGAGACTAAAGCGGATAAAGCACTTGATTATCGGTGGTGGGGCAGTGGATGAGGCTCTCGCGGCGGCATTGAGAAGTTTTCCGAATGCCGTTTGGAGTACTTACGGGATGACCGAAACGCTATCGCATATTGCCCTTCGTCGGCTCAACGGGTCGGCAGCAAGTGATTGGTACGAGCCTTTCGACAGTGTGAGAATTTCCCTTGACGCGGACGATTGTCTGATAATCGATGCGCCATTGGTGTGCGACCAACTCTTAAGAACACATGATAGAGCGGAAGTGAAAACGGAAAAAGACAAGGAGGGAAAGCTGAGAACTTTGTTCCGAATCATTGGGCGTAAAGATAACGTCATCAATTCCGGCGGAATAAAAATTCAAATGGAGGAAGTAGAAAAAGCGTTGAAACCCTATCTTATGAAACCTTATCTCATCACAAAACGGCATAGCGAGAAATTTGGTGAAGAGGTTGTGTTGCTCACAGAGAGCAAGGATTTGCAAGCGATACGAAGCATTTGCGAAAAGGTGCTCCCCAAGTTCCATCAACCGCATGATTATCAAAAAGTTTCCTCCATTCCCCTTACCGAGACCGGCAAGATAGCGCGTGCGAAAGCTTTGTTGTTGGCAAATGCTATAAAGTGATGGACATTTACCAACTAAAAACCATGCGCCATGAACTTGTATCAACACCTGAGCCTGTCCGGGAAAGACAAAAAACAAGCCTGTTCTTTGTTTAGCCCGGAGTGTTGAAGCTGCAAAAATCCATCCCCGGTGATATGGGAAAAATTCAATAATGTCCTGATTTGTCTTATACGGATTTAGCTTGTCACAATTCTGACTATAAAAAAAGTAAGAAATTATGACAAAACGTAAAACCCCGCGCGAATTTTCGTATTCGTTCAAGCTGCAAGTGTTAATTGATTATTATTCTAGCGGTTCTTCTCAAGCGTCCATATTGCGTAAGTGGAATGTGTCTAGTGGTTCGATGTTCCAATGGCTGAAACGTTGGCCCGTTGATTCAAAATCGTTATCTTTGCCCTCGGAAGTAATCGAGAGGTATCGTATGGCTCATAAAGAAACGAATTTGACAGACAATGAGATATTGCGCCAGAAGATAGTGAACCTCCAACACGCATTGTCTTTGGAGAAGATGCGCAGCCGTGCCTATGAGAAACTCAT
>NZ_LR027820.1:1298466-1322649 GCF_900607215.1 Prevotella rectalis
AGAGGTATCGTATGGCTCATAAAGAAACGAATTTGACAGACAATGAGATATTGCGCCAGAAGATAGTGAACCTCCAACACGCATTGTCTTTGGAGAAGATGCGCAGCCGTGCCTATGAGAAACTCATAGAGATAGCCGAATCCGAGGAGGGTATCAGCATCTTAAAAAAAGATGGTGCCAAACAGTAACGGCGCTGCGTGAGGAGTTTCCCGGTGTATCCGTGGAATTCCTCTGTGGGCTGTTTGGCAAGAAACGCCAGTGGTATTACGCAAGCAGCAAGCTTGTGATTTCTGAGCGGCAAAGGCGTAAACTGATAGTTGACAATGTACTCTACTATCGTGCCTGCTGTCCCGGGATAGGCGGTGTGAAACTGCACGTCCTCCTCAAGTCGGAGCTAGGTGAAGATGTTACTCATGGTCGCGACTCCTTCTTAAAACTACTTGCTTCAGAAGGACTTATGCTTCCCAAGAACAAGCGAAGACGTACAACGGACTCCAATCATCCTTATAGGAAGTATCCTAATCTTGTACAAGGTGTTACGGCAATGTATGCTAACCACATTTGGGCAGCCGACATAACCTACGTTTGGATTTACGGCAACGTCCTGTACCTCCATCTCATTACAGATGTTTACTCACATGCTGTCATAGCCTGGTGTTTATCCGAAACCATGGAGGCTATAAATACGAAGGAGGCATTGCTAATGGCAGTTAAGGCAGCCGGAGGAGGCAACCTCTGCGGAACGATACACCACTCTGACAGGGGTTCGCAATATGCCTGCCACCTATATGTTGAAACTCTTATGTGCCACCATATCAGGGTTAGTATGACAGAACGGTACAATCCTACGGACAATCCTGTGGCGGAAAGGACGAATGGAACCTTTAAGGTTGAGTGGATTTACCAGCAGGAGATGTACCGAGATTATGACCAGGCCAATATGGAAATCTCCAAGGCAATAGCCTTCTACAACAACAGACGACCGCATATGAGCATAGGAATGAAATGTCCGATGGATGTCTATAGAGGCGAACAGCCCGGGAGAAATCTTTGGAAAAAGAGATAAATGCTTGCAAAAAAGAAAAATATAACGTATCTTTGGAACGCCGAAAATATGGCGAACGACGGTCTTATGCCATCTTCACCAAAGGTCCCAGGGGGCATCGAGCCCCCTAAGACCTTGCCGAAAATATGACGGAACTTAGGTGTTGTCCATCTTCTTTTATGCAAGTGCACTGACTTCAAATTTAAACTATATAATGTTAATGTCAAGTCATTCAGTAAATAAGAAAATATTTGACAAGTAAAACAGAAAAACATCGTCAGATCTGACAAGTGAATTCAGGAAAAGACAATTATTCCTCATTCATCCATCCAAAGCTTAGCTTTTGCAATCTAAAAGCTTACCTATTGCAATGCAAAAGGTCATGAATTGCAATGCAAAAGCCAAGCTTTTAAATCGCAATTAATATCATCTTGATTATCAGTGGATTACGAAGCGTGTCTCGGACGCAGTTTTTGTAATATAATTTCGTGGTGATGGGCGGATCGAATGTTGGTAGTGTCCTTAAAAGTGTGTAATTCAGGCGTAATGGACATTTGGAGCCTTTCAGCCTGCCAAATGTCCATTACGCCGAATTTATATTAACAAGAAACAAAGGTAACAAAAGGGGCTGAATCCAAGCGAGGAATCCGGTCCTAATTTTTTATGCTCAAAAAAAGTTTTAGCGGACAGCAATATAACTTTCTACATTATGGTATAATGTCAAAAGCAAGTGATAAACAAAGAAAATGTTATTTCTGAAAAGTTACGTGAAACCTTATACAAAAGAAAGAGTAAAAGTTTTTCTGTTATCTGTCAAACTATCCTTCCCTTAAAAAATCAAGTGTTTCTTTTATATCTTCTTCGGTTGCGATGCTGTCCAATTGGACTTTCCCAATATCGCCAAGCAATGTGAGGCAAATATCATCGCCACGATTCTTCTTGTCGTGTCGCATCAACTCTATCAATTCATCATAGTCCGTACAAGCGAAATCCGGCATTCCATAATTTTCCCTTATGAAGCGAAAGGTTTTGCGCATTTTATCAACCGGAAATCCCTGCTTTATCACGGACAGATAAAGCTCGCAAACAATTCCGAACGCGACAGCATAACCATGAAGTAGTGGCTGACGATACATTGCCAAAGCCTCAAAAGCATGACCGAAAGTGTGCCCGAAATTCAATGCTTTGCGCATACCTTGCTCGTAAGGATCGGCCTCCACGATATTCGTTTTCACCTTCACGTTATCTGATACCATTCCGGAAAGCAATTCCAAATCAAGTGCATCAAAATCGAAAGCCAAGAGTCGTGCCCACGACGTATCATCAGAGATAAGTCCGTGTTTGAGCATCTCCGCATAGCCACTCAGCAAATTCGGCATATCAAGCGTTTCGAGCCATTTTGTATCCGCAATGACAAATCGTGCTTCATTGAAAGCCCCTATTTCGTTCTTCACCCCTCCGAAGTTAATCCCTGTTTTCCCGCCAACACTTGCGTCAATCATACCAAGCAGTGTGGTGGGAATATTGATGAAATCAATGCCACGCTTGAAAGTGGATGCCGCGAAACCGCCCAAATCTGTTACCATGCCTCCACCAAGATTGATAAGCAACGAATGACGAGTGGCTTTACCCACTTGTAATCTCGTCCAAACGTGGAGCAACGTCTTCAAGGTTTTGTTTCCATCGCCACAAGGAATGGTAATGACTTGCGCATCTTTCACGCTCAAATAGTCGTCTATTCGTTTCCAACAGAGTTCCATTGTTTTTTCATCGGTCAGAACGAAAATACGATCGTGTTCACATTCGGCAATAGCCTCTGCCAAACTTTCCTTAAAATTGTGGGGGATAATAATTTTTTGATTCATGAATTCTTCTATAATTCAGATGCAAATATAATGTTTTTCATATTATTTCAACGGATGATGCGATTACTTTTTACATAATTTTTCATATCATTCACTACCATTGCACGGCTATGCTTTGACTTGTGCATCATTAAGGCAAAGCAAACTCACGCAGCCAATCACCATTAAAAAACATATATACCGTTTGTTTCTTTGCCCATTCGGATGTTTTTATTTAATTTTGCCATGGAAACGAGAAACAGAAAAAAACAAATGAACGGACTTTACACAGTTGGACTGCTGATGGTGTCAAACATTTTCATGACCTTTGCTTGGTACGGACACATCAAACTCCAGCAAATGAAAGTGATAACCGATGCCACTCCCTTGTATATCGTCATTTTGTTGAGCTGGTTGTTGGCATTGGCGGAGTACACTTGCCAAGTGCCTGCCAACAGGATAGGTTACACCGGCAATGGCGGAAGTTTTTCATTGGTAGAGTTAAAAGTCATTCAAGAGGTCATATCACTTATTGTCTTTATGCTCTTCACCGTTGTTTTCTTCAACGGCGAAAGTTTGCATTGGAATCATTTGGTTGCTTTCGCCTGCCTCGTGGCAGCTGTCTTTTTCGCTTTCTTGAAATAGTTTTTGGTTTTTTTCGGTATTATTCGATGAGCCTTTCTTTTACCAATGTCTCTTCAATAATCTGTGGGAAATGCTTCATTTCGAGTTGATGCTCTTTCTCAGCGATATCATCCGGTGAATCTGAAGGCAAAAGAGCTGTCTTATACTGAGCGATAATCTCTCCATCGTCGCAAACATTGCTCACCCAATGTACCGTCATTCCGGTCTCCACTTCTTCGGCTTCCTTGACAGCTTCATGAACATGATGACCATACATCCCAAGTCCGCCGAACTTTGGAAGAAGCGCAGGATGGAGATTTATCATCCTGTGGTCGTAGGCCGCTATCAGCCAATCGGGAATCATTAGCAGAAAGCCCGCCAAAACAATAAAATCGATGTGATTTTCCTTCATAATGCCAAGTACACGCTCACGATCATTAAACTCTGACTTCCGAAGAACAACGGACTTCACATTCAACTTTTGTGCCCTGACAAGGGCATAAGCATCTGCTTTATTGCTTACGACCAGCGAGATGGTTACTTTAGGATGGTTATGAAAATAGCGAATGATGTTCTCACAATTCGTACCACTTCCGGAAACAAAGATAGCAAGGTTTACCATAAATATATTATTCTTGATTATTCTTCTTCATCTTCAAAATCATCAAAGCCAAACATGGCAGGCTCCACAAACGCATCCAACTGCCGGCGGTCTTTCTTTGTTGGTCTGCCGGTGCCACGCGCTCTATCCACAAATCCGCTAATGCGACTCATTTCCAGCAATTCGTATTGTTTCGGGTCGGTAACGTTCTTGTAAACTTCCGGAAGGAGCTTTGCGCCAACGCGCTGTTCTATGGCTTTCAGCACTTCGAAAGAATAAGTTACGGGCGGTTTCTTCACACTCACAATCTCTCCCACCTTAATGGTTCGAGAGGGCTTAAGAGGTATTCCGTTTATCGTTACCCGCCCGTTTTTGCAAGCATCAGCAGCCATGCCACGTGTTTTAAAGATGCGGGCAGCCCAAAGCCATTTATCTATTCTTGCAACATCGTTCATGATATTTTCCCCAATTTGTTGTATTGATTCATCGTAATGTCGATGCCCGCAAGCACAAAGCTCTTAATGATATCCACGGCAATATTGATGCCGGGTTGCAGCAATTCCAAATCGGCTTCAGAATATTTTCCGAGCACCCATTCCACTTGTCGTCCACGAGGATAATCATTACCAATGCCCATGCGCAGCCTCGCATAGTTCTGACCAATGAGCTGCTGTATATGTCCAAGCCCATTATGCCCACCATTGGAACCACTTCCCTTCAATCGAAAAGCTCCCAAAGGAAGTGCCACATCGTCTGAAACGACAAGCAACCGGCTCTCATCTATATGCTCGTTGTTAAGCCAATAGCGCACAGCATTTCCGGAGAGATTCATGAATGTAGTGGGTTTAAGAAGGATTACCTTTCTCCCTTTTAGCGAAGTCTCTGCCACAAAGCCGTAGCGTTTGTCTTCAAAAACAATATTGGACGCCTTAGCAAAAGCGTCCAATACCATAAAACCTGTGTTGTGGCGAGTTCCCTCGTATTCTTGTCCGGGGTTCCCCAAGCCACAGATCAAATACTTATCCAACTTTCAAATCTTATTATTGATTTAGGATGACCGGATTATTCAGCTGCCGGTGTTTCCGTGCTCTCGGCAGTTTCTTCCGTTCCTTCAGTCTCCTCAGCGTCAGTTGAAGACTCTACGGCATTACGTGTAGCCTTAACCGAGCAAACCACAACATCCTTAGAGGTTACAAGCTCAAGATTCTCGAAGCTCAAATCCCCCACTTTAATACTCTTGCCCAAACGAAGTCCTGTAACATCAATGTCGAGATGTTCCGGAATCTGCTGATAGGGAGCTTTAACATTTATCTTACGAATAGAAAGGTTCATGCGACCACCATCGCGTACACCCTGTGCAAGTCCTTGCAATTTAACAGGCACCCCCATAACAATAGGTTTCGTGTCGTTTATCTCATAAAAATCCACGTGAAGAACGGCATCTGTTACCGGATGGAACTGAATTTCCCTTAAGATGGCAGTATGACGCTCGCCACCAATCATCAACTCTACCACATATATGTGCGGAGTGAAAATCAACTTGCGAAGTTCCGACATTGGTGAAGAGAAAGAGACAGCCACCGGCTTTCCATTCTCTTTTGTCTCACCGTAAAGATTACATGGAATAAGTCCTTCCTTGCGAAGCTCTTTAGAAGCCTTTTTACCTACTGAGGCGCGCTTCTCGCCCGAGATTTTGATTTCTTTCATTTTGCTTGTGTTACTCTAAATTAAAAAAATTAATTCGCCATCACACGTTGAGTCAATAACGAGCGAGCATAAAGCCATCTCTTCATCGTCATTCTCAATTTGTAAAAAGCGGTGCAAAGGTACAAATATTTAGTGGCGAAAACAAGTAATTTCACCAAAAATTAAGAAAAACAGTCATTCTCTTGCATAACACGCGGATTTTTCCTACATTTGCACAATTAAAGAAATCAACAGAAACACAACTTCAGAACTTGCAATGATAAATAGAGATTTAATTCGAATAAAAGTTGTCCAGCTAACCTATGCTTATTATCAGAATGGCGATCGCAATATTGACAAGGCAGAAAAAGAGTTGCTCTTCAGTTTGTCAAAATCATACGGACTTTACAATCATCTCTTATCCCTCATTGTAGCCATCACGCAGGAAGAGCGGCATCGCATGGAAATCCTGACAAACCGTGCCAAACGAGAAGGCGCTCCCGAACCATCACAACGATTTGCTTACAACAAGTTCGCCGTGCAGCTGGAAGAAAATAAGCAGCTGATTCAATATATGGAAGGCCAACAGCACCAATGGCAGGACAATATGGAAGCGGTTCGGAAACTGTGCGACCAAATTGAGCAAAGCGTCATTTATCAAGAATACATGGCAAGCGAAGAAGACTCATACGATGTCGATCGAGAGGTATGGCGCAAAATCTATCGCGCGCTCATTCAAGAAAACCAAGACCTCGACACCGTGTTAGAAGAGAAAAGCCTTTATTGGAACGATGACAAGGAGATTGTTGATACCTTTGTCATCAAAACCATCAAACGGTTCGACCCCGACAAGAAGAGCGAGCAGGAACTGCTACCGGAATACAAAAATGAGGAAGATCGCGAATTTGCCGTGAAGCTGTTCCGTGCTACCATACTCAATGCAGATACCTACCAGCGATACATGAGCGAGACAAGTCGCAACTGGGATTTCTCCCGATTGGCTTATATGGATGTGGTCATCATGCAAATAGCCATTGCCGAGATGCTCACTTTCCCCAACGTGCCGATAAGTGTAACCATCAACGAATACGTAGAATTGGCAAAACTTTATAGCACACCTCGCAGTGGAGGATATATTAATGGTATGCTTGATGCCATCGCCCGGTATCTCATCAATGCGGGAATACTGTTAAAGCAGATGCCCGAACCAAAAGGAAAACATGCACAAGGTGGAAAATAAATTTTCTTCCCATTACGCTCAAGGGCAGAAAAGAAATTAAACCAACGAAATAATCAAAGATAATAAAAATGAATACAGCTATTTTATTGGCGGCACAGTCCGCAGGCGGAAGCCAAAGCCCACTCCCCATGATATTAATGATGGTAGCCATCTTTGTCATCATGTGGCTCTTTATGATTCGTCCACAACAAAAGAAGCAGAAACAAATTCGTGCTTTCCAAAACGCGCTCAAAGAAGGCGACTCCATTGTTACCGGAGGAGGAATCTACGGCACAGTGAAGCGCATCGACATGACATCCAACAAAATTGACGTGGAAATCGCACGTGGCGTAACCATCACCGTTGATAAAGGGTATGTATTCGCCGACACACAAGCACTGCAACAAAGCACCGGGAAATAGAAAAACTCATTCAGAATAAATATCGGTTAAATGGTAGGCAAACCATTGCATTCATTCAACTTCATCAGGAACTTCTTGTCGAGACTTATCAACAAGGAGTTTCTGATTTTTTTGTTCTTCCTCGTTTTGAGCGGATTATTTTGGCTCACGAACGTGCTCGACGACACCTACGAGAAAGACTTGGAAGTAAGCATCCGACTTGCCGGAATACCTAAGAACGTGGTGATTACGGGAGAAGTGGATTCCGTTGTCCATGTAACCGTGCGCGATAAAGGATATGTCATTGCGCTTTATATGTTCCAAAAAGAACTCCGACCGTTATTTTTCGATTTCAACACCTTCAGTCGCCATAACAATACGGGGCAAATTCCGGTGGTGGAAATTCAAAAGTTGTTAAGCCAACAGCTTTATATGAGTACCAAGATTGTTTCTGTGAAAGCAGTTGATTTGGATTTCACCTACAATTATGGACAACACAAGAAGATACCCATTCGAATGGTGGGAATGGTGATACCGGGGAAAGGCTATTTCCTTTCCAACGTGCAAATCGTACCGGACAGCGTGACGGTTTACGCATCGAAGAAACTTCTCGACAGCATACAGACCGCACACACCGAACGACAGGAAATTGTAAACTTTACCGAACAGGAAGAGTTCACCGTGCAACTGCGAAAAATGAAGAACGCGAAACTCATCCCCAACAAAGTGAAACTGAAACTCTACCCCGACGTTTTGACTGAGGAAACGGTAGAGGTGCCCATTGAACCAATAAACGTGCCTGCCGACAAGGTGATGCGCGTCTTCCCGGGAAAGATAAAGGTAAAGTTTGCCATCGGAGCACAAAGAATGAAGCAAATGCCCAAGAATTTAGAAACGCGACAATTGCTGCCAACCGGGTTCAGAGCGATTGTGGATTATAAAGAGGTGGAGACTCACAGGTCTGAAAAATGTCGCGTGTACATACAAGCAACACCCAACGGAGTAAGAAACGCCCACCCGGTGGTTAATTTTGTAGATTACTTAATTGAGCAAAAATGAAAATTGCCATTACGGGGGGTATCGGCAGTGGGAAGTCGTTTGTATGCCGATGTTTGGAAACAAGAGGCATCAACGTTTACGACTGCGATGCCGCTGCCAAGCATCTGATGCGCACATCGCGAGAACTCCAGCATCAACTCAACGCACTCTTAGGAAAAAACATTTTTTTCGGGGGCGAACTGAGTAAAGCAGAATTGGCTAAATTCATATTGAGCAGTCCCATAAACGCAAGGGCAGTCGATGACATCGTGCATCCTGCCGTCGCATTAGACTTTGAAAATTCAGGCAACGACTGGTTGGAATCAGCCATCCTCTTCGAGAGCGAATTCATCAATCGAGTTTCCATCGACAAAATAGTATGCGTAGCTGCTCCGAAAGAACTGCGACTAAGTCGTATCATGTGGCGCGATGGTATAGACCGGGAGAAGGCGCAAGCATGGATTAACCGACAGATGCCACAAAGCGAAGTGATGAAAAGAAGCGATTACACGATTTTCAATGACGGCGAGCACGACGTAGAGGCACAAGTGAAGCAACTCCTTGAAAAATTGAAAGCAGATTACACAAAATAAACAAAAACAAATAAAAAAATGACACAAACAATTCTTTCAATTGCCGGAAAACCGGGATTATATAAATTGGTTAGCCGCGCAAAAGCAAACTTAATAGTAGAAACTCTCGATGGCTCGCACAAACGCATGCCCGCATTCGCGACCGACCGCGTTACAAGTCTTGCCGACATCGCGATGTTCACCGATACAGAAGATGTGCCCTTGGCTGATGTACTCGCAAAGGTACGCGATAAGGAAGAGGGGAAAAAGGTTTCCGTTAATTGGCGCAAAGCATCGGCGCAAGAGCTGCAAAACTATTTCGCCGAGGTATTGCCCGACTTCGATCGCGACCGCGTACACAACAGCGACATAAAGAAACTTCTCCAGTGGTATGACATCTTGATTAATGCAGGAATTACCAAGTTTGAGGAAGACTTGAAGCCCACACAAGGCGACAACATTGACGACCGCCAAGAGCAGGAAGGGGAATAACCGATATTCTGTTGCCCTTCCCCACACGGTTTCACGCAAGGAGTTTCAAGTTGAACTTCCCTTGTCGTTTTTGACCCAAGTCGGTCATTAGAAACTATTTTAGTTCCTTTTTTCTAATGACCGACATTAGAAAAGTGGCTTTATATATGTTTGTTATTCAGCAATTTACAAACTAAAAACCATCCCCTATAAACTTATATCAACACCTGCCTGTCCGGGCAAGACAAAAGACAAGCATGTTCTTTATTTGGAAGGTCGTTGAAAACGCAAAAATCTTTCCCGGCGATATGGGAAAAGTTCAATAATGTCCTAAATTTTCTTCATTCGTCTGTTCAAAGCTTACCTTTTGTTCCGTAAAAGCTTACCTTTTACAATGCAAAAGGTCATGAATTGGGGTGCAAAAGCTAAGCTTTTAAATCGTAATTAATATCTTCTTGATTATCAATGGATTACGGAGTGTGTTTCGGGCGCGGTTTTTGTAATATAATTTCGTGATGATTAGGACGCCATTGGGAAAAGATAAAGATTTTCTCACTGCCATACGACACCGAAAAATCCTAACGATCGATTTGGGTTGAATAGCTGATAATTACATGATTTCCTGCACGTTCTGCATATCGTTGATTCTTTTCAGACTTTTCACAATGTAGCTCACATCGTCCCGATCGTGAACTCGGAGACTGATAGTTCCGTGGAAGATGCCACTATCGCTGGAGAGTACGATTTTTCTTATATTCACACCGAGTTGCTCGGAGATGACATCAGACACCTCGCGCAAAACACCTTTCCTGTCAATCCCTTGAATTTCGATGGTGGCATCGAAGAATAGCTTTTTGTGCATATCCCATTTAGCATCCAATATGCGCGGACCGAAGCTGGCTTTGAGTTTCGATGCCACCAAACAAGACCGTTTGTGAATTTCTATGTGTCCTTTGTTGTCGATATAGCCCAGCACGTCATCGCCCGGAATGGGATGACAGCAGTGCGGAAAGATATATCGTTTGATGTTGTCATCGGTAATGAAAATGGGTTTTTTCTTGTTCAACCGTTTATCAACCACTATCAATCCATCTTTCACGCTGGCTGCAAGTTCGTCATCCGCTCCGCTTTCGAACCTCTTGTTCTGATTTTTCAGGAACGGAACATATCGTCTCCATTTGGCTGTATAGCCTTCTGATTCCTGTTTCCGTTTTCCCTGCAACTCGTCAAGATCCAAATCGCCAAGTCGAATGTTCTTTTCGCCAATGGCAGCAAAGAGATTGGCATGTTTCTGCATGCCGTGCAGACTGCAAAGTTTGTCGAGCACAGAGGTTGTCATCTCAAAATCGTGAGCTTTGAGCCATTCTTCCAAAATCTCCTCTCCCACTTTCTGTATCTCGCGATTCTCTCTTCTCAATATGGCGAGCACCTTGCTTTTTGCTTTTGCCGTGGAAACGAAATTCACCCACGATTCTTCCACGCGTTGCGACTTGGAGGTAAGAATCTCCACTTGGTCGCCACTCTGCAACTTATGACTGATGGGCACCAGTTTATGGTTTACTTTCGCCCCGATGCAATGACTTCCGAGGAAAGTATGAATTTGGAACGCAAAATCAAGTGCCGTGCATCCGGCCGGCAACATTTTGATTTCGCCCTTGGGGGTGAACACGAAGATTTCGGAGGCAAAAAGATTGAGCTTAATGGCATCAAGGAAATCCATCGCATCGGGCTGTGGATCATCTAAAATCTCTTTGATGGTGTGCAGCCAATCGTTCAATTCTCCTTCTTCTTCGTTTATTTCGCTCTCTCCCTCCTTGTATTTCCAATGTGCTGCAAATCCTTGCTCGGCAATCTCGTCCATCCTGTCAGAGCGAATCTGCACCTCTATCCATTGTCCGTTTTTCGACATTAACGTAACGTGGAGTGCCTGATAGCCATTGGCTTTCGGATGGTTCACCCAATCGCGCAAACGATCGGGATGGCTCTTGTAGAGTTTGCTGATGGCAACGTAGATTTGAAAACACTCGTTCACCTCGTCTTGCCGATTCTTGGGTGTGTAGATGATTCTTACTGCCAATATATCGTAAATTTCCTCAAAGGTAACGTGCTTGTTTTGCATCTTGTTCCAAATGGAATAAGGGCTTTTCACGCGCGCTTTGATTTCATATTTTAGTCCCATCTTGTCGAGTTCCGCACGAATGGGAGAGGTGAAAGTATCGAATAAGGTTTCGCGCTTTTCCTGTGTCGAGGCTATCTTCGCTTCAATTGCTTTGTAGGCATCGGGATGTTCATAGCGAAAACTCAGGTCTTCAAGTTCCGTTTTTATCTTGTTCAGCCCAAGTCGGTTCGATAGTGGCGCGTAGATATAGAGCGTTTCCCCCGCTATTTTATATTGCTTGTTGGCAGGTTGCGAAGCAAGCGTGCGCATATTGTGCAATCGGTCGCAAATTTTTATGAGAATGACTCTTATGTCATCGTTCATCGTGAGCAGCAACTTCTTGAAGTTCTCAGCCTGTGCGGATGCCTGTTCTCCGAAAATTCCACCGGAAATCTTGGTAAGTCCGTCCACAATCTGCGCAATCTTGACACCAAAGATATTTTGAATGTCTTCCACGGTGTAATCCGTATCTTCCACGACATCGTGGAGCAAGGCCGAACAGATACTGGTGGAACCGAGTCCCACCTCCTCGCAAGCAATTTGTGCCACGGCAATGGGATGCATGATATAAGGCTCGCCCGACAAGCGTCGAACTCCCTTGTGGGCTTGGCGCGCAAAATTAAAGGCCTTGGTTATGATGTCCACTTTCTTACGGTGGGGAGAGGCAAGGTAAGTATCCAATAAGTGTTGGAAAGCTTCATCTACCATTTTTTCTTCGGCAGTAGCTTCAATGTTGTTTTTCTCAGTCTCTTTGTCCATATTATCCTCCTGTCACGATAATTAAGGTGATTGTTTCTAATTGACGATGCGTTGCTTTGAATCAGCATTACCCGCCATCGGGACGTTGAAATTGCAAACTGCCATCTCCGCTTGTGCATTGTCAGCCTGCTGCTTGTTACGACAGAGTGGCGAAGCGTAAGCGTTGAAACGCGCTACCTTTTCCGGTGGCAGCACCAAAGTGGCATTACCATTCATGGTTTTTACAATCCCTTGTTTGTATTGTGGATTTAATATCTTAAGGTCTTCAACGTTCATGTTCAACACACTGGCGAGTTTGGCGAATGAAACGTCTTGCGTAATCATTACTTTCCCCGGCATCTCAGGCAAGCCAATCGGCTGTGGCTGTAGATTATAATCCCCAAAATGCGTCATTACGTAGTTAGCAGCAATGAAAGCAGGCACATATCCTCGCGTCTCCTTGGGCAGGTAATCGTAAATTTTCCAAAAATCATAGACGCCTCCGGCTTTTTCTATCGCGCTTCTCACTCGTGTAGGTCCACAATTATAGGCAGCCAACGCAAGCATCCAATCGCCAAAGTCGCGATAAAGGTCGCCAAGGAAACGCGCGGCGGCATAAGAAGACTTGATAGGGTCGCGTCGTTCATCGACATAATTATTGATACAAAGATTGTATTGCCTGCCCGTCGCGCTCATGAACTGCCAGAGTCCTACCGCTCCTACGGGTGAAATGGCATTCGGATTGAGCCCCGACTCTATCACGGGAAGATGTTTCAATTCAGCCGGAAGCCCATAGTACCGAAGAGCTTCCTCGAAGAAATGATTGTAATACTGGGCGCGTGCCAACAACCGGCTGGTTTGTCTGCGACCATAAGTCAGATATCTGTCAATATGTCGCTTCACTTCGTCATTGTACAACATGGGGATTGAGCCTGACAAGCGTCTGATTTGTCTTCCGATGGCATCAGATTCCGTTTCCACTTCCCTACCCTGCTGTTCAGCGGGCTTTTGATAGGAATCTCTGCCGTAGAACTTAGCGTCGGTATACTCCACTTCGTTATTCTCCTCTTCGGCTTCGGGAATATATATTTCCATCTTCCTCCCATGATTGTCGGTTACGACCCGGTTTTGGGCTTGCAGTCCGGAGAATGTCAAGGCTGACAGTAAAGCTGAAAATATGTATTTCTTTAGAATCATTCTATAGACCGTATGGTTTGTATCGAAGAGGTGATGTTAAAAGCTAAGACTGCAACCAATCCCCAAGGCAGTATTCTTAAACGGATTATTCGGTCCTGTCGAAGTGTTGCCATTGATGATCGTTGGGGCAATATGCAGTGATAGATCTTCCGAAATATCAAAATCGGACAATGAAGCATCCACATAAGCATCGATAACAGACAGAGCATAAATTCCGATAGTGGCGAAAATGCTCAAATCGCGCCAACGACGGTACATATCCTTTCGCTTTTTAAACACGTCTTGATAATACTCCTTATTGCTTTCGTCCACCGTAGCCCCCAAATGCAGGAAGTCGTTATAGCTTTGCGTGTTGGGATCATTATCCATGATGTCAATGTAGGCTTGCGAATAGTCGCGATACATTTGGTTGTTCCATGTCATGGCGTAAACGCAACCCACAAAACCTCCGTAGAAAATGGGTAACTTCCAGTACTTGCGATTATAAATTTGTCCTGCGCCCGGCAATACTAAAGCGAGCCATAGCGCACGTTTCGGATTGGGTCGCCACTGCTTCCAATCGCGAGACACCTTCTTTCTGTCCTTTGCGATGGTCTTTTCCAACTTTGTTTTATCATCTGACGACATCAGCCGAGTATCCATTACATCGTATTGAGGTTCAGTCGCCTCCATGATTTCCACCGAATCCTCCGGATAGATAATCTTCAGCGAATCCTTTCTCGGTGTTTGTGCCGTGATACCAAGGATATAAAAGCACATCAGCATGACAACCGACATCCATCTGCGGGATATGTTGTACAGACTTTTCACGTATCTATTGCCTCTTCGTTCAACTAACGTTTAATTTTATCCATCACTGCCATGATATGTTCCAGCTCTTCTTCCGAAGTGAATGGAATGCTGATTCTGCCTTTGCCGTTGGCATTACACGTCATCTGCACTTTGGTGTCGAAGAAGTCGGAGAGACGCTTTTTGAGAATATTGAATTCTTCAGGCAATTTCGATTTTATCGCGATCTTTTTCTTGGCAGTTTGTATATCCTCGCCACTCTTCAGCTGTTGGCAAAGCTCCTCCACCTTTCTCACGCTGTAACCATTTTTTTGTATTTCCCGGAACAATTTCAGCTGCAACGACGGACTATCAAGCGAAAGAAGTGCACGAGCATGTCCCATGTCTATATCTTTCTTTTGCAATGCCATTTGAACCTGAGCCGGAAGTTTCAGCAATCGCAGATAATTGGCCACCGCAGCACGGCTCTTGCTGACACGTTCAGCCACTTTTTCCTGTGTCATCCCACTTTTTTCGAGCAGATGTTCGTAGGCAAGCGCAATTTCTATGGCATTCAAGTCCTCGCGCTGGATGTTCTCAACGAGGGCAAGCTCCATGACATTCTCGTCCTTTATGGTTCGAATGTAAGCCGGGATGGCGGTTAAGCCGGCAAGCTGCGACGCTCTCCAACGACGTTCTCCTGCAATAATCTGAAACTTATTGTCAGCCACCTGACGAAGCGTTATGGGCTGAACGATGCCCAACTCTTTGATGCTGTCAGCCAATTCTTGCAAAGCCTCCGGGTCAAAGTCTCTTCGCGGTTGGTCAGGATTGGGTACAATGCTGTCTAACGCTATCTCACTGATGGTTGAACTGCCCTGTGTGCTGACCGCCTCGGTGGAAATCAGTGCATCTAAGCCTCTGCCAAGAGCATTGGTTTTTGTGCTTCGATTATATTTTTTATGAACTGCCATATTGTTCTTCTACATTTCAAATTACTCGTTTGGTCTCAAAACGAATTCTTTTTATTCTTCTCTATAATTTCTTTCGCGAGCGCGAGATGGTTCTTTGCCCCCGTTGATTCCGCGTCGTAAAGGATGACCGGTAAACCATGGCTGGGACTCTCTGATAGTTTCACGTTGCGCTGAATGACTGTCTTGAACACCAACTCTTGGAAATGTCGCTTCACCTCATCATAAATTTGCCTTGCCAACCTGAGTCTGCTGTCGTACATGGTGAGAAGGAAGCCCTCAATCTCGAGATTCGGGTTGAGTTTACTCTTGATAATCTTAATGGTATTCAACAACTTGCTGATGCCTTCCAAAGCGAAATATTCGCATTGCACGGGAATAATGACAGAATCGGCAGCAGTCAGGGCATTCACCGTAATCAATCCTAACGAAGGACTGCAATCAATCAATATGAAATCATAGTCATCGCGAATCGGTGCCAACAGCTTACTGACCATATTCTCGCGATCTTTTATTTTCAGCATCTCGATTTCCGCGCCCACCAAGTCGATATGGCTCGGCACAATGTCAAGCCCCTCAATATCGGTGGTATAGATGGCATCGCGGATGTCAGCATGATTGATCATACATTCATAGAGCGAGCAGTCCACTTCCTTTATATCAACACCCAACCCACTTGAGGCATTTGCCTGTGGGTCGGCATCTACCACGAGAACGCTCTTTTCCAATGTTGCCAAAGAAGCCGCGAGGTTGATGGTTGAAGTAGTTTTTCCCACTCCGCCTTTTTGGTTTGCCAACGCAATTATTTTTCCCATTTGTTTTTCTATCCTATCATGATTTGCCGGCAAAGATACATATTTTATACGAGAATAAGCTATATATAAACCTTTTTTCGTAAATTTGCAGTCAAAAGAAAACTTAAATTATGAAATCAAAGAAGCCTCTGATTCTCATCTCAAACGATGATGGTTATCATTCTAACGGTCTTAAAATGCTGGTGGCTTTCCTTTCCGACTTCGCTGAAATTGTCGTTTGCGCGCCGGAAGCTGCACGCTCCGGCTTTTCATGTGCTTTCTCGGTAGAGGATTATCTACTCCTGAAGAAGCGAAACACGCTGCCGGAATGTGAGTTATGGTCATGCACGGGAACGCCTGTGGACTGCGTCAAATTGGCGATAGCACGGGTGCTCGATGGCAGGAAACCCGACTTAATCATCGGGGGTATCAATCACGGCGACAATTCCTCGGTAAACAACCATTACAGTGGCACAATGGGCATTGCCCGAGAGGGTTGCTTGAAAGGCATTCCCTCCATCGCCTTCTCCAGCTGCGACTACGATATACATGCCGACCTTTCCCCATTGCGTCCTTACGTGCGAAAAATTACGAAACGAGTGCTCGACAACGGATTGCCACAAGGCGTATGTTTGAACGTAAACTTTCCAAAAACAAATACCTTCTCCGGAATAAAACTATGTAGAATGGGGTATGGAAGTTGGATAAATGAGGTTGTTCGCTGCGAACATCCAAGAGGTTTTGAATATTTTTGGATGGTAGGACAATATCGGGATGATGAGCCGGAGAAAATCGATACTGACCAATGGGCACTGAACCACGGATACGTGGCAGTAACACCGGTTCGCATCGATGTAACCGATTATACGACATTGGAGAAAATGAAAGATTGGGAAGAGTGAAATCCGGCTCGATTCGTAATCCTTTCCATAACAAGAAAGCAGACACTTGAATTATGAAATATTACTTAATCGTTGGCGAAGCCTCAGGCGATTTGCACGCCTCCCGCCTGATGATGGCACTACAAAAATATGATAGTAACGCGGAATTCAGGTTCCTTGGCGGCGACCTCATGTCAGAAGTGGGCGGACAGTGTGTCAAGCACTACAAGGAATTGGCATACATGGGGTTTATCCCGGTACTATTGCATCTGCCTATCATCCTCAAGAACATGAAGTTATGTAAAGAGGATATCGCGAAATGGCAACCCGATGCCGTAATTCTCGTGGACTATCCGGGCTTTAACCTCAACATTGCCAAATATGTAAAGAAGCACACGAAGATACCGGTTTACTATTATATCTCGCCCAAAATTTGGGCATGGAAAGAATGGCGCATCCGTTCCATCAAACGCGATATTAAGGAGTTGTTTTCCATCCTGCCCTTTGAAGTGCCTTTCTTTGAACAGAAACACAATTACAAGATACATTATGTTGGCAATCCCACGGTGGAAGAGGTGGCGACGTTTCGCAGTGAATATACGGAAAGCAAGGAAGAGTTTTGCGAACGTAACGAACTCACCAACCAACCCATTATTGCCATATTGGCAGGAAGCAGACGTCAGGAAATCAAAGACAATCTACCTTCTATGCTTGAGGCGGCAAAGCATTTTGAGGACTACCAATTAGTGGTGGCAGGAGCACAATCCATAGACGAATCGTATTATCGGAAGTTCTTGGGAAGCAACAATGCGAAGATACTGAAAAACGAGACATATAATATTCTTTCGCACTCAACAGCAGCCCTTGTAACGAGTGGAACGGCAACATTGGAGACCGCGCTCTTCAACGTTCCGCAAGTGGTATGCTATGAAACGCCCCTTCCTCATTTAATCCGATTCGCTTTTCGCCATGTCATCAAGGTGAAATACATCTCTTTGGTCAATCTCATTGCCGACAAGGAAATTGTGCAAGAGTTGCTCGCCGACCGCTTCAGGGTATATAACATTGCCAACGAACTCTATAAAATCTTGCCGGGGCAGACCGGACGCACTGCCATGCTCGACAATTACCAATCGGTACGCGAACGTTTGGGCACTTCTATCGCACCGGAAAAGGCAGCGGAGATAATGGTAACATTGCTTCGACAATAATCCGTTGCAGCCTCTTCTCTGCTGTTTTTACTTCAACGTTTTAAGACAGCAAAACGAAACGACACAATGGATATATTGATAATCAAATAGTTATAAAGGATTAAGCAAAAACGAAATGTATCGAGAGGTTATTCGTTTGGTTATACACTTTTTGGTTTTTCGCTCTCGTACCCTCTCATATGGTCGTAAAAAATGGCAATAATCGGGATTTTGCTCGAAAAGTGGGAGGAGTATTGGGCAAGTTCTAAAAAATATTTAGGATAATAGTGAAAAATATCAAGTATGATTTGATTTAATCAAATATTTTATCTATCTTTGCAACCGCTTATAAAAAGAACATGATAAAGCATCGGCTATATCATTTGGAGAGATGGTAGAGTGGTCGATTACAACGGTCTTGAAAACCGTCGTACCGAGAGGTACCGGGGGTTCGAATCCCTCTCTCTCCGCAAATAAGGGTGTAAATCAGCAAGTTATGCGATTTACACCCTTTATTACACCCCAAAAAGTTTCTCGGTATTTCTTGTATGGTTTATTGCGGCACGATGTCAGGGATTCTATTCTTACGTATCTTTCAGAGCTACTAGAATAAGACTGTCATCAACTACTACACTATTGCTCTTGGTCGTAACAAAACCTCCCAACAACGAGCAGGACTTCCGTTGGGTAGTCATCCACCCGTTTGAACGCCACGGCTGGCAGGTAAAAGCGGTCTATCTCGGCAACCCGATGCGCCACGATGAGAAGTATCTGCTTATCAACCAAGGCTTCGCTGGCAAACAACGCCTCATGCCGTTCTTCAACCGCAGCAACAACCCCGACCTTATCCTTGCCATCCAGTCGGCAGGAGTGAGCCGAGGGCGCAACGGCTTCCGCAAGGACAAGTCAGGCGAAAAGCTCGCCGAATCAGAAGAAAACCTGCTCGAACACCGCACCGACGACTCCGACGCTTTCGACACCCTCTACATCGGTTGCGAAAAGTTCCCAGTCCACGACATCGTAAATGTACCTGTTAGTGGAGTGATGTAACCTTTTATTATTCAAATAAAAGGCAAGAATCGTAAGGTTCTTGTTTTTTTTGCATTTATAAGGAAAATAATTATCCTAAGAAGAAATTATTATCATTCAAAATTACTATATTTGTAACTCAAAAATACAATAATCGATATGACAGAAGATTTGAATCGACTAAAAGTCATACTTGCAGAAAAAAAGAAATCCAACAAGTGGCTTTCTGAACAACTCAACATTGGTCAAGCCACTGTTTCAAAGTGGTGCACAAATAGGAGTCAGCCAAGCCTTGATATGGCAACCAGAATAGCTGACACTTTAGGTGTGTCACTTGACGAGTTAGTTAGAAGAGAAAACGCTTAATTTATCTTCACGTTTGCTTGCATCATGGTAGAAAGGTCAACTACAAAAAGAGTCTGGAGTCGAGACGAGTTCATTCTTGCCTTGGACTTATATCATAGAATAGAGTTTGGTAGAATAAACAAAACAAATCCAGATATAATTAAACTTGCACAGTTTGTCGGTCGCACGCCAAGTTCTATTGGTATGCGATTGGCTAACTTTGCAAATTGCGATCCCAAATTAAAGGAGCGTGGTGTTAAAGGTCTTGATGGAGCCATAAAATTATGCCAGCCTATTTGGGATGAATTTGAAGGTAATTTGGCTTACCTCAGAGAAGAAGCCATTAAAGCAAGAATCAATATTCTTGAAGCAGGCAACCCAGAACAGGCCTTGCATCTTGCTCATATTGGCGAGTGGGAAGATTTTGTCAAAGACATTAATGACTATCCTTTCTTGAAGATAGTCAATAAGAATTATAATGGACACTGCGTAATATCTGGAATTAAAATACCTGAATTACTTGTCGCTTGCCACATAATTCCGTCAGCACAGAATGAAGAAGAATCCATGAGAGCAGACAACGGACTTCTGCTTAATCTTGTATATGCAAAAGCATATGTTGAAGGATTGATTGGTATAGACAAAGATTATAAACTCCACATATCTTCATATTTGGAGTCTCATAAGTTTGACATTGGGTATTCTTCTTTGTTCCCAAGAATGTTTGAGAGTAAGAAACTATTGATAAACGATGCTGTAGTCAAGCCAAATCCCACCTTCCTTGAATGGCACATGGATACGGTATATAACAGAAAAGCAGTATAACAAATGCTAAACTTCATAGATTTATTTGCAGGTTTGAGCGGCATTAGAATTGGTTTTGAAAGAGCCGCAAGAGAATTTGGTATTGAGACAAATTGCTTACTTACTGCGGAGATTAAGCCCGCAGCAATAGAAGCACTAAAACATAGATACCCTAACGAGAAAGTAGATTATAACATTTATGATGTAAACGTTCAAATGTTTAATAACTCCTTGGATATAATCCTCGGAGGTTTTCCGTGTCAACCATTCAGTGCAGCTGGCAACGGACTTGGATTTCTTGACACGAGAGGCACTTTGTTTTTCGAGATAGAGAGAATTATTCACGAATCTACGGCTTTGGGAAACAAACCTAAGGGATTCATATTAGAGAACGTTGAAGGGCTTGTTAAACATGGTGGTGTTGAAGATGGTGCAACTTACGGTCGCACATTGACTACCATTGTAAAGAAACTGAAACTTGCGGGATATAACGTATATGTAAAAGTTCTTGATGCTTCTGATTTTGGAGTTCCACAAGCCAGAAAAAGAGTTTACATTGTAGGTCTTGATAAAAAAATTGGTAAAATAAATTTTGACAACTTACCGACCTCTCACACGACTTTTTCAAACGTGAGAGAATATGGATTACCTGCTGAACATTCAGCTTTTACTAAAAAGCTATTAGCCGCTTATACGCCTAATCAACTTGAAGGCAAATACATAAAAGATAAGCGTGGTGGTGAACACAACATCCATAGCTGGGATATATCGTTGAAAGGCAAAGTTACAAAACAAGAAAAAGATTTTCTTAATTTGCTGCTAAAAGAGCGCCGCAAAAAGAAATGGGCAGAGCTTATTGGCATAGATTGGATGGACGGAATGCCTCTAACCCAAGAGCAGATTGCCTCATTTTATAAAGAGAAAAACTTGACTTCGATGCTTGCGTCATTAACTGAAAAAGGTTATCTGGTGTACGAACATCCAAAGAAAAAGATAGTCATTTCAAGAAATGGAAATACTGCATCAAGAAGAAAACCAGACACGACAAAGCCAAAAGGCTACAATATCGTTACAGGCAAACTAAGTTTTGAGTTTAGCCAATTCCTTGATTCCAACTCTATTGCACCGACTATGGTTGCTATGGATATGGAACGAATAGGTGTAGTTGAAGAAAATGGTGTGCGACACCTAACAATAGACGAAGGACTAAGATTATTCGGTTATGAAGACTATGATTTGTCCTACTTGGAAAATAAGAAAAGAGGAAGAACCATAGCTTTTGATTTGCTTGGCAATTCTGTATGCGTCCCTGTGATACAAGTATTAGCAGAGCGTTTGATTTCGGCAATAAATAAGAAACAGAAATGAATAAGATTCCATATAAAGAATTTATAAAGAGTATTACAATGTTCTTTATAAATAATGATGTTGACAGAAAGTATCTGGAAAAGAGAGCGGAAAAACTATCCGCTCTCAAACAGCAGATGCAAAACATTAACACATTAGATGGTCTTAAAGCGTATATAAGAAATTATGAGGATTCTTTAGGTAATCTTCTTGTAATTCTTGGTGTTAGCACAGAATTATTCAAGCGTGTTATTTCTATGTTTAGAATCCAGCGGCAGATGGATTTCAAAACAGAATGGGATGTTAAACACACTCGCGTGTTCATGCTTTCTGATGAAGAAATGATGAACAAAGTGTGTACTTTGTTTGTTGAGGGGCCATGTAATAGTGAGCTTTCCACAAACATCCCCTCATACAGACTTCGTAATTTCGTCATTTCCGATACTGTTATGAAACGCTTACAGAATGATGATTTTTTGGACTTCCTTATAAGCAAAGACTTTGACACGCAATATAATAGTGATGTCTCTTTGGCTAATATTAAGCAAGTTGAAAATCTTCTTGAAAAAATATGCAATCAAGAATGTTACAGACTGGTTCGCAACCCAAAGGTTGATCCTGTCGGTAATGGCACCAGAGAAATTCAGGTTAATTACGCTATTCAAAACGAAGCTACAGACGAAATTGTCTGCTATGTAAAATATAGCTTTAACATAACCACTTCTCGTGGTCAGTCTGATTTTAAGCGCAGTGTAAAAGACTTGCGTGACTATATTCGCTCAACTTATCAGAACACTAAACAAATTGTTATTGTTGACGGAGCAGGATGGATTGGTCGTCAATCTGACTTAAAAGACATTTGGGACTATACAGACTATTGTCTCAATCTTAATTCACTAAATCATCTGAATGATATAATTATTTAGTCGTCCCTTGAAAAGTAAATAACCTATTGATTATCAATAAAATAGCCTTTCTATTATTTGTATATATCTACAAGTTTTTGTATCTTTGCATGGTAAAATCTTGCAAATCAACAATGTATAAATCTCCATCCAACACCCATCAGGTATCAATGTTTTGGGACTTGGCATCCATGCTCAATCCCACCCATCCAATGTACAAACTTGCCAATCTGATAAATTGGGAAACCTTTGAGCGTTCCTTTGCCCCCTTGTACTGTAAGGACAACGGACGCATGGCCAAGCCTATCCGCCTGATGGTCGGTCTTATAGTGCTGAAGCATATTCGCAACGTCTCGGACGAGAGCGTCGTGGAACAGTTCTCGGAGAACGCCTACTACCAGTATTTTTGCGGAATGGAATCCTTCACCATCGCCAAGCCTTGCGTACCGACGGAACTCGTGGAGTTCCGCCATCGCATTGGCGAGGCGGGCATGGAGTTGATTCTCAAGGAGAGCATCCGGGTCAACCTGCTGCTTGACGACAAGCGGAAAGAGAATGAAAACAGAAATGACGGCAAGGACGGTCGTGGACGCAAGTCCGACACCGAGCAGACAGCCTTTATCGACTCAACCGTGCAGGAGAAGAACGTCACGTTCCCCACGGATTCGAAACTCCTGAATAAAATCATCGGTTTCTGCCGCGACGTGGCTCATGCAGAGCATCTCAAGGTGCGCCAAAGCTATGCCGGGGAAATCAAGAGACTTAAGCTTGTGCAGCGTTTCCGTGGCAGGAAGAACAGTTCAGCCAAGGTAAGGAAAGCCGACCGTCGGATGCGCACCATCGCCGGAAGGCTGTTGCGCGAGCTGGTTCGGAATTTGCCCCCTGAGAACTCTTACCAAGAACGTATTGAGGTCTGCATGAAGTTTGTTAACGGCGAGAGAATGGACGGTCACAAGATCTACTCCCTTCATGAGCCGGACGTGTTGTGCATCAGCAAGGGGAAGGACCACAAGAAATACGAGTTCGGCAATAAAGTCTCCCTTGTCAGACTGTGGAATGGTCTCATTGTCGGTGCATTATCTTTCCGCAATGAATACGACGGTCATACGATAGACAAGGCAATGGAGCAGGTCGGCAGGGTCTATGGCAGGAAAATCAAAAGACTCGCTGGGGACAGAGGGTATCGCGGGCAGGAAACGTGCGGAGAGACGAACATCATGATACCCGGCGTTCCCAAGGCAAGCGACTCGCCACACACGAAAAAGAAAAAACAAATGTTCTTCCGCAAGAGAGCAGGAATAGAGCCTGTCATAGGGCACTGCAAGGCAGATCATCGATTGGGGAGGAACTTCTACAAGGGTCTCTTGGGTGATGCCATCAACGTGATGCTCGCTGCGGCTGCATTCAACTTCAAAAGAGCCATGCGGCTTCTTTTGTGCCTTATTCGAACTATGATAAAATGGAGTATTCAAGGAGTGGATTCCAACTTTAACGAAACAAAGGTGTTATCCAATACCTTTTGCTGGTTGTAAGTCGAGTTCTTGAGGGACGACTA
>NZ_LR027820.1:1322655-1335846 GCF_900607215.1 Prevotella rectalis
CGGCTTCTTTTGTGCCTTATTCGAACTATGATAAAATGGAGTATTCAAGGAGTGGATTCCAACTTTAACGAAACAAAGGTGTTATCCAATACCTTTTGCTGGTTGTAAGTCGAGTTCTTGAGGGACGACTATTTAATATATGGAACGTAGTCAAAGAATTGAATTGCTGAAGCAAATTCAAAAGAAAGTGCCGTTTGCACAAGGTTATCCTCTTCTCTATCGAGGAGAGCGAAAATCTTTTGATGTATGGGAGATTCCTATGGAATGTCTCATCTACAATCAGTATAATGGTCGTATCGGTAGTGTGGTTAAATCTTATGAGAAACAGAACCACAAACTTAATCCAGAGCTTACAGACGATGCTGCACTCATCGAAAAATTCTTGTGGCAATCTAAAGCAGACAAGAACGAAAAGACGATGGGAAGCCTTCGACAAGTAGGTCAACTTAAATTCGGTATCGTAACTTCAGATGGTGTCATCGTTGATGGTAATCGAAGAGTATCTTTGATGAACAGAATCCTTAGTGACGCGAGAGCTACGCAAGAGGAAAAGAATAGATGCAAATTCTTTAGAGCAGTAATTCTACCAGAGAATGCGACAAAGAAAGACATTCTCCAACTCGAAACATCCTTCCAGATGGGAGAAGACGAGAAAGTAGATTATAACCCTATTGAAAAATACCTTAAATGCAAAGACTTAGAGGATGCTGGTTTTACGAGAGATGAGATTGCAAATTTCATGGGGATAAAGAAGAAAGATATTGACACAAACCTCGAAATTCTTTCCTTGATGGATGAGTATCTTAGCTTCTATGAGTATGACGGCATTTATACAATGGCAGAAGGACACGAGGACTCTTTCCAGAAACTGAACATTGCCCTTAAACAGTATAGTGCTGGAGTCGCTAATATGTGGAGCTTCACACCAGAAGATGTCAACAACCTAAAAGCTGTTTCTTTTGACTATATAAGATTGGGGTTAGCTCAAAATGATATTCGCGATTTATTCCGTAAGCCTGGTCAGGCCTCTTCGAGTGTTTTCGGTACAAAGACTCGATGGGAAAATTTCCTTGACAAGCATAACGAAGCTGTTGCAAGTTATGAAGAGAAAAGCGTTGATGAATACATACAGAACGCAACAGGCGATGACATTATTCCATGTATGCAAGCTCGTGACCAGGAATGGCGCAAACACGTTAAGCAGCAAATGGAAGATAACTTCAATGCGGCACAAGACGACATTGATAGTCAACTTCGTGCCAAAGAGCCTATGCTTCTCGTAAAAAAAGCTTTGGGTGCCATTGCTTCATTGGGCTCCATTGATCCTCAGGCAAGCAGTATTAAGAAGTATCAGGTTGAAATTTTGGAAGGCTTACAAAATCTCATTCAACAAGCAGACGAACTTAGAAGCAGAATAGATGAATAATACAGGAGTTCTTCAAATAGAGTCTCAAGGCAACAGCATTGTCATTCGTGAGGGTGCAGATAAAATTCGCCGCAATCGAATGGCAAAGCTCTATATGCGTTCTAATCTGAAATTTTCAGATTGTGGAGACCACATACAAGTTGAAATTACAGAGAATGTCAATGTAACCATGAACCATATCAAGGTTCTTGCTAAATACATTAACTGTGATATTTCGTTCGGAGAAGGTATCAACCGTGAAATGCAAAATTTCCGAACACAAGAGTCTCTGTTTGAAGAGTTCTCCCAGCAAGCACGAAACATCAGAGATAATCATCCCCAGATTGATGAATTCAAGCGTTTTGAAGAGTCTCTTATAAAAAATATGCCGAATCGACAGCTGTATAAATTACAAATGTTATCGGCATACCATATGGCATTCGCTCAAAACGCTTGTAATTTTTCTGTACCTGGTGCCGGAAAAACAAGTGTGGTTTATGGAGCCTATGCTTATCTCCATAATCTCCCTAAAGACGACCCTAAACACGTAAATCGTATCGTTATTATTGGTCCTTTAAGTTCATTCGGCCCATGGGAAATTGAATATAAAGAGTGCTTTGGTACAGAACCAACATCGATGCGTCTTATTGGTGGTATGACTACGAAAGAGAAATCATTGTATCTACATGGAATGTCCCATGCAGACATCACTCTTACGTCATACCAATCAATTATCTCAATCAAGGATGATTTGCTTTTTTTCCTATCGCAACATAAAGCGATGGTCGTATTAGATGAAGCACATAAAATCAAAAACACCCACGGTGGTATTATGGCTGCATCTACAATGGAATTGGCTTCAAAAGCCGCTTCACGTGTTGTACTTACAGGAACTCCGGCTCCAAATGGGTATGAAGATTTGTATAATCTCTTTCATTTCATTTGGCCGGATAGAGATGTGTTAACATACAATGTTCCACAACTCGTAAACATGAGTCATTCATCTGAAGATGAACGAGTGGACGATTTAATAAATAAAATCGCACCATTCTTTATTCGTGTGCGCAAAAGTGACCTAAACATTCCGCCTGCTTTTTTTGAGGAAATTGAAGTGGAAATGTCAGACTCTCAGAAATCAATCTATAATGCAATAGAAAATAAGTTCATGGCCGAGATTGATGAAGATATGTCTCCTTTCCTTAAAAAAGTTAGAAAAGCGAAGTTTATTCGCTTGATGCAAGTCGCTACCAATCCAGAATTGCTAAATTCTAAATTGACTGATATTGATGATGTTGGTGAGGATATTGCAGAATCAGAAGAAGATAGCGATTTTATTGCTGGCATTAAGCAGTTTGTATCTTCTGAAGTTCCAAACAAATTCATCAAAGCAGCCGATATTGCAGAAGAAATAGTTAAAGCTGGTGGTAAAGTTGTCATTTGGGCTTCTTTTATTCGCAATATTGAAAGAATGAGTGAATACCTAAAAGAACGAGGTATAGCTTCTCGAATGCTTTATGGGGCAACTCCTGTGGAAGCAAGCGATGGATCAGATGAAATGAATAGTCTGACTCGTGAATCTATTGTCCGTGAGTTTAATCGCGACGATTCTTCATTCAGAGTAATTCTTGCAAATCCATTTGCTGTTGCAGAATCAATATCTCTGCACAAGAAATGTCATAATGCGATATATATTGAAAGGTCATTTAATGCAGCTCACTTTATACAATCTAAAGATAGAATACACCGTTATGGCTTGAAACCAGACGTTAATACAAAGTATTACTATCTTATATCTAAAGATACGATAGATGAAACCATTAACAAACGACTTGCAGAGAAAGAGCAACGACTAAACGATATAATGGAGAGTATGCCTATACCTCTTTTTGATAACGTTTTAGAATCTGGAGGCATAGATGATGTAAAAGCTATTCTACGCGACTATGAGGCAAGAGCTAAAAAGATATAGTTCCATCGGGGACAAAAATGGAATTCTATTCCTTTGTAGAAAATTACTGACGGGAAACAATGTAAGTTTGTCGTCAGTAAAAGCCGCATGTTCTTTTGTTGAAGGAATAGACCTTGTTTTTCCATGTGGAATTTTAGCATTACAAGAACTTGACTTATTAAATGTTGAGGGTGATTTATGTGTATCCAAGTCCTTAACTTATCACGCAATCCATGAAGATGTGTTTATTAGGGAACTTTGTTCTCATTGCTTTAATGTGCTTAGTAAAAATGGCTTATTCGATGACGCACAAGTTACGTATGACGAACAAGAAGATTTATTTTATATTCCTCGGAGGGCATTCAGATTAGAATCTGCTGTGTTTAGAAATCTTCTCGTAAGTTTTGGAGCTGTCAAAACAGATGGATTGAAATTCATTATTAGCAATGAATACGAACAGATTTTCAAAAAGGCGATAAAACACAAGCGTACCATGTCCCTGAGTCAGCTTATGGAAAAACTCGAGCATGAAAGACTCATGGGTGAAGAGGGCGAACTGTTTGTATTGGATTTTGAAAGGAAACGTTGCCCATATACCGAACAACAGAAGAAAAAAATTAAACAGATTTCAGAAATCGATGTTTCTGCAGGTTATGATATTATATCATTCCATAGCGAATCCTCCACTCAACGCAGATACATTGAAGTAAAGACCTTTGAGGGTAATAACCATTTTCATTGGTCTAAGAATGAAATAGACTCAGCTAAACTGAGAAAACACGATTATTATATTTACTTGGTAGACTACAATAAAATTAATGAAGAAGATTATGTGCCAACTATGATTCAAGACCCTTATCAAGAAGTATTCATGCAAGGTAAGTGGAGTTTCTCTGTTGATTCATATTTGGTTGAAGAAAAGAAATGTTGATTGTAAAACTTATAAATTCAAGAGATATGAAAAAGTACATTCTTTCACTTGCACTTTGTGCCATAGCATTGTGCAATTTCGCTCAAATACAGTCTTATAAGATTGTTTCACAAGCAGACGAAGAGCGGGTTATCCTTCCTTATGATAGCCTTACCAATATAACACGAAACAACCTTCCGTCTCTCATTGGACAAAAGATACAAATCTTACCAGAAATGGGTAGGTCTTCAATAGGGTTGGATAACGGTCCAACTATATATTCACGGAAACCAAATTCTCGCGGATATTGTAACGAAGCTGTTATATCACCAGATACTGGATTTACAATATATGAATCAAAATTTGGTACTTTTAATAATGAAGTATTTGACATTATAGGAGCGGACTCTATTCAGTCTGATGATAGAGGAACGTATCGTACAAAACATTTTTATCTGATAGTCAGTAACGAAAAATACCCAGGTAGAAATTATTTGGATGTTGGTTTTGTAAATGATGAGTATAACAATGATGTTCTCACAAAAAGAGATGAACTTATAAACATACATAAGTTTATAATATTAGGCTATTTTGAAAAATTGCGAGAAACAATGAAGGGGAAAAAGTATGTGAATCAATACACATCAAACCGTTCATTGGGAGGTGATTATATTGTTTATAACCTATCAGATGGAAAACCACTTCAAAGCATCCCCCAAAACCATGTTTGGGAAATTGTTGATTTAACTTTCATAGAAGCTGATGACAAAGCAATGCTAGGCTATATACTCACATCGAACGATATAAAAGATGTGTTTTGTAGTACGTATTTAAAGAATTTTATTCCGTATAATGAGTATTTAGCCGAATCAAAGAAAAAGGCTAATTGGGAAAAATCAATGATTACAAAATATGGTAAAGCTAATGGCACACTCATAATTCAAGGAAAGGTAAAAATTGGCTTTACGAAGAAAATGTGTGAAGAATCATGGGGAAAGCCCTCTGACATCAATAAAACATCTGGATCTTGGGGAGTTCATGAGCAATGGGTCTATGGCTATGGAAGTTATCTCTATTTTGAAAATGGAAGGTTGACTTCAATACAAAACTAAAATAGACATAATTTTAACGTGAGTTCGATGAATTATAAGTGTCTGTAAATTTGGTGATTAGCGAAAATTGTTGTAACTTTATAGTATTGATTTACAAACAATTACAAACAAAAATCGCTATGATCACCGAGGACAAAGTTACTGAAATATTTTGTATGGCAGATGATTTCTGCAAGTTTTTTGATGCAATGACGGCAAAATATACGCTAAAACCTACCGGAAAAAGAAACTATCAGCGTAATTCCACGATGTCAAAGGCAGAAGTCATGCTAATAATGATTCTTTTTCACGACTCTGGTTATCGTTGCTTTAAACATTTCTATATTGAAAAAGTATGTAAGCATCTGCGTCATTTGTTTCCTAAAGTTGTCTCATACAACCGTATAGTAGAATTGGAAAGGGAGGTAGCCGTACCCTTAACCTTGTTTATCAAGAAGGTTCTGTTGGGCAAATGTACGGGCATAAGCTTCGTTGATAGCACACCACTACGTGTCTGCAAGAACCAAAGAATACATATTCACAAGGTTTTCAAAGGTATAGCCCAAAGAGGAAAATGCTCCATGGGTTGGTTCTTCGGTTTCAAATTACATTTGATTTGTAATGAGAAAGGAGAGCTTATCAATTTTATGATAACACCGGGAGATATTGATGACCGTAAGCCTTTGGAATACAAAGCTTTTGTAGATTTCATATATGGCAAGCTGGTCAGCGACAAGGGGTACATCGGCAAGAATCTCTTCCAAAGACTGTTTGTGGATGGAATACAACTTATTGCCAAATTGAAAAGTAACATGAAAGGAGCTTTGATGAGTGTTTCTGCCAGGCTCTTACTCAGAAAAAGAGCCATTATAGAAAGTGTGAATGACGAGCTTAAGAATATTGCGCAGGTGGAGCACTCCAGTCATAGATGCTTTGACAATTTCATCGTCAACTTATTAGGTGCTATTGCTGCCTATTGTTTGTTTCCAAAGAAGCCGTGCATCAATGTACAAAGGACTATTGATACACAACTTGCTCTGTTCTGAATTCGTCGAACTCACGTTAATTTTAATACATAATCAAGCAGACTTTGGATCCGCCCAGTGCGGCACCAAGGTCTGCTTTCTTTTTATCGGTAGTCGCCTCGCTTTGGAGGACATTTTCGCCCAGTGGTAGGCTACCGCCCATTGTCTTTATGCCCGAGGGAGGAGGGAGTGTGTTGCCGTAGGCTTGAAGCGGTATGTGTAATCGACCTCGCACTGTGGTTGGCGGTTGCTGGTATTCGTGCTTGGTCTGGGACATTGACCGTGCAGCTTTGGTCGTGGTGATGACACGGAGTCAAAGATTATTCTTACGAGGGAGAGTGTTTGCTGGAAGTAAATGAGAGATTGAATTTAGCGAACAGAGGCTTATTTTCCCTTCACAAAGTTAGGTTGCTACCCTTGGTGAAAAATTAGACACGATTTCCTCTCAATATTTTTATAGATCTACACCTGTTCAGAATCTAATGTACGTGTAAGAGAAAATCACTAAAACAATCATAATGATTACTTATAAACGGTATTTTGCCCGATATTGTTCACTTTATGAGTATGGTTTAAGTGTTTTTGATAGTCTCTGATTTCCCTATTTTCTCTTATATTTCCCGCCATATCCCTTTCACTTGGTAGAACATTAAAAGCCCTCTACTTTTGTATCGTCAGAGCTGACTGAAAGCCCTATGCGCAAGGACGAATTTTCATTTCAAAACAATTGGATTATGACGATAAACGAATTACTGGACAAGCCTGTTTGGCAGATGACTGGTGAAGAATTACTTTTCCTTGCACAACACGGTAATATATCCACGAGCAGGGAATCAACAAAGGCTTCTTCCTCCAAAGAAGAAAAGCGATATGTGTACGGCTTGGCTGGCATTGCATGCCTCTTTGGGTGCAGTCTGCCCACAGCTAATCGTATCAAACAGAGTGGCAAAATCAATCGTGCCATTACGCAAGTAGGTCGCAAGATTATTGTGGATGCCGACCTTGCGCTGGAATTGGCAGGACGAAAGACAGGAGGACGAGGATGAACACGACTGATTATGAAAACATTTGGCAAGCATCGCTTATCCATGTTACGGACGAGTTTGCGCTTCCTCCAGTTGTACTGCAAGCAGGTGAAGCCATAATTGGCACATTGGGCAACTTCAGTGTGTCAACAGGTAAAGCCAAAGCAAAGAAAACTTTCAATGTGAGTGCCATCGTTGCAGCAGCTCTTGTCAATGGGCAAGTTCTGGAGTATCGGGCATCATTTCCCGAGAGCAAGCGCACTATCCTCTACTTTGACACTGAGCAAAGCCCTTATCATTGCCAACTCGTGATGCAACGCATTCTGCGATTGGCAGGACTGCCGATTGATAGAGAGCCAGAGTATTTGAAGTTCAGCCACCTCAGAGCCATTGCCGACCCAAATGAGCGCAGAGAAATAATCCGCTACGCCATCTACCATGCACCCAACGTGGGCTTGGTGGTCATTGACGGCATTCGAGATTTGATGCTCGACATCAACAACTCAACGGAGGCGACTAAACTTGTAGGCGACCTGATGCAGTGGACGAGCGAGCAGAATATCCATATTCAAACCGTGCTTCACCTCAACAAAGGCGATGACAACGCGCGAGGGCATATCGGCACGGAACTCAACAACAAGGCAGAGACAGTCTTGCAAATCACGAAAGACAACACGCTGCCCGACCGAAGCATCGTTGCACCCTCCATCATCCGCTCCAAACCTTTTGAAAAGTTTGCCTTTCGGCTCAAGGAGGTTGAAGATGAGGTGTGCGTTCCCGAAATCGATACTTCCTACACGGACGCAGACTGCAAGCCCCACCGCCATTCATACCACGACCTAAGCGACACCGGACATCGTAAAGCATTGACACAAGCCTTTTCTTTGCGTGAAGTCTTGCCCTATGGCGAACTCATTGCAGCACTCAAAAAGGCTTATGCTGAGGTCGTAGGGCAATCTTATGGGCAAACCAAACTCAAAGAACTCTTGCAGTTTCTGCTCAATAAAGGTATGCTAATAAAGGAAGAGCGAGGGAAATATCGGCTCAACTGAGATAATCAACCCTAAAACCTTTGGTCGGTCGGACGCAGGCTATATATACCTGAACCAATCCGACCAAATAGAAATAAGTTTGGTCGGTCGCAAATGGGTGCCTATAGTGTACGACCGTCCGACCAAACAAGAATCAACCAACCTCCAAAAGAAAAAGGTTGGGGCAAATTCATTTCAACTTAAAACAACATCACAATGGAAATACAACACATCAAGCAAATTTCTATCACAGATTATTTGCAACAACAGGGCTATGTGCCAGCACGAGTACATGGCATTAACTATTGGTACTACTCTCTGCTGCGCAACGAAAGTACACCATCATTCAAAGTAAACACAGAGCGCAACCAATGGTATGACTTTGGTTCGGGCGAGCATGGCGACATCATAGACCTTGTATGTGCTTTGCATCGTTGTTCTATCAGCGAAGCCATCCAGCATCTTTGCGGGACAAAACAAGTAGCGCATCAAGAATTTTCTTTTGGAGGTAAGAGAAAATTCTCTGAGCGCAAGTTGGAAATCCTCTCAGCACAACCGCTTTCCAATCCTAATTTGCTTCGCTATCTCACAGCGCGTGCCATTCCCCTTACCGTAGCCAATTCCTACTGCTCGGAAGTTCTATTCCAAAACATGAAACGGACATACTATGCCATTGGATTTGCAAACGATGCTTTGGGATGGGAAATCCGCAATATGTATTTCAAAGGATGTGTCGCACCGAAGGCTGTTACGACGATTAAAAGAGGTGCTGGTCGCTTGCAAATATTTGAGGGTTTTATGGACTTTCTTTCATGGAAAACACTCAATCCATCTTCAATGAGCGATGCCATTGTTCTCAACTCTTTGGCACTTTTGCCACGCATTCAAGAGCAAATAATGGGTTATCAAGAAGTAGAAGGTTTTCTGGATAATGATGATGCCGGACGTAAATCTTTTGCCGTTTTGAAGCAAATCTTTCCGCAAATCGTTGATGGCGCTACACGTTACCCAGAGCACAAAGACCTCAACGAATGGCTCGTTGCTCAATCCAAAATCAATGAGAAACAGGTGTTATTACCGACAACTAAGCGTGGTATTAGAAGATAGCGTGTGTTTGGGAAGCAAGTTTGTGTTTTGAGTATCTCAAAACCTACTTGCTCCCACCATTGGGAAGTGAAAACCCGTTGGTCTCATCAAAAAACAAGAATATGGAACAGAAGAATAAAGGTGGGCGACCCATCAAGACTTTATCAGAGAAACGGAAATACCAAGTGCTTCTTCGGCTTAATACAATGGAGTACTACACTTTGCTGGGTAAAGCACGAGAAGCCTCTATCACTCGTACTGAGTTTTTACGTCGGCTCATTACAAAAGCCGAGGTTAAGGCACACATCAAACCAGAAGAAATGCAACTCATCCGCACAGTCTCGGGTATGGCAAATAATCTCAATCAGATAGCCCATCGGCTCAATGCCTTTGACATTTCTACCCTCAATGAAGATTTGAACGCACTGAAACAACTTACTCACGAACTCATGAAACGATTGAAACCATGATAGCCAAGATTATTAAAGGAACAAACTTCAGTGGAGTTGTCAATTATATGCTCAGCAAATGCGAAGGTCAAGTCAAGGTTTTACAAGCTAATGACGTACGCAGTTCTTTACCAAATGACATTGCACACGACTTCAACTTGCAAGCCTCTATGCGTCCGAATGTACAAAAACCAGTTTGTCATACCATACTCTCATTCTCAGCACATGATTCAGAACGACTGACAGATGCAACAATGGTGAAGATAGCCAACGAATATCTCCATAAAATGGGCTATGGCGACACACAGAGCCTTATCGTAAGGCACAGTGACCGCCAGCATCCTCACCTGCACATTTGTATCAATCGCATTGGTAACAATGGCAAAACCATCAGCGACCACAACGAAAAGTATCGTTCAACGAAGATTTGTAGAGAACTGACAGAGCGTTATGGTCTAACCATTGGCGAAGGAAAGCAAGAGGTAAACCGCTCAAGATTGAGAGGTGAGGATAAATTACGATACGAGATATTCGATACCATTAAGTCTATATTACTTCAATCTCAGACTTGGAAAGATTTTGTTGCAGGGTTAGAGCAACAAGGTATTACCACTCGTTTCAAAACGAAAGGCAACACCGATGTTGTTCAAGGAATCATATTTGAAAAAGACGGATGTAGTTTCAGTGGCTCAAAGATAGACCGAACGTGCTCTTTCTCTCGCCTCAATGCTGAGATAGAACAAAATTCTCACAAACATGAGAAAACTAATCTACAAAATGAGCCTATGGTAGATTCTGTAGATGAAAGCTATATCATTACCGACCTATCTGAAGCAATTAGTAAAGTGTTTTCTATGCCAACACCAAGTAATGGCGTAGATGTTGATGAGCTCCGCTTCCAAAAGAAACTTCGCAATAGAGCTAATCGCAAACGTAGAATTTAATCACATCAAATTTATATCAGTATGAATAACGAAATAGCACCTGTTCTTGATATGCTCGAAGAACTTAAACAAGAATGCAAAGCCATCAGTAAGGCACAGATAGAACTGCGCACTACTATTGCAGAACAGCTATCTATTCCAAAGGGAGATAGTGTTAAAACACAAGAAACCGTGCAAATCCATCTCTCGAAAGAAACCCAAGCCAAAATCAAGGAACACCAACTTTTTGTTTTGGAGGCACTATCAGAGTCGAGTAAGAAGCTTGACCCAAAGTTTGAAGCCTTGCACCAGCTCATCAGTAAGCAACAAAAGCCCATAGAATTTAAGAACTACTCACTATTTGCCAGCGTACAATTAGCCGAGCGCCTGTTGCTTTTATTTGTCTGCGGACTGGTCATAGTCAGGGCTCAGTAGAAAATCAGTGGGGATATGCGTATAGATTTGCAATTCTGAATAGGAAGAACTTCTTGTCTGCCACTCCTCTTAGATTAGCTCGGAAAAGTTTAATTTTGGCATTGAACGATTCTGCCATGGCATTCGAAGCCCTGTTGTTATAGAAGTTCAATATCTCATCATAATGCTCGTAGAATGTGGCAGCAATGACATTGAATGAATGAAAGCCTGCCTCTTCAACTTTATTGTACCACCGTGCCATGGAAAGTCTGGCTGCATCCTTGATGGTGTTCTTTGCAAAGATCATGCGCAGAGAATGGCACAATCCGTATGCCTTTTGGATGTCCGGATATTGTTCAAAAAGAATTTTAGCTCGCAGTTTCTGACGCTCGGTCCATTTGTCAGCGGACTTGAAGAGCAGATATCTTGACCTGGCGAGAAGCTCTTTTCTTGTATCTCCATTTATTACTGTCCGCTAAACATCCCACATTTTTTATGAATTAGGGCTGACACTTCTCACGAGGTATCAGCCCTTTTTGTTATCTTTGCTTTTGTTTCCAAACTCAGATAACATGGGCAAAAGTACACATTTCTTCGGACAGCCGGTATATGGTCAGCTGATAAAATCTCTCGACCATGATAAAATAGTTGAAATAAGCCCGTCGGAACGGCGGTGAGCGGTATGTGAAGACCTTTGATGGCTTCACCCATCTTCTTACGATGCTGTATGCAGTCATCATGCGCTTCGACTCCCTGCGCGAGATAGAGGCGGCAATGACGGCTGAGGTGCGCAAGCTTCATCACATAGGCATTGACAGGGTTCCTAAGCGCAGTACCCTGTCAGACGCGAACGCCAGACGCTCGGAGAAATTCTTTGAGGACGTGTATCACGACCTTTACGAGTCCAATAAGGACAAACTTTCTTCGGACAGCCGACGCAATGGTACGGAGGAATGGGTAAAACGTCTGAGAATCATCGATTCCACCACGATAACCCTGTTCTCTAACGTCATCTTCAAGGGCGTGGGCCGTCATCCTAAGACGGGAAAGAAGAAGGGTGGCATAAAAGTGCATTCCGTCATTCATGCAAACGAGGGAGTTCACTGTGACGTGAAGTTCACCTCTGCCGCTACCAACGATTCCTTCATGCTCGCCCCCAGCCATTTCAAGCATGATGAAATCGTTGCCCTGGATCGTGCATATATCAACTATGAAAAGTTTGAGGAACTGACCGAGAGGAACGTTGTCTATGTCACCAAGATGAAGAAAAATCTCAAATACGAGGTGTTGGTAGACTGCATGGATATGAACGAGGATGGGCTGATGGAATATCGTGAGCAGGTGGTGGTGTTCAGGAAGGGCGGTATCAACCATATAGCGCGTATCATCACCTATGTGGATATCAAGAAGGGAAAGATGCCAAAGTTGGTGTCCTTGCTTACCAACGACTTTGACATGTCCATGGAGACTATCGTAGCCATCTACCGCAGGAGGTGGCAGATAGAGTCTCTTTTCAAGCAGATAAAACAGAACTTCCCGCTTAGATACTTCTATGGGGAGAGTGCCAACGCCATCAAGATACAGATTTGGGTTACACTCATTGCCAATCTATTACTGTCACTGCTGCAAAGCTCATTGCAGAGGCGGTGGAGTTTCTCAGGGCTGGCTACTATGGTGCGCATTGTACTTATGGAATACCTCAACATGAATAATTTCTTCAACATGCCGGATGCCGACATGAAACTCATGCTTGAAGCAGCGGCTGAATCGCCACCCGAGGTAACAGAAAATGAATAAGGGGGCTTGTCACTAACATGCTGTCATCCGAACTATTGTGTCTCAATGAGTTGGAATGAGGATTTCTATGTTTAGCGGACAGTAATA
>NZ_LR027820.1:1335878-1365443 GCF_900607215.1 Prevotella rectalis
TCTGACTTTGTACCTGCAACTACTGCCACGAGACTTCTTTCCCGTGTCCTTGCTGCACGGTTGGTCACGAAAGTGTACAGTTCGCCGTTAGACAGTGAAGTTTCATCAATAGCCAAAGAGGATCCGATGTTGTCAGGAAAGAGAAGCCACTCGTCGGCATGTTCTGCCTGGTCCCATTGACGAAAGCCGCTCAGAACTTCCTTGTATTGTTTCTCAAATGTGTGTCCGTCAATATGATAGAAATCCTCAAGCGTAAGGCAGCTCACGGGGGATGTCTCCATACGTTTCTTTTAAAAAAGCTCCAAATTCCTTGGAGTAACGAGTGCCCTGAGCTACCATGTCTAAAGCGATGGGAAGCGTAAAGCTCTTGCCTGTGCGCAAGTCCGTCCATCGTCTGCGACGAATTTTCAATATAACCTTATGGTCTCGGATCGGAAAGTCAGTTATATTAACAGCTTCCATGAACCCTTTGGACTCGAAGTTGGCATCATCCGCCAAAGTCTTGTCCATACGTTCGTCAAGACTAATATGAAACTCTGATCCGACCTCACGGACAGAAACGATAGTAAAAAACTCTAATATTTGAGTGGGCAACACAAGAGCTGCCAAGGTGCGTAACATATTTTCTTCCATGATGCGAAGGTCGGAATTATTAAGATAAATAACAAATTATTCCCCCACTGATTTTCTACTGAGCCATAGTCAGTTGCTGGTTCTTCGGTATGGGAGCCAACCAACTGCAAACAGCCTCTGATTACGACCTGCGTTATCGCTATCTGCGTATGCAGGGCAAAGCCACGCCTGTAGACCTCGCCCATCTCGACAGCATCTTTATCACACATCGCAATCCCAAAACCATTCGGCAGATACAACAAAAGGTAGTCAATTACGAACAAGCCCTGCAACGACAAGCCGAGTTATTGCTACAACAGGATAAGATTAAGCAAGAACAAAGAAAACTAAAGAAGCATTTGAAGAAATAGTGAACACTCCAAGAAATTGTTTCATACAACTTCTTGGAATGTTTGATAATTAAACTATTCTTTGACCTTCAACTTGGTTAATCCTTTATTTTTATTCTTCGCTTGTAGATACCTTTATCTGTATGAATTTGATAATTATATCTTCTGTATACACTCATAATAAATAGAAATTAATTAGTCATCCAATTTATGGGATTTTCTTTTTTGTATCCAGATTTCATCATCACTGGCCAACAATATTTTAAAAAAAAGAGTTAGTAATGTACCTCCTTCAATGTTTGAGGATTTCTTTCGGTCAAACATACTCGTGCATGCAATGTATACAAGAAAGGATTTTGCAACAATTAAATCAATCTCTCTACCTAAGATGGTTCCTCCAGTCTGTAAAGTCTTAAGTGTAGAAACTGTCAGAAAGAAAAAATACCCAGCATAGATGATAAAATTCAAATTTTCTTTTGTATATAGGAACTTTACCAATTCTCTCATGAATAACTGGTAATGATGATCATTCCCTCGAAATGGAACTTGCCTTAAGATAATATTGCGTATAAATATTGAACCTTGTGATGCAATAATAAAAGGGAGTGTAAGAAAAATAAAAAGCTTAGCGTTTAACGTTATATTATATCCTAACAACTCTATACTTATCACTATAAAAAATATTGGTAAGAAAGAGAAAGCAAACATAAGTATGAGCGTTAGCATTATTGTTAAAAAGGGCATAATCAGGTTGCCTAGCTTTAATATGAAAACTGGAATTGATAGAATAAATCTAATAATATTGCAAACTCTATTCTTTGGTAATGTCTTATCTATATATCTATCAATAGGAATAAATGTTAGTAGCCAAAATGGAATTGAGAGTAGGGCAATGGCATCATATGCATCATGAATATTTGTCAAAAACAGGGACATTACAACAGATCCTATAGCCAAAATGCCAATTATGATAATCCATGTTATAGGTGTGATAAGAGCTGGAGAATTCATTATCCTATACCGTAAGGTTGGTCTTAATATTTTTTGTATTTTGGTTTTATCTGTACATTCTGAGAAGCCTTTCTTAATCAACTTATAATTATACTGCTTATCTTCTCTATTAAGTTGTTCGATAGGATATTTTAGTATTGTTTTATCTGATAGCAAAACTAGGACATATTCTTCATCAATAGTACCATATGAGTCCAAAGTATCTGAGCAAAATTTAATATCTACAATTTCCTGATTTCGTTGAATTGCATCTTGTTCAGCAATAAAATGAATAGCATCAGTAACTAGAGAAGCTTCCTCCTTTCCTAGTAAGCTACTACGGCGATATATAAATCCGAAAAGGGCAATAGCACATAATGTAAAAATGCAGGAAATAGTATTAAGAAAAGGGGAAACAACCCATTTCTGAATAAAAAAACAAAAAAGACAAGCTAACAGGAATACAAGGCACCAGCCTATGGCTTTTATAAAATAATCGGTGTCATTTAGTACTTTATATTCTATATCTCCGTTATTATTAGTGTGTACAATTTTAGTTTTTATCATTTTAACTAATCTAAGTTTTTAGCACAAGCAACTATTTTCAAGTTAAGATAACACATTAATTACGTGGTCCTTGCTAAGCAAAGAACACTCAATATCAACACATCTTGTCCGTTTAATCTTCTCCTATAAATCTGTTAATTTCCTCTTCGACTTCCTCCACCGTAGGTAAAGCAGATTTTAGATTCTCGGGAATTACCTTTGATAGTTGATAATCACTAACGCCAATTGGTTGGTCGTAACCTGAAAGGGCATATTGCGCTACCACCTTATCGCCACCATTGCAGAGGAGCAAGCCGATAGTCTTATTGTCGTGCTCGCCACGTAGGGTATCGTCCACTACATTGATGTAGAAGTTCAGTTGTCCCATGTATTCGGGCTTGAATGGTGTCGCTTTAAGTTCGATAACTACGTATGCGTGTAGTTGGATATTATAGAGGATAAGGTCGGCATAGAAATCAGAATCACCTACTTCAAAATGCTTTTGCTGTGCTACAAACGCAAAGCCACTTCCCATTTCGAGTAAGTACTTTGTGATATGTGAAACCAATTGCCGTTCAATGTCTCGTTCTGCCATTTTATCTGTCTGTCCCATCATGTCAAAGATGTAAGGGTCCTTCATCAGATAGTTGGCAAGGTCGCTTTGCGGTTTGGGTAATCGCACAGAGAAGTTGCTCACTTTCTTTGCCATAATTTGCCGATCGAAAAGATTGGTCTCAATCTGCATTTGCAGAACATTGCGACTCCACCCATTAGCAACTGCTTGCGTAATGTACCAATAGCACTCGCCCAAAGGAAGTTTACTATTAAGCAGAATTACATGGCTCGCCCAGTTGGTGCGAACTATGGCAGAATGCTTGAAGATTTCCTCTATCTGACTGATGTCACAGTGATAGATTGATGACAATGTTTCAGTAACTTCTTCTAATTGTGCAACAGGCTGTTGCGTAATTGTATTCGATTGATTTTCCGTGGCTTGAATTAGTGCAACAGGTTGTTGCACAATTTGATTGAGTTCGTTTGTCAGACTTAAAACCTTCTCTACAGTCGGAGTTGTGAGCATGCTATCTATCCTGTCCATCTCTTTCAGCACTTCCAACGGATAAGCACTGGCAAACTGGCACATATAGAAGATATTTCTACGAGAATACCCTTTCTTATCAGGATATTTTGAGCGTATCGCCTTGGATAGATTGTCTATTACTTTGCTTCCCCAACCTTCTTTCTTTTGGAGGTAGAGGATAAAATGTCCCACTTTCCAATAGTGGAAAAGCATATCTGCGTTTGCAGAAGCTATTAAGCGTATTTGTGTATGCTCAAGATCGGTACCGATGGCTCGTACAACAAAAGATAGATCTTGGTTCCCTGTTTTATTTATTTCTTGGCTCATATCGTTTCGGTATTATAATTGGTTGAATTTACTCATGGCATTTGCCTTGATGTCATCTGCAATATCAATATAGGGTTTCATAGCCTTGTAATCACTGTGTCCTGTCCATTTCATCACAACTTGCGGAGGAATTCCCAATGCAAGTGCATTGCAGATGAATGTTCTGCGACCGGCATGTGTACCCAGTAAGGCATACTTAGGTGTAACTTCGTCAATGCGTTCATTACCCCTGTAATAAGTTTGGCGCACAGGCTCGTCAATACCTGCCAGTTCTGCCAATTCTTTGAGGTAGTCATTCATTTTCTGATTGGTAATGACAGGCAGCACCTTGTCATCTTCAAATGCCACGTCCTTGTATTTGTCAAGTATCGCTTTGCTGTGGTTGTTCAGCTCGATAATCAAACTATCAGAAGTCTTGACCGTTGTAACCTCAATGTGGTCGCCCTTTATATCACTTCTACGAAGATTAAACACATCGGAGTAGCGCAAGCCTGTGAAGCATTGGAAAAGAAATACATCACGCACCCGGTCCAAAGCTTGCTTAGTAGCAGGTATCTCGAACTCTCGGAGTTTGTTCAGTTCCTCCCATGTGAGGAAGATGATTTTCTTCTGTGTGCTTTTGAGTTTAGGTTTATAGCTATCGTAAGCATTGTTCTGGTGTACACCTTTCTTGAAAGCCCAGCGTAAAAACCACTTCAAGAAACTAAGTTGTTTGCCAATGGTTGTGTTACGCATCTCCTTTACGTCACGGAGATAACCCACATAGTCATTCAAGCCTCGCTCATCAAAGAACTCGAAGGTAAGTCCTTCACGAAAGTTGGTCAAATGATTTTTCACGGCTGCAAACTTTTCAAACGTGGAGTCCGTCCAATTGTTCTGACGTCCACAATCCTCGACAAAATCATCAAACACCTGAAAGAAATCACAAGGCAACGCTTCTTTCTTTGGCTTAGGTTCTTCGCTCACAGGTTTGTGCAAAGCATTGAAAGCCTTCTTTATCTGTTCGGGCGTTGGCATTACGTCCTCTACCTCAAACCTCTTAAATATTGACTGTATTTCTGTATAATACTCCAAGAGTGAAGTGTTGATTTCAGAAGCCGATTGTTTCAACTTATTGCTACAACCATTCTTCACACGTTGCTTATCTGTATCCCACTTGCTAGCATCAATGCGGTAGCCAGTGGTAAACTCAATCCGCTTGGACGCAAAATTAACGCGCATACGAATAGGCACGTTCTCTGTGATAAGAACTCCGTCCTTCTTCCTGCTCTCCAACGTGAAGATGATGTTCCGTTTGATGTTCATATCTTCGGGTGTATTGTTTTATGCACCCAAAGTTACACCCTAAAAATAATATTACCAAAGATTTTCCGTGAAATCTCATTTTATTAACATTTTGCGTAAACTGCTATATTACAATAGATTGATACAATTTGATAGCTTGTGATAGTTCAAGAGAAAGAGCCTCTCTCTCCGCTAATAGGCTTTAAAAGGTCTTCACAAGAGTCTTCATTTTAGCCTTCAAAATTTAGATAATCGTTGTAAAATCAAGGTTTTACAACGATTTTTCTTTGTATATACCTTTATCGCCTGACGGCATAACCCTATGTTTTGACAATCATCATTCGGTCAATTTCTGCTACATAAACTGCTACACAAAAATTGTAGCAGCAAAAAATGTAGCAGTGACGGGATTTTGAATACCATATTGACGGCATTAATTCTTTCTTTTTCAGAGTGTTATATATTAACTTTGCAGCCGAGTGCTACACAAAAGAATGATGCATTATGAGAACAAATTTCAAGGTATCCTTTTACCTACGCTCAAACTATGAGAACAAAGAAGGAAAGTCGCCTGTAATGCTCCGAGTATTCCTTAACGGAGAGATGGCTAATTTCGGATCTACGAAAATATTCGTGGACAAATCGCTGTGGAATAACACTACCAGCAGGCTCAAAGGTCGGACGGCAGAAGCCTTATCCGCTAATGCCGCATTGGACTCCATTTCCACAATGCTGAATAACATTTACCACAAATTCGAGGATGATGAATCCTTGTCATTGGATAAAATCCGCTCATTCTTTGTCGGGAAAGACAGGGAGTACACGACCTTTCTCCCTATATTCGACAAGTTCAACGAAGATGTCAGACAGCGTGTCGGACATACCATCAGCAAGGACAGCCTGCAAAAGTACAGCGTTTTAAGAAGGCATTTCGCAGAATTCCTTATCTATAAGTATGGGAAGAAAGATATTGGACTGGCAGAGTTCACGCCATCCGTAGTACAGGACTTTGAGCTGTACCTGAGTACGGCGGCTGGGTGTGCCTATAACACATCAGTCAAGAAATTGAAGGCACTGAAAACCGTGACCATCTATGCGCAAAAGCGTGGCTATCTTCTTCACGACCCATTCCTCAATCATCGTTTCCACTTGGAGCCGGTAAACCGTGGCTTCCTTACGGACGAGGAAATCATGAAGATTGCCAACAAAGAACTGGATATCCACCGCTTAGAACTAGTAAGGGACGTTTTTATCTTTTCATGTTTCACAGGTCTGGCATATATTGATGTTTCCAATCTCACACCAGACAATATCGTAACACTTGATGATAAGCAGTGGATTATGACCAAGAGACAGAAAACAAATGTGGAGACAAATGTTTTATTGCTTGACATTCCCAAGAGTATCATTGCCAAGTACAGTCATAAGACCTATCGGGACGGCAAACTATTTCCCATCCTAACGAATCAGAAAACCAACGCATATTTGAAAGAAATTGCCGACATTTGTGGCATCAAGAAGAATCTGACCTTCCATCTTGCCCGACATACGTTTGCAACCATGTCGCTCAGCAAGGGTGTTCCTATGGAAAGTGTATCGAAGATGTTGGGGCATACCAACATTAAAACTACACAAATTTATGCCCGTATAACCAATAAGAAGATAGAACACGATATGGAACAGTTGGCTGGCAAGTTAGACAAGTTCAATGTTGCTATGGGCATCAACTCAAAATAATGTACAACCCTAAACCAAGAAGATTATGACAACAACAAAGAAAGAACTTTCTTACTTCCGTTTGAAGTTGGAAACGTATCTCGGAGAGCATTTTCCAGAGAGAGTGAATGAAAATACGTTTATAACTGCTCGCGCAGACGAAGCATTGACAACTTACTGCGATGCTATAGCACAAGGCTTTTCTCATCCCGAAGCAGAGGTAATGTCAAGCGAAGTATTATACCAAGATTTGCATTTTTCCAAGTATGACACACTTGTGTCTGTCTTAGAGAATGAGTTCGAGAAAGAACTCCCTTCTCCTCTTCCTGAAAGACTGGCACCAATGCTTCTGAAGAATAAGGCTGTGCAAAGCGTTTTTGATAAGTACGAACTGGCGGACGACTTTGGTGCAAGTCCAGAGTATGATAAACTCTACACCGAACTGACAGGAACAATCGTTCTGCTCATTGAGGTCAATGGTCTGCCAACGATAGGCGGTGAGAACATGACTTGATGTAGCACCATCTGGAGCTTTTGTAGTGTCAAGAGCCAAGATAAACGCTCCACTCCACACGCCAAGAGTTTTTTCAAACACTTGTCTTTGTGTAGTCTGCGCATCTTGTAACTGCTCTTGAAACTATAAAAAGCTCCGATATGAATACAATCATCATGAATCAAGACGTTCACACACCTGCCTTCATCAAGGCAGACGCATCGAACAAAACTGATAAGAACAAGCAGCAGCCGACTTCTCCCAAGCAAGTCCGCCGCTTCGGTTGGACACGCTTCTTCGAACTAGGCTTCCTGCTTTCCATCGTTATCGGTGCCATTTGGCTTATCTCGAAGATAGTAACGCCACAAGTCGTAACTGTCATGTCAGTCATTGCAGGTTTTCTGATACTACGCTTTATAGTCAGGGTAATTCTGAAAGTGGCATTTACGCTGCTGAGCATTCTCTTCTGGCTGGCGATTGTCTGTGCCACCCTGCTCTGCGTACTTTGAGAAGCACAGCTCCGTAAAACCTTCGTTTTATTTCATCAGGTGGTTATCTCGCATTTTGAGATAGCCACCTTTTCTATATTCCACTACGAGCGTTGCACTTTTGCTTCTTTTCCTATGCTCCACGATATGTGATGAAAAGGAGACGGATGCTGTTCCCTTTTTATCCGCAAAGGTAGTACGGAGCTTGTGGCTTTCCCAAGGTCTGTGCCGCTTGGTTTGTCTGGAAAATCTCCACGCCTACGGGTTGTATTTTCCGCCAAAACCTTGTGCAAGCCTCGCCCCGCTACCTTGATTTTGCTACAAAAAGGACGAGTTGTTGAGGGCTTGCCCGAAAAATCAGCATACTCCGATCTTTGGACGCATAAAAAAAATGTCGCTATGGATAAGCAAAAGGTAAATACAACATCTTCGATGAACAGCAAAGGATATAGCTCCTCCTCTCATTACCGCATTAACCCTGTGGCTGAAAAAAGTGAGCAAGTGTTGGCAATTAAGTTTGTACAATGGGACGTTCCCCCTTTGGAGAGCCTTTGTAACAGCAAAGTATATCTCCTACGTATGAAACTCAATCGTGGCGAAATGATGAGCCGTGAAGAAAAGAATTGGCTATGTGAAGCGGTAAACTCTAATACCTATTTCCGCACAGCCGTACCCCTGCAAGGCTATCGCTTTGACTTCTTTGATGTACTGAAGAAATACCTTGTCAATCAGTACGGACAATGGACAGAGTATTACGCACCCGACAGAACAAGCCTAAGAGCCTACCTATATGGACGTATCAATCAAATAGTAGAAATTCCCAAGTATTAATAACATCAAAACATATACGACAATGAAAGGAACAGAACATTTCACACGGACAATAGCCGAGTATCTTAATCAGCGTGCTATGACAGACCCCTTGTTTGCCCCTAACTTGATGAAACCTAACAAGAATATTGAGGAGTGCATCACCTACATTCTTAATGAAGTGCAGAAAAGCGGTTGTAACGGCTTTGATGATGATGAAATCTTCTCTATGGCTGTTCACTACTATGATGAAGACGATATAGAGGTGGGTAAGGCTGTTTCTTGCCAAGTAGCCGTTAATCACATTGTGGAACTAACGGAGGAAGAAAAAGCCGAAGCAAGGCAGGAAGCCATTAAGCAATATCAGCGTGAGGAACTTGCCAAGATACAGAGCCGTAACGCACGAGTGAAAAAGGCCGAGAACGCAGTAACCAAAGCACAACCCTCACTATTCGATTTTTAAGCCTATGAAACCAAGAAACAAATTTGAAAAGGCAGTTTTGGAACAAAGCAAGCATCTTCGCCCGATAACCAAGACACAAGGCAAGTGGGCATTCCGTGAGTGCATTGACCACTTCGCCTACCGCTTGCCAAAAGGTCGCACCACTTGTATGGATTGTGGGTATAGTTGGGTAATGGACAAACATAGAGAAACTTGCACTTGCCCTCATTGCAGGGCAAAGTTGCAGGTCAAGGAAACCTATGAGCGCAAGTTGCAGCAGAAGCAGTATTTCACCATACTTACCACTTGTGGAGAGTTTCAAGTATTGCGTATGTTCCTACTTATTGTGGGTATGGAGAAAGGTTACAAAGCACAGACTTCTATAATTGAGATTGGGCAATATTGGTGGAATATGCAGGGACGAAAAGCTGTGGTTGCCATACAGAGGGTATTGGGACACTATGTTGATACCTTTTCCTATTATAGTCCTATGGCGATACGCAACGATAATGAAGCCTATCAGCATATTGCCTACTCACCGATATATCCGAAGTTCAAGGTTACAGATATACTTCGCAGAAATGGTTTTAAGGATAATTTCTATGGCATCGTGCCTACCCAGCTTATTCCTGCATTGCTTACAGACAGCCGTGTGGAAACATTGCTAAAGGCAGGTCGAACAGACCATTTACGTTACTTTCTTGGCAACAGGAGGACTTTTGAGGAACTATGGCAGTCCTACAAGATTGCAGTCCGTAATGGCTATGAGATAGCAGACATTTCTCTTTGGAGTGACTATGCAGACACACTCCGCAGGTTGGGCAAGGATATTCACAACCCAAAATTTCTTTGCCCAACAGACCTTAAAGGCGAACACGACCGCAGCCACGAGGAACTTCTCAGATTGCGTGAAAGGGAGGAAATAGAACAGAAACAAAAGAAGGCAATGGAAGATGAAAAGCGTTTCAAAGAACTTAAATCCAAATTTTTCGGTATCCATTTCACGGACGGCACTATCCAAGTCCATGTATTGGAGAGCGTGCAGGAACATTTGGAGGAGGGAGCGACCATGCACCATTGCGTATTCTCCAACGAATATTATCTTAAAGAGGACTCACTAATCCTATCGGCAACCATTGAGGGCAAGCGGATAGAAACAATAGAAGTATCACTGAAATCATTGGAGGTGGTGCAAAGTCGTGGCGTGTGCAACAAGAACACGGAATATCACGACCAGATAGTAAACCTTGTGAATGCCAATCGAGATCTTATAAGTCGAAGAATGAAAGCGACTGCATAAAGTATAAACCATTAAATTATCAGAGATATGAAAACAGAGATTGAAAACATTATCTACAACTATGTGGATGAGATACCGCATATTCTCATAAGGGTTATTAATGCAATAACCCTATCCGACAACAAAGAGGAGTTAAGGTCGGCTATCAACAAAATAGCCGAAGAAACAGAACTTGATAAGTTCTTTGCATACGGCTATGGCGCACATCATTTTTGGCTTAAACACCGCAAATTATCCAATGGAGAGCCAAAGGAATACAGATTATTAAAGGTTGAATTTTAAGATTATGAAGAAGAAAGTTTACAGAGTTCGGACACAATACATCTTCGATGGAGTGTTTGATGTGGTTGCGGAGAGCAAGGAAGACGCACGACAAAAAGTCCTGCAAAATTGTGGGTTGATTATGGGTGGAAGCATTCACAGCACCCTGCCCGATGATGAAATAAATTGGGCTTTTGACAGACATCCCAACAAACGAATAGACAGAATAACGAAAGTGCAAAAATATCCTTCTGAATACTAGCAAAAGCCACGCAAATTTTTGGTTTGCGTGGCTTCTTTTCTTTCTCTTTGAACGAGTAGGCGACCAAAGAAAAGAAGCAAAAGAAAGTCGCAGGAATATATCTGACTTATACTCTATCTTTCTTATTGTATCTTATCTGCTAAATTTAGAATGGAAATAGATGTTGAGATACCTGCTATCAAGGATGAGGCTAGTTTACCTTCTATATTTATTTGCCCCTCAGAAGGCTCCGTTCCAAAAGAGAGTCCATCTTTTTTCAATAGTTCGTTACAGAAACGAACAAATTCTTTCTGCTTTCTAACTGGAGAGGTTGATAATCGAACAGCTTGTTCATTGACCAAACGTCCACCATAATATAGATTATTTAGGAGAATTAGCAAATCTGGGGCACAATCTTGGATGAATTTGTCGACATCTGACATTTCGTCATCACTTGACAATGTTCCTAAATCGAAAAAGTCTATGGCAACTTCCTTATATTCATCTTTCAACTCCTTCTCCAAAAGCAATAAAAATTCATCTATTTCATCCTTGTACTTTGTGAATACTTCAAGGTATTTGCTTAATTCTTCTGGAGTAGCTAATTCATCCATTTGATTAGAGATATCGTAATCTATTTGTCGCAGAGAATTACACAATTCATCCATACGTTCTCCAAAATGAATGAAATCAACGCGGTATTGACGTCCTTTATTATTCTTTAAATCTTTTCTAATAGGATACCGCATCACCATAGAGTCAGGATCAAATTTATTAATTTCTTTTATATAATGTTCTATTGCATCTAAATTGACAGAGCTTCCTACATGCTTTTTCCCTGCATCCAAAGTCGGTCGCAAATTACTCCATAGAGATTGAAGATTATGTCCACATTTTAAGAACTTTTGCCTTTCCTCTTCCGTATGGTTGCCATGGTTAAAAAAAAGTGCCTTTAAGTATGCCTCTATGGAATGTCTGTAATTGAAAAATAGAGGATATATCAGCGTATCAATTACTGCTATCTTACGGCTATCAGAAATCATCTTTCCCAGTAATATTTTTGCAGAATCCCAATACCCATCTGATATCGAAACGAATGAAAATGCTCCATTTCCTTCCCACCCAAAATGTGAAAAAGGTTTTCTTTCCAGAACCTCTTTTTCTGTCAGCTCTCGCAAAATTACATCTGTTTTATCCATGATTATGATTTTTATTTAAATTAATTAATAATATGCTATTATTACAAAGATATTAATTTCATTTTACACAACCAAATTAAAATGTATAATATTCAAGAGTAAAAATAGCAGTCTATGGTTAAGGAAGAAAGAACAAGGCAAACTCTACCTGTCTGCGCTTGACCAAACCTTTCAAAACCTTGCCCTTATATCGACAGAATGAAACATACTCCCGATAGAAGCTTCTGTCTCCAGCTTCTATTTTTTTGAGTAGCCTACTCTTGGGATGTTTGCCATACCCCAGCAATCGCCCCACGCCCACATTATAGGCAAGGAGGCTGAGCAGCAGGGCATCCTTGCCATATCCTTTGAAGTGTTCAAAGCATTTCCAAAGGTCGGCACGGAGGAGCGAGTCCGCCTGCCGTTCCGTCATATCTGCCGTGAAACGTTCGCCCGGTTGCAGTTGATGACCATAGCCGACGTATGGATAGCAACTCTCTCTGTGTAGTCCCTCGAAGTATTTCACGACCACCACGGCGCGCTCAAAAGGAGGCAAGTCTGCCAACCGTACCCTGCGCTGGGCAAGGATCGGCTGGCAGAGCAAGCACATTATACAGAATAAAGCAAAGCGTTTAGCTGTTCGCATCGTTCGAGGCTTTGGTTACTGCTGCGTTGGTCTTTCCCTTTTCTTCCGCCTTTTCGTTGTTGAAACTGAAAGTCAGTTGCTGCATCTTACCGAAACTGTCCTCCACGTACACGTCAATCGTCTGGCGGTCGGTGGAGAGCGAGGTGTAATAAAGGCGGAAAACGTTCTTTGTGAGCGGATAGCGGTCGTTGGATTTGAACACCGTACTATTGTCCATCTTCAGTATCCCCTTGCCTTCGGGCTGAAAATATCGGATGGTGTAGCGAGTGTCAGCAAACTCACCGCCCCGCTTCAGCGTGCAGCGTATCTCTGCCGTCTGTCCCTTGACAATGTCCTTCTGAACGGGCATCGTCTCGACAGTGAACGGATAAGACTGCTGCACATCCAGTTCCCTATCACAAGCAGATAGGCAAAACACGGCAAGGGTCAGCACACCCATTACCCAAATCGTATTCAATATCTTCTTCATCTTTTCTTCTACTTAAAAGTTAAACCTTAGTCCTGCAGAAACAGCTGGACGGAAACGATGCACGTCCGTTCCAAAGAGGAAACGTCCCTGCGCCTTTACAAGAAAGAGAACCCTGTCCGTTAGGAACACTTCTACCGAACTATGCACGGCACCGCCATAGACAAAGCGGGAACGGTCGAGCAGTGTTGCCCCATCGGGCAGTAGTTTGTTACCCTCGTTCAGCTGCTCATAGCCACCCAAGGCGGATATGCCACCATAGAGAAACACGTTCTTGCCATTGTCGGAGACAATCGGGTACATATAGCCCAAGTGCAAAAGTGCATCTTTGAGTTTTACGTTATAACTTCTGTACGGCATATTCTGCTGTTCATACTCTGCCATAACAAAGGTATAATTCTCACGACCCAAATATCGGGTGAGTGATGCTCCCATGCCAAAATTGTCAGTTGCAAGGAACTTTTCACCCTTGATAAGTGGAACACTCCCTACGACCTCTATTCCCCTTTGCTTGGGTATCAGTCGCTGTGCCTGCAATGGCAAACTAAAAGTCATTGCCACCGCTATGCAAACCGATAAAATGATTTTCTTCTTCATAATGTCTACCATTTCAGTTTGAGGTTATCAATCTTCTTTGCCAGCTGCAGGTCTTCTGCCGTTACATAAAAGGTCAGCGTACGACCGCCATTTCTCTCATAGAGCGTCACTTCAAGCTGCTTGTCTTCTGCAAGAGAAAACTGCTCGAGCGCAAACACAGTGTGTTCACTACCCATACCACGCACCTGCATCACCTGATGATAGGCACGAAGCGGCTGTAATACTTGTTCTTGTATAGCGGTGCGCTTTGCCATCTTCTTATCAACCACCTTAAAGGTGATAAAATCCACAGAGTACGGCATATTCGTGCCGTTTTCCATACGAGTGTGGAAATACAGCAAGCCATTATGGGCATACAAGCCACGAAGCAGGAATTTCATACCAAACTGCTGCGCACCGATGTGCTTAATGCAGCGTCTGTCAGTCTGATAGATAGTCTGCATCATCAGTTTGACTAATACGGGCGACTCATTGCCGAGTTCCTTAAAGTAAATGTCAGAGCGGTTGCTTGGCAGTCGTCCGTCCGTTGGTGACAGGAAGTCCTTCATCTCGATGCTGAGTTTCTCCGGCTCATCGACATACTTCACGTTGAAAGCATATAAGGAGCCGTCCTCACAGATAACACTCATATTGGTTTCCGTCTCAAAGTCCTTGACGGCAGCCTTTACACGTAGTACGTTCTCTGCATCCTCAGCCTTCCCTGCGATGATGTTCTGCGAACCTAAGTCTACATAACGAATAGCAGAAGGGAAGATAAGATGCACGGTCTTGTCAAAGGTAACGTCCAAGCCGTAGGGCATGACGACACGCCCATTAGGAATGGCACGGCTCATCCCTTGAAAGAGTTCGCCCGAAGAGAGAGGACGGTTAGGCATAAGCGGTGTGCCGCTGTTGAGGTCTTGTGCAGTGGCTGTCGCTCCCATCGTTGCGAGCAAAGCCATTGATAAAATAAGTTTCTTCATTGTTGCTGTTGATTTGATGTTATTTTTTACTTGTCATTTTTGATTGTTTTATTTGGACTGAACCAAGAAAAGGCGATAGCCCCCTTTGAGCGTTACCTTTACGGTGCGCAGTTTCTTCTGAAGCAGCTGACTTGCACCCTGCATCACCCCACGAGCAGCCTCGGAGATAATCTGGTCTTTGGCAGAGGAAGCGAAGGTAAAGGAGGTTCCCATCGAGCCACCGATGTTCGCCCCGACTTCCTTAAGCGCATTGATGTCCTCCGAACCTGGTATATACACCCCCTCCTGTCCCTCCGTGTCGTATGCCGAGAGCTTGACGGCTATGATATGGCCGTCCACCTCAATGCTTTTGATAAGCAGGTGCATACGGTTGCCTTCAATCTTGGCAATGGCTATGAGTCGGCTTTGACGTGGAATGCGCAGTCCCTGCACCTTGGCAGTCTCAAGCAGGCGGAGTACCACATTGTCGCCCTCCTTGAGCGTGGTTGTCCTGTCCACGACCACTTTGAGCGTGTTGCGCATCGTGGGTGCAGCCGTACTTGTTAGCGAGTGGAAGCCCATGTTGCGTACTTTCGTGCCATACTCCTTGATGAAGTCAGCGTCGCTCATCGGCTGCCCCAGTGAGGACACTACTTGTTTGCGTTCCGCCAAGATTTTCATTGCAGGCAAGTCGGCCGAACCTTCGTTTGCATTATTGCTCATGCGCAGCCCTTTGTCCGTAGCCGTTTGTCCCTTACTCTCGGTAAAGTCATTACCCAAAGATGGTGGAACGGCAGAAGCCTTGGGAAGATACTTTGCTGCCATTTGATAGCTCTTTTCCATCAGAGCAAGCTGTCGTTTCTCTTCATTGTCCTCCCTGCTGTCTTTGGAAGCCAATTCCTTTTTGAGGTTGTCAATCTCCTGTCTCATTGCCTCACGCTCCTCTTCATGCGGATCGGGAGCGTAAAAGGAGTTCAAAAGGCGATTATTCTCCTCATAGCGGTGCATGGAGCTTTCTATCTTCGCTGTCGATGCAGCCGCCTCCTCACGCTGCGCTTCTGAGGGGGCTGTGTTCTGTGCGAAATAGTCCGACAGCTTGCCCATCTCCTCGCGGCTCTGTTCTTCCTCGTGTGCCTTGTCGCCTAATTCGTAGGCTTTGAGCTTGTTTTCGGTGAGCTTTTCTGTCGTTGCCTGCGGGATGCTGTCATTGAGTCCCTGCTCCGCTGCAGTCTTATCCTTACCCGAAGGTGCGAAGATAAACCACATCGAAAGGGCAAACAGCAGTCCTAATCCTCCGAAGACCAAACCTTTTTTCATTTGTTCTTTCTTTTTATTATCCATTTTCCTTGATTGTTTGATGATGTTGTAGGTAAAAATTGCCGTGTAACTCTTGTAAAGTGCTGTCCGTCCGTATCGGACTGTCCGTCAGCTTTCCCGTGGGAATGGGTAGTTTTTCCTTCTTTGGAGGAAGGAAAAACTGCGCTATCATCCAAAGGGAACAGATGAGATAGATAAAACTCAGCCCATAGACGATAGCCTTGCGCTGCCTTATCGTGAGCCTTTCACACCAATGACGGAGCCAAAGGTGAAATCTCAGATAATGGTGAGCGAGCAGATAATTTACTTTTCTTGCCATAGCCTTATCGTTTATAGGTCTGTATGTCCCTGTTCTCCTTAACGAGGAAGTTCTCCATCAGGAAGCCTTGCGGGTTGTTGTCCGAACGGACTGAGTTCTGCAGTGTGCAGGTTGTAACAAGACTGCGCTCGGTGACGTTGCTCTGACGGACGATGAACTGCCGGGCAAAGGTCGTTACCTCGTAAGGATAAGCGTTAAAGTTGCAGTGAATAGAGTCCACCTCTATGCGCTGATTGATATTACCCGATATGGCACGGTTATAATAGCCTTTCTCTGCCAAGTCCTTGTAATAGTTGAAAGCCGACTTGTCGCACAGGAGGAAGGCTCGTTGCATATTCTCCTCGATGGCGTCCTTGTCGGGCGCAATGGTGAAGAAGAGCTCGTGGAAACGACGCACGTGTTCTCTTGCCTCCACGGGACGGTTTCTACTTGCATCCTGACTGAGAGCCAGCATGAGCGACTTTCCCTGGTCAAGCACATAGATTTTCTCCCTCTGCTCCTTGGCGAAGGTGTACGAGGCATAGACAGCATAACCGCTTACTACCACACATACGATGGCAAAGACAAAGGCATAGAGCCGTATCTGTCTGAATGAGGTCTCGATATTATTAAGTGATTTGAATTCCATTTTTTTCTTTTATACCTGTTGATTAATTAAGCATAGTTGCTCCATTTCTATTTTCCTTTGAGCAGCGCTCCCTTGATACGTCCACCGACATTTCCCACAGCGGCACCTGCGCCTGCCATGGCAGCCTTGCCGCCGGTATATGCACCTTGAGCGCCACGCTGTGCAGTCTGGTTGACATTGCGTCCGTAGGAGCCGATACCGCCACCAGCTTCAATAATCCAACCTGCCACGGTAGGTACACAGAAGTAGCCTACAATACCGATAAGGAAGAAGACGATGTAATACCACGTTCCCGAATCAGGCAGATAGTTCGGATCGCTGAGCGCATCGATGTCTTTCTGCATCATCAACACCTGTATCTTGGTAAGCAGTGCCGTAAGAATAGAGCTGACAGGCAGCCACAGGTAGACCGATATATAGCGTGAGAACCATGCCGTAAGTGAGCCTGCAAGACCATCCCATACGGCTATGCCGAACACGATAGGTCCGAGTATCGAAAGGACAATCAGAATAAAGGTGCGAAGCGTGTCGATGATGAGTCCCGAAGCATGGAACAGCAATTCTAAAAAATCGTGTACCAATTTCATGACCCATTGCTTGGTCTGATAGGCGGCACGCTCGGCATACATACCCGCTATCGTCACGGCATCCTCTGGACCGATAATGCCCATTTCCTCTATCTTCTGGTCAAACTTCTCGTTGGACACCAAGTAGGCCGTTTCGGGATTGCGCAGGTAGGCTTCCTCCTGCAACTTGTCCCGCTTGGCAGTAAGTTCTGCAAGGTTCCCCTCCTGCTGGTGTACCATCATCTCCGTTCCCTGCACTACAGGCGAGAGAACGGCATTCATCGTACCCAGTACGACTGTCGGGAAGAACATGATGCAGAAGCCCAGCACGAAAGGTCGGAGAAGCGGAAAAACATCTATTGCCTCGGCACGGGCAATGGAAGCCCATACCCGAAGAGCAATATAAAAGAGTGCACCCAAACCCGCAATACCCTTGGCAATGCCTGTCATCTGGGCACAGAGGGGCATCATCTCATCGTAGGTGGAGCGTAGCAGCTCATGTAAACTGGCAAAATCCATAAGCAAAAGTGTTTTATGAAAGTTTTTTCAAGTTCTTTTTAGTCTGTGGAATTACCAGTACCTGCTTGCCGTGTTGCCGTAGAGTGCCTTGACAGAGGCAAGGTCGTTCTTCTCACGAGCACGCACATAACTCACGGAGATATTCTTCCTTGTATAGTACGACACCAAGGAGCGGTATTCACGTAGTGTTGTATAGATACGGTCTATCTGTTGCATGCGCTCGTGGTCGTTCATGGAGAAGACATTACTCTTGACGATGGACTTGAGTTCCTTCAGGCTTTCACCACTTTGCTCGAGTAGCTTGGTGTAGCCCGAAGCTATTGCGGCGAGTTCTGTCGGGCGGAAGTTCTTATCCGAGAGCATCTTCTTATACGAGGTGACATAAATCTCCGAGATGTCGCCCACCATAAGGATGCACTCTTTGACTTTGTAGGCATCTCCTATAAGGTTATTCACTTTCTTCAAGGCATCGTAATACTTTTTGGTGTCGTTGTAGAGTTTCTCCACCTCCTTGAATCCGTCCAAGGTATTCTTTACTGTCTTCGAGGCGGTGGCAATCTCCTTGACCGTATTGGCAATGTTGCCGGCAAAGTTACCGGGATCATAGACCGTCCACTGTGCGTGAGCTTTGGGAACTGAAAGGCTCAATCCTAAGAGAGCCATGAAAATGTACTTTTTCATTGTTGCTATAGTTTTGATGGTTTATTACTTATTTCTTTTTATTGTTTCTTTTCTCGTTGGCAAGTTGTCGGATAGCGGTCTCGATGTCGCCACCGATCTGTTCCGCACGCTGCATGACCTCTACCTTCTCGGTTTCCTCCGTGGTGTAGGTCAGGTATTCCTCCATGCTCACTTCTGTGGCATAGACTGCACTCTGCATACCGCCCAGACCTATCCACACCTCCTTGTAGAGTCGGTTCGGGTCATTGTTTTGATTGATGGAGAGTATCTGGCTCTTTTCCTTTTCCGAAAGACCGAGCATCGCCTGTATACCATCGAACTTGGTCATATACTTGCGCTGGTCGAGCAGTATCTTGCAGTCGGAGTTATTGATGATGCTCTCCTTGACAATGGGCGACTGGATGATATCGTCCACCTCCTGAGTCACGACAATGGCTTCCCCGAAATACTTTCTGACGGTCTTATACAAATATTTTATGTAGTCTGCCATGTTTTCCGAAGCGATGGCTTTCCACGCTTCCTCAATAAGTATCATCTTGCGGATACCCTTTAATCGGCGCATCTTATTGATAAAGGCTTCCATGATGATAATTGTTACCACAGGAAAGAGGTCTTTGTTGTCCTTCACTTGGTCAATTTCAAAGACGATGAAACGCTTACTAAGCAGGTCGATGTTCTTGTCCGAGTTCAGCAGGAAATCATAACGACCGCCACGATAGTATTGCTTCAATGTAGTTAAGAGGTTGTTAATGTTGAAGTCCGAGAGCGTTACCTTGATGTCACGCTTTTCCATATCCTTGCGGTACACGTCCCGCAGATACTCATAGAAGGTATTGAAGCAGGGAACGATGGTATGATCCGTCCTGATAAGTTTGATATAGGCATTGACGGCAGAACCGAGTTCGCCTGCTTCGGTCTTGGTGATATGTTCATCAGCACTTTTCCAAAGTGTAAGTAATAATGTGCAGATACTCTCCCTTTTCTCCACATCGAAGAAATTGTCATCGGTATAGAAAGGATTAAAGGAGATAGGATGTGCATCAGTATAGGTGAAATAGACCCCGTCCTCACCCTTGGTTTTGTGGTGGATGAGTTCACACAAGCCTTGATACGAGTTACCCGTATCAACCAAGAGGACATGTGCCCCTTGCTCGTAATACTGGCGTACCATGTGGTTGGTAAAGAAAGACTTACCACTACCCGAAGGACCCAAGATAAATTTGTTACGGTTGGTGATGACTCCCTTTTTCATCGGCAAATCCGATATATCCAAGTGGACGGGCTTACCCGAAAGGCGGTCTGCCATCTTGATACCGAAGGGAGAGAGCGAATCCTTGTAGTTCGTCTCAGCGGTAAAAAAGCAGAGCGCAGGCTCTATAAATGTATAGAACGACTCTTCCGCAGGAAAGTCTGCCGCATTACCGGGAATACCCGCCCAGTAGAGCGTTGCCGCATCAATGGTGTTATGACGAGGGTGGCATTCCATAAGAGCAAGTGCAGAACCCACGTCATTCTTGATCTGGCGAAGTTCTTCCTTATCGCTACTCCATGCCAGCACATTGAAGTGGGCACGGATAGAGGTCAGTCCCTGTGAGTGGGCAATATTGAGATACTCCTGTATCCACTCCTCGTTGATTTGGTTGCTACGGCTGTAGCGTGCCAGCGAGTGCATGTTTCTTGCCTGTTTCTCGAAGCGTTCCAGATTGGCATCGCTGTCCTCGATGAAGATATACTGGTTATAGATATGGTTGCACGGTAGCATCAAACCCACGGGAGCGGCGAAGGACAACCTGCAATCGGAGCGATCTGTGGAAAGCCGTTCATATCGGCTGTCCGTGCTCACACTTGTGGGCAAATCATCTGTATCGCTTAATGTATGTAAGCAGAGCATATTGTCGCCCACACGCACAAGGTCTGCACCCAGACGGATGTCCTCCAAAGAAGCGTGTCCTTCTTCCGAGAGGGAGAAATAACGGTCCAAGAGACCGCCTTTTTTCTTTGTACCTATCAATTCCTCTTCTGTCATGCGGACAATCCTTAGCTGCTCGGTATCGTTGATGATACGCTCGAACTGGTCTACGGCTTCCATAAACTTCATTACCTCATCCTTGTTAGTAATCTCCTTAGGCAGCAGATGTCCACGACAAAGCGAAGAGAAGTTGCTCTGCTGTGCCATACGCTGCTTGTTCGTCTTGGTAAGGAAGAGATAGACTGAGTGGTGGAGATACGGACGTTCGTTGAAATGCCTTTCAGAGGAACGGGCAAGGAAGCTCAGTCCGCCATCAGCGAGCTTTCCTTGATAGTTTTCCTTAATGAACCAGTCCTGCTTGTGTACGATGCTGTAATTGGGTAGCACTTTTATAGCCTTATGCCAGGCAGAGTGCATTGCTTCGTATTCTGTAGAAGTGACGGTGAAGAGTTCTGGCAGTTCCACACGGAAAGCAACCGTAATGTCTGCATCCTTGCTCACCATGCAGCCCTGCTCGATGGAGAGCAGTGGAAACTTCGACTCCAAGGTAGTTATCTTACTATTGTTTCTCATTGCTTCTTTCTTTTGGGTTGAAGGTTACGGATAAGGTGATAGACCGTCCGGCGGTTCAAAAGGTAGCGTGGGTGCATTCTCACGGCTTCCTTTTTCATGAGCCCATACTGCCCGTACTTTCGGTTCATGGCGAACGTTTGCCACACCACGAGGGTGGCACCCACTACGCCTATGACCAGACAGGCTATTTGGCTGACTCCGCAGAGGTAGAGCACGACCACGAGGATGAAGACAGCCAGCAAGCCTCCCGCAAAGAGGAAGAGGTACTGCGCCTTCAAGCCCTTGAACTCCACCGTCCGACCTACACCTTTGTTGATTTCCCACTCAGCCATTGTTACAAGAAGAAAGAACGTAGGATGGTGGCAGCCACGATGAGGAAGATGCACGCACCGAACCAAGAGGCGGCGGTCTTGCTCGTATCGGGGTCACCACTTGAGAACTTGTTATATACTTTTATTCCTCCGATCAAGCCCACCACGGCACCGATGGCATAAATGAGTTTTGTGCCAGGGTCAAAGTAGGAGGTTACCATTTTCGTGGCTTCGTTGATACCAGCCATGCCGTTTCCTTGTGCGTACGCTCCTGCGGTGGCTACCATCAGCAGGAGCAGCATCATTGTGATTTTCTTTTTGTTGTTCATTGTTCTTTTATTTTAAGTTGTTAAACGAATAGTCTTCTTTATGGTGGAGGTGGCAAGGGGCGGCTCGGTTTTATCGTATGACTGAAATTGCTTGATTGTTTTACTTTTGAGCCACCCCTTGAACACTGTACAATATGAACAAAAAACAATAGTTTTACAGATAGTATGACAGTGGACGCTCGCCCATATCGTCAGTTTCCGTCATCATATTGTCAGAAGAGTTCTTTCTGGAGGCATCGAAAGTGGACAGTTCATCTGTCTGCTCTTCTCTTTCCTCTGCGCTTCGGATTTTATCCAGCAGGATGGACTGTTCACCTTGCATTTTGGCGACATACTCCTTGTATTTCTCCATAAAGTCAGTGCCTTTAAGTTGACCGACAATTTCCTTGACCTCGGCATCATCTACCTCATCACTGTTCTTACGCCACTTTCTCATGCGACCTAAGTCACGTGCGAGGATAGATTGACTGGATACCTCGCCATCTTCAGATGCGGACTCAATGGGCAGACTCAGCTCCTCGCGAGCAACCTCGTTTTCGTCCTCTCTTTCCATCTCGTAGCTAACGTCCATCTCGTTATCCTCTTCCTTCATGTCATCTTTATTTTCGGAGTTTTGCGGTACAAAATTATTACTATTCTGCTTTGAATTTTCAGATGATGAAGCAGAGGGAGCTTGTGGGATAACAGGGGAAATGGAACGGCTTTTGCCAATCAGTACAAACTCGGCTTGATCTTCTGTTCCTTCTCCTTTTTGTCCGTCTTTTTTCTTCTTCGCTTCATTCTCCTTAGTCTGCTCATTGCACTTTTTATTTCTTTTGATAAGGACGCCGTACGGAGATACATACCGCATATAGAAGTACAGGATACCCAGCATTATCCAAATGATGATGAGTATCAGTATAAAACTGAAAAGTATTGTTTCCATCATAGTGTTATTGTTGTCTTGCGTCTTTGCTTTGCTGCCGCACTGTTGAGCAATTCCAAATGTTCACGCAGGTGTTCCCGAAGGATGTTGTCAATATATGCGGCTATGGAGACACGCTCACCCAAGTCCTGCAATACGTTGCGCAGATTCTGCAGCGTTTCCAGATTTATAGAGAAGGCTGTCCGCATTTGGGAACGGACGGGACGAAAGTACAGGGAACGGTAGTCCTCTATGGAAAGGGAGGGCACGCCGGGCTTTTCCATTTTCGGTTTCCTTTCCCGTTTCTGTTCCGTGTTCCCCGTTTCCTCTCTTTCTATTTCATCTACCGGTTTTTCTTTTGCTGTTTTCATTTCTTTCGTCTCTTCTAAATTATTGTCTTCCTCCCCTGATGTTGCAGGGGAGGACTCAGTATCCTCGGAAGGGTCGAAGGAGTTTGGTATCGTGACAGGTTTTACCACGACATTGTCCTCTGCCATTTTCTTCAGCTTGTTTTCCAGCTGTTGTTTTCTTTCCTCAATCGTTGCCATTTTCTGTTTTCGTTTTTAGTTTGAGACGTTGAATTATCTCATTGACGAGTTCGTCCAGACCCGTACCCGTTCGTAATCCCCTTGCAGGGGGCTGATAGGTAGAGCGGAACACTCCACGCAGTCCGTATGTGGAAAGTTCGTGAGAGAAGCGGTGCGTGGCATATACATAGCCGGGCAGGAGCGTGAGTTCGTATTCGTCGATGAGCTTTGTATATTCATCGATGATGATGTTCCTTACTCTTCTGTCCACCTTGTTCCAGAACAGGATAATGTCCTTTATCCGAGAGTCGGACATCGAAACTCCAATCTCCGTGATAGTCTTGGCGTATGCCAGACATGAAACCAGCGACTGAATGTCGGCCTCAATCGGAGAAAGGATATAGTCCATCTGAAGGGACAGTTCCATCAGTTCGGTTGTTCCAGCATGTCCCGGGAAATCAAATATAACCAACTGGTACTTCTCGTTGCTGATTCCGTCGATTTTACTTCGTGCAGTCCTGACGGCTTCCTTGGGTGCAGACTTGTAAATTCTGTATGCTTTTTTGCCAAGGTGATGAAAGTACTCCTGCATGGATTTGGAAAGCTCTTTGCTCTCCTGAACGATACTTTTCTCACGTTCCCTCAGTTTGTAGAAAGAGTCTTGCGACAGGTCGCAGTCCATCACGAAGAGGTTGATGCCTTGTTCGTAGTACAATATGCTGCTTACGATTTCGGCAAGCGTACTTTTTCCCACTCCTCCCTTTTGCGAGGAGAACCCCAGAAAGAGGGGGTGTTGTTGTTTGTTCTCCATAATGATAATTTCTTAGTTTATATTATTTGTCTATTTGATGTTTGGATGTTCTTTTATTCTTAAGAGTTATTAGCAGACAGTTTGTTTTGACTACATTTGGTTCATACGATAGTCCTAAAGAACGATTTCGAGTTCTTACAATCTGTTGTACTGACAATAGTTTGTCATGACAATAAATTGTTATGAATATGTATTGTTCCTTCTTATTATCTTTGGTGCAAGCAGACAGTAATATGATATGTCTTTTGCTTGTGACATCATACCATTGTTCGCTCGTTCTGACTGCAAAATAAATGATATTTCGGCTGATTTTATGACGCCTGTGAAATGCAGGGAAATGAAAGGAAAAAGAGTGAATGTCGCTGATAATGAGATATTTGAAAATCTGCCGTAACTTTGCAGGCAGATAGAAGATATAGAGATGTATTCTTTGAAACAGACACCCTGAAAGGTGGATGCTTCTATTGCATCATCTCTTGATATTGGCAAGGTGTGTCTTTGTCCGACAAACTCCGTTTTTGCCGACAAAGACCCTTGCCCCGAAGGGGAGAGAATTACTCCAAAGTCGTAATTACAAAAAAGAAAGACAATGAATGACAAGATTGAACGATGGGATAGATGGGACACCCGTCTTCCCAACCCAAAAGATCAGCAAAGGGCGATTGATTTGTTTCAACGTTCAGGCGCAGAAACCAAGTCGGATTTTGTGCGTGGTCGCATTCTTGGGGAGAGTTTCAAGGTGATTACGGTGGATAAATCCGCCGTGGAATACTACCGTAAACTCTCCGAACTGACGGCACAAATCCATAAAATTGGTGTGCTCTATAACCAAGCCGTGCGTACTATTAACAGCTATCATTCGGTCAAGACCGCACAGATTCTGCTTGAAAAGTTGGAGAAACTCTCGGCTCAAATCATTGCCTTGCAAGAACAGGCTATCCGTCTGACCATAGACTATCGCAAGAAATGATAGCGAAGATTTCAAGTACGGAAAACCTTGGAGGAGCACTCGGCTACAACTTCAAAAAGGTGGATAAAGAGGAAGCAAGCATTCTTTTTGCCCAAAACTTGTATCAAAACAAAGAAGGAACATATACGATGGCAGAGGTATTTGCCGATATGGAGGCTTTGATACCGGAAAAATGCCGAACAAAGAAGATGGTGTTCCATTGCTCGCTCAATCCACACCCGGACGAGAAACTATCCGATGAAACACTTACACAGATTGCCAAAGAGTATATGGAAGCACTCGGCTATGGCAAGCAACCCTACATCGTCTTTAAGCATAGTGACATTGCTCGTGAGCATATCCATATCGTTTCACTTCGGGTGGACAGTCGTGGACAGAAAATTAACGACAGGTTTGAGAAGCGGCGGAGCAAGAAGATTACCGATGCCTTGGAAAAGAGGTTTGGTCTCATTCCAAGTTCAAAGGTTAGCGAGAAAACCGTAACAGAAACGCCCAAGGTGGATACCACAAAAGGAAATATCAAAGAGCAGGTCGCAAGTGCCCTCCGCACGGTTCTGAAGCATTATCGCTTCTGTTCCTTGGGAGAATTGAATGCCATCCTTTCCGCATATAATCTTGCAGTGGAGGAAGTCAAGACGGAGTTTCGGGGAAAGAAATATGACGGACTGGTTTATGTCCCAACTGATGATAAGGGTGACAAGGTAAGCACACCCATCCATGCCTCCGACATCGGTCGTGGTGTGGGCTATACTGCCGTACAGAACAGGATACAGAAGTCGAAACAAACCATCAAACTACTGATACCAACCATAAGGAACAAGGTGTTACAAACAATGCGTACCTCTCCCAATACGGAGAAAGAACTTCGGCAAAGATTGGAGGAACAGGGGTTGCGGGTGGTTATCCGAAAGAACGAAAGCGGGCGAATATATGGCATCACGTTCATTGACGACAAGGAGGGCATTGCGCTTAATGGCTCCCGATTGGGTAAGGGATATGCCGCTAACGTATTCAATGGCTATTTCTCCAATCCAACATATAATCCGTTCTTAGATGAAACGCTGTATGGCAGTCCGTCTGCCCGTTTGGATCAATCTGCAACCGTTCACCCTTCGCAGCTAAATACGGAGGAAAGCGACAACCTTGTCGATGAACTGATCGAGGATATGGCAGATGGTCCTTTCCTATCTACGGGCAACGATGATTGGAAGGAAGCCGCATGGCAGCGTAAACTCCGTAGGCAGAGTAGGATAAAAATTAGACGAAGAAAACAATAAATAAAGGAGAATTTCCATCTCCTCTCCCTTCGGAGGGGTTGGGGGAGGCTCCCAAAAACAATACGATTATGGCACAGGAAGATGATTTAAGGGCATTGGGTAAAGTCATGGACTTTATGCGGGGTATATCTGTGATATTCCTTCTGATTAACTGTTATTGGTTCTGTTACGAAGCATTTCAACAGTGGCATTTTACGCTTGGTATCATCAATAAGATACTGATGAATTTCCAACGCACCACAGGATTGTTTTCATCCATCCTATGGACGAAACTCTTTTGTGTGGTATTTCTTGCTTTGTCCTGCCTTGGGACAAAGGGCGTGAAAGAGGAGAAAATCACATGGCAGAAAATTTGGGCAGTGCTTTTCTCAGGCTTTGTCTTTTTCTTTCTCAATTGGTGGCTGTTGGCATTGCCCATAGGAAAAATTGGAGCGGCTTCACTCTATATATTTACGCTTTCCGTGGGCTATGTCTGTCTCTTGATGGGTGGTGTATGGATGAGCCGATTGCTCAAAAACAATCTCATGGACGATGTTTTCAATACGGAGAACGAGAGCTTTATGCAGGAAACACGATTGATGGAAAATGAATACTCCATCAATCTCCCTACACGCTTCTACTATAGGAAGAAGTGGAACAAGGGTTGGATCAATGTGGTCAATCCTTTCCGTGCCTCAATGGTACTTGGCACGCCGGGGTCGGGCAAGTCTTACGCTATCGTGAACAATTATATCAAGCAGCAGATTGAGAAAGGTTTTGCCATGTATATCTACGACTATAAGTTCCCCGATTTGTCGGAGATTGCCTACAATCACTTGCTTCATCACTTGGATGCCTACAAGATAAAGCCGCAGTTCTATGTCATCAACTTCGATGATCCGAGAAAGTCGCATCGCTGCAATCCTATCAATCCTGCCTTTATGACGGATATATCGGATGCTTACGAGAGTGCCTACACGATTATGCTCAACCTCAACCGCTCGTGGATTCAGAAACAGGGGGATTTCTTCGTGGAGTCGCCGATTATTTTGCTGGCTGCCATCATTTGGTTTCTAAAGATATATGAGGACGGGAAGTACTGCACTTTCCCGCATGCCATTGAGTTTTTGAACCGTCCCTACGCACAGATATTTCCTATACTCACTTCCTATGATGAACTTGCCAACTACCTTTCGCCTTTCATGGACGCTTGGGAGGGTGGCGCACAGGACCAGTTGCAGGGACAGATAGCCAGTGCTAAGATACCACTATCTCGTATGATTTCGCCAGCTCTTTATTGGGTGATGACAGGTGATGATTTCTCGCTTGACATCAATAACCCTAATGAGCCGAAAGTCCTTGTTGTGGGTAACAATCCCGACCGTCAGAATATTTACTCGGCTGCACTCGGTCTATATAACAGCCGTATCGTGAAACTCATCAACAAGAAGAAGCAACTTAAAAGCTCAGTGATTATTGACGAGCTGCCGACAATCTACTTTCGTGGATTGGACAATCTGATTGCCACTGCACGAAGTAATAAGGTGGCGGTGTGTCTTGGCTTTCAGGACTTTTCACAGCTCACTCGTGACTATGGGGATAAGGAAAGCAAGGTGATACAAAACACCGTGGGTAATGTGTTCAGTGGTCAAGTTGTGGGCGAAACTGCCAAAACACTCTCCGAGCGTTTCGGTAAGGTACTCCAGCAACGCCAGTCCATGACCATCAACCGTAACGATAAATCCACCTCTATCTCCACACAAATGGACAGTCTTATCCCTGCAAGTAAAATTTCAAACCTCACACAAGGTATGTTTGTAGGTGCTGTATCCGACAACTTCGATGAGCGTATTGACGGTAGTGTCCTTAAAAGTGTGTAATTCATCTTTCCTTTCTCTGTACTTCCACTGTTATTTTATTCTTTTCTTTCCAGTTCTTGAATTGATATATTCTCCTTTCATATGTCGTCTTTGTTTCCTCCATCGCCACGGCCGCCAGGAGGAAGATGACGGACTTCTCTGATGGCATGGATGTTCTCATTTGGATGGTTCTCCTGTACTTCCTGTTGAGCCTTTCAATCCAGTTGGTCGTATATATGCACCTCTGCACTTGGGCCGGGAAGTCCATATACGTGAAGTAGGCACAGTTGCGTTCGGTCTTGTACTTTCTTAGTGCAGGATATTTCCTTTCCCATTTCTCGACAAAGGTAATGAATTGTTCGTATCCCTGCAAGGAATTCATCTCGTTGTTCTCCAATTGGAACACCTCACTGAGCTGCTGCGCCATTACTGGTTTGTCTTTATGTGATGCGCCGCTGAGTATCTGTCGCTTGACGTGTGCCACGCAGAACTGGTGTGCGGCACCTGGAAAGGCTGCACAGACGGCATTCTCTATTCCTTGCAATGCATCGGAAACGACTAAGTCTATCTGTTCGACGCCTCTTTGCTTCAAGGCCTCAAGCTCGTCTTTCCAGCACAGAGCCCCTTCTGTGGGATGATTGACAACCGTGAGCACCTCCCTGCTGCCGTCTTCCAATACCCCCAGAATGGTATAGTAGGCCTCCTTGGACACCTGTCTGTCCCTACGGGTGGAAATAAAGGTGGCGTCGATATAGACGGCTAAATAGTGGGAGGAAAGACTACGGCAAAGCCACCGTTCGACGTCCTCACGGCAGCTACCGGCAAGATGCGATACCTGCTGCTTGCTGTAGGAACGACCATAGACGCAATTGGAAATCTCGCCTATCTGCTCAGTGGTAAGACCTTTGGTGTAGAGGAGGTTGAACAATTTGGCACGTTCCTCGCTTTCGCTGCGTATCAACCCTAAGAGAATGGGATAGAAGTTTCCGCTACGACTGCGCGGAATACGGAGCGAGAACTCAAAGCCGTGACTGTACCAACGACGGGAACGGAAAGGTACTGTCCTATAAAAGTGTGTAAGCTTCTTTTTTCTTATCTTTGTATTTGAAAACTATAAAAAAGGAAAAATGAAACTTACACATTCGCAAATTTCGGAAATTATTTCGAATTACACAAGCAGCAGCGAGGGTTTTGTTACCCTTCAGTCATTAATCATGAACTCCCTGATGTATCATGAACGAGAGTTGTTCGTCAGCA
>NZ_LR027820.1:1365454-1366342 GCF_900607215.1 Prevotella rectalis
TGCGTTCGGCCTTGTATTTTCTTAGTGCAGGATATTTCCTTTCCCATTTCTCGACAAAGGTAATGAATTGTTCGTATCCCTGCAAGGAATTCATCTCGTTGTTCTCCAATTGGAACACCTCACTGAGCTGCTGCGCCATTACCAGTTTGTCTTTATGTGATGCGCCGCTGAGTATCTGTCGCTTAACGTGTGCCACGCAGAACTGGTGTGCGGCACCGGGAAAGGCTGCACAGACGGCATTCTCTATTCCTTGCAATGCATCGGAAACAACTAAGTCTATCTGTTCGACGCCTCTTTGCTTCAAGGCCTCAAGCTCGTCTTTCCAGCAAAGAGCCCCTTCTGTGGGATGATTGACAACCGTGAGCACCTCCCTGCTGCCGTCTTCTAATACCCCCAGAATGGTATAGTAGGCTTCCTTGGACACCTGTCTGTCCCTACGGGTGGAAATAAAGGTGGCGTCGATATAGACGGCTAAGTAGTGGGAGGAAAGGCTACGGCAAAGCCACCGTTCGACGTCCTCACGGCAGCTGCCGGCAAGATGCGATACCTGCTGCTTGCTGTAGGAACGACCATAGACGCAATTTGAAATCTCGCCTATCTGCTCCGTGGTAAGACCTTTGGTGTAGAGGAGATTGAACAATTTGGCACGTTCCTCGCTTTCGCTGCGTATCAACCCTAAGAGAATGGGATAGAAGTTTCCGCTACGACTGCGCGGAATACGGAGCGAGAACTCAAAGCCGTGACTGTACCAACGACGAGAACGGAAACCATTGCATTGCTCATGGGCATTTTCGCTGACGAACAACTCTCGTTCATGATACATCAGGGAGTTCATGATTAATGACTGAAGGGTAACAAAACCCTCGCTGCTGCTTGTGTAATTCGAAA
>NZ_LR027820.1:1366353-1396841 GCF_900607215.1 Prevotella rectalis
CCATTGCATTGCTCATGGGCATTTTCGCTGACGAACAACTCTCGTTCATGATACATCAGGGAGTTCATGATTAATGACTGAAGGGTAACAAAACCCTCGCTGCTGCTTGTGTAATTCGAAAGAATTTCCGAAATTTGCGAATGTGTAAGTTTCATTTTTTTCTTTTTTAAAGTTATCAAATACAAAGATAAGAAAAAAGAAGCTTACACACTTTTATAGGACAGTACCGTATTGACCAAAAGATTTTCCATGCGGAGATCGTGGTGGATAGTGTCAAAGTCTCTGCTGAGATGAAAGCCTACCAATCAATCCCTGTAATAGCAAACTTCATAAACGAAAATGGCTCCGACAACCTCAAAGAGACTATCGAAGCCAATTATAAATGTGTCAAACAAGATGTATTATCTCTTGTGGATTCAGAAATAGAACGGATAAAAAGCAACCCAGCCCTTGCTCACTTAATCAAGGAGTAGGTTTAGGCAGAAAGAAAGATTGTTTATTAAATAATTTATCTTGTGAAGTGCCAGCTTCTTGAAGTGGAACAAACTGCAGTGTGCTATCTTTATATACTGGATAGTGGTCTGTGCGCAAAATATCTGAAAGTTGTTTCATCTCATAGGGTAATTCTCTTAATCGCTCCAACCAAACTTCCTCGATAAACTTATTTACGGATAATACTGAAAGTTGTTTGCTTAATTCAATCTGAGAATCAGAGGTAGAGCGAGCCCGAACTTGGGCAAGATAATTTACATTCTCCGGAGTAACTCCTTCACTATAGGCTATGGCTTCTGCTGCCATAAGCAAAACTTCTGCATAACGATAGATGCCAATATATTGCTTGTTAGAAGCAGCTATATCACTCCCGGAAGTAAGCCAAAAATATGGAGCTGGAGCAAATATTTCAAAGATAGTCTTTCCCTCATCCTTAACCTTGAAGAAGGTATGGAAGTACTGTCGGTCTTTCCCTCTTATATCTCCCTCTGCATAGCAACTCATAAATGCCCGAATAGGCTTGAAGGCATTGAAAGCAACATGCTCTTTAACATTATCCCAGTTCCTAGCCATTTTGGGAAATGCAAAAGATGCCCGTGTCAATGAAGTTTCCCCATAAACGACATAAAGGTACTCATCATTGGTTGGAGTTGTTCGAAGCGTATTAATAGCCGACATTTCTTCGTTGGCACCATTAGCAGCGATATGGTGCTTCTCTGACAGGATGACGGGGCGAAGGATTGCGGCTGCCTGTACATATTTATTCTTCTGTAATGGTTTTCCACTCATATGTAGGTACACATCACCCAATAGGGCACGGGCGGTAAATGCCGTTACATGTGAATTGTTTTCCTGGAAATTCTTTTCCGGTAAGGTGGCAATGGCGTCAAGCAAGTCTTTTTCCACTTTCAAATATGCCTTTTCCATACTCAGCCACGAGGAGGCATGCCTTTCATCCGGGAAAGAACCGAATGTACGGATAAGATAAAACCGATTGAATGCACGGAAGAATTTGGCTTCACCAACAAGTTTTGCCTGTTCTGCCGGGGTGAACCCCTTTGTGTTTGGAATCTGTAAAATGACGGAATCAGCAGCCTCAATTCCATCAAAGCATGCCGTATATATTTTTGTCGCCAAATTCCTGACAGAGGGGTCTGTCATGTCTTGTTTTACCAATGCAGGGTAATAACCTTGCGTAGCTTCACTTTCAAACAGTCCGGACAAATAGCTTCCCCATGCCAAGGGAATACCATATTCTTGGTCTGCCGAAAGATAAAGCTGTGGAAGCCCCGTTGCATAAAGAGCATCTACGGCAGTGTTGGCTGCAATCGTGTCACTATATGCTTTTACTGGATTTTCAACAAAGTCGGTAGTCTCATTTTGGCAAGAGAATAAGCAAACTACGCCTATGATAAAAATGAGAATTTTTGTTTTTGTACAATATTGCATGTTCTGGTTGTTTTAGAATGAATAACTATAACTTACCTGGCTGGTTAGGGATGAAGAGTTACTCAAAGATGCTTCTGACAAGGAGCGGTGTTGGTAGGCTACACTGGCATTTAATCCATGTCGTTTAAGGAAATGATAACTGGCATGCCATCGAATATTATAGATGGTTGCCAATTTCTTATCCTCTTCCTGAGTCTGATTCATCGAAAAAGTCAGTCCTGTGGTTAAGGCTTTTTTTAGTAACCGTTTTGTACCGGTGAGTGTAGGACCTAATGTCAGAACATTCTTGCGTGATGCATAATTGTTGCTGACATTTACTCCTGCTGTTATAGTGAGATCCAATGGGATAAAATCAATACCATAATTGGCACCGAGATTCATAAAGTGTGTCAGATTACCGGGCATGATATATTGCCCTTGTTTGTCGGCAGCTTCCTGATAACTCGCTGTGGCAGAAAGGTTGTGTGTCTGTTTCTCATTATTCAGTAATCGCCAGTTCATATTTATATCCATACTGTTATTCAATTGGGTAAACCTCAGGGTGTCAAGATTTTCATACGGTGTACGCTCATTTATATAATCAAATGAGGACTTTATATTGCGATGTGCCTGATAGCTTGACAAAGAAACAGAGGCTGAAAACTTCTCACTGGGAGTAAAATTGATATTGGCAGAACCAACAAACCGTTTGTTTTTCTCCTGCTTTTGTCCCGAAAGATCATCTCGCTGCACACCTCCGCTAAGTGCAATACTCATCTTGTTGTCAAAAAGGCTACGGCTGTAATTGACTGTAAGGTTCTCATAGTCATTATTGAAATAGTAGGCGCCGAGTGTTTCATAATCCGGGCTGATTCGTTCATAGCCTATACCGATGGTATTCCCCAAGAAGCTATATGCTAAATCCGCTTTGATAGCATGATAATAGCTTTTCTCCTTTACTCTTAAATCTCGCTGCATGATGCTTAGACCATATTCTAAGGATAGTTTCAAATCCTTGATTATGCTAAGACTTCCTTCCAGTCCAATAGCGATGTTTCCTTTAGGATATATTCCCAAGGCATCAGCATCAAAAGAAATATTACTCCTTTTATCCTTTGCCGTAAAAACTGTTCCTCCTAACGCAAACTTATCGGCCTCATATCTGACCTTTGCACCATATCCCCATCGTTCATAGTTGGGACGGATAGATGGATTCAAAGAGTCAGTATCCACGCGTTTTAATAATCTACCGCCCATTGCGGCGATTTGCCATCTGCCTGGAGTCAGCTCAATACCGGCACCGGTGAACTGGTGACCGTTGAGCGTATAGGGGCTAAAGCTCATCGATACATCTCCTATATGTGCCCGAATCCATTTGTAGGAAGGATGAAGGCTCAGCCGATTAGGAAGAGATGGATAGGAGAATTTTGTTCCATAGTTATTCAGATTGAAAGAGATAGGGATATGAAACAACTCATACAGCGACATGTTTATAGAGCCTGACAGCTGATAGGTAAAAGACTGACGAGACTGCTTGGGCGTACTATTGAATTGAGTTGCGTTTGCTGAAATGCTACCACTGATTTTTAGCGGCTTCTTCTTGCGAAACTCTAATATCTCCTCCACATTTTGGGCTGATACGGCGCTGCTCCATGTCATAAACATGAAGAGACCCAAGACTATTCGTATAATATGAGGTCTGTTCATATGTCTTATATGCGTATATTGTTATTCCCCTGCTCTCTTTTCAAGTTTGACATCCGCAACAATATAAGATTGCGAGCCATCTTTGACGAACTCCTTGATTCTGATGATTCCCCTTCTACCATCAGCAGTACGTACCAGCACGAAATGTGGTGTACTGGTTTTGTTGAAGTTTGTTTGATTAGTTTCCGACCACTTTGTAAATTGATTCATGTCAGAAGATCTTTTGATGTTGTCAAAAATGGCATTTGTGATATTGATTCCCATTGAACTGGGATTATTAATAAAAGTAGCATCTTGAGCATTGTCTATCTTTGGGAATGAATTGGCTTTAGCCTGATTGGGTGCAAAGAAGTAGCAGTAGTTGAAAGAGGAGTTAAGGGCAAAGAAACCGAAGTCAACCCATGCTCCACACTGTTTCTCCACAATCTTACTTGATGTTACCACACCACCTTCCTTGGCTGAATAAAAACAACCTACACTATTCTTTGCCTCATTGATGCCAAATTTTAGATCATTCTGCTTAATAATGCCACTGTTTGGTTTGATAACAATGTTTTTCTCCACAACTTTTTTTTCTTTGCCATTGCCAGCAATCATCTGTAGTTTGTAAGTACCAGCGTCCTCGAAGCGAATGGTCGTCGTTTCACTTGTAGGAGACAGCACATTGGCTCCTGCACATACCCAATGATAAGACAACCCTCCTGTGGTGAGATTGGTTGTCTTCAACGTGAGTGGGGCTTCCCAGTCTTGATCAACAGGCAGAGGTGCATACGAAAAATCGGCTTGCATAGGAGGTTGTAGGGTTAGCGCCTTAGTACGTTCCTCGTATTTACTGCCATTGAATACTCTTAGGTGGATCTTATGCTCACCACCGTCCGCAAAGGTTATCGTGCCCGGATGCTGTCGGTTGGATGTAGAGGGAACACCTCCTTCAAATGCCCACTCGTATTGGCTTCCACCTTTACTCTTATTGGTAATAGATACCACGCCTGGGGCGATGTCATTGAGGGCGATTGAAAAATCAAAGTCTATAGTCATGGTGGAATCAACCCTTATGGTCTGCTGACTTGCTCTTTCCTCTACACTATTCCAAACTCGCAAGGTTATTTTGTGCTCACCTGCCTGCGTGAATACAACCTTTCCTGGGCTTTTGTCTGTAGAACTACTAGGTTGTCCTCCTTCAAATGTCCATTCATATTCGTCTGCCCCATAACTTTCGTTTTTCAATTGGATAGTTACAGGTGAGGTCTTATCTTCTGATGTCTCAATGGTGAATGCCGATTCGATAGGGACAGCAGTTTCTTTGAGGCAGGAAGAGACCAAGCACGTCAACATAAAGAGTAGTACAGCCCGATATGGCCTATGTATTGTATTCATAGCTTGTCATCAAATATCTTCTCGTTCAAAGATGTGTAAAGTATTTTTAAAGTCCTTTATGTATAATTTATTGCCTATCATATACAAAGGCTTGGAAGGCACTAAGTGGTTACGTGTTTGTTCGTATTCATCTATGCTGATGAGTTCATATTCCCAAACCAGCTTGCGAGCTTTATAATCGAAAATGCCGATCCGACGCATGTTGCTACCGAAGTCCTCCTCTTTCTCACCCAAAAAGGTAAAATAGTCTCCTTGAAGCATCGGACTGAATACTCTTCGGTATGTTCCTATACCCGTGGGATCAGTTTCAAGGAAATCATACCGTTCTATAACTGCTAACTTTTCCGTGTCGATTATCGTAATCACATTTGATGAAATTGCAAATATGTTGTTTGTTCTTTTGTCTAAATAGACACCAAAGCAATCAAATGAATATACTTTGTTTCCCGTTTCCAAGTCCAAAGCTACCAATCTATAAAAATCTGTATAAAACCAGATGTTCCCGTGAATAACTCCCAATATCTTGTCTATTTTGTCGGTTCCGTCAGGTTCATATTCCGTCCCTCCCAATAAAGAAAGAGGAAATTGCCAGAGAGTTTCGATTTGAGTATTTATTCGCTTGAACTCTCCGCTAAAATTATCATAGGCGATAATTATATCATCTTCCACATACAGCATGTACGGAATAAACTCAGGCAATATCAGTTGTCCATCAATTGGAGATGCGAAGTTATAACCCTGTCGAAAAGGATTAAATTCCTCATAGGTCTTACCTATATATTGAGTTTGCTCATTTAGCAGAATAACATTACGTTCTATACTGTTCAAAAGTGTGTGCCCCTCGTATAGTTCAAGACTCCCCAAATGACTATACCATACATACATATACTTACCTCTAAGAGAAAGCTCTAAAGGTGCATTATCTTTTTCTAAAAGCACCCCATCAATACACAAATAACCTTTCTGCCCTTTGGTATAGGCGTAGTCCCCGTTGTCGGGACAGAAGCTTTCGACATTTTCTATTTGTTTTGACTCAATATATCTCATATTTTAAACTATTTTGTTGTTAATATGATGTTTCTGAATAATCGGTATTCAGGGTTTTGGGATAATTCGTGATAGACTCAGCGAGTCTTCTGCCAGATTCTGTATCTGAATACCATATGAAATATGATGAGTTACTTTCTATATACTTCACCCATTTATTGTAGTCTAATGCATGTAATCTTGAACGATTAAGAGTACTAAACTTATTTATTGTAATATACAAATTTCTCATTGCTGTCATTTTTTGCTGTTGTATTCCAACTCCTCGATAATCTTTTCATCTATCTTTTTTTTCCCCCTGTATAGGAGCATAGCATCTAAATATTTTGCCATGTTTAAAAATAGTCTAATCTCCTCTATTTGAGGTCTTCGCTCAAAGGTGATAGTTACTCTTTGGCTTTCTTCGGAACATCCTACACTTATATCATAATAATTCTTTTTGCTATTAAATTTAGCAAAACACCGCACCTTATTCAACAAAGCAAGAGCATGCTTTTGAAATTCCTCTGGAACATCTTTAATGTTTTTTAAGATATTTTTTCCATCTTCTGTATCTTCATACCATACAAATAGTCCCTGATTTTTATCAATGTATTTTACCCATTTTTGATAATCTATAGAGCCTTTAGTATCTGTCACAAAACTAAAACTCTTTTTATCTATATTCAAATATGTCAATTTCCCTATAGTAAACATACTACCATTATTTTATATAATCTTCCAATATGTGAATTTCAAACTTTATTTTGGGATGAATGGCATCAAGTTTGTTATGCCATTCCTTTTGCAAATCAGCAGTTGCATTCTCTTTAGGCATATAGATGTGTACTTCTGCCTTTTCTGTAATTTTCATTATATGCCCATTACTTGTCATACCTTCAACATTTTCTAATCCATCTTTTAAAAATCTGATATTATCTTGTATTGGTTTAGAGTTTAGCCAAGCATTCACATCTGTTAAGATCGTTGTTTTCATAGACACTGCTTTTTTTGCAAATATCTGGTTGCCTATTTCTGTCCCTTTGTAGAAATCCACTCCTTTAAAGTTATTAGCAATGTCTGCAGTATGTACCCATCCTTCTGATTTCTTATAACGATATTCTCCCATAATATCCTCAAAGATAGTTCTTCCTTCCAGCATATCTGATACAGGATATTTAGTTTTCCAAATGTTTCCAATATCTTCTAATTTCTCGGGCAGTGATTTTGCAATAAAGTCTTCAAGCGTCTGTGAAATTCGCTTGACTTTTTTGATTGCATCTCCTAATTTATCTGCAATTTCAGGCAAATCTTTCACAATAGCAGTTCCCGACAATAGAGTAACAATTGCATTTCCTGTACCTCTTGTCGCCAAATGACTACGCTCACCATCATCCTTACTGTTTTGAGCCTTGTTCCATTCTTCTTTGGAATTTCCCGTTCCTACTGTGAGGATAACTTCTCCCAAGATAGGGAAAAATTCTTTTGGATTCTCTCCAATTTGGTCTTTGATGCCTTGGAATTGTTCCTTCAGTCCATTTCTTGTTTCTTGGTCAGTCGCAATATCATATGCCAGCGTACCAAGACTGGTCAAGTCCGTTACCTTCTGAGCAACTACCTCAATGCTTCCTGTTACCAATCCTGGAGCGTGAATGGAAGCATCTGAGCTCGAGAGGTAAGTAGATGATTGTATCTCACCAGTTTTAAGTAATGTAGTTGTCAAGTCTATTCCTTCGGAAATAACCTTGCCATAGCTTCCCTGTATCTTGATACGTGCACCATCAGCAAAAGTGCCAGTCTCTGCATTGTAAGGGGTATTTAAGTTTGCTACATTATTGTCTTTGAATAAAGTATTGGTCTTATTCCTGATATTTTCAGAAATTACAACACCATCTATTTTAACATCATGGTTATATTTTCTGGAAAGGATATTTTGAGCATTTTTGATATATTTTGAACTGATACCAAATGCTTGTATCTTTACACCACTTGAATCTGTGGTAAAGCGTAGTTTATACTCTTGTCTGTCGTCATCCCATATCCCTTTGTTTATCTGTTCGTCACTAAGCGGCTTTTCTACTGCCTCTATCTGGTTTTGTGCATTTCTACGATAAACCTTACCATTCTGTGTGAATTCTACATTATTGTCAAACGAGTGTCCAACTTTTTCAAATTGTTCTTTTATTGAAAGCTCTGTATGTATTGAAGGGAGTTTAATGCCCGCCTCCTTTTCTTTCTTGGATTTAGTAATACAATCCTTTGAGGCTTGATACACATAGTCAGCAGTCCATTCCTGCTTATCATTCTTTATACGCCTTTTGATTTCTCCAAAATCCTTTGAAGTATAATTCTTTACATCTATGAATTTATACCAAATATAACAATCAGGATTTTTTGAATTAGCCCAAATAGCAACTTTTCCAGTAACAGGTTTATCTGGGACAATAAAAACATGACCTTTTCCATCATCATAGTCCTTACCATTCCATTGGTATCGATTTCTTTGTTTATCTAGAAATGCTATAATGAAGTAAGAATTTTTATTATCAAATATCTCTTCATAACCTTTAGGCGTATTTAGTATAACCCGTCCATCAGGTGTAAATCCAAGAAATTCTCCTTCTTTTAAATTAATTTCTCCATCTTTAGCCTTATCCATAGCTGTGAATATGGCAGGATTTGCCATAACATTCCATTGGAAGGCGGCGAGTTCTGTTTTCTCCTTATAATCAAGAGGATTGCTATGATAATCAAGGAGATTATTAGTCTCTCCTTGTGTATCTTTCCCATACTCGCTATCAAAAGTATGCTGCAAGGTGAATATTCCATGTCCTACTTCGTGAGCAATGGTACGAACCAATGAAGTTGTATTATAGCTGTTAGCTGTGAAGATATAGCCAAATCTGCTCTTACGAGGCATTTCACCCAACAAGTCCTTATTCTGTCCTTCAAGTCCCTTGGCTCCATTAAGAACAAATAAGTAGGCGCCGTCAAGTGTCCCTGCTTCCTGCTGGTAAGTCTTCTGCAGATTGAGCATCTCTGGAGTCTCTTTGACTTCCTTGTCATAGCCCCAAAAAGACTTACTAACGACACCCAACAGACTGTCTTTCTCTGTTTTTCTTTCCCAACTGTAATTGCCACGCATGCGCTCATCCACATTCACGGTAAACTGCACGCCAACAGGATTATAGATGGCATTGAGTTCCTGCTCAATGTCAGCTTTATCCAATTTTACCTCGTTGATTGGAACAAGGGTTACCTTGTGCTGCTGATTGGCATAGCTTACCACGCGGAGTTTGCCAATGACCACTCCCTCGTAAACTGCAAAAACATCGTAACCGGAACCGGCCGATACAGAACGGAGACTAATCGTCCATGTCTGCTCCGCTTCGTTGAGTTGTGCAGGTAATGCAGCAGAATTCGGATCGGAAACAAAATGAACTTTCTTCAGGTCTATTTTCTTCTGACCGTCATACCTTGCCGTAACAACATCATTCTCTCCTGTCGGGACAAGTTTCCAAGGCGCAATATACCCCTTTGCAAACGGCTTGTAGAAACGATCCACCTTTACACTCTTCTTATACCATTTCTCCCGACCGGCATCAAAGGCATATTTCCCGTCTCCGCGTTCAAAGTGTATATAGCCATACTTGCTTGATAGGGATTCCGTATTGAAATCTCCGATACGAGTTACAGGCTCACAGGTGAGTTTTATATTTTTATCTTGATTTCCATTTTCGGCATCATCATTTGTCCCTCCGGCATCCTGTTCTGCCGGGCTGATCTGATAGGTATTTCCTTTATTGTCCGTAACCAACATGGGGAAAATACTCTCATACGAGGCGTTTTCCGGCACATCTATTTTGATGGTCTGTGGGTTACCGTCGGCATCGATCGTTTCTAACGCTCCACTCTCAGGATTATATGTAAACTGTGGTATGTCGGGAAGGGTAAAGTCCATTTTATGCTCACGCATACGGATCGTAGCCGGTTTGATGTCCTTGCCGCCGTCATCCACATAGTCAAGATTGGCTATCTTTGCTTTTTTCTCATCGTAGGACGCTTCCACCGTTCCGTCTATCTGGAAGTTATCCACATTGATGCGGAGTCGGTCGAAACGAAGTGCAACGGGAGCATCGATAATGGTTTTCAGTCGAGTCTTACCACGTCCAGAATACCAACCGTCTCCTAATGAGACAGCCTCTGTTATGGTCATCGGATAGTCGCCACCAATGGTAACAATGTCTCCGGCTTTAATCCGCAAGTTAGGCTCCTGCGAAAGGTCTTCTCTCACAGGTTCCTTGCCACAGTCAGCCAGCAGCTCGTCATTCCGGCTACTGAGCGTAAACTCATGTACGTCCGAAAAGACAGGACGATCATCCGTGCAGAGCGTACCTACACGCCATTCGTATGTCCATCCCGGTTTCAATTGGGCAAGTGTAAGGTATTCGCCGGCAACACGTGTACTGCTCCATTCGTAAACATTTAGCTTCGTCTTAGGACGACATTCCACGACATACCCCGTTGTGCCAATGACCTTGTTCCATGAAAGTTCCACTTTGGCAAAGCGGGGAAGAGCTTTCAACCCAGTCGGTGCTTGACAATTGTCATTAAGATAGAACCAGTTGATTTCACTGAAGCCGCCATTCTCAAACATGCCGACTTCATCAACCCCGTCACGGGCAATTGCCTGTACTTGCCAAGCGTAGCATCGATTTGGAAAAAGGATAGGTTCAAGATGGGTATAGTTCAACGTTGTATTACGGGTACGGATACGATATATCTCATTGCCATAGGCAAACGCAGACTGAGGAGCTGCGCCATTGTCCGGCAGTTCCTTCAATACAAACTCATACTCTGTTCCGGCAAGTCCCTGATGGCGGGGCATCCATTGGAAACGGATATAGAGAGGCTCTGTGATACCTATTTGGGCATCTTTCTCCGGGAAATTAAGCAAAGGAGGTTTCTTTACATCAAGATAAGAGCGGCCTGTATGCCAGTCAGACAAAACGCGACCGGTATAATAATCCACAACCTGAACAGAAATCTCTGTATATCCCACAGGAAGTTGTCCGTTCCTCAGATTCCCGCTGGTTTGGAGGTTTTGAGGTTGTAGATAAGGGGCGAGATCTATATTGGTCAGGCGGGTCGGGACATTTGCACTGAGCTCCAGCATCGGGTAGTTGATTTCCTCACGGCTAGTGGCAAGAAAACCTGTACTCTTAATCTTGATGCGCAGTCTGGCAAAGAGCAGGGGTTGCTGTAGGTCGCGGTTGAGCAGATTGACTATCAGCCTGTCACGGCTTCCGCTATAGTAATCAGACAAGTATGGACTTTGGGGTGATGGCCATTGGACAGTAGCATGAACAGGATAGTATTGGGCATAGAGTCGCCCACCTCCCACCACGGTAAGGAGGATGGCTACTAACAGTGTTTTGAATAGTTTACAAAAGTTCGTCGATTTTGTGCTCATACTTCCTGTTTATGTAGAGTTATTTCTTTTTCTTTGTAATCTTGAGTGTCGATTTCTCATTACCTACGGAAAGCTCCACTCCAAATATTCCGTCAATATCACCACGCAATTCATATTCAAATGTATGCTTAGAGACATTTTGTACAGCTTTTCTATCCATTTCTGTACCAGTCGGAGAGAGAAGGCGTAGGGTAAAGTCATGCGGTTCTTTCAGTTCAACATATACCTTAAAATCACCAGTTGTCGGATTTGGAGTAACTAAGAACTGTCTGATAAATCCGTCCTTGCCGTCGGGCAGTATAACACTTCCTTCAGCAAGTACCTCAAGTCGTTGGGTTACAACGGTAGAACAGTCTCCTAAATAGCCAACGAGGGTTATTTCGTAAACACCAGCTTCGGGGATTGTAAAGGTTACCCTTTCATCAGATTTGCTTGTTACAATTGAATTTTTAGGCAACGTCCACTCCAGTTTATCCGCACGGATTCGACTGATGTTGACTGCATGAATAGGAGTTCCTACAGTAACAGACGTAGGAGCTGTCATATCCAAAGGAAGTGCTGTACTACTTGTTTTGATTTCAATTTCAGCCATAGCGGTACATCCATTTTCATTGGTGATGACAACACGGTACTTACCCGCTTTTGATACAATTAGTTCCTTGCTCGTCTCCTCTAATTGTTGTCCATTGTGAAACCATTGATAAGTTACATTTTCCACATTAGGCAGAGCCGTTATCTTGCGAGACTGCTCATGGCAGAGTGTAAAGCCCGCACCAAGTTTCACAATTAGAGCCTCTGGCTGTTCAAGTACAACTCTATAGTGTAGGGAACAACCGGCTTTGTCTGTGATGACAGCAACATATTCACCTGCTTTCAGATTTTCTCGATTAGCTGTTGTGACATTATTATCATCTTCCCAACGTATGGTATAGGGTGCTGTTCCTCCTGACAGTTCCAGGGATATGGCACCATTATTTGCATCATGGCAAGTAGGATTGGTGATCGTTGGCTTGAAGGATATCGCATCAGGTGCTGTAACTTCTACATTGCCGGTAATAAAACAACCACGACTGTCAACAACTCTGACAAAGAAACTTCCCGCTTCCTCAATGACCAGATTAGCCTCTGTCGCTCCTTCCTTATTCCACTCATAAGTATAAGGAGGCGTGCCACCTGTTACAGTTGTAGAAATAAGCCCACTTCCACTGTTACACGATGGAGGTCGTGTGGTAAATGATAGGGCAAGCAAGTCGGGCTGTTTGAGTTCAAAAACAGCCGATTCTGCGGAAATACCATTCGCATCAGTAATTTTGACTTGATATTGGCCTGCCACAAGGTTGTGCGCTATACTATCCACCTGCAAGGGAAGTTCTTCTTTGGCACCATCTGATACTTTGTACCAAGTGTAGGTATATGGGAGGCGGGCAGAAACGATAGGTTTGCCACCTTTCCCATGAGCCGTCAGTTCACCGTCACTATCGCCATGACAGCTGACGAAATGAGTTTCTTCAACCTCTACAGTCAACAAGGGAGGAGCTGAAAGGGTTATCGCTAATTGTGCATGACAACCACAAGGTTCTTGCTTGTCTCCGTTTTCAAGTGAGGAGTATCGCATATCTTCTGCAATAGCCGTATATTCCCCACGGGAAATGTTTCGAAGTGTATAGATGTATTGGGTACCGTCAGGCCGTGATTCCGTTGGTGTAAATGATTGTCCATCACTTGTTCGGATAAAGTGAACGGTATATCCCGATGCAGATGGCGAACCTCCAGAAACTGCAATCTGTATGGAACCATCTGATGATTGATAGGCCAATGGACTTGTTTTTGCTATTTCCTTTATACTGACTGCCTCGTCAGGCTCTGTCAATGTTATTTGGTGGACAAGTTCTTCGCCTGAAGTTGATTTCGCAACACAACCATTACTGTCCTGTAGGCGAAGTGTATAGTTACCTGCCGATAATTGTTTAAACGTAGTACTTCTGGTATTGAAGGATTCTTTTTGTACAACAGAGCCTCCAGCATCCATCAATTCTGCAGTAAAATTTCCTGTTCCTCCTGATGCTGTCAGTGTTATCTCCCCATCATGGCCGGAGAAACAACTAACATTCTTTTGGGTGAATGAATGGGTGATGGCTGGACGTTCTGCAACAACTGCTGTAAATTTGTGTCCGGTATCACCTGTATAGGTATTATACCCATTATAACTTCCTTTAAAAGAAATATTATACGAACCGGGAGAATATCCTTCAAGCAAAAAGCTGTTATCACTGTCCAAAGTAATATTGCCGGCACTCCCGATAGCTTGCCCATTGATGAAGCAACTTAAAGATTCCCCTGAGAGTAAGGAGCGACTCAATGTTACTCTGATGGCAGCATCAGCAGATAGATGGCACTTCTCAAGGAATATCTCGTGGGATAAAATTTTTGGCGAAGACAATGCTGCTTGCAAACTTACAGTTTTACTGGACTTGACAGGATTGAATATACGAAATAGTATAGGTTTTCCTTGTGCTGCAAGTTGCTGGAAAGCTTCTTCTCCCATCAAGTCAGTTCCACACACACTTAAAGAACCTTCTGGGGATGCATCGATAACCGAAGATGGAACATCAAGCCAAGTAATAGCACCATCTATAGAGTACTGCCATTTATAGGTAGAACGTGGAAAGCCCGCTGTATTTGTAATCAGGGTCTTATCTCTGCTCGGGAGTAAGGTCGGTTGTTCGTTTGTAAAAAGTAATTGAGGGTATACAAGAAACTTATGTGTGGTTACATTAGAATGGTAAGTACTAAGGCTTCCCCACCATAAATCCGTCAAAGAAAATTCAGTTTGCCCATTATTTGAACTGAAAAAATCAGAAGTATTACTTCCATCACTATGCCAAGCTGCAAATTTAACTTGCCTTGATGTTTTCACCCACATTTTATTTATAGGTCCTTCATTTGCTGGAATTAGGTAATCTCCTTGTATACTAAAGTGGCTTCTACGCTCTCGGCTCATGGAGAATGCTGGTATTTCTCTTTTTGTGGGATTATTAGTCGTTGTATAGAAAAGTGTATTATAAAATCTTCGGCTCCCACTATTCAAAAAGAACTCCACATCATATTCAAAAACATAGTTTTGAGCATGAAGTCCGAGGCTGCATAGTAAACATAAAACAATATATATCAGTTTTTTCATAAATGTATTTTCTTAATGATGTTCGCAGTTTTTCGCCCTTTTGATTTTACAATTAATATATATTCATTTTCTCGGTTCTGAAAAATGTCTTTATCTGTCAATGCACCAGAAGAAGGAAGCCCTTCTCGATATAGAAACTTGGTATTCGTTTCATCTATCTTATATAAAGTGACAGAGAGAATATCTTTATAAGGAATATTCCATTTAATAGCGATGCCTCCTGGCAAAACTTCTACATCAAATTTGATAGCTTCATTTTCATTCTCTCCTTTTAGCGATTTTATCTTTATAGGGGAAGATAAGGGAGAGTTTTGTTGGTTAAGGGTATAAGCCATTACTTGATATTGATAAGTTTTCCCTAATTCAATGTCATTATCTTCATATTCGGTTGCCTTTGGATTAGCAATACGCTGAACCCTTTGCTCTGTTTCACCATCCACATCTGTACGTACAACGATAAAGCCAGCAAGTTGTGGTTCTCTTCCGCTAACCCATTTTATAATATTTTTGCCTATCTCCGAGGTTCCCTTAGTGATGATAGGTACTGTGGGAGGAATTGTCAGAAGTTTGTAAACCTCTATCGTTTCACCTTGCTCTGACTGATTATATCTCTCATCAAGGGCTGTTAAAGCATAATACACTTTATCATTCAGATTATTGATATTCACACTATCCGTATAGTATGTTTCACGGATAGCCACATCTGTAATGGGTATCAACTCTTCTCCTTTTGTCTGCCCGCGATAAAGACGATAACCATAAATGTCAGCATCATGGTTGGCTTCCCAAGAGAGAAATACTGCGCCAAGACTATCTATATGAGCTTTCAGACCTTGTGGAATTGCAGGTGGAACACTGTCAACAGGTTGGATAAGTACAGGAAGCGAATGGGTAGATGCTCCGTGCTTAGCTTTAGCTTCTACCTTATAATATATGTTTTTCCCAATTTTTTCTATATGGTAATTTCTTTCGTTTGCTCCGATATTATTGGCTAGGGTACTATAGGTCTTATCATCCGTAGAGTGGAGTATGTGAAATCCACTGATAAGGTCTTGATGTGCACTATCAAATTGCCAAGCAATGTCTGCTCCACCAACCTTATCAAACTTTGAATCAGTAATCATAGGAGCTTCTTTCAATGCAGGATAAGCAATTCCAGAGACAACAGCACTATATTCTCCTTTGCTACCAAAGGGCGTAACGCCAACCACACGATAATATATGGTCTTACCTAACGGTATGCTATCCAAATAAGTAATAGGAGCATGAGGATTTTTGTCTGTATCCGCCATGCGGGTAACCGGTAAATCCGAAATCTGCTTAAAGTTCCTACCATCCTCACTCCGTTCAATGAAATAGGAGGAATAAAGGTATGACAACGTATTATAATCCCATGATAAAAGCGCACCAGACTCGCTGAATTGGGCAGATAGGTCTATGGGCTTTACCAGTTTGACAGTCTCATCTGCAATAGCAAATACTGCCCCTTGCTCGATATTTCTTTTTTCCTTTGGAACAAGAGATATTGCACGATAAAGATAACGCTCGCTTTTCTTAACATCCTTATCTTCCCATCCCCATCCAACTTCCTTAGCTACGGGGAAACACAGATCTGCTGCATAAAGTGAGAATAAATAACGCTGCTGACGCATTTCATCAAGAGAGATGGCTTTAGATATAGAATTATCACCAAGACTGACTTCAAAATCCTCTCCAAAGATTGCTTGCGCAATGACAGCTCCCATAGGATATTCAGCAGCAAGTTTTTTTAGCGTTTCCGTTTCTTCCGGCTTGAGATTTTCGTTGAGTATCTTGATTTCCGGATTTTCCAGAACTACACCAGAACGGGCTACCGTTAGACGCTCCAAACGTACCCCATACTTATTAAGCAGTTCCCAACTTTCTGCATCGGTTGAAATCCAGCGTAGCAAGATGCGGTCAGATTGTACTTCTGCACGCATCCTAATAACTGGCACTTGATTCAATTGTGCCATGCTTATAAGAGGGTATATGCAAAGGAAAACCAAAAGGCTTATTATTTTTATATGGCGCATACTTATTTATTTAAATTGAGTTGATTCGTATAGATGAACTCATAGTTACTTGTTGTAGTCCCATCTGGCAAAATATAACTTACGATTGACTTATACCGACCTTTTTTCAAAATAGGTAACGACCCGATAACAAATCTGGTATAGACCTGTGGAGTAATAGATTCCCTATTATTAATAATGGAATTCTGCAAATCTCGGTAGTCGTTGAACGACACGAGAGATGCATCGAATATGAATGGGAACCGGAAAAGGGATAGGTTTATCGATCCGGACTGCATCAAGGAAAGATAATTTTGACTTGGCGAGAATGCCTTATATGGAGGAATACCTATTGGCAGTTCTTCCCTTCTTACAAGGTGTATATTACCATAAGGATATCCTTCATAGACAAGTGGAATAACTGTGTTTGTAAAATACTCCTCATTGAGGTCGGAATGAAAAGAGAGCAAAGGTATGTATTGTGTCTTCTCCACGCCTATAACTTCTGCTTCGTCAAAGGATTCCTTACTTTGCACTTCTGCACCCAATGTTAGGGCAATACCTGCATCTATGGCAACATCGTCACGGACTTTCACACCTCTCATTTTATCCCTAAACGTCTCATAAAGACTGGTTGCAAAGGGGTATGTCAGGATAGACTGTTCAAGGTCACTAGAAATCATTGCACTGGCCTTATTCCCGCCAATATGCCCAGAAAAGTCTTCGTCGTTATTTGTTTCTAAGCCTTCGGAAGATTTATCATTTGTGTCTGCATTGTCTTTCTGTGTGGCAGAATATGATAAATCCAATGTATATTCTGTTTGCTTTTCTAAGACAGGAAGAGTGAACTCCAGACGGTTTTCAGCTTCATTATAGCTAAAATCGGTAACTATACGTTCATTCTGCTTCGTAACGAAAGCCAGCTTGTAGTCAAACCCTTTCTCAAACAGGTATTTTTGCCCAAACTGCAATTGCACATATCCCTTGCCATACTCCTTGGTCAGAAGATATTTCTGGCCAAGCACAGGGTAAGAATATACTATGTTCTGTACAGGTATATCCGATGGAGCACCTCCTGTAGTAAAATGGCATACCTTCTCTTCATAAGCAGGCTTACCGGAAGTCATCACTGGTTTCCATTCGCCATTCTTCAGTTCTTCAAAAACGATGCGGACCTCAGCCGTTAATTCTGTGTTAGGTGGAAGGATCTCTTTAGACTGGAAGCGGACATCAGTCTTATCTTTTCCCCAAATGAGTTTTCCTGCAATGCTATGATTTTCCTTATCTTTAATGATAAACTCCTTGAGACTGATGCGATAGTAAACAGTCTGCCCTTCTTCACCAGTCGCCTCAAAACTCTTATCCATAGCAATATTGAATGCTGCCTGTGGTACAGAGAAAACACTGACATCCTGCTCGCCATCAGCAGGGGCTAGGCTATTGATCATAGGCTCGTCTATAGGAGAGCTACCTGGGATGATGACATCGCATTCCTCACCAATTGTCAGCTTAAATCGTGCCCTGCCCTTGATTAGCCCAAGAACATTGAGATTCACTCCTAAATATCCTTTAAAATATGTTGGATCTGGTAATCCCGCTTGCAAAAGCGCAGCCGCGCCTCCTTTAATTACTGGTACACGGATACGGATGAACCATAGTTTTACTTTTACGCCTAGTTCTCCTTGTAGATAGGCATAGGTCTGTCCTTGAGCATACCATCCATACATACCAATGGTACCAGAGCGTCCCTTGCACTGCGCCTGTGCATAGTCTTTTAACATGATGTCAAATCCAATCCCGGCATTGAAATTGGCATACATCATTAGGAACTGCAGGTCTCCAGTCTTCACTGCAAGTTCAGAGCCAAAGGCAAATCCCTTACCTGTGCTTAGTGCATCAAGATTTCGCCCAAGGCTGAGTCTTCCTATGTCTTGCCCCAAGAGGTTTGCAACGATCTGCGGAGGAGCGGGCATATCGGGGATACGATTCCCTGCCATAAAGTATGACCCTGTTTTTACGGCAAGAATATTTCCCACAGCTAGCTGTACTCCCAACCTGTTAGTTGGTGTACCAAGATGTAGATACCATTCTTTTGGATCTATATGTAAAATACCCCAACCAGCCTTTCCACGTTCTCCTACACCACGGATGAACTCCGAAGGGGTATTGAGATAAACATCTGAGCTTGCATGCAGTACATGGTTCTGGAAGTCCATTTGGATACATAAAGTACCTGATAGTCCCATATCTTTAATGGCATCAGGAATGGATTTGATGGCTTCAGCCAGTTGCGCCCAGTCATTCTGTTTGAACTGTTCTGATAACTTGGCAGGGAAAGTACGTTGCTGTTTCTCTAACTTTTCGCTGGTAGAGGCACTACCACCTCCTCTGTTAGGAAACTCTCCATAACCATAAAAACCTGCTGATGCCAAGCCACCTGCTTTTGAGAAAATCATTTCAAAAGCAGCCTCTCCATAAGCCGCCTTGCCTATTTCAATAATCGTAGAAGCCTTGAAGCCGAATCCCATAGAGGCATCTGGAATATAATTGGCATTCGTGAAATGACCACCATTAGGATTGCGACCTTCCGCGCGTACGCCTGAGGTTAATGCACCTCCAATACCATTGAGAGTCATCATACCGACAATCGGCACTCCAGGATGGAATGTCGCCATGCCATCTGCATACCAATAGTGAAAATCCTCTTTGCACCCGAAGGCTGCACGTGCAGTAATGGATGCGTCATATTTAGCCCGTTCTTTTGTGTTTTTGTCTATTTTGCTATTAAAGGAGAATCCCAAAGTTACGTCTCCAGCAAAGCCATAACCATATATTGCATCTCCTCTATGCCAATTGAGTTCTCCTTTCATCTGTATAACTCCTGCTATGACAGAATTCACGGCTATAGTCCCTACTTCTAATTTGTCAAATACCCAAGTGTTTTGCTCATATTTGGCAAGTAGAGATAGTTCCGTAGCGCCTGAGAATAAGTTTTGTCCAAGATTTAGCCCCGCACCAATGGTCAATCGGACGTGTTTAGTATCAGAATTGTTAAGTGCTATTTTATTTATAGATAATGGAAAGTTCCCTAGTTTTGCTTCTCCTTCATAACCGAAATATTCTGCGGAAATATAAGGTGCTACGGTTGTTAGTTTAAGACTGCGGAAACTAATCTTATCAAATTTTGTTTGTGAAGTGGAGTCGCTGTTTCCCTCTTTTCCAAGAGTCATATATCCATGAAGTACAGCTTCCGGGACAAAATGGTCTTCTACTAAACGAAGAGTTATATTTGAGTTCTTCTCAAGATATGCCTTTGCATTAAAAATAGAGAAATCAAGAGACTCTTGATTTTTAACCCGCAATGTATACGCGTTGTTGGGCTGCAGATAGCCTTCATAGCCCAAAGTTGTATTCTTGCCTTTAAAAGGTAAGCCAAGCTTACCGGAGAACTCTGCGGAAACAAGTTCATTGGCAATAAGGTTTAAACCGAAATGATCAACAGAGAAACGCCATCCGTCTGCACTACCTCTATCTAGTGAAAGAATGCTGTCGGCAGCGAATAATCCTGTAATGCCATAATCGTCTATTAGTAATCCCTTGGCAGAAAAACTTGCTCTTGAAAAGGCCTTCGGTAAGGTTATTGACACATTCTCTGCATACACACCCCTCCACAAAGCTTGTTCATCAGGAAGATAACCTTGCTGGTATTCTTGTGGAAAACGTGTTATGTTGGAATTTCGCCTGCTACTGAAATCCAAAATGACATTATCAAGTGAGAATATATAGTCTTTCAACCCTTTTATCTCAAAACTTGGCAGATTTAAAGAAACGAGTAAATCATCCCAACTTTCTATGACTGTGCTGAAATGCCCGATAACCTGATTTAAGGAATTACTTTCTTTATCAAAATCATCTGCTGACAGTCTGTTCTTTGTTTCGTTTCTCTCTATATTTTGTCCCCCAGCCTTTACTATCAGTGAGGTTGGGAAATGGACTTCTGCATCCATTGCAAGATTATGGAAACCATCACACCCAATTGTCATATAGGTGTTACTTTGAGCAAATCCTCGCTCTTTATTAAGTCCTTTTCCCTTTAGGACAATTTTCGTGTTACCTCCATTAAAGGGAATTTCGACATCATGCAGAAGCGAAAGTTTTAGTTCTCCTGTCAATCCACCGGTATGCGTTCCTTTTATTCCTTCTGCCCCAAAGAAAAGAACCGTACGTTTGCCATCTGCCCCCTGTGGGATAACAGCTTTTGCATAAACGCCAATTTCTGTGGAAGAAGTCTGCAATGCAAAGCGACTTATGGCGATAGTTATCTCCATACCTCCAATCGTACGTTTCATGCCGATTGGAAGGTTTATTGCTTCCTCTTCGTTATAATTCAGATCCTCTACATATGCATTGGTTTCCGCAATACGTGCAAACATATTGTTCAGATCACCTATCTGTTGTATGGAATTGCTTTTTGTCTGTGAAAAGGATACATTTGTACTCAATAGTAAAGTACAGAGTAATATGCTTATTCGATAACAAGCAATATTTTTCTTTAAGAGGGCTATGAAAACTGTCTGTATTTTCATAATGGCAAAGATTGTAAAGATAAAGAGACAAACAGTTATGTGCATTTTGTCGATACAAGAAGTTCTCTAATATCAATATCCAGTACCAACGCTATTTCTAAAAGAGTATCCAAAGAAGGCTGGGTCTTATTGGAGCACCATTTTGAAACTGTATTCTCGGATTTTCCAAGTTGCTCTGCCAGCCATTTGCTTGTACGCTGCTTCTCCACAAGCACAACTTTAATTCTATTTATTATCGTCATACGATGATTTTATTTATTTCTTCATCCATTAAATATCCTACAAAGTTACTCGTTGTCTGTTGGATTGACGAAGAAAATGACAGAAATTTTTGAAAATCCGTCATTTTTCCCAATATTTCCCGATTTATCCTACCTAATCCTCGATTTCTGCCTTTTCTATTATATACTTATAACTTCGCTGTGTTACAGTCATTTATTCATCTTAAAAACAAAAAAAATATGGAACCAAACAGCAATGACAACTATGTGCTGGTCTTGGAAGACCGCACTGAAGTGAAGAATGAGAAAGAAGCGGGGAAACTCTCCGTAATTTCTGGTATTGACGAAAAGGGAAACCTTAAAACAACTGAAGCAAGCGCTGCCAATCAGGCAGCATTCTTGAAGTTTAACAACAAGGACGGACTTCTAAAGAACTTCATGTCCAATTTCCTCAAACAGTTCAATAACCCGACTCGTTTCGGACTGTACAAGGTAGTGGCAAGCAACGTTGAGCAGAGCGTGGACAACCTGCGCACCATGCTGCAAAGCCGTGAGAAACCCGAAAACAAACAGCAACTGACAGAGATTGGAGTATCCTTTAACGATTATCTGCCGAAAAAGAAGAACGCCACAGTCATTGATGAGTCGAAGATTGATTGGAAGCAACTCGACAACCTCGGTCTTACCCGTGAACGACTGGAACAAAGTGGAGAGTTAGAAAAGATGCTTTCTTGGCAGAAGAGTAACCTTGTTACTATTGCCGTACCTATTGGTGAGACAACTATCTACACTGAAGCACGTCTTGCGTTCCGCACGGACGATAGTGGCAATGTCGGCTTGGCTATCCATCCTTTACGCAAGGAGCCACAGCTTGACTTCCCCTATATGGGCTACAAGTTCTCTCCCGAAGAGAAAGAACAACTACTCACTACGGGCAACCTTGGCAAGACAATCGAAGTAACGCCAAAGAACGGCAATCCTTTTTCAGCCTATGTCTCCATCGACCCACAGACCAACGAAATTGTAGCCCTGCGTGCCGACCGTGTGAACATTCCCAAGGAAATCAAGGGCGTTACCCTTTCTGACGCTCAGTATAAAGACCTTGTGGAAGGCAAAGCCGTGAAGGTGGAGGATATGACCGCCAAGAGCGGCAAGTCTTTCAACGCCACCTTGCAGGTCAATGCCGAGAAGAAAGGCATTGAGTTCATCTTTGGCGACAACAAGAGTTTAAGAGAACGACAGGAACACAAACAGACACAGCAGCAAGGCGTCCCACATAAGCTTTGCGGCTTAGAGTTATCTGATAAACAGCGTGAAGCCTTGGATAGCGGTCGTACACTATATCTAAAGAATATGGTGGACAAACAGGGACAATCATTCAACGCCTATGTTCGCATGGACAAGGAACAGAACCGCCCACGTTTTTACAAGTGGAATCCTGACAAGAAGCAGGAAACTGGCAAGGAAAAGGTGGTTGCCGTAGCCGAAGAACACAAGACGCAGGTAGCGGTCAATAATGACGGCAAGACCAACGAAGCCACGAAGAATGTGAAAGAGCCATTGAAGACTGGGCAAACACAGCCCACTGCCGCCCAAAAGCAGAAACCGGACGAAAACAAACAGAAGAAGTCTCGTGGACGTAAGATGTAACCCTTAATTCTATTATCGACTATGACAACTTGTATTATCGCCGAGAAACCCTCGGTAGCCAGAGATATAGCCCGTATCGTTGGGGCAACGAACAAGCAGGACGGATATTTGGCTTCCACTCCGTCCGCCGATTTTCAATTGGAAGGTAACAGCTATTTTGTTACATGGGCGATGGGACACCTCATCACCCTTGCTATGCCTGAAGCCTACGGCTTTTCTGCCTACAAAGCCGAAGACCTGCCCATTCGTCCCAATCCTTTCCAACTTATTGTCCGCCAAGTGCGTAAGGACAAGGAATATATATCCGATCCTACGGCACTCAAACAGCTCAAAGTGATACGTTCCTGTTTTGACAAAGCAGACCGCATCGTTGTAGCCACCGATGCAGGACGTGAAGGAGAGTTGATCTTTCGCTACATTTATCAACATCTTGGTTGCAGAAAGCCTTTCGACCGTCTTTGGATTTCATCACTGACAGACAAAGCTATCCGTGAAGGACTTTCCAATCTTAAGCCGGGAAGCCATTACGACAATCTCTATTATTCCGCCAAGGCAAGAAGCGAAGCCGACTGGCTCATGGGCATCAATGCAAGCCGTGCATTGTCTATCGCCCGCAAGGGAGGCTATTCCTTGGGACGGGTACAGACCCCGACTCTTGCTATGGTCTGCCGTCGGTACATAGAAAATCGTGATTTTTCTTCCGTACCCTATTGGAAAATATCCGCCCTTACAGAGAAAGAGGGCGTGTCTCTGAAAGCCGTTGGCTGTAAAGACTATGAGAGTGAAGCATTGGCACTGACTGATCTCGCTACACTTCGCAGTCAGAGCCAGCTTACAGTGGAATCGGTCGTAAGAAAGGTGGCTGGTACACCGCCACCACTCTTGTACGACCTTACTGCCTTACAGAAGGATGCCAACAGACGCTACGGCTTTTCAGCGGACAAAACCCTCTCAATAGCCCAAAGCCTCTATGAGAAGAAAATCACGACCTACCCCCGCAAAAGATTTCAGAATTTTATATCTTTCAGATAATCAATAGAATAACACCGAATAAAGAAGAAAAGGGTTACGATTTGGAAACGAGCGAGTTTCTTTCCCCTTCTTTATTCTGCAATGTCTCAAAGACCACTTACCTAACGTTGCAAAGGTAGTCTTTATTTTCGATGAAAACAAGAGAAAGCCACACTTTTTTATCAGTCCGTTTCATTTTTCCGCACTTGAATTGCCGTTTTATGCCCAAAGCCCATCTCATCGTGAATTTGCTGTTAAAAACTTCCTTTTTATTGTCTTCATCATCCTTTTGCGTGTTAAAAATAAAATTTTTCTGTGCAATTCCTTGCAAATTAAAGAAGAATAACCTATATTTGCGCTTAGGAAAAAACAACTTAAACGTTCATGCTTATGAAGACAACGTTGATTTTACCAATTTCAGCCCCCTTGACATAAAGAACGCCACTTTCGGCAGTCAAGGGAGATATGCAGGACTCTACGAAAAGGCTTTGCATTAATCAATTTTCGCACACACGATACAATCCATCCCACTTTTATTTTACGGATTTTCTCTCTTTACCGTTTTTATTGCGGGTATCTTATCAGACTGAAAAAGAACATAGACAGTATTAACTTATGGGACGACATTTACACGAAACAGCATTTCTAATAGTTACAGCCTTATTCAGTCCCGTGCAGTCCCGTGCGCAGTCACCCGGTCAGATCAGCGGTGCGGAGGCATGGCTGAAGACCGTCCCCCTGACGACGGATCTGCAGGGGTACTATCATTGGCGCGACTTCTCGGGCGACTCCGTTAGAACCAACCTCTACGATGCCAAGGGCGCAGCCTACGGTGGTGAGTTCACGCAGCGGCACACATGGATACGGACTTTCAACTTCAACCCCGCCCTGAACTTCTCCGAGGGGAATCAGCCGAAGGAGAGTCTGCTGAAATACTCCAACCTCGCGCAGATGACCGTCATCGGGGTGTTTGCCCCGACGACTACCGCCTATAACAAGGACGAGGTGCTATATGCCGTCAGCGGACGCAAGGGTGCGGGAAGCCTCGTGAGCAGGGACAAGGCGGTCGGGCAGCAGGGCATAGAACCGCTCGACTACGGAAGCACGGCCGGCGAGGACCTTCTTTATTCGGGGAGCGAGAGGCAGACCGCAGAGGAATTCAAGTCCACGAGTCCCCGCATCGTCTCATACATCAGGGCATACGCCCCCGTGCATTCCGTGTGGGGAGAAGGCAGACGTGCGACCATCACCACGGGAACATACAGGGACGGAGACGTCAATTTCACGACAGCCTTTGACAAGTCCCTGTTCGGGGGCGGTGCGCTCAATGGCTACACGCCCGAGCTCATCGCATACGGCAGGACGCTCACGCCGCTGGAGCGTAGGCAGGTGGAGACCTATCTCGCCATCAGATACGGCATCACGCTCAACGGCTCATACTATACGGGGACTGGCAACCTTTCATGGGACAGGGACGAAAGCTCCGTCTACCACCACAGGGTGACGGGCATCGGGCGTGACGACGCGGGCGACCTCTTCCAGCCTCTCTCCACGACGAGCTACGAGGAAGCACCAAGATACTCTACTGAAAAGACATACGACAGCTTCAGAGACGCAGACCCATACGGCCTGCCGACGAGCCAACGCCTTCTCGTCATGGGACGCGAGGATGGCTCGCCCATGCCCGACGGCGGCTACATGCTATGGGGCGATGACAACGGCTCCACGACCACCGAAGAGACAGAAGGCAAGACGCCGTGGCACGTCATGAGTCGCAGGTGGCTCGTCAGGACGAACATCGACTCCACCGAATACAGGAGGGACGTCTGGACACGGAACGGCATCACCGTCACCTCCGACGGTTTTATGGATGCAGTGTCGCAGAATGAGCCCAAGGAGGGCGCATACATCGTCAGCTCCCCGCTCGACACGGGAAACGGCACGATGGAATACACCAACCCGAGGCTCCATCCCGCCTACAATGTAGGCTTCACCGAGGCATCGGGCACGAAGTGCGCATACGGCTTCAACGTCAGCGCACGGGGTGAGATCCGAATCGTAGAGGACGGAACAATACGGAATCGTGTCTTAACAGGCAATACGGGCGGAAAGAGTTTCATCGTACGCAGGAAAGGAAACAGCGTAACCTTACTCATCGACGGCAGGGGCAGCAAGGACCTGCAGATAACTATACCCGTTGAAAGCACGGCAAAGGCAGCCTGCATGATTTTCGAGATCGCAAGCAACGAGACAGCATTAAATATCTCCAAGCTGCGCAGGAACGGCTTTGGAGACAGTGGCAACATGGTTGAACTCGGATACGGAGTCCTCGCCAAAGGCAACAAGTTCGCAGGTGCGGACTACCGCAACGTCTTCATGCTCATAGACAGAAACGCAGGCGACAAGACCGATATACAGGAAAACACCATCATCAGATGCTCGCGCAAGGACGCGAGCCGTGAAAAACTCATCTTCGACAACATCTTCATGGACACCGACGGCAGCGGATTCGACACGTTCACCTTCGCCAGCTTCGACGGAATACTGGCACGGCTGACACCGCACGATGCGAGCTGCACGGGCGGAAAGCCGCGAAAGGACGGCAGTCTTGACATCAGCATGGTGGTCGGCCTGCCGAGTTTTTCATACAGCCTGCTGGCGGACTCCGTGGAGAATATGGAGAAAGGTGCCGTAGCTTCACGGGGAAACTTCACCACGAAGACATACACCGTGAAGAACCTGCTCCCGGGAAGCTACAACCTCTTCATCAGGCAGAACGCAGGCATCGACATCACGGTGGAGAGCATGGGAGGTGTCGAGTATGCCCATGCGGTCGGTCGCCGAAAGCAGGGAGAGGTCACCTGGACTGTTCCCTCGCTCACCTCCGACTACAGGGCGGGACTCTGCACCACGCTCGGACTGGGAAAGAACATCCTCCACGGCTTCGACGTGAAGAATGCCACGGCACAAGTCGTGGTCGAGGGCAAGCCCGTGGGTGAAGCCATCATGCTGAAAAAGGGGGACGCGCTGGGCATTTCCTTCGATGAGAACACGGTCAATTACTCCATAAACGGCAAGGTCGTCCACCGTGCGGCCAAGAAAGCTGGTCTCGGCTGGCTCTTCGGCATGGGCTTCAACAAGGGACTCTCGACCATCGACGGGCTGAGCATCGACGGCGGAGACTTCGCCCTGACGAGCGTTTCGAGGGGCGTGGCCTACGAGACGAAGAAGGCGGTCGAGGACAGCATGGCGGTAATGATCGGCAGCGAGTGCAGCCCGAGCGTGCCCAAGGCACAGACAAGGTCGGCAGAAAACACCTCCTTCATCGAGAGGCAAGCCCATTCTGCCCTCACTGTGACAAGGAAGGACGTGACCGGTATGGCGTTCAGTGCCGAGCTGAAACTCGCCAAGGAGACCGATGCCGAACTGCTCGTCTATGACACATCAGGAAGGCTGCTGAGCCGGACGGACATGGCGGGAGGCACCATAAAGCGTGCCGACTTCACCGTACCGCAGACGGGCGTGTACGTCGTCAAAGCACTCACCTTAGAAGAGGAATTTACAAGGAAGATAATGGCAAACTACTAAACCCCAACGGCTATGAAGACAAAGCATTACCTCATATCGGCGGCATTACTGACAGCCATCACCGCAGCCATCGCTGCGACGCATATATACAAGGGACAGGACAGTGCACGTGAAAACAACGGCACGAGTATATCACAGGAGACAGCACAGACCGAGACGTCCACGAAGAACGTCCATAATGCAGAAAAAGCTACGCAGGGAATATCACGGACGGCAAGGAAGGAGGATAAGTCAAAGACGACAGCAGCAGCAACTTCTTCCGTTATGGAGACCATCTACACGGCAGATCATGCCTCGGGCATCATAGGACAGCCCGACGGACGGGTTTCGGACAACCCCGAGGACAACATCTTCGAGATAACAGTCGAGAAAGTCTCTCCAAATATGCGCGCATGGCTTGTCTATGACCTCAAGGGCGTAAGCTCTGGTCAGGGCATCAGCAGGAGCATCAACGACCGCACGGCTGTCGGCGGCTACCTCACGGCACTTTCCAAGGAATGGAAGACCGTCAGGGAGGAAATAAGTCCCGAGTGGCTGAAGGACGGCAGGAACACCGTCCTCTTCACCATTCCGACGGATGCTTCCTACGCCTATTCGGTCAGGAACGTACATATCGAGACCGTAGCGAATGCTAAGACAAAGACTAATACCAATAAGCAGGAAGAAATAATCCTTTCCTCCGCCCCCATAGCCTATGACGGTCAGACCTACCTCCACGGCTTCGTGCGGGGGAAGGCAAACCGTATCTCAGTGAACGGCACAACCCTCACCGTCCATGACGGAGAATTCGAGGGCATCGTGCCATCGACAGGCAGACACCTCAAGCTCACGGCAACCATTGCGGGCAGGAACATCAGCAGGACAATAACACCCATACAGGGAGGTAGGGCGGACTACGCCCGTGCCTTCGTGTCCGTCGGTGGAAAGGCAGAGAAGCGGTTCCTCGCGCACAGGGCGGACAGCATCGCCATCGGCGGCAACGTCCTTTCCGTGAAGGCTGCGGACATCGCAAGGAACGGCAGATACTCCGTCACGGCACTCCGCGAGACGGACATTCCAGCCCTTGACTACGGCATGACCAACGTCACCGCCAAGGGAGACGGCTACCGCTTTCTGCCCCACGGCAACCACTTCGAGGGCAAGGGTGCGACGGTGAAGATAAAATACGACCGCACGCGAATCCCGAGCGGTTTTACAGAAGACGACATCAATACCTATTACTTCGACCAAGACACCAGGCACTGGGTGGCTTTGGAACGTGTGAAGGTGGATAAGGCTACAGCCTGCGTGGTATCGAAAACGACGCACTTCACCGATATGATCAATGGTGTAATCAAGGCACCGGAATCTCCACAGACCGACGGATTTACGCCGACGATGATGAATGACATCAAGGCGGCAGACCCAACGGCAAAAATCAATCTTATTACTCCTCCTACGGCTAACAACCGCGGCTCAGCTAATCTACAGTATGGCTTCGAGATGCCCCCTGCCCGCAATGGTATGGCTCCTTCTTTGGGCATACAGTACAGTAGTGAAGGAGGTAGTGGATGGCTTGGAGAGGGTTGGAATCTCTCTGTTCCTTCTATTACGTTGGATACTCGCTGGGGTGTCCCAAGATACGATACAAGTAAAGAAACCGAGACTTATTTGATGTCGGGCTCTATGCTTTCTACGATGGGTGACGACGGCAAGATGGGTGTGGCTCACCGTGGTGAGAAGATGAACCGAAAAGCGGACAGGCAGTTCTACACTCGTCAGGGAGGAGACTTCAGCCGTATTATCCGAAAGGGTAATTCTCCTGCCGACTATACTTGGGAAGTAACCGACAAACAAGGAATCAAATATATTTATGGTGGAGAAGGTGCCGTTCTCAAAGGTACCATCACCGATGCAAGCGGTCAAAGCCGTGAGGTGATTACCGAATGGAAGCTCAAACGTGTGGAAGAAACACACGGTGATTATATCGAATACGTCTATGAGACAGCCGACGAACCTGTTCGTGGTGGACTTGTGGCAAAAGCCATTTATCTTAAGGAAGTACGTGCCGGTAATAGCGGACAAGCACCCCACACAGTGGTTGTCTTAGAAGGCAGTAAACAGAAACGACTCAAAAACAACAATGCAAGATATGGCTTCCTAACCTCATCGAATCGTTTGTTAGAGAAGCTAACGGTGCACTTCCAAGGAAGTACGCTCCGCAGTTATGCCTTTACCTATAGCGAGGGTGCGTTCAACAAAGATGTGCTTACGGGTGTTAAGCAACTCGATGATAAAGGCACAGAAGTGTCTTATCAAAAATTTGACTATTATGATGATGTACAGGCTGTTAAGGGGTATGTGCCTTTTAAGGAAAAACAGGAAACATGGAATACGCACAATGACGGACTTGACGCAGGATTTATAAGTCCTCTCAAAGAAGTTGGTGGCATATTCAGCGACAAACCTACTGCCTTAGGAGGAACAACAAGCCTTTCTTATGGTGGCTCTTTCTATGCTGGAGCAGGAGTTGATGATCAAAGTTCTTCAACAAGTGGCACTATTGGTGGTTCTTTTAATTACTCTCATGATAATTCTAAGGGATTATTGACTTTTGCAGACCTTAACGGAGATGGATTACCCGACAAGATATATCAGGATGGAGGTTCTGTGTACTATCGTCCGCAAATATGCACAGACGAAAAGAAAATAACCTATGGAGAACCTATCAAAGTT
>NZ_LR027821.1:0-39800 GCF_900607215.1 Prevotella rectalis
TTCGTTAGGCTCTTGAATAAGTCTTGCTTTCCTTGCCCGAAGTTCGGCAATGATATGTTCAGACGAATTTTCTATCTGATTTAGTCCAAAATACTGCTTGTCGGAATGGATTGTATTCTTCATTCCCACATTACTGACTTTTTGCTTTTCCATGTTTTTATCTCATTTTATGTTTGACTTGTTTTGATTTCATGTTTTGATTTTGTTCTGTAACCGACATTCGTGTCTGTATCTGCCCTTTATGCTTCTGTCGCTCACGAACACGGTAAACATGAAACTCGTTGAGGTCTTTGAAGCCTTTGTAATGTACGGACATATCCTCCACCTTGAAACCTGCTTTTACAAATTCTTGCACGGTTCTCCGCCCTGCATCGTCATTGTCAAGGAAGGCACGGATATGGTTCAGATGTCGGTCGTTCAGACAGCGGACAGTTCTTGCCACATTGCTTACGGAGTTCATCACAAGGCAGTGGCTGGCTATCTCCTCTTTCATTGAAAGAAAAGAAAGGAAATCCATAAATCCCTCAAACACGCATACTGGCAGTGGCTTGTCTATTGCGTGTTCTGTCTGTTTGTCCGTAAATATCAGAGTAATATCCTTCGGAGCTATCGTTCCCTTGAACGAACCATTATCCCGAAGTTCATACCCTCCTGATTGATTGGCAAAGCCGATGGCTTGATAGCGCCTGCACCTTACATCATAGCTGATACATTTAAGGAAAGGCTTTGCCTTTTCCAAATCAATGCAGCGTACCTTTGTAAGATACTCCTGCAAATGTGGCGGTAGGGTGTCTGATATGCTTATCAGTTTCCTTGTCTCGTTTGCAGCCATCGTTGGTTGGAGATTGTTTTGTGAGAAGTCTTTGTGAGAACTATGTACTGTATTATCGGGAGCGTTCTGCCCCAAGTGGTGGATGGCTTCCAAGAGTGTGCAGCCCTCCAAACGCATACAGAGGTCGATGATACTTCCGCCTCTGCCTTCGGCATAGTCTATCCAAAGGTTTTTCTCTGTGTCCACCTTGAAACTCGGATGTGCCTCCATTCTTAATGGTGAACGGTACATGGCATAGGAAGGTGTTCTGCGCATAGGCTTGATGCCTTTCCTTTCAAGATACTCCACGATGGGGTATCGCTTGATTGTTGATAAATCTTCTTCTTTCATTGCTTTGATACTTAAATGGGTTGAATGATAATTATTTATGTTTGTCTGTTTTTATGGTTTTACCGTTTCCAAAGTTTTCCCCTCCAAACTTTTTCATCTTTCTTCTTACTACATACTATTTTGTGATAAGTGATTGATAATCAGTATTACTTTGTAGTATAAGACAATACTACACATTCTACTACATTTGGCTACTACAAGTTTGAAGGAGCGGGCAGGGCAAGATTTTCCTAATTTTGTAGACATAGATGGGGCTACCTCCGTTTCTTCGTTTGCTCACCTTTATGTATCCTGCTTTCTTCAAGGCTTCGCCCATACGCTTGGCAACAAGTGGTTGGTGAGTATAAATACCCAAATAGGTGAGTATCTCCGTGGCGGTCATATAGGTACAATAGGGATTATCCTCCGTTGGCTTCTCAAAACAGCGTAGCAGTAGTTCCATTTCTGCAGTCTGCACTTGGAATTCCTCGCTCTCCCTGTATAGTTCGGCAATCTCATCATCATCAAACCAATAGCGAAAACCTAACTTTAACAGGGCTTTGGCTTCCGCATAAACATTGTCCATCGAGATAGCTTTTGCTCTCTCAATATTTATGGAAAGCACTTCAAAGGGCAGGAAGCGCCTGCTGCCTGTGGGGTCGGTAAGGAAGTCATTGCCATTTACCGATGCAACGAAGCTCGCCAAGTGGGGGTGTTCCTCCACATACTTGTCGTAGGGCATACGGTACTTGACCATCGGGCAGGTAATAAGGTTTTTGAGTTCGTTTTCGTCACGCTTGTTGAGGGCTTTGAGCTGGTCATCAATGTTCATGATAAGATTCTGCCCGATATAAGTCAGCGTATCCTTCTCCTGCGGATATATCTTGCCCGTGTAGCTGTAACCGTGCAAGGCTGGCGGACAGAGCAAATCCAAAAACGTGGTTTTGAACTTTCCCTGCTCGCCCGTCAGCACGAGACAGGTGTGGTTTCGGCACTCACGGTCGTCCATGGCATTGGCGACCACTGCCACGAGCCATTTGGTGAGGTACGGCAGCCACTTGTTAGAGTTACGCACCACAACGCAACTTGCCAAGTCAGGAATGGCTTTCAGTGAAAGGGAAGAAATATCATAACAGCAATTGTTTTCATTATTGCCACTACTGTCATGATTACAACTATCGCTATTGCCACTATTATTACCACAGATATTACCAATATCCACCAAGGGCAATCCCTTGAAATACTCCTGTATGGGATTGACACGTGGAGAGAAACTGCTCTCAATAATTGAATAGAGGTTGTCGGAAGATGTGATAATCCCCACATCGTTGTCAAGTTCCCTGCGGAGCGTGTTGATTTCATAGCGACCCACTTTTGAGAAGTGAGTATCATCCTTTCCCCTGTATTCAGTTCTTCCCAACACCGTGTTGTACCTAAACTCATAATAAGAGGAGAGATAGGTTTCTATCTCACCATTTTTGGAGGAAGTCTTCCTTTGCTTGGGCGTATTATTTTCGTCCACTGAATTGCCTTTATCTGCGTTCCTTTTCATTATCTGCTTGGTTTGGTTTCCGAGAGTGAAGTTATGAAGAGAACTGGAAAGTTCCAAGCATTCGGAGAGTGCTTGCATAATGTTGCGTTCATTCGCAATAAAGTTCGCACGGATTTTTGAGGAGACAGGAAAAGAAATAACTGATTTAAGCCCGAATTAAATCAAAACAGGGGATAAAATAGCAAGGAAAGATAGAGGTAGAAGTGTATCCCTTTGCACACGTTTGCGGTATTCTGCACCGATATTGCAAACAATAAGAATCAGCACAGAAATAGGGTAGCTTTTGTCCACACCAAGAGTGCTACAAGGTGCCACTTAAAAGAAGTATGATAGAATAGGACATGCACCGCCCTATCTTTGCGCCAAACAGACGGTGAAAGAAGAAAACAGGGAAAGAATGCGCAAACGGCTGCCGATAAAATGCGTTAATTTTTCCTTCAACTTCCCGATATTTCCCTGCTGTTCCCTACTGCTTTGAAGTGTGACAAACTCATCATACTTTTGTAGGCATAAACGTGTGATGAAAGGCAGAACAGGCAAAGATATTGTCAATACCAATAAGACAGAATTACAAACAAAATAACAATAAAACTATGGAATATTTTATCATTACGGATTCAAATTGGGCGAGGCTGAGGAATGAGATACTCTGTCTTGCCGAGACCTGCCACAAGGCATTTGGGGAACAGAGCAAGCATACCGATTGGCTGCACAACGGCGATATGTGCAAGTTGCTTAATATCAGCAAACGCACCTTGCAGCACTATCGGGATACAGGTGTGTTGCCCTTTGCTCAAATAGGACATAAGTGCTATTACAAGCGTGAGGACGTGGAGCTATTGCTCCAAACCAAATCGGAGAAATCGAAAACAGACAAACCTAAGAATAACAAATAAGGAAAGAGAAATATGGAACAGGTAAGAGACTTGAACATGGATGCGGACGATATGTTGGTAGTGCTGTCTGCCCTCAGTAGCGTAAGTAAACGGATGAAGGAAGTGGCACAGACACACAAGCCACTATTTAGTGGTGAACATTTCCTGACAGGTAAGGAAGTATGTGAGCGGCTGTATATCAGCCCTCGTACCTTGCAGGACTATCGGGACAGGAGGATTATTCCCTACACGCAATTCGCAGGAAAGATACTTTATAAGGAGTCGGATTTGGAAAGGCTGTTAGAGGATAATTATAAGCCCCTATCGACCCATTAAGATCTAAGACGCAGTTTTCAATGACTTTTCTAATTCCCATCATTAGAAAAGGATATTATAAATACTACCAGCCAGAACTTTGCAGATAAGACAACGACGTGTCTGATTTAATGATAAATTTAAGATAAACTAAAATATAGTTACCCTATTGTACATAGACATAAAAGGTATGCCATAATAAACTCTTGGCATACCTTAAATGTAACGCATAAATTCTCGATATTCTATTGTTTACAAATATCAAGAAATACTGCTAAGATTATTTACCACCTTCTTTCCTTATATAAATGATATATGTACCATCTTCAAAGAAAAAGCCTAAGCTTCCGTCATTAAAGGTAACCTCATCATAACCATCATGGTGCGTGATTTCTGTTACTTCAATCTTGGAGCTACTTTTAGCAGCAACTGTTTGTGGTGCAACTACTCCTAAACTAAGAGCTAGTGCCAACGAAAATAAAAATTTCTTCATTTCTTTTTGATTTTAAATTATTTATAAATAATAACAGGATGCCCTGTTTATTACAATGATAGCATCATTTTCAACAAAACATCTCTACTTCTTAATTGGGTAGCTGTATATATCTGTTGAGTGTCGGTTATTTGCTGTCGGATGTATTTATTCTTGCCTATAAGATTATTGCAGACAAGTCCTATTTCGTAACGTTTACGACGATAATATACAGATATGTCGGCAAAGTATGTGAACGAGAAAGAATGGTCGTTGCTATGGTACAACTCATTGTTCCACTCTATTTGAAAATTACCAGGCATAAGAAAGCATTTCAACTGATGACTGAAAGAACGCAAGGGTTCAATATTGAATGCTGCATTACCCTTTGATAGTTGCCTTATATAACTATAAACACTCTTCTCCTCTATGGAGAACCACTCAATAGGTTGCAACGAAAAGGAAAGAGAGATATTAGCAGATTGCGTTTGGAAAGGTACAAAACTATTTCCAATAAGCATCTTATAGTTGCTCCAAGCTGCTTGTGTAATTCGAAAGAATTTCCGAAATTTGCGAATGTGTAAGTTTCATTTTTTTCTTTTTTAAAGTTATCAAATACAAAGATAAGAAAAAAGAAGCTTACACACTTTTATAGGACAGTACCATACATAAAGGTTTGACAACCATTTCGCATCGATTCGCAACATATGACCAACCGGTGGAAAGCCCTGTCCCAACTGTTTGCAAATGGCGGGATATGCATTGTTAATTCGTGGGGAATGATGTGGGACAATGCGTGGAGAAATGGTAAAGATGTGTAGGAAGAGATTATGCTTGAACGAGTTTTTCAAGATGAGGAATAATGACCTTCGAGCGGTAAAGACGGATAAGATCGTGTGCATGGAGATCGTGAAGCATCCTCGAGGTGTTGAGACGGCTCTCGTTGATGGCGTTTGCAAGTTGCTGCATGGTGATGCAAAGTTCTTTCCTTCCTGCCGGTCTGTCACTTCGGTCGCTCACGAAGCGTGTGAATTTGTCGCGTGGCTGTTCCCCGGTTCTTCTCCATGGCATTCCTCCGGCCCGTTGTGTCCGAGTACACAGCAGATTGTAGTAGTTGAGCCGGAAAATAAAATGTTCGTCAAGCAGTTTCAGGAGTTCGCTTTTCTCAATGGAAAGCAGTCCGCAAGTTGTCTTTGTACGGAAACTCTTGGAATAATGTCGGCGCAGTCCAAACAATCGTTCGGGCTGTAGCACTGCCGGAGCCATCATCTCCTCGGTCATCGTATAACTGTTGTCGTCCGCCCTCGTTTCCATGTTCAGTATTCCGTCCATGAGGAAATAAAGCTGTTCGCAGGGTTGGTTCTCGCTGACGACTGTTTTGCCTGCCCTCAGTTTTATGAACTCAAACTTCGTAGCTTCCACAATGTGCGTGAGATCATCCATGCCTATTCCGAGGAAGAGTGGCAATTCGAGCAGTTTGTCGTAGATTTGCAGCATGGCTATTCTTCCACGATTTTCTTTTCCAACTCCGGACTGTACCACACCTTTAGGTTTCCTTTCTTGTCGGTGTAGATGAAATATGCCATGAGTTCTTCGTGTTTCTCCAATACTTTTTTTGCTTTCTCCATTCCCATCACCATGAATGCCGTGGCGTATGCGTCAGCCGTGGCGCAATCCTTTGTCAGCACGGTTGCCGACAATAGCGAGTGCTGCACGGGGTATCCGCTCTTTGGGTCGATGGTGTGTGCGTATTTCTTTCCTCCTTTGTAGTAGAAGTTGCGATAGTTTCCGCTGGTTGCCATTGCCTTGTCGGTAACGTTGAGTACAGTCTGTATTTCCATGTTTGTGGCTGTGCTGTCATCAATGGGTCTGTTCACCCCGATTTTCCATGGCAGCCTGTTCTCACTGTTTCCACTGGTAACAATCTCGCCACCTATTTCTATCATGAAGTTGCTGATGTCGTTTTTTCTCAGCAATCGTGCCACGATGTCCGCCCCATAACCTTTGGCAATGGCGGAGCAGTCGAGCATGATGTTGGGTTGTTTTTTTCGGATTTGCTTTCCTTCGAGCCATACTTTTTGGTAGCCGATGTATTGTTTCAGGCTGTCTATCTTGCTTTGCGATGGGTTCACGCCTTGCTTAAAGCCGAAGCCCCAAAGGTTCACGAGTGGCATGACGGTGATGTCGAACGCTCCATCGGTTTCTTTTGCAATTTCCTCCGCTTTCCGAAACACCTCCACGAACATCTCGTCGGGGGTAACAGGCTGATTGTTGTTGATTTTCGATATGACCGATTGCGGGTTAAAGGTGGAGAGCGAGTTGTCCACCTTTTTCAGTTCTGCCTCTATTTCTTGCTGCAAGTCTTTGTCGCTTTGGTAGGTAATGTGGTAGATTGTCCCAAAGACAAATCCCTCATTGTGCTGGTAGGGCATCGCCCTTTGTTGTTTTACGATGAAGATGGTGGCAATGATGAGTGCCGTTAGGAAAGGCAGTTGCCAAAGAAGTTTTTTGTTTTTGTTCATGACCGAATTACAGAATAGCCGTAGGGACCGAAGTAGTTTCGTTTCCCTTTCCGGCTGTGTGATGATGTGTTAGAATTCGAGTAGGATGTGGAAGGTGGCTGCCAATCGGGTGGAACCATTTTTGCCGAAGCCGGGTACGTACCATGGTGCGCCCATCTCTCCTTGTTTATTGGTGATGCGTGTCCGATACCTCACCGACCATCCCATCCTGAGCGGTCCGGCAATGGCTGCGTCGAGTCTTCCCACTATTTCTGCCCAAAGCATGGAACAGCTTTCGTCGTTGGCGGCATATTCGGTGTGTCCTCCCCAGACGGGGTCGGTAACGCCCGGACTGCTAATATCGTATTTGAAGGAAGTGTATGCCACGCGTGCTCCGACGAGCAGTCGGTAGGAATCGTGCTTGTTGCGCAGCACATTGTAGTCGCATCCCACTCTTGCGTAAGGTGCTGCTGTTTTGTAGCGTATGTTCGTGGCATCGCTCAGTTTGTCGGCTTGTCCGTATCCCACTTCTATGGTGGGGAAGTAGCAATCCTTGAGGTTCAGTATCAGGCATGCCTCATATTGTCCGTAGTCGGCAATGAGGCGTTGTCCCATGCCGATGAGGTCGGTTCCCACGGCAAATCCCCGGAAGAGCGGTATGGAGTCGGGAGTCGTTTTTGCCACCACTTTTCGTTTTGTTCCGCCCTTTTGTGCTTGTGCCGGGAGAGGCAGCAGTGCGAGCAGACTACCGAGTGCTATTAAAATAGATGTAAAAATGCTCTTTCGTTTCATTGTTGTCTATGTTGGGGTCGCGGATGACGATGGAGTCGATGCGATGGCGTGTGTGTTTCATCTCCGTAACGGTGTGGAAGAAGGTTGGCGGACAGTCTATTCCCTCGAATTGCTTTTGATTGGTTTTGCTCATGGTTATGGTGTCGCGCCTCTCTGTTCCCGTTGTGTCGGTGTATAGGAAGAGCAGTTGGTCGGCATCGTTGTTGTAGCTTACGGGCAGAAAGAAGTGGTCTGCTCCGATGAGCCGGTTGAGCATCACGGCATCGCCGCTGTCGGGTCTGAGTGTGATGATGGTGAGTGTGTCCCTGAGTGTGTCGCCTTTCATGGCGTATCGTGCGTAAACGTTGTTGCTCAGCGGACAATCCACTTCCGAGCAGGCAGCGAGTAGCAGGGTTGTTGCTATCAGTGCGAGCAAGGCGTGTCGAGTGTTTCCTCCGGATGGTCTCATTTCGCGTTATCTTTCTCGATGTTGATTTCTTCTTCCACCTGATATTCGTTTCTTCCCGCGCTGTTGCGACTGATGAGGTCGCCAAGGAAGCCTGCAAGGAAGAGTTGCGTTCCCAAGAGCATGGCGGTGAGTGCGATGAAGAACGAGGCGTGGTCGGCAAGCAAGTCGCCATAGATGCCTGTTGCGAGATTGATGATTTTCTCCACGGCGAGCCACACGAGCGCAAGGAAGCCGATGAAGAAGACTGCGCTGCCAAGGAGTCCGAAGACGTGCATGGGTTTCTTTCCAAAGTTAGTCAGAAACCAGAGTGTGATGAGGTCGAGATAACCATTGAAGAAGCGGTTGATGCCAAACTTTGTCTTCCCGTATTTCCGTGCCTGATGGTGCACCACCTTTTCGCCTATTTTTGCGAATCCCGCCTCTTTGGCAAGGTAAGGGATGTAGCGGTGCATCTCGCCATATACCTCGATGTTCTTCACCACTTCTTTTCTGTACGCTTTCAGTCCGCAGTTGAAGTCGTGCAGGTTCTTCACGCCGCTGATGGCGCGTGCGGTGGCGTTAAAGAGTTTCGTGGGTATGGTTTTCGAGAGTGGGTCGTAGCGTTTCTTCTTGTATCCGCTCACGAGGTCGTAGCCGTCCTCCTTTATCATGCGGAACAGTCCCGGTATCTCGTCGGGCGAGTCCTGCAGGTCGGCATCCATGGTAATGACCACATCGCCCTTTGCTGCCTTGAAGCCACTGTAGAGTGCCGGCGACTTGCCGTAGTTTCTTCGGAACTTGATGGCTCCCACGTGCTCATCTTCTGCTGCAATTTGGCGTATCACCTCCCAGCTGTTGTCGGTGGAGCCGTCGTTCACGAATATGATTTCGTAGCTGAGGTGATTGGCTCTCATCACCCTGCCAATCCACTTATGCAGTTCCGGCAGACTCTCGTCTTCGTTGTAGAGCGGTACGATCACAGATATATCCATAGTTTTTCAATTGTATAGTTTTCTTGGTTTCACTTTGCGTGCAAAGATGGCGGCGACAATAAGGCTGATGACCACTCCCGACAGCAGTTCCCACACAACGCCGTTCACCACCAGCGAGTAAGGTTCCAAGGCTTCGGGCAGTGCTTTGAGGAAGGTGTCGCTCCTGATGTTCATTTCTTTCAGCGTTGCCTCGAACTCCGGTGTGGAGCAGAAGGCGGTTACCATGCGCAACATTCGTCCCCGGTCGAGGAATGTCATGTATGCCCATTGTGCTAGACTGAAGAGCCATGTGGCGTTGAAGAACATTCGCATGGAGTAGAAAAATCCGTCGCGGTAGCTGATGATTCCGTCGCGTGCCACATCGCGGAACAGCTTCAGCCGGTAGCCGGCGAAGAAAGGTGTAACGAGGATGAGCACCGAGCTGAAATCGCCCAGCATGGGGAGCCACGTTTGCGCGAGGAAACAAGCGAAACTTGCTGCCCAAACAATGGCGAGATAGATGCCGTCGTACCACGCGAAAGCACGCAGTTGTCGTAATTCCATGTAATTCATGCTGCAAAAGTACTCAAATAAAATAATATAAATAGGTAAAAGGGGCGCATTTTAATACTTTTTTGTTAAAAACGAAAAAAACCGATGCAATACTTGTTCTATATCAATTCTTTTTGTTATCTTTGCACTCGCTTTCCCGAAACGGAAAGTACCGACATGGGCAAGTCTCTTACGGCCAGCTCCCTTTGAATCCCCCAGGATGGGAACATAGCAAGGGCAGAAGGTTGTAGCGGCGCGATAAGAATCGCTTGCCCACCCGCCTCTTTAGCTCAGTTGGCCAGAGCACGTGATTTGTAATCTCGGGGTCGTTGGTTCGAATCCGACAAGAGGCTCTCAACATGTAAATTCCACTTTAATCTAAATGAAAAAGGACTGCCCTTGTGGGTCGTCCTTTTTCGCTTTTTTGGCTTTTCCCCAAGTTGCGAAGCCGGCTTACAACAATTTTGGAGCTTCGCCCCATGCTTTTCCGGTTTGGGTTTGTCGGCAGGGCGGACAAGAATTTTGCGTTGTTGCAGAGTGTGGTGCAAAGCAAAAATATTAACATCTGTAACCTCTTGATTTTCAGAAACATAACAATGGCTTTTCAAAAGCTCACCTTTTGCTCTCCAAAAGCTTACCTTTTATCGTCCAAAAGCTTAGCTTTTGAAACGCAAAAGGTAAGCTTTTGAAATTGAAAGCTGAAAATCTGTGCAAGCAAGGGGGCTTATCCATGCAAAAAGGGGAAAGCCGGACAGAAAGAACGGTGGATTAATGATGGGAAGATGGCTGACCAAAAAGAGGGAAAGAAAGCAGGCATTGACTTATAAAAAAAGTCGTGGCAACTGCCTACCGGGACACGCGGCTGCGCTGTGGCGCGAGCCTTTCGGATTGGGGAATGAAGATTGTATCGAGCCATTCGATATGGGGAGCGAAGAAACGCACCATATATCCCACGTAGAACATGGAGAAGAGGGTGCCGAAGCCAACGAGCTTCCAGTCCCAATGTCCCATGAAGACGTACATGAAGAGGACGCCAAGACCGACCAGACCGGTATCGGAACATATCTTCACCTTGCCGAAATCCTGATGAAGAAACTTGGCAATGGCAAGTGGAAAGCCTTCGCCGGCAAGCATGAGCGAATCGCAACGCACCTCGCAGGCTATGCCGAAAGCCAGCAATGCGCCACCAATGAGCAGTTCGGCGAAGCGAAGGGAATAGCCGGTGAGGGGGTTGATGTCGAAGGGAACTTGCAGAAAACCGGTCAGCCACATGGTGAGGTCGGTGTAAAACCCAAAGAGCAGGCTGACAAGGATTTGCGTGAATTGCAGTTTGTCGAATTCCTTTCGCAAAAGCACAATCTGCGACAGGATGAAGAAGACGTGCATGATGATGGTGAGCTGTCCCATGGTGAGCGGCATTCCCGGCACCAGCGACAGCACGTAAGGCGGGGCGGAGATGGGCGATGAACCTAAGTTTGCCCTGATGGATAAGGAGGTTCCGAATGCTATGATAAAGAGGATGAAGACGAAACTGACGTAACGTCGTGTCCATTCCAGATTGCTTCTTTTTGCTCTTGCCATGTCTGTTGTTTGAAATCGGGCACAAAGTTAGGACTTTTTTGGCTGAAAGCGCAAGGGAAAGGTTTTATTTTTGTTAAACTCCAATCTGCTATCACAGTCATGTTTTCATCCTTTCATTGTGAAATTGCAGTCTGATGATAGATTTGGACTGAAGGAGGCAGGCGCGCACCGGTGGGAGTTTGCGGAGAAATCGCTCCCCCGCTCTTCAGCCATTTGAAAATTCCTCATGAGCAAGGTTCATCTCGTTCATGAGGGTTTCAAAGTTGTCGGAGTTGAGTGCTGCCGCACGGAATATCATCTCTAAGTTGTCGGTTTTCGGAACGAAGGGTTCCGTGTGGAGCAATGCCGTCATTCCGCCAATCATCAGGCGATAGATGGTGGCTTGTCGGAAGTGTCGCGCCCCCGCGGGTCCGGCAGTCAGCCCGGTGGCATAGGCGTGCATCTGCACACGCACCATGGAACGAATGGCGAGAGCCACCGGAACTTTGGCTTCGTCGGTATCGAAAGGTGCGCAGCCGGCAAAGAAGTCGGCGACGGATTGTCCGTGTCCGCCCAGCATTGCCGCGAGTTGGCGGCGATATTCCTCCACCACCGTGTCGTAAACCGGCTTTGAACCGCAGGCATAGCGCAAGAGAATCTTCGGCGACGTGCTGTCGGAGAAGTGGCGACGGCGCATGTCTTCGGCCACGGTCTCTGCATCGCTGAAGTTGAGCCGTGCAAGGATGGGGAACAAGACGGAAAGGAAAACCGCCGACAGCTCTTCGTAGTTGTCGGCAGCAATCTGTTTGTATGCAGTCGGCTGAATGTCTTTTCGCTCCGAAAACCGGGCATCAATCTGTCCCGAAAAGTAGGCATTGAAGAATCCTCTCGTCAATGCCGCCGCCACTCTCCGGCTGCTGATGTGTGTCGTTCTCATTTCGTGTGTCAATGTTGGTTTGTGGGTTTCATCTGTGTCCGCCGAAGTTGCCGTTTTTCTTGGGCTGCGTCCGGTTGGGTTGCGGTGTCGCAACGCGTGTCGTCGATGTGCCGGTCGAGTTGCTTACGCTCTGTGTTTTCTGCGTGGTGATGGTGCGGTCGCGCCCCGCTCCGAAGCTGCGTCGATTGGTGGTTGTGTTGATGGGGCGCGTTGTGCCGGACTTCGGTTGCGGAGTTACCGCCGGACGGTTCACGTTACCATTGCGCGAGCCTCCGAACCTACCGTTGGCATTGCCCGGTTGCACGTTGGGACGTGGTCCGACGGGCGTCGTGTTGGTGTTGTTGTTTCGGTTGCGGTTGCCGAAGGAGAAACCCTTGTTCGTGTTGCTGTTTCGGTTTTGGTTGCCAAACTTTGCTCCGTTGTTGTTGAACGAGTCTCGCTTTTGGTTTCCAAAGGTGGCTCTGCCCGCGTTGTTGCCGTTCTTCGGAGTCTTCGCCACACCGTTGTAGCCATTGTTTCCTCTGTATCCGCTGCGGTTGGTTACGATGGGACGCCCCGTTCGTTCACCGAACCTGCCGGCATAGTAGCTCTTCCTTTGTCGGTTGCGTCCGCCTCGATAACTGGAATAATAGGTCGGGCGTGCACGATAGTAATGGCGCGGATTGCCATAATGACGATATACGCCGAAAGAATAAGCATTATTGTACCAATAGACGGGACGATAGAAATAGTCGAGGCTCACGAAGTAGTTGTATTGGCTGGCGTTGAGCACGTAGAAGATGTCGGTGTTGCGACGTGTCCAATAGTTTCCGTAGATGGAACGTTCGCCACGCATGGAGAGCAGGTAATCGAGATTTATCTCATAGATGGCATTGAACTGCGCATCGGACAAGCCCAACTCATACGCCATCTTGTCCGACAGGAACCATGCCTGGCGACGTGCATCGTCGTAGCTCATTCCGCTTCGGCTGTAAGCCACGCTATAACCGTCGTCGTAGGAAGTGCCATAGGTCGAACCGGAGGTGTAAACCGGTGCGGAGGCTCCTCCTTCGAGATACATTGTTCCGCATGACGCGAGTGATAAGGTAGTGATGATTGCCGTGGTGATAAGTAGATTTTGACGTTTCATGACTGTATGTGTTTAGAGGGTTCAACTTCCGTTTTCTGATTGTATATCGCAAAGATAGCGGGAATTTACCATCCGCGCAAGGGAGTAAGCCTAATCGTGAGGGGGATTTCCCTAAAATCACGGGAAAAGGCAGTCGGGGGCACACTCATTCCAGTCGCAAGGCAGCATCGTTGGTCAGCAGTGCCGTAACCAACGTGATGTATTCGGGAAGCCTGTCCTTACCTCCCCATTTCAAATCGATGCCGAGCAGCTGACTCGTAGTTTTGCCCAAGTTGAAGCCCACCGCCTCCAACGATACGCGAACATCGTGAGGATGGCGACAGGGTTTGTCGTCTTGCCGGGCGCAAGGTTGGCTTCCACACAGCAGACAGCGCGATCCGAGGAAGCAGAGGCTGCCCGGCGATAGTCGTTCGTACTTCCGAAGGTAAGCCGAAGCTTTGGTAAGGGCATACTTCATGGCGTCGTCGCACACCTGTTTCACGCCCTCCTGAGTGGTGGTGGTGCGCAGAGTATCGGCCGTGAAAGTCATTTTGGAGCCAAGGATGTGGGCGTACTTGAATTGTCCCACGTATGCTTTCACATCGAACTCGCAGGGTGGGCACGTCCATTGTTCTCCGAAACGCGGGCATTGCTTACAAAGCGATAGAAACCGGTCAATCTCGCGATAGCCTTCGGCGTATTCTTCCACCGCAATTTTCGTAACAACATGCTCAAGAGTGAAGCCTTTTCCCCCGGCTTTGCCCGGTGTGGTGATGTTCCTGATGTTCATTTTCAATATTGTTGTTTGTTGTTCTTCCGTGACTGTATGCTTTCAGGCTTGCCACCGCGGGTCGAATGGGTCGGGATGGTTGGTCAAATCGCGCATCATTGCCAAGTCGGTGGATGAAAAGTCATAGCGTCTGAGCATGAACCAATCGTCGGAGAACTGTCGCATGATGTCCCCTTCCCGACTGATATTGCGCCATTTCCGGAAGAGTTCCAGTGCATCGGTGGGGTTTCCGCCTATCCATTCTGCATAACCGGCGTTGAGATAGTCGTCGGGGGTGGGACCATCGGCCATCAGTTCCGCGTAAAGCCGCTTCGCCTTATCAGGACTTTTCGTGCAAAGCAATGCCCAAGCCAAATGTCGCTTCACCTTATTATTGTCCGGATGCTTATAGTTCAGTTCATAGAGCTTCCGCAACGCATCGTCGTATCGCTGTGTCTTCAGCAGACAGAAACAGGAATTGATGGCAAAGCTCACGGCTTCGGGATATAAATCGGCAAGTCTTCCAAAGGCTTCCGCAGCCCTTTCGTACATCGCCAGTTCCATGTAGCAGTCGGCAAGGCACTTCAATGCCCAGCCTTCGTCCGACACTTGCTCGCGCGCTTTCATCAAGTAGCCCCCATCCTCTTTCCGCTTGTGAAGTTTCACCTGCACAAAAGCCTGCAAAACGTTGTATGTCAGCTTATCGGAGTGAAACGTAGAGAGTAGTTTTTCCACGTCTTCATATCGTTTTTTCATATAGAGCAGTTGTGCCATCGTGAGTTTTTGTTCCTCCCAATCCCTGCCTTCGAAGCTCAAGTTGTCGTAGATGAGCCATCGTCCCTTGGGCAAATCCGCGAAAGGGTCGGCAATATCGTGTTGCGATGCCTGTTTTATTTTGAAAAAACGATAGAGGTCTTGCAGATAGCCACCGAGAAGATGGTTTCCGTCTGCCGTTGTTTGCTCATCGGAGTTAAATCCCATCGCATCGGACGACAGCATGGCTTCCATCATGTCGGGCGAGGCTTTGTCGAGCATCATCGACAAGGAGAGTGCCAACGAGTATTTGTCCGACTCGCAGAAGTTGCTCCGCTCGCGCACCAATCTCAGCAGTTGTTCGCCGTGGGGCTTCGCTTTCACGGTTTTCAGTGCGGGATGTTCTTCCGAGAAGGGGGTAAACCAGTTTGAGAGGTCGTTGAAGAAGGGATAATGTTTCAGCTGCCGAAATCCGCAGAAATAGATGTCGGCTCCTTTCTTCTGCATATCCATCATCCTTTGAATGTTTTCCTCGAGTATTTCCATCTTCTCCTCATCGGCGTTGGGATTCATGATGTTCTCCAAGGGGTCGGCTTCCGACTCCGAAAGTCCAAAGTTCTTCATGTCGATGGGAGCATTTTTAATCAGGTTGGGCATGATGTCGCGTTGTATTTTCTCTCCATCCCGCTCCGCTTCCCTACAGTTGAGCAACCGCAGTTGAAGGTCGGTCAGCTCGGCGATGAGGTCGGGTTGTGCCATGATGGGTTCCAAGGCTTTCTGTTTCTCATCGGCGTAGAACGGAAGGTCGTTGGCGACGAGTGTCCAGCCCACCAAAGCGCGTTTTCCTACCCCCTCGTCGTTCGCGTGGAGACAGGTATGGACGAGCGTTCGGTATTTGCCCATGTCGAAAAGGTTGAGGGATGAGAGTGTTACGGCTGCCACCATGACCTGCTGATCGAGCGCGTCTATGGTGGGAGTGGTGAGCAGGTCGGAATAGAAATCTTCGTCCGACTTGTTCCATTGTGGCGACACCAAAAGGGCGCAAAACAAGCGATTGAGAAACTGCTGATGCCGCGTGTGAAGTTCGTCTGCCTTCTGTTGTCTTACGGTGCCTGCTTCCAGCGACAGCATTGCCACGTCGGAGACGAATCCTTCGAGTATGGTTCTCAGGAAATCGGGGCTCATGTTGAGCCGATTGGCTGTGCGATGGGCTTCAATGAAGGTGGGAAGGTTGCCACATTGCCAACTGAGCAACAAGTCGGCTGCCACCTTGTACAGACGTTTCACGAGCGATTGATAGAATTGTTTGCGTTGTGGGTCGGCGAAGCCTCTCAGAAAGAAGTTGCCCATGAGCTGAAAATCGTGCAGAATGTCCTGAAACTCGTCATGACCGACGAGCGATGGTTTTGCGTCATAGATGCTCCTGACGAGCGCGAGGGCATTTCCCAAATTGCAATTGCGGAGCGATGCCTCGACTTCGGAAAGTTTTTTTTCTACGTTCACTGTGCTTGTTGTGTTAAGGGGTGGTGAGCCGGTTGCATGATCAATGTTGGAGTGTCGGACTTTTCAGGGTCGTTGTGCTTTCAGGATGTCTGCAGGACGTGGACTGACGATGCGTTTAAATGTTGTTTTCGGCAGAGAATCAACCACTTTTGCGTTTACTTTCATGTATTTCTCGATGAGTGCTCCATAGTATTTCACACCTTTTTTGTTTATCAGTTCCACAGCCTTGTCGTATGCTTGTTGAAAGGCTTCCTGTTTGGCGATATCCGATTCTCCCACGAGGGCTATGACGCCGGGCACGAAGGCTTCATCGGAAGAATCGTAGAGCACCCTGTCGCCTCGCAGTCGGGCCAGGGTGGATTGTGGTTCGGTGAGCCATGCGGCATCCAACAAGTTGTTTTCCAGCATTTTTTGCCTTGTTATGACGTTGTTGATTTGCACTTTGTACACGGCATACTTTGGTTTTCCGAGTTTGATTACTCTTGCGGTGAGGTAATCGGTGATGGAGAAACGCGTCATGGCGACATACTTGTCGGCGAGGTCGGATGGTTTCTTCACTTCCGATTGCTTATTTGCCATGAGCTGCCACACGGCGTTGGTCTCCGTGAGGTAAATCAGCGGCACGTGCCGCCTGCGTTTCAGTCTTTCGCCGCGTATCAGATCGGTAACGGAAGCTTGCACGCTGCCTCCTGCCATTGCCGTGTCGCAATCCATCTGTGAGGTAAAGGCGAGCAGCCGAACATCTACTTTAGTTGTATCGTATAACAAACTGTCTTTCAACAGATAAATGGGAAGACAATCCAACGTGGGCAATACTGCCACCTTGAATGCTTCCCGATAGGCTTGTTGCTGTCTGAGGTTGTGCTGTCGCCGGTCGATTGCCTTTTCTTTCTCCGACTTTCCGCATGCCGCGATGAGGAAGAGGAGTGCGACAGCCCAAAGATAGTATCGTTTCATATCCTGCAAAAGTAAACATAAATTTTGTAACAAGGAAAAATATTCTTACTTTTGTCGCATCATGGCAAAGGACAAGATTGCTTACGTCTGCGAGAACTGCGGACAGGAGAGTACGAAATGGATTGGAAAATGTCCGAGTTGCGGACAATGGAACACGTTTAGGGAGATACGCATTGCCGGCGATGCGGGGCGAAATGCCATCAACGGGTTGGGCAATGCTTTTGCGCCGAATGGCAAGACATGTGGAGCGCAAAGGCTTTCGAGCGTGTCTTACACTGCGGAGAAGCGCATCGACCTGACCGACCCTGAGCTGAACCGGGTCTTGGGGGGCGGTTTGGTGCCCGGAAGCATGGTGCTGCTTGGTGGCGAGCCGGGCATTGGCAAGAGTACGCTCACGCTGCAAACCGTGTTGCGCACCAATCGCCGCGTGCTCTATGTCAGTGGCGAGGAGAGTCCGCAGCAAATCAAGATGCGTGCGGAGCGTATTGCCGGCAACATTCCCGACTCTGTGCTCATCCTGTCGGAGACTTCGCTTGAGAAAATCATCGACAGCATCAGGCAAACGCAGCCGGAGCTGTTGGTCATCGATTCCATACAGACCATTGCCACGGAGACGGTGGCAAGCAGTGCGGGAAGCATCAGTCAGATACGCGAGAGTGCTGCCCTCTTGCTGCAGCTGGCAAAATCGGTCAATCTTCCCGTGTTGCTCATCGGACATATTAATAAGGAGGGGTCGATAGCCGGTCCGAAGGTGTTGGAGCACATCGTGGACACCGTCATACAGTTCGAGGGCGACCGACATCATCTCTATCGCATTCTGCGAAGCATCAAGAACCGATTTGGTTCCACTTCCGAACTGGGCATCTATGAGATGCGGCAGGACGGACTGCGACCGGTGGAAAATCCGTCGGAGCTGCTTCTCACCGAAGCGCGCCGCGACTTGTCGGGCATTGCCGTGTCGAGTGCCATCGAGGGGATGCGCCCCTTTCTTGTGGAGACGCAGGCTTTGGTTTCCACGGCTGCCTACGGCACGCCCCAACGTTCGGCAACGGGGTTCGACCAACGCCGTCTGAACATGTTGCTTGCCGTATTGGAAAAACGGGTGGGCTTCAAATTGGCTCAGAAAGACGTGTTTCTCAACATTGCCGGCGGACTGCGCATCACCGACACGGCAATGGACTTGAGCGTCATAGCCGCCGTGTTGTCCTCGAATGTCGATACACCCATCGATGCAAGTTGGTGCATGGCGGGCGAGGTGGGGCTGAGTGGCGAGGTGCGCCCCGTGAACCGCATGGAACAACGCATAGCCGAAGCCGGAAAATTGGGCTTCGGGCACATCATCATTCCCGGAAACAACGCCTCGGGACTTCCCTCCGACAAGACCATAACTCTCCACCCCGTTGCGAAAGTGGAGGAAGCTCTGCGCCTGCTCTTTGGTTGAACATCGCAAAGCCATGCCGGCATGTCGGCATGGCTCTTTCGCGACTTACCTCATAAAATCTCGTGGCGGTTGATACGCCGAAACCTGCCAACGTCTGCGCACGCGCCATGTTGCCACGACAAGGCAAACGCGTGGCGTAAGTCAAGACGCGGGGAAGCAATTCGTCAGCAACCGCTGCCGTCCAGACCGCACGATGCGCCTTCCTCGGGCATGGGTTCCAATCCCACTTCGACAGATTGCAACGTTACGCTGCCGTCCTCTCGCACGTAACAGGGGATGCCCACGTCGCCCACTTTCCTCGCTTCGGCGAAAGCCGGGTGAGCGTCGCGCAGTCGCAAAAACTCCTTTAGGTTTCTCACGTGTGCGCCAATGTCCACAATCTCGAAATTCGCGTTGCCCTCCACTTGTTTCTCCACGTGGGAGCAGTGCGGACAAGTCGGCATGACATACATCTTTATCATTTTCTTTTCCTTTCTTTTTTTTATTCTTCGGACAAGCGATGGTTCGGTTTTCGCCAAAGTCTTTCCTTTCCTCCCCTGCCCTTTTGTTTTCTAATTGAGCAATCCGCGCACAATGCCCGCCAACGTCTTGCCGTCCGCCATGGGGAGTTGTGCCTTCACCTCTTTTATGATAATTCCCATGTTTGCCTCGGGACGTGCCTCAATGACCGATTTTGCGCAAGCCGTGAGCTCCTCCTCCGTGGGCACGGCAGGCAGAAACCCGCTGATGATGTCGAGTTCCTTGCGTTCCTTCTCTGCCAGTTCCGGTCGGTTCGCTTTGTTGTATTGTGCAATGGCATCTTGGCGTTGCGCCACCATTTTCTTCAGAATGGCGAACTCCTTTTCTTCGTCCATCTCTTTTCCTGCCCCCTCTTTGGAAGTGTTATACTTGAGAAACTCTGTCTTGATTAGTCGGAGCACGTCTCTCTTGTCATTTTCATGAGCTTTCATCGCATTGCGAATCAACTCGTCAATCTGTGCGTGAATCATATCTTTTTTGTTATATATATATGGTTTATAATTTCCATTTGTCCCTTCCGTGCACTTTTCGGAAGCATCATGAAAGATATAGCAATATCTGTACCAATCATTCGCGTGGCGAAATTATGACAAAACCATCGAAAGCATCCACCGGTCGGCAATACGTATGCAGGCATTGAACAGGCGTTGCAAAACATTTCACAACCATTTTTTCTTCCATTGCAACGGATGGGACAAAGTTTGCCAAACCATTTCGCGACACAATGACGAAGTGGGAACGAGAGGAAAAAATTTTACACATTAAAGGAAATTGTGAGGATTGCAAGCCATTGAAATACAAGCGTTTGGAAATCATGTTCCAAAAGCTCACCTTTTGCAATGCGAAAGCTCACCTTTTGTTCTCCATTTGCTCACCTTTTACCATCCAAAAGCTCAGCCTTCAAGTTTCGGTAGGATATATTCTTTTACAAAATCCGTGTGCGCAGGCAGGTTTTCGCCCGTGGTTCAAAAGCGAAAAACACCCTTTTTTTGTGTTTTAGTGATGCCCAGCAAAGAAACGCTTGTAACAAATACACACTTTTTTCATTTTTTTTCTGTTTTCTCTTTGTGGTTCAAAAAATATTCTTACCTTTGCAACGAATTTGGTTCGCGACAGCGATTAAAAGGGAATTGGGTGTGAATCCCAAACAGTCCGGCTGCTGTGAGTTGTCTTTGTGGGCACAAACCATAACCACTGAACAAGGTTCGGGAAGGGGTTTGTGAGCAGACAACAAAGTCAGAAGACCTGCCTTATTTCATTCCGCTTCACGAAAAGCCTCCGGGGTTAGGCTGAGAAGTTAGAAATCAACATACATCAATACCCATAACGAAAATGGCAGGCTGCCGTTGTTCGTTGATATTGCTTGTGTGGATTGTCCTTTCGCGACAAAGAACGCACCCAACGATCTTGGGAGGGGCAGCCGAACACAAGAATGAAAAAAACGAAGCATGAAGCCTATATATAATGGTATGAACCAAAGACCACATCTGTTTTTGCCAACGATGCTGCGCATCGGCGGATGGATTGTCCTCGCGACGAAAGCAACGGCAGAGAGCCGACTTGCCCCCTTCAGCAAACAAGAAGTGGGAAGCGGGAAATCATCGGTCGAAGATGGCGCGCTCACCACACGGCTGAAGAGCAACACCGGGAAATTCGGATTCACAACCAACAACACGCACAACCAAGTGGCACTCGCCACCTTATATTATAGCAAGGATTCCAATACTTTTTCAACCACAAAAAAACTCGGAGAGGCGGACGTAACCAACAACGCCTTTGAAATTACCACTACTGAACCCCTCGCACTCGTTGAGGGAAACAACCTCTTCCGGTTGGCTTGCGACACAGAAGAGAACGTTGCCGACGGACAAAAAATCGACGCCACGCTGACGCTCGTTCAGCTCAGCGATGGCGTCCATGCCGCGGAAACGGAAGAAAACCCGGAGGGCTGCCGCACGATGAAGACCATCATCGTGGCAAGTGTAAACCTTGAGAACGGAAACACCATCGTGAAGAATGTTACCCAAGGCAGCAAGGTGAGCCTTTACACCACATCAGAAGTATTAGTAAATAAGTATATTGTAGATGTTAATCATGCTGTACAATTTCCGTGTACAGCGTAAGGTATTTTCATATCGAAGATTGATTCAGGAAAAAAGAATTATGAGTAAAAGTATTGTTGTGAAATAATACAAATCTTTAATTCCTCTTTTCAACAAAAGCCGGGCATCGCGATGACGCCCGGCTTTTTCCGTTTCATGTCCGCACAGGCAACGCTCCCTGCTTTGCGGACGATGTTTTCTCCACACGACACATTCCCAGCCCCGGCGCGTATAATAATCCCGCCTGTCTTGCAATAAATCGGGATGCCACTCGTTATCAATGAGAATTATGCAGTGGACAGATCACATACGACGCATCAAGATCGGGCTGGTGGTGATGGCAATTGTCATCGCGGTGGCATCATTGGCGGCATCGAGTTTGCTCACGAAGGACTTGGCACAGCAAGAGCGCAGCCGGATGGAGGTATGGGCGGAGGCAATGCGCGCGCTTAGTCAGGCAGACGAGAACACCGACTTGGCATTGGTGCTGAAGGTGCTCAATGAAAACAACACCATCCCGGTCATCGTCCTCGACAACCGCAACCGCGTAACCGACTTCAGGAATGTCCGCCTCAAGGCAGAGAGTAAGGCCGACAGCATGCGTCAGGTGTCCGCCCTGGCACAACAGTACATGGAGGCACGGCAATTCATAAAGATTCCATTGTCGGCGGGACGGCGCGACGTCATAGTGGTTTGCTATGACGAGTCGATGATATTGAAGCGTTTGGCGATTTATCCTTATGTGCAATTGGGCATGGTCGTCGTGTTTGTCGTCTTGGCCATTTTCGCCCTCCTGACCCTCAAACGTTCCGAGCAGAACAAGATTTGGGTGGGATTGAGCAAGGAGACTGCCCACCAATTGGGCACCCCCATCTCGTCGTTGATGGCATGGACCACCATTTTGCGAGAGACCTATCCCCACGATGCACTTCTCCCGGAGATGGACAAGGACGTGAAGCGTTTGCAACTCATTGCCGACCGCTTTTCAAAAATCGGCTCCAAGCCCGAGCCCGTGCCCTCGTCGCTCAACAATGTGCTCGAACATGTGGTGGATTACATGGACAAGCGCACCTCGAAGCACGTCAGAATCGCTTTGGAAGTTCCCAATCATGAAATTATCGTCAGGATGAACGCCTCCCTCTTCGAGTGGGTGATTGAAAATCTCTGCAAGAATGCCGTCGATGCCATGAAAGGAGAAACCGGCACCATCACCTTGCACGTTGAGGAAACCGCCGGCGAAGTCAGCGTGGAGGTCAGCGATACGGGCAAGGGAATCAGAAAGAAAGATGTAGGCAACGTCTTCCGACCGGGCTTTACCACAAAACATCGCGGATGGGGCTTGGGACTCAGTCTTGCCAAACGCATCGTAGAAGAATATCACCATGGGAAAATCTACGTGAAGTCGTCGGCTCCGGGGCGCGGAACCACTTTCCGGATAGAACTGAAAAAACGACAATAACCCTTTCCTCCATTGCTTTTCCCACCCCGATTTTGTTCCGTGGAAAACAGGGTTCTGCGGTCTTCGCTCCACCCCTCACAACCCGATAATGTCCGCATAATTTCCATTCCATCGGCACAAAGCTAACCTTTTGCTTTCCGAAAGCTAACCTTTTGCATTGCAAAAGCTCATGTATTGAAGTGCAAAAGCTAAGCTTTTAAATTCCCATTCACATCGTCCTGATTATCAAGAGATTACGAATCGCTATTTTTGTCATGTTTTTTCAATGGTCAGATGGCGTGTTCCGCATCAACAATTCGTTTGCCACCACCTGAATGAGCATGGGGCGACACGGGGAAACATGTCCGCTCGGTCGTGCAGAAAAACACGTCAAATCCCACGATTCGATGCAACTTTGCATGAGGTTTCACCAATATTTATTTGGGACACCACTGCTCACAATTGGCACGACATTGATGTTTTTTGCGATTTTCTATCTACAATTTTCTAAAAATCAGAAAAATATTCGTAACTTTGCAACCCGATTATGGACTTTGAAACCCTTAAAATCGATTTGAAAGGTCTGAACATTGGCTTGAACAGCTTTGAGTTCACCCTGGATAACGCTTACTTTAAGGAAGTTAAGGCTTCCGAGGTGAGTGAGGGTTCTGTGCGTGTTTCGCTCGATATTGTTCGTACCAAGGATGATTTCTTCACATTGGATTTTCGCGAAAAAGGTACGGTGATTGTTCCCTGCGACCTTTGTCTCGACCCGATGGAACAACCCATCGAGACCGAACAGCACCTCGAAGCCAAATTTGGAAACGTGAACTCAGAAGATGGCGACCGTGTTATTGTGGCCGAGAACGAAGGAATACTCGATGTAACATGGTACATCTACGAATTTATGGTACTCGCAATCCCTATCAAGCATGTGCATGCACCTGGAAAATGCAACCCTGCCATGATACGAACTCTGAACGAGCATTCTGCCGCCCGAAGCGGTGAGGGCACCGGGACAACCATTGATCCGCGCTGGGAAGCACTATTAAAGTTAAAAGAATAATTATTAAAAGATTTAAGCATTATGGCACATCCTAAAAGAAGACAGTCAAAGACCCGTACACTCAAGAGAAGAACTCACGACAAGGCAGTGGCTCCCACACTCGCCGTTTGCCCCAATTGTGGTGCGTACTACGTTTATCACACTGTTTGCCCCACCTGCGGTTACTATCGCGGCAAGGTGGCCATCGTAAAGGAAACAGCTGAATAACAGCGGATGGAGAAGATAAACGCAATCATCACCGGTATCGGCGGATACGTGCCCGATTATGTGCTCGACAACGAAGAACTGTCGCGCATGGTCGATACCAGCGATGAATGGATCATGGCCCGCGTGGGCATAAAAGAACGCCATATATTAACGGAAGAAGGCTTGGGAACAAGCTATATGGCACGCAAAGCAGCCAAAGAACTGTTGCAAAAAACCGGAGCAGACCCGGACAGCATCGATGCGCTTATCGTTACCACCACCACTCCCGACTATAAATTCCCCTCTACCTCATCCATCGTGATAGGCAAGTTGGGATTGCGCAACGCTTTCGGCTTTGACTTCTCGGCCGCCTGCTGTGGTTTCCTTTATTCCACAGACGTGGCAGCATCGATGATTCAGAGCGGACGCTATAAGCGAATTATCGTTATCGGAGCCGACAAGATGTCGTCGATGGTTGATTACACCGACCGCCAGACTTGTGTGCTCTTCGGCGACGGTGCGGGAGCGGTCCTGATGGAAGCGACCAACGAAGAGAATATAGGCATCAGAAACTCGTTTCTGCGCACCGACGGAAAGGGCTTGCCCTTCCTTCACATGAAAGCCGGCGGCTCAGTCTGTCCACCCTCGCGCTTCACCGTGGACCATCACTTGCACTATCTTTACCAAGAAGGCAGAACAGTCTTCCGCTACGCGGTAAAGAGCATGAGCGACGACGTGGCAGAAATCATGCGGAAGAACAATCTCTCCGCCGATGCCATCGATTGGGTGGTGCCCCACGAAGCCAACCTGCGCATCATCGAAGCTGTTGCCAAACGCGCCGAGTTGCCACTTGAGAAGGTGCTCATCAACATCGAACACTATGGCAACACCAGTGCAGCAACCATCCCCCTCGCACTTTGGGATTACGAATCGAAACTGCGGAAAGGCGACAACGTCATCTTCACAGCCTTCGGAGCAGGATTTGTTCACGGCGCATCCTATCTGAAATGGGCTTACGACGGAACTTCGGAGGTGGCAAAGAAATAAGCTCTGAACGATATAAAAAAAACGTCTCAACGCATCTTTCTTTTCCAATAAAAGACAAGGTGCGTTTTTCGATTAAAAACAATCTTCGATTATGCACAAAGCCGGATTTGTAAACATTGTGGGAAATCCAAATGTGGGAAAAAGCACGCTGATGAACCAACTTGTCGGCGAGAAAATCAGTATTGCCACCTTCAAGGCACAAACCACCCGCCACCGCATCATGGGCATCGTCAATACCGATGACGCACAAATCGTCTTCTCCGATACACCCGGAGTGTTGAAGCCCAACTACAAAATGCAGGAAATGATGTTGCATTTCTCCGAATCGGCACTGGCAGATGCCGACATACTGCTCTACGTAACAGATGTGATAGAAGACCCGGAGAAAAACAAGGAATTTCTCGCAAAAGTAGCACAGATGGACATCCCCATCATCTTGCTCATCAACAAAATCGACGAGAGCGAACAAAAAAAAGTAGTGGAATTAGTCGAGAAATGGCACACACTACTGCCCAAAGCAGAGATACTCCCCATATCGGCAAAAAACAAGTTTGGAACAGACTTGCTGATGAAGCGCATCTTGGAACTATTGCCCGAAAGCCCGGCATACTTCGACAAAGACCAATTGACCGACAAACCGGCAAAATTCTTCGTTACGGAAATCATCCGCGAGAAAATCCTTCGTTATTACGACAAGGAAGTGCCCTATTCCGTGGAAGTAGTGGTGGAACATTTCAAAGAAGAAACCAAGAAAATCCATATCAACGCCATCATCTACGTGGAGCGCGACAGTCAGAAAGGCATCATCATCGGCCATCAGGGACAAGCACTGAAGAAAGTCTCCACAGAGGCACGCAAAAGTCTGGAACACTTCTTCAACAAAAAAATATTCCTTGAAACCTTCGTGAAAGTGGATAAAGACTGGCGCAACTCACAGAAAGAACTGAACAACTTCGGATACAATCCCGAATAAACAATCACGGGAATCTCCCCCTGTTTTGCCCTGACTGCATGGTAGGGCACACTCTCGCACAATGCGAGGGCCGGGAACCGGTCATTCCAGGCAATTACGTTTGAAGGCACCCGACCACGCCTTCACAACCTTTCCGGGACTTTCGGGAAGGAAAATACAAACTTATGGCAAACTTAGTAGCAATCGTGGGACGCCCCAATGTGGGCAAATCCACACTTTTCAATCGCCTCACCCAAAGTCGGCGCGCCATCGTCAGCGATACAGCCGGCACCACACGCGACAGACAATACGGCAAATGCCAATGGAACGGACGAGAATTCTCAGTCGTCGATACCGGAGGATGGGTGGTAAACTCAGACGACATCTTCGAAGACGCAATACGAAAACAAGTGCTCATAGCAACAGAGGAAGCCGACTTCGTCCTCTTCATCGTCGATAACGAAACAGGCGTAACGGATTGGGATCAGGACGTGGCACAAATCCTCCGACGAGCCAAACTCCCCGTCATCCTCGTTGCCAACAAAGTGGATAACAGTGGCGAATATTATCAGGCGGCAGAATTCTACAGATTGGGACTGGGCGAACCGGTTTGCATCAGCGCACAGACCGGAAGCGGTACGGGCGAACTGCTCGACCTGCTCCTCGAAAGACTCAAAGACCTTCCGGAAGAAGACCTCGAAGACGAAATCCCACGCTTCGCCGTAGTGGGCAGACCCAACGCAGGCAAGTCGAGCATTATCAACGCCTTCATCGGAGAAGACCGCAACATCGTTACCGAAATAGCGGGCACCACACGCGACAGCATTTACACACGATACACAAAGTTCGGATTTGATTTCTACCTCGTCGATACCGCCGGCATCCGACGAAAAAACAAAGTAACGGAGGACTTGGAGTTCTATTCCGTCATGCGTTCCATCCGAAGCATCGAAAACTCAGATGTCTGCCTCCTCATGATCGATGCCACTCGCGGAATAGAGGCACAGGACATGAACATCTTTCAACTCATACAGCGTAACAACAAGAGTTTGGTGGTGGTGGTAAACAAGTGGGACTTGGTGGAAGACAAGAGCCAAAAGGTCATCAAGACGTTCGAGGACGCCATTCGCAGACGCATGGCACCCTTCGTGGATTTCCCCATCATCTTCACTTCTGCACTCACCAAACAGCGCATCTTCAAAGTCCTCGACGTGGCAAAGCAGGTGTATCTCAATCGGAAAATCCATGTCGGCACAACAAAGTTAAACGCCGTCATGCTCCCCATCATCGAGAACACGCCCCCACCATCGCTGAAAGGCAAGTACATCAAGATAAAGTATTGCTCACAGCTGCCCAACACGCAGATTCCGTCATTCGTGTTCTACGCCAACCTGCCACAATACGTCAAGGAACCTTATCGCCGCTTCTTGGAAAACAAGATTCGCGAGAACTGGAACCTCAACGGTTGCCCCATCAACGTGTTCATTCGTCAAAAGTAAGGAGAATGGATAGCAAAAACCTCAGACATCTTGCTTTCCCGCTCGTCCTTGCCACCACATTGTTGGCAACGGCGTGCGGGAAGTCGGGCAAGACTATCGACCACGGCATGATAGCTGCCCGGGCAGCCAAGGTGTATTACGAGAGCCTCATTGCAGGCAAGAGCGCGTTATTCATGGATGGCATCCTTCTGCCCGACACCATTCCCGGAAGCTATCGCGACCAGATGCTGATGAATTTCCGGCAGTTTTGCGACCGGATGGAGGAGCAACACCATGGCATCGACTCCATTTCCATCCACCATACCGAATTTAACGGCAGGGACAGCACGGCAAACGCCTATCTGCTGTTCCATTTCGGCGATGGCGGTCGCGAGCAGATTGTTGTTCCGATGGTGAAGAAAAAAGGACTGTGGTATATGCGATGAGTCGCAATCGACTCGCTACCGGTCGGCATCGGCCACTACCAAACACCGGTCGAGGGCTTTGGTGATGGCAGCCTTGTCAAGGTGTTGCCCGATAAAAACGAGTTTTTGCATTCTGTCGCCATAAGGTTCTTCCCAGTCCTTGCGCACACCCGGATTCTTTTTGAGAAACTCGCGCAGCTCGAACTCCGGCATGGTGGCATACCACTGTCCGGCGTTGCGCAGCGACACCTGTTTGCCTGCCTGCTCAAAGACATAACATATATCCTTCTCGTTCTCGAAATAGCACAAGCCCTTGCAGCGAATGATGTTCTTTTGCCATTTGCGCGCCACGAAATCATCGAAGAAATTGATGTCGAACGGACGGCGATTGTAATACACGAAGGTGTCGATGCCATATTCCAACGCCTCTCCACTCTCCTCGTTATGCAGCTCGTCGTGGTCGTGATGATGGTGGTGGTCGTGTTCCTCCTCCCCCTCTATGGCGGCTATCCATGAGGCTGAAGTGGCCACTTTGTCGAAGTCGAAGATGCCGGTGTGAAGAATGGCGGAAAGATCGATGTCGCCATAGTTACATTCCATGATTTCCGCCTTGGGCTGCAATGCTCTGACGATGGCTTTCACTCTGCCCAAATCCTCCGGACTCACGTCGGCAGCTTTATTGAGCAAAACGATGTTGCAAAATTCTATCTGCTGAATGAGCAAATTCTCCAAGTCGTCTTCCTCCAAATCTTTCTTCATCAGGTCGTTGCCTGCGGCGAACTCATCGAGCATTCTTCGCGCGTCCACCACCGTTACGATGGCATCGAGCTTCGCCCTCCCCTCTTTTGCCATGTCGGGATACATTTGGGGATAGACGCTGATGGTCTGCGCGATGGGTGCCGGTTCGCAAATGCCGCTTGCCTCGATGACGATGTAATCGAATTTCGCCAGCTTCACAATGTCGTTGAGCTGACTGACGAGGTCCATCTTCAGCGTACAGCAGATACAACCGTTCTGCAAAGCCACGAGCGAGTCGTCTTGTTGCCCCACCACACCACCTTTCTCTATAAGGTTGGCATCAATGTTCACCTCGCCGATGTCGTTCACGATGACGGCAAATTTCACTCCCTTCTCATTGGCAAGAATCCTGTTTACAAGTGTTGTCTTTCCGCTTCCCAAATAGCCCGTGAGCAGAAGCACGGGGATTTCATTATGATTCATAGCTTTCTTTCTGTTTTTTTGATTTTAGAAAAGCAAGAATTGTGCCAAAAGAACACCGGCTGACAATATTTCCGGGAGGAGAAAGCAAAAAAAATATCTGTCGGGAGGGTTGCGTAAACGAAGGGAAATGCGTAACTTTGCAAGGCATAAAACAACATGAACCGAATGGAAACAACGCAAATGCAAAACAACGGCAATCAAAACGACAAGAATTTCTCCATCTGGAAATACATAAAAAGCTACTTCGACATGTCGCGCGACAAGGATCGCGAAGCTGACATCATCGGGAATATCACCGCCAGCATCTCTTTTCGCGGAGCGAACCTGTGGATTCTCATTTTCGCCATCTTCATTGCCTCGCTCGGACTGAACGTAAACTCCACGGCGGTCATCATCGGCGCAATGCTCATATCGCCTCTCATGGGTCCCATCCTCGGCATCGGTTTGGCGGTGGGCATCAACGACTTGCCACTGCTCAAGCGATCGGGCAAAAACCTCTTCATCGCCACCCTCATCGGCATCATCACCGCCACCGTTTACTTCCTCCTCACCCCATTCAAGGAAGTGCAATCGGAACTCCTCGCGCGCACGGCTCCCACCATCTACGACGTGCTCATTGCCCTCTTCGGTGGCGCGGCGGGCATCACCGTGCAATGTGCCAAGGACAAGGGCAACGTCATACCGGGTGTTGCCATCGCCACCGCCCTCATGCCACCCCTCTGCACCGCAGGATACGGCATCGCAACAGGCAACCTCGCCTTCTTCGCAGGTGCGTTCTTCCTGTATTTCATCAACACCGTCTTCATCACCGTTGCCACTTACATCGGTGTGCGATTGTTGCGCTTCCGAAGAAAGCAATACGTGGACGAAACTCGCCGCAAGTTTGTACATCGCGTCATTATCGCCATCGTGGTATTCACGATGATACCCGCCGGCATGATGACCCTGAACCTCCTGCGCGACAGCTTCTTCAAACGGCAATTGAATCGCTTTGTGAGCGAAAACCTCACATTCGGAGGAACACAAATTGTTGCCAACGACATGAGGAACGACAGCACTTTCCGAGTCGTGGCGGTGGGCAACGTCATCACCGACGAGCAAATTGCCGAGGCACAAAAAGAAATGGAACGATACGGCGGACTGAAAGGCATCCGCCTGGAAGTGATTCAGGGCATGCGACCCGACAGCTTGATGAAACTCGAGGCAAACATGGCAGGCACAGGCAGAAACAACAACGACAACGTGGGACTTCTGCAACAGCAATCGATGGAAATAGCCCAACTGAAAGAATCGCTCGAAGAATATCAACGCTACGAGAAAGCGAGCACACTGCTGCGCCCGGAAATCAAAACGCTCTACCCCGGAGTGCGCTCGCTGACACTCACGCCTGCCACCGAAGCAACCATCGACACCATGCCACCGAAGAAATATGTGTTGGCGGTGGTGAAACTCGACGCCAACCACTGGCAGAGCCAACGAGAACGACAAAGAATGACGCAATGGCTCAAGGCAAGAGTGAGCGCGGATAGTCTGGTAATGGTTACGAGAAGAGAGTAAAAAACGGTGGAAAAAATACGCGTCAGAGAGGCAGCCGACCGACTCGGAGTGTCGGAAGCAACAGTGCGCAACTGGACAAAGGCGGGATTGTTGCAATCGGCAGGACGGGGAAACATCTGCGCCACATCGCTGGACGAATGTCTGAAACAGCTCGACCACACAAAACGCCTCACGGCACGGGCAAACAAAAGCCGGAAAACAACAAGCGGAAACGCGCCGGCGACAACCAAGAAGAAAAAGGAGGAGAAGAGAAGAAAGGAAAAAACAAAAACGGCAGCCACATACGAGGCATCACTGAGCGAGGCTTGGCGCAACAAAGAGGGAATTTTCTACACGCCACAAAGCATCGTCGCCGACATGACACGCGACATCAGGGCCGATAAAAACACCACGTTTCTCGACCCCTGCTGCGGCTGCGGCAACTTCATCATCGAAGCATTGGAACGCGGCATCGAACCGGAAAACGTCTATGGATTCGATACCGATGAACAGGCGGTGGCAATAGCAAAACAACGGGTTCGCGAAAAAACGGGAAAGGAACCAACCCACATCGTCTGCGCCGACTTCCTGAACATCGGAAAAACGCTCAACCGCCGATTCGACCTTATCTATACGAACCCGCCATGGGGGAAAAAACTCAACAAAAAGCAAAAAGACAACCTCGCCAAGTACTACGAATGTGGCAAAAGCACAGACACCTGCTCCATCTTCTTCTTCGCTTCCCTGAAACTGCTCGCACCCGATGGCGCGTTGGCGTTCCTCCTTCCGGAAGCGGTACTGAACATTGCCACCTTCGAATCGCTCAGAAAACGCGCCCTCGCCTGCGAACTGAAGGAAATAAAGGATTACGGCAAACCGTTCCAAGGCGTGTTGTCAAAGGCTTTCTCCATCGTACTGAAAAACAAAAAACCGGAAAAACACCATGAAGTGCGCTGCAGTGTGGAAACGGAACACTACAGGCGACAAACATCGTTCGAAGACAATCCGAAACACATCCTGAACGCATGGACAACCAAGGAGGAACAAGCCGTCGTCGGCAAACTGCTCGCCCTGCCCCACCGCTCGCTGAAAGGAAACGCCGAATGGGCTTTGGGCATCGTTACGGGCGACAACAACCGAATTTGCAGTCCCCACCCTGCCCAAGGTCTCGTACCCATCTACAGGGGACGGGACATATCGCCGGAAACATTGGCACCGCCAACGCTCTACATCGACAAATCGCTGAAAGACTGCCGGCAGGTGGGTCCCCGACCCTTATACGAAGCAAGCGAGAAACTCATCTATCGTTTCGTTTCCCGCAAGTTGGTGTTCCACTGCGACACACAACAGAACCTCGTGCTCAACAGTGCAAACATCCTCGTGCCGAAACCATCGTTAGGCATCAGTTGTCGGGCGTTGGCATCGCTCCTCAACAGTAGATTGATGAACCACCTCTTCGAACGCTTGTTCCACACTCATAAAATTCTCCGCTCCGATCTCGAGACACTCCCCATTTTCACCTCATGCCACGATGGCAACCACTTCGACGAACAACGCTTCCTCAACACACATCACATCATGAAAACACCCGCCGGCTACCGCTTGAACGAAAAAGAACTCCCCCCATCCCATCAATAACGTCCTGATTTTTTCCATCCCGCCGGCACAAAGCTCAACTTTCACATACTGAGATAATTTTCAAAACGTATCTAATTGAAAATAAAGAAGTTAGCTTGTTGCATAAACTAAACAGGTAACGATTTGGAAACGAGCGAACTGCTTTTAGTCGCGGGTTTCTGCATTAACAAAGAACGCTTGTTATTCTATTTGCAAAGATAATCATTTGCTTTGAATAACAAGCGTTTTTGATGAAGATTTCTCTCTTTTGCTTTGTCTTCGTTTTGGGGAAAGACAGGGATAACGAAAAGTGGTTACAATCCTCTTCCTCTTTTCTTCTTTTTCTTGGCTTGGTTTCTGAGCCTGTGTTGCCATGCTGTCTCGGCATAATCATCACCGTGTGTCTGTGGGTTGATTAACTCACCTGCTCCGGAAATGATTTCTTTGGCTGCATTTATGGCAGTACTTGCCACATTACCTACGGCTTGTGCAATAGATGAATTTTCATTTGTGTTGGCAGGTGACGTATAGGTGCGGCTGAGAGGAACAAGTTGATAACCTGTATCGGATTGAATTTTGTTCTTTGCCAGCTCATCTGCCATTGTCGTAGCTTTCTTTGGTTCTGTCTTGTTACTTATCTCAAAATTCTTCTGCAAGGAACGATAGCCGAACTCCCTGCCGATTTCAGATGCCTTAAAAGTCTGTCCTCTATATGCGAACTTCAATCCATATATCTTTCCCTGTTTGTTCTTTAAGCGTTCAATGGTTACACCACTCTTGCTAAGGTCGTAGAGGAACATCGAATGCCCTGTGATGCCTGTGCCTTTGTACCTATCAAGTAAAGCATAGCATATCTTCTGTACCTGCTGCTTTGTTTGTTCTCTTGTTGGGCTAGCTTTTATCTTTTTGTGTGTCCTTTCCGTCTTGACTTCCTTTGCGATGGTCATACCATACTTGCGGCTGAGTTCCTCTGCAACCCTTGCTGCCTTGTTACTCACAAAGGTAGTGTCATAAACGTTGCCATACAGACTAATGCGATTGGCGATGATATGGATATGCATATTGTCGGTGTCTTTATGTGTAACCGCCACCCATTGATGGTTGGCAAGTCCCATGCGTATTGCAAAGTTTGACGCAAGGTTACGGACGGATGCAAGACTCAATCTTTTCTCGTCCTGTGGTGCTATGCCGATTTCGATACGCAGGAACTTGTTTCTGCACCGTGTGTTGTAATCGCTGACCATCTTCATTTCCTCGTAGATCTCCTTTGGCGTAGTGCCGCAGAGATTGTGAAAGAGAAGCGTTTTTCCGAGTTTTCCCTCTCTGAAAATATACTCCAGTGCATTACTGCCATGTGCTATTGCTTTACATTTTCCTATCATTCTCCATCAGATTTAAGAGTTTAATTGCCCTTTCCTCAATACGGTATTTGGGATTAAAGAAACGTTTAAAAGCTTCCCTTGCCAGATAGGAAAGGCTTTGGGTAATCAGTACCCACGCATCATCCTTTACCTTGATAAGGTTGGAAATATGCATAAAGAAGTAGGCAGTTCGTCTCAACACCTCTATGGCTTCCTTTTCATTGTCCGTCATCTTAGGAACAGAAATAACTTCTCCACTAAGAAGCATCTCGCGGCAGTAATCAGAGAACTTCCGTCCTGTGCTTTCTGCCTTTGATTTAATTCGTTGCTTTTCCTCTAAGGTGCATCTTACCTTGATGAACTCCGTCTTGTTCATCCGCTGTTCTTTCTTCTCCTGTTGCTGCCATCGGGCAGTCTTTCTGTTGTTTCTGTTCATATAAAAGTCCTCTTTTCGTTATTTCTTAATTTCTGATGGCTGACCGATGAGAACGGAGTGATTACGGTCTAATCTCCCCGATAATCGAATGAGGGGAGCAAGCGCAGTTTGTGGGTACAAACTGACGTCTTGCAATGTCAGCTAACGAAACGTTTACGCATAAAGCGTTTTGCCGTCCAAAAACGAATGCCGTGCATTCAGTATCTAACTGCGTTCGTGGCATTCCCTCCATTCAATGTATTCAGCAAAAAACTGTTATCGGTACTACCCTAAAACGGTCGAGGATTTTGAGTGAAAGGAACGTCCCTTTTTCTGAAAACCGTCAACCCTTTTCTTACGGCTTACAGTCTTCTCCACTTCTCTATGTCTTCACCATATTCCTCCAGATGCTGACGAACGATGTTCTCCACAAAGCTTGAAAGGTTGCTGCCTCTGTCGCCCAGCCTGCGTACGATGAAGTCGGCACGTTCCTGTGTCTCCCTGCTCAGATAGACCGCCTTTCTCTCGCTTAGCTTTGTTGGAACAAGGAACGCCTGCTTATAGGCTTCGAGAGTCTCCTTTCTCATTTTGGCACTGATGCGTCGTTGAACGGTTGCGCTCTCTGTATGCTGTGCAGGCTCGGATGGCGTGGCATGCTCTATGGCATGTCCTGTTTCTTGTTGTTTTTGCTCTTGAATAGTTTTCATTCCCTTTTCCCGGAATTCAGAGACAGATTGTTCACTTGAATTTTCAGCTTGGCTCATACCAAAAGTTTTTCCTATGAAACGATCTATTTCTTCCATGTTTCTTCTTTCCTTTTTCATCACTCTATCTTATTTTAAGTTTGACTTGTTTTATTTTGTTGCTTGTATTTGGAGTTTTCTCCAACTCTTCCCGTTGCTCACGGACACGTCTGACGTGAAAATCGTTGAGATCTTTGAAGTCTCCATAATACACAGCCATATCTTCTACCTTAAAACCTGTGTTTACAAATTCCTGCACAGCTTTTCGCCCTGCATCGTCATTGTCAAGAAAAGCACGAACGGAGGTTATATTTCTTTCATTCAGGTAGTGGATACTCCTTGCTACATTACTCACGGAATTCATCACAAGGCATTGGTTGGAGACCTCCCCTTTCATTGAAAGAAAAGAGAGAAAGTCCATAAAGCCCTCGAACAGACAGACGGGCTGTGCCTTGTCCTCAAATATCGGAGTGATGTTCTTCGGGGCAATCGTTCCCTTGAACGTATTGTTGTCCCGAAGTTCATAACCACCCGAAGAATTGGCAAAGCCGATGGCTTCATATCTCTTTCCCCTTACCTCGTAGTTGATACATTTGAGAAAGGGTGTTGCCTTTTTCAAATTGATGCAACGTTCCTTGATAAGGTATTCCTGCAAATGCGGCGGCAAGGAGTCTGATATGCTTATCAGTCTCCTTGTTTCGCTTGCTTGTCTTGTAGTTGTCTGGTTGAGACCAATACGGGGTTCAGTCTTTGAATAGCTGTGCGCTGTATTATCGGAAGCGTTCTGCCCCAAACGGCAGATGGCTTCCGAGAGCGTACAGCCTTCCAAGCGCATACAGAGGTCGATGATGCTTCCGCCCCTGCCTTCGGCATAGTCTATCCAAAGGTTCTTTTCCCTGTCCACTTTGAAACTCGGACGCGTTTCCTCCCTGAGCGGTGAACGGTACATGGCATAGGCTGGTGTTTTACGGACAGGCCTGATACCCCTCCTTTCGAGATACTCCACGATGGGATATCGCTTGATAAGTGATAAATCTTCTTCTTTCATTGTTTTGATACTTTAATGGGTTGAATGATAATTATTTATGCTTGTCTGTTTTATGGTTTTACCGTTTCCAAAGTTTTCCCCTCCAAACTTTTTCATCATTCTTCTTACTACATACTATTTCGTGATAAATGATTGATAATCAGCCGCACTTTTTAGTATAAGACGATACTACACATACTACTACATTTGGCTACTACAAGTCTGAAGGAGCGGGCATGGCAAGATTTTCCTAATCTTGTAGGCATAGATGGGGCTACCTCCGTTTCTTCGCTTGCTCACCTTTATGTATCCTGCTTTCTTCAAGGCTTCGCCCATACGCTTGGCAACAAGTGGTTGGTGAGTATAAATACCCAAATAGGTGAGTATCTCCGTAGTAGTCATTAACGAATAGTTTTCATCCTCCGTTGGCTTTTCAAAGCAACGCAGCAAAAGTTCCATCTCAGCGGTTTGTACCTGAAAGTCCTCACTCTCTCTGTATAGTTCGGCAATCTCTTCATCATCAAACCAATAGCGGAAACCTGACTTTAATAGGGTTTTGGCTTCAGCATAGACATTGTCCATTGAAATACGCTTGGCTTTCTCTATGTCTATGGATAGAACTTCAAAGGGCAGAAACCTTCTGCTGCCTGTCGGGTCTGTAAGAAAGTCGTTACCGTTCACCGATGCCACGAAGCTTGCCAAGTGGGGATGCTCCTCCACATATTTGTCATACGGCATACGGTACTTGACCATCGGACAGGTGATAAGGTTCTTCAGTTCGTTCTCGTCTCGCTTATTGAGGGCTTTGAGCTGGTCATCTATATTTACGATAAGGTTCTGACCGATATAAGTGAGTGTGTCTTTCTCCTGCGGATATATTTTTCCTGTGTAACTGTAACCGTGCAGTTTGGACGGACAGAGCAAATCGAGAAACGTTGTCTTGAACTTACCCTGCTCACCTGTCAGTACAAGGCAGGTATGGTTACGGCACTCACGGTCGTCCATCGCATTGGCGACCACCGCCACAAGCCATTTGGTAAGATACGGCAACCATTTGTTAGAATTACGGACAACAACGCAGCTTGCCAAATCGGAAATTGCTTTCGGTGAAAAAGAAGGCACATTACTATCCCTACAACCAGCATCATCACAGCTACAGCTATCACCTATATCTATCAATGGCAACCCTTTTAAATACTCCTGAACGGGATTGATACGGGGAGAAAAGCTGCTTTCAATGATGGAATAAAGGTTCTCGGCAGAAGTCGCTATGCCTTCATCGCAATCGAGTTCCCTGCGAAGTGTGTTGATTTCATAACGACCAACCTTTACAAAACGATTATTACCCTTACTGCAATATTCGGTTCTGCCCAATACTGTGTTGTATCTGAACTCATAGTGTGTGGAGAGGTAGGTTTCTATCTCTACGTTCTTGGATGAACTACCCCTTCGATGGGGATTTCTCCTGCTGTCTGTATTGCCTGCATCTGCGTTCTTTTTCATTATTCCCTTGAATTAGTTTCCAAGAGTGAAGTTAGGGTGAGAATGCGTAACTTCCAAGCATTCAGAGCCCTCTTGTATAATGTTGCGCTCGTCCGCTTTAAAATTCTTAGGAGAACAGGCTGTCAAGAAGGGCATTTATAGCCTCATTAAGAAAAAAATGGATGACAGGAAAGAAAGGTTAACAGAAATACGGATTGTCGTTGTTTGCTTTCAGATGCAGTCTTTTGCTTTGATTACCTTATTAACCTCATTTGTGCAGTGGCAAGAACATCAATCTGTCTCTTTTGTCCTTGTTATAGCGCCACAAGCTGCCACGTGAATGAAAAGTGATGGAATAAGAAATGCCCGATATTAATTTTGCATAAGACAAGCTGCGCTCGGCAAAGGATAAGTGAACTTTCCTCTACACTCGCTTGGATTGTCTTTGCAATAAAAGAAAAAAGACGGGGCAGGAAAACGCAAATGTGAACCGATGAAACGGATTGCTCTTTTCCCGATAGTTCCCGATACTTCCCTGCTGTTCCCCACGGCTTTGAGAGGTGTACGCACGCCATTATCTTTGCCGATGGAAACTGGAAAGATTTGAAACAACAAACAATAACAATATAAAATTATGAACTATTACATCATTACAGAAACCAATTGGGCAAAGCTTCGAGATGAAATCTTAAGCCTTGCAGAATGCTGCCACAAGGCATTCGGAGAGAAAAGCAAGCACACGGACTGGCTGCACAACGGCGATGTGTGCCGACTGCTGAACATCAGCAAACGCACTTTGCAGCATTATCGCGATACGGGCGTGCTGCCGTTTACGCAAATCGGGCACAAGTGCTATTACAAGAGCAAGGATGTGGAAGCACTTCTTCTTACGAAGTCGAACAAACCTAAAAACAGACAGATATGATGGAAACAGCAAGAGATTTGAACATGGAGACAGACGAGATGCAGCTGGTCGTCTCGGCATTGAGAGGTGTGGGGAAACGGATTGTGGAAGTGGCACAGACACACAAGCCACTCTTTGCAGGCGAACTTTTCCTCACGGGTAAGGATGTGTGTGAACGACTGTATATCAGTCCCCGTACCTTGCAGGACTACCGCGACAGGAAGATTATTCCCTACACGCAGTTTGCAGGAAAAATACTCTACAAGGCTTCGGACTTGGAAAAAATGCTGGAGGAGAATTACAAGAGCAGTAGAACAGGATAAAGACAATAAGCGTATATTGGTGAATAGGACAACAGCACTTGGGGCAGAGATGCATCTGTTTCAAGTGCCGTTGTTGTATAAAGCATGGTGTACAAGATTTTCCAAGAAAAGATAAGTTTGATGAAGAAGATTGTTAGGGAAATAATCGAAAAAACATAGTAAAATTAGTATCTATTTATACTTTTAATTCTGTTAAAAGGCCAAAGAAATCAGAGAGGAAAGGCTCCCTTTTAAAATTATTTTGTATCTTTGTAGCGAAAAGAACGATGCCAGTTATGGAGTCTATATTTACGAATACTGTTAGCGATTTAAAATTCACTCCGTATTCAATTGAAAATGGAGGGGTAGTTTTATGCAATAGTATTCCACCAGAATGTTCTCCGGAAATTCTTTTTGGGATAGATACCGCCAAACGCTTTTTTGCAGACGCTGTATATTTTCGCCATTTTTCCGATGGTAGAGTTTCCATTCCACAAATTTATTTCTTTGACTATACTCTTAGGAACGTTTCTAACGAAGACAAAAAGGACATACACAAGAGAATGTGGAGCGGGTATGTCGTTCCAATCTATATCATCGTAGAGAAAAGCTCTGTAAGTATTTTTGATGCCAGAACTAAGGCACAGACAGGCAAAGAGCATTATGTAGAAGAATTGCTTCGCTTGTCCGGCACAGGCATAAAAGAGTTTGATGCGGCGTTCTTTGATGACGGAATGTTTTGGGAAGAGGAACAGTATAAGAAAAAATTTCAATTTGAAGAGTCCGCAACTAAAGATTTAATCCGCGGACTGAAAGAGGTTCACAAAAATTTCCAAGAAAAATCCGGGTTAGATAAGCATGTATCGTTGAAACTTCTTGTGCAAAGCCTTCTTATAAAGTATTTGGAAGAACGTGATGAATCTTCTCAAAGCGGATATTTCGCCAAAACATACTTTAAAAAGAACTTTGATTGTACCAAATTTTGTGAAATCATAAGAGAAGGAAAACTATTGGCGTTGCTTGACCATCTTGCAGAGGATTTCAATGGCAAAATTTTCGAATGGGACAAGGAAAAGGAAAAAGAGGCAAGGGAATCCATTCAAAAATCAGAAGTGAAAATACTGGCAAGTTACTTGGATGGAAACATTGAGAACAACCAGTATGTAATTTGGCGTTTGTATTCTTTCTCGCACCTTCCTGTAGAAGTTATCAGTTCTGTGTATGACGCAGAGTCAACCAGCAAGTGCAAAATTATAAAACGTATTTGAAGAATTCACACTTTGGAGTAGAAAAGTTTAATTTTTCTCTCGGTCTTTCGTTCAATTTCTTTTGTATCGACATAATTCTCTTGTC
>NZ_LR027821.1:39806-70019 GCF_900607215.1 Prevotella rectalis
ATTCGCAGAGTCAACCAGCAAGTGCAAAATTATAAAACGTATTTGAAGAATTCACACTTTGGAGTAGAAAAGTTTAATTTTTCTCTCGGTCTTTCGTTCAATTTCTTTTGTATCGACATAATTCTCTTGTCTGTGTAATGTTCAAACGAATCCTTTTTCGGTATATATTGTCTGATTAGTTTATTTGTATTCTCAATAGCTCCCTTTTGCCAAGAACAATATGGATCAGCGAAGTATACGGGCACGCCCAAGAACTTGGTAATATCCTTATGTGCCGCAAATTCAGGTCCGTTGTCTGTTGTAATGGTCTTCAGAATGTCCTTGTATGGTAGCAGCAGTTTTCTAACTACCTTTGCCAGAGGCTTTGCCTGCTTCCCAAATGGCAGTTTCTGCATAAGCAGCATATTGGTGGATTTCTCTACCAGTGTGAGTATGGCATGCTGGTCAGGGTCTACGATCAAGTCCATCTCAAAATCTCCAAATCTCTTCCCGTCAACTTCCTTACTTCTTTCATGGATACTCAACCTGTCTTTAATTGGAAAATGCCTGCCCTTGGGACGATGCCTGTATTTCATCTTATGCCTTGTGTGTTTGGCAAGTTCCCCTGTTGTATCATTATGAATGATATTATAAATGGATTGGTGGGACACCTTTATTCCCTCATTCTTGCGCAGATAACCTGATATTTGTCGTGGAGACCACTGGTCATTGGTGATATATTCCTTAATTCTCCAGACTAATTCGTTAGAGAGCCTGGCGTTCTTTACCGTTCTCTTTCTGCGCTGCATAGCCATATCGTGCGCCTTTGTCCAGATATACTTTTCTGATGGCGTGCTGTTGCGTTTGATTTCACGTGATAGTGTTGACTGACTGATGCCGACGATTGTGGCAATCTCTTTTCTCCCTGTTTTCTTTTGGAGTAAGGCGAAAATTTGCGACCTTTGCTCCGAGGTTAATTGATGATATTTCACAATACAAAGTTAATTAATCTTGGGGAGACAGAGGTCTCCCTTTTTTATTTGTATTGCTGGTTGTTTTTTTTCCTCGCCGAGAGATGCAGACAACCTCTCGCTACGCTTCGAGAACGTCTGCATCTCTCGGCGAGGGCTACTCTTTTATTGCACTTCGTTTTGGAACTTGCATGAGGAACTTCTGACAGACAGCAAAGATATTGTCTATACACCTGAGATGGTTGTCAGTACACTTATAGATGAGAGTATGCCACTGAAAGAACCACGGGAAAATTTCAGACTGATAGATGTAAGTTGTGGTTCCGGCATCTTTCTTGTAAAGGCATATAAACGCATCATACAATGGTGGAGATATGCGGAGTGGCTGAAAACAGGCAATTTGTCCAAGCCATCATTGGATGTGCTGAAACGATTGTTGAAAAACAGTATATATGGCATTGACATAGAGGATGATGCGGTACGGTTGGCAGTGTTCAGTTTAGCTTTGGCTATGTTGGATGAAGTAGATCTAAACCCACCCACATGGCAGAAACTGAAATTTCCAGACTTCAGCAAGAATATTAAGAAAGCAGACTTCTTCAAATACATATCCGCTAATATTGATGACACATATGATTTAGTGATAGGAAATCCTCCATTCAATCTTCATTCGGTATTGGGAAGGGAACCGAAAAGGAAAAAGTTCTTTAAAACACTTCGAGAGAATATTGGGTACAGGTGTGAATTTGACATACCTGATGAAAATCCTGCCTTGCACTTTCTGGTACAGTCCATGAATTTATTAAGGTCAGACGGTCAACTGTGTATGATACAACCAGCAGCTCCAATATTGTATAATAACAATATGAGTTTCAAGCAAGCTTTGTTCTCAAAGTATAACTTACAACAGGTAATCGATTTTACTTTACTGCCAGACATTTGGGCTGGTGCGCGAGTAGCTACAATAGCCTTGTTTATTAAAAAGTCTTTGCCTGACAGCAATTCGGTATTGCATTTGGTTGCCAATCGTACATTTTCCAATAAAAATCGAATCTTTTTAGAATTCGACCACTATGACTTTCATTTTATTAGTAAGGATGATATTATCAATAATCCATTTATCTGGAAAGCGGATTTATTAGGTGGGGGGCGGATTATCGATTTGATTGAGAGGTTCAGGAAAATGAGGACTCTGGGAGCATTTCTTGCAGAAAAAGAGAAACATTGCGGTTGGAAATACAATGAAGGATATACTGTTGGAAATAAAAAATATCCTGCCCCTTTTATTCATGGACAGAAAGCAATAGATCCACGCACTTTTGGCAAGGGTAGGAATGGGGATTTTAAGACTTTTTATGAGAGCAATACTCATTTTGAGGCTCCTCGTCTTCAAAAGAAAGAAATCTATTTGGCACCTCATATTATCATTAAGGAGAATATTGGCAAAACAAATATACCAATAGTCTTTTTGGATGAAGATATGTGCTTTAGCCATGAAATGGTAGGAATATATGCACCAAATTCTGAAATTAATGAACTGAAAAAAGTGTATGACATTTTCCAAGAGTTCAATGTGCTTTATCGTTTCTATATTTTGGTAACAAGTAGCAGGCTAATCGTTGGAAGAGCAACTTCTATCTTAAAGAGAGACATGGACAGATTGCCTTTTCCCACTAATCTATCAGATTTAAAAGTGCAGGATTTAGAAAATCAGATTATTAAAGAAGCAGTGGACAATTATGCCAGTAAAGGAATGAAAGATGAAACTGCAAGCCAATCGCAGATACTACATTTTTCAGATATATTCTGTAAAACATTAAATAACATATACGAAGAAAATAACAAGTCTTTTAAATTATTCAAAATTATAGATACAAGTAAATACTATGCATTACATTTTGAATATACAGCAGATATAATAGAATCATCTTTCACGAAATTGGAAGAACTTAATTCTTATGTAAAAGATGTCATTCCTACTCAAAAGGGGGCTTTAGCTGGATTTCATATTCAGCGTGTGTTAAAACTTTATGGTCAAAACAGCATTATTCTTGTGAAGCCTAAGAATGTACGATACTGGTCAACAAATATTGCTTTACGGGATTCCGACGAATGTTACTCTGACTATGTAAATGCAAGATACGGGAATGCTGCGAGATAATAGTTTTATCAATTCAATGCCATCTATTCATTCCTTGGATAGTTCGCAAGACATCGAAGCCAGAAAGGTACTTGATTTTATCGATTCAAAGATAGAGGGGTTCCCCTCTTTTCTTTTGAAGACAATAGATTCAAATACAGAGAACCGAATCACTGATTCACTAATAAATTATCTTGAATTTCATAAAAGTGTAGATATGCCTTTTCGATTCGGAAAAAATCCAACACAGCCAGGCTCTACACGAGAAACAGATATAGGTGTTTTCCCAAGACCAAAGATATTGACGTCATCTCCCATAACTATTCTTGAGTTTGAGGCTAAACGCCTATCTACTACATCAAATTATAAAGAATACGTCTATGGTGCACGTGGTGGTATGGAGCGATTTAAGAAAAGACTACATGGAAGTCATCTTAATATTTGCGGGATGTTTGGGTATGTCCAATCACATTCTTCGGAACATTGGATAAAGAAAATAAATGAGTTAATAGAAAAATTAGGCCGTGAAAAAGCAGATCACATTATTGACTGGACATCCCAAGAGGAAAAATTACAAATTGTGTCCAAAAGCAATTCTGTGGTTATTAAGCAAAAATCAATAAATGATAGGAAAGGTCATACCAAAATAGTTTTATGCCACTATTTTCTCGATCTTAAATGCTAAAAAAAGGAAATCATATCGCAAACCAGCAAATAAAGTATAAAATTCAAGCGAAGAAATATCTCGATGGAAAGCGCGTTTCCGGCATACGAAAAGGATATTTTCCATGTGTCGGAGACACCGTTCTCAAGGCCAAAAATACACCTCTGTAACTCATTGGTAATCAGCACCTTACAGAGTAGTAAAATTATCCTATAAGACTTTTTGAAAAGTCCTATAAGACAATTTCCAGAGGGTGCACAGCAAGATGGATTTAACTATACTTTTAAGGCAGTAGAAATTAGTGTAAATAAGTTAGTAAATAGAGATTAACATTGAACTATAAGGATAGAAAATGGACTGGATAAAAATTAAAAATATACGCTGGGAAAAAGTACAAAATATACTCTTTGTAATAGCTATTCTTTCATTATTAGGAATAGGAATAGAGATTCTCTTAACAGAAAAAGTAGGAATAGGACAAGTAGGGGCAACTTTAATAATAGGAATACTTACAGTTTTTGTTAGTGCAATGAATATCTCCGCAACTATAAAACAGTCAAGTAAAAATACTTTTATCAATACCATAACGATTGCTAGAAAGGAATATATGGCAGAACTTCGTAAAGCTGTTGAAGAGTTTTGTGTAACTGCTGAAAGAAATGACAATGAAAAACTGAAAGAATTGTCGTATAAATTAAAATTGTTGATGAATCCTGCTGATAAGGATAATAAGCATTGGGATAGGAAAGCTATTGAAATGATTGATAAAATAGTCCAAGTAGAGAATAAAACAGAAGATATTGATAGGTTCATAACACTAATGCAATCATGGCTGGCTATTGAATGGTATGGAATGAGAGAAGAAGCTAAAAAAGGAATAATGAGCAAAGAAGATAAAAAAACTTTGCTGGATACTGAATATAGTAAATATACAAAATGGATTGAGGAAAAAGACAATGGATAAGAATAGCATATTACAATATAAATCATCGTTCGATACTATTGTCAGATACATTGAGAGCGGCGATAGCGAAGAACAGGTAGAAGTTTGGTTTGCACGCGAATTGCAAACGATATTGGGCTATGCGCGCTGGGAGAACTTTCTCGTTGCCATACGACGGGCAGTAGATTCGTGTAAAGCGCAAGGTATCAACGTTGATGACCATTTTCGTGAGGTCACGAAAATGGTCGAATTAGGTAGTGGAGCCAAGTGAGAAGTATCCGACTTTATGCTTACCCGCTATGCCTGCTACCTCATCGCTCAAAACGGCGACCCAAAGAAAGAAGAAATCGCCTTCGCCCAAAGCTACTTTGCCGTACAAACACGAAAAGCAGAATTAATAGAAGAACGACTAAACCTGCTGTCTCGCTTAAAACTCGCGATAAATTAAGAATGGCAGAAAATCAATTGTTACAGAACATATACCAGCGAGGCGTTGACGGCAAAGGCTTCGGGCGCATACGCTCCAAAGGCGACACGGCACTTTTCGGAGGACACACCACCGAAGATATGAAGAACCGACTGGGCGTGGAAGCCAACAGGCCGTTGGCAGACTTTCTGCCCACACTTACCGTAGCCGCCAAGAACCTTGCTACGGAAATGACCAATTACAACGTAGAAAATAAAGACCTGCAAGGAGAACAGCCCATTACTAAGGAACACATACAGAACAACCAAAGTGTGCGCGATATGTTGGGGCAGCGCGGCATCAAACCTGAAGAACTTCCACCCGCAGAAGATATTAAGAAATTGGAACGCAACGTTACGCGAGACGAGAGAAAGATAGAGCAAACTTCGCAAAAACTACCGAAGAATAAAAAGTTAAGTAGATGAGTACAAACAGAAGGTAAAATATGGAACTACAAGCAGAACTCCTCCTGCTGCGCCCCTGGCACGAAGATGATGCCGAGGAGCTTTATCGCTATGCCCACAACTCCAATGTTGGTCCGATTGTAGGATGGCCTCTCCACACGAGTGTTGAAAATAGTAGAGAAATAATCAAGACCGTCCTTTCGGGCGAAGAAACATATGCAGTTGTATTGAAAGAAACCAGTGAACCCATTGGCAGCATTGGAATAATGACCGCAAGAAGCGAAATTCACACTGTGAAGATTTCAGACACTGAATGCGAGATTGGTTATTGGATTGGTGAACCCTACTGGGGACAAGGATTGATTCCCGAAGCCATACGCGAAATACTTCGTCACGCCTTCGAGGATTTGCATCTTTCTTCCGTTTGGTGCGGTTATTACAACGGCAATGAAAAATCGCGTCGTGCACAAGAGAAATACGGGTTCATATACCATCACACCGAACATAATAAACCCGTACCATTGATGAACGACACTCGCACCGAACATTTTACCAAAATCACTTTAGAGGATTGGAAAAACAACATCGGTAACTTGAAATAAATGACAAGAATAAACTTGATAATGATGCTTCTCCTTGTCGTATTCATGGTTCACGAATACGAGGAAATTATTATGTTTGGACGTTGGATTGACAGAAACAGGGAAGAATTGAGAAAACGATTCCCTAAAATCGAATCGTTCTTTACCCGACGAGGAGTTTTCGATTATTCCATTTCCACCATTGTTATTGGTACTGCTCACGAGTTCATACTTATTTCTGTCGTTTCGTTTTGTTCCGTTTGGACAGGAGAATATCAATGGTGGTTTGCTGCATTGGCAGGGTATTCCGTTCATCTATTAATACATATCGTGCAATGGATTGTGTATCGGAAATATGTGCCGGTTATCATTACCAGCCTCCTAACATTACCTTATTGCATCTATGCTTTTGCTGAATTTTCAAAAAACACAGTTCTATCTTCCTTCCAAATGGTTTTATGGACAGTTATTGGCATTGTTCTAACCGTGCTAAGTTTGTTTTCTGCATTCTTTTGTATGGGCAAATTTCAACGATGGGAAAAGGAAAAATAAATAGTAAATTAACAAGAAACAAACGATGGAAGATTATTATAAGACAAATAAGGAAGCATGGAATGCAAGAACCAGGATACACCTGTGTTCCTCGTTTTACAATTAGGATAAAATCAAGAAAGGGAAGTAAAACTACTCTGTCGCATTGAGTTAGATAAACTCGGAATTACCTGTATCTCTTCATAATGTATTTCAGCCTTGGAGTCTCAATTACTTCATTGATTTCAAACCCAAGTTTCTCATAAATCCTCTTTGCTTTTTGGTTGAAATCAAAGACCGTTAGGGAAATACTTTTAATATTATCATCCTCAAGAATGAAATCTACAAATCTTTTTAGGGCCTCAGTCCCAAAGCCCAATCCTGTTTTTCGGGGATCTATTACAAATCTACCTATGTGTATGTTATCCTTGCCAATTCGTACTTCTTGTATCATTCCGATAAATTCCCCTTGGTTGAATATCGAAAACGCATTTCCCAAGTCCTTTATTTTATCATAGTCCAGCGGGTAAGAAATTTTGGGACCCATCCATTGCTCCTGAAACTCTTTTCCTTGTTCATTGGACCATTCACATAAAAGCAAGGCATTGTCTTTATTTATTCCCTTTTCAATTCTAATATCCCTCATCTCGTTAAAAGTTTCGGTTATATTGCAAAGATATACAAATAGTTTGAAATATAAAACAAGCATCGCCTTGCTTTTCGATGCAAAAGTTGCAAACTGTAGTTTGTTGTAGTAATAGCGATTTCTCCTTTCTGACTACACAATGCCAATCCTTTTTCTTTCACCGTATTATCCCTCCTTGTAGTAATGTAGTAAGATAATATCGGTGAAAGAAAAAAGTGTATCAATTGATACTGCCACTTCCGTATAGGAATATCTGTTCTACCATAGGTGTGGGGTGTTGTAACTCTTGCCAGATATGTTTCCTGAACAAGTGGGCTTCCATGCTGTCCAATTGATAAGACAAAGCGATGATGATAGTGAGTGGATAAAGCAAGGCATGACCTCGCAGCCGTCCGTTCACGTAGACTTCCTGCTCCCCTGTATCCCTTTCGTCGGGTTGCAGGGGAGAGACTTTTAGTAGAAGTTGCAATCGATAATTGAGCTTTCGCCACGTTACACCGAAGAAACCAACGAGCTCGCTCTCTGTCATGGCTATCTCGCCTTTGCCTTTGCGAGTGATTTGCATATTGTCGCTCCACTCGAAATAGCTGCGCTCTCTTTTTGTTTGATGGTGATTGACATTCATACGGCTTTCTCCTTTGTGTCCTCTTTTTGATGTTTCCTTATCAGTCTGTCCATATCCTCCGAAATCTTATTGTCTGTCACCTGTGCGTAGATTTGAGTACTGGATATAGAGGCGTGCCCCATCATCTTGGCAATGCTTTCGATGGGTATTCCTGCACTTAAACTCATCGTGCCGAACGTGTGCCTCGCCATGTGGTAGGACAACCGTTCTCTGATACCGCAAGCCTTACCCACGATACTTAGCTTTGCACTCATCACGCTACGGCTACAATTACAGTGAAAGACAAAGTCGTCACCTTTTTCTTTCACCGTCTGCATTTCTTTCATGCTGGGTTGTTCTTCCTTACATTGATTGATGACGGCCTCCGCTATCGGGTGCAGGGGCACAATAAACTCCACCTTTGTCTTCTGCCTTTCTTTACGGATATATTTCTGTCCGTCGGCTGCCGTTTGAATGTGTCCCAATTGCAAATGTTCCATATCAGCAATAGCCAAGCCCGTAAAGCATGAGAAGATAAACATCCGTCTTGCTTGTTCTGCTTCCTTATCAAGTACTCTCAGTGCCATAAGTTTAGATACTTCGCTCTTTTGCAAAAAGCCTATCTTCTGTTCCGCTTTCTCATACTTGGCATTCTCAAAAGGATTACAGCGAATGAGCCTTTGACTGACCGCACGATACATCAGCCTACTCAGCCAACAAAGATAGCGATTCATGGTTGCTGTTGCCAAGCCTCGTTTTTTCAGATAGAAACGGTATTCTTCAAACAAGTCTTCCGTTATAGTGGCTATGACTATATCCGTCATTCCCTTATCCTTTACAAACTCCGTAAGTAACTTATCTGAATAGAGAAGATTCTGATAGGTTCCCTCAGCTCTCGATTTGCCCACGCACTCTTTAACGGATTGCAGTTCTGCCTTGCTCATGGCAAGGAGTGTTGTCGGCATGGTGGCTATCCCCTGCAAACGGTTCTTGAGCAGTTCCACGCTTACCACTCCGTCCTTTATCAATATCTCCTGATAGGTCTTTTCTACAAGTTCTTTGAACTCGCCGATTCTTTGATTGGTTTTCTTGTCGGTTGTCAGTCCTTTCCTGCTGTTCCACTCGGAGGATTTGCATTCCTCGCCTGTGGTAATGGCGGTACTCTTTCCGTCTATGGTGATACGGCAGTGAATAGCAGTCTTGCCGTCTGCTTTTATTTTCTTTTTGTTGATGTAAAACAATATCTTGAATGTACTTCTCATAAAAAATCTTGGTTAAATGGTTAAACGCAAATCTTCAGTAAAAGAAAGGAAACGGTTAAACTCCTCAAAGAGTTTCTGCGGTGTAACCTTCGCATAACGTTCGGTCATACTTACGTTCGTATGTCCGAGCATCTTGCTCACCGTTTCAATAGGAACGCCCTGCTCCAAGGTGATAAGTGTGGCAAAGGTATGCCTTGCAGTGTGCGTAGTAAAGGGAAAAGAAATGCCTGCCCGTAATCGCAAGGCTTTGAGACAGGACTGATAAGTGGGATATTTTATGAAAGGCAGTAGTGCTTCCCTTTCATCGCTGTACATTTTCTCAATTAACCGAACAGTTTCCGGCAATAACTTGATACGACAAAGTACGCCTGTCTTTTGTCTGCTGAACTTCAACCACAAACTGCCTGCATCATCACGGACAAGATGCTTCTTGCTTAGTTCCATCAAATCACAATAGGCTGCACCGGTATAACAGGCGAAGAGAAACACATCACGAGCGGTTTCCATTTCCTCTTCCAACTCATCAAAGCAGATTGCCTTCAACTTGTCCAATGCTTCTTGGTCAAGAGCTTTAGGTGCTTTCTTGTCTCCTCGTTCTATATGGACTTTATCAAACAGAAGCGTATCAGCCAGTCCCTCACGATAAGCCAGCCTACAGACGGTCTTCAAATCTGCTGCAACTCTGAAAAATGTGCTTTGCTGATGACCGAGTTCGCCAAGACAGAATGTCTGCAATTCGTAGATAAAGCTTTCTGTGAGCTGCGAAAAAGCCAAGTCCGAAACATGGTATTTCTTCTGAATGAACTCCTGTAATCGTTTCCGAGTGGAATGATAGGCGGACATAGACTCTTCCTTGATGTCTATACCGATATGGCTTTCTTTCTCCTTGATGAGCATATCCAACCTTTCGATGAGCATACATCTTGCCTGTACACAGCCTTGAAACTGTTCCTTTACATCGGTTGCATCAAATGGCTGTCCTTTGGCAATTAGCGACTGATAGGTAGATTGAATGGAAAGTAACAGGTTCTCCAACCTTCCGTTAATCTCCACCGCCTCACGGCTCTTGCCGTCCATCCTGCTCTCACGTGAATTCCACAAGTCGGGGTTGCAGGAAAGTTTACAACTGAACTGCGCAATACTCCTTCCAAGTGTTATCCGCCCCATAATCGGGGCTTTACCTGATTTGCCTATACCGCTCTTTTTAAGGTAGAGCAACACCTTCATTTTCTCTGTTTTCATACGCTTTAATATTTGTGGGCAAAATTACCCGAATTAAAGCGTTCCTCACTTACGCAGAAAACTGCCGACCAAAGCAACAGCCACACGAGCGAAAATAATTCAGTTACCGAATGCTGTACCATCATTACCTACATCAAAATAAGGTAACACTCTGGTAACTGAACTTCTGCCTAAATCTGCATCCTTCTACCCTTTACAAATAGAGCAGTATTATGCTGATTTATGTATTTCCTCCTCATTATCAGTTAGTTTACATCAGCTTCGATATTTCTTCATTTTCAGTGATTAGTTACTCTCCAAAAGCTTACCTATTGCACCGCAAAAGGTCATGAATTGCAGGGCAAAAGCTAAGCTTTTAAATACAGATGAATATCCCGCTGATTATCAGCAGATTACAAAGAGCATCTTGCAGCACGGTTTTTGTAAAATAATTTCATGGTACGAGTCAGGTCGAATGTTCGCCATCTGTGTAGGGTTTGAGGAACAGGGGGGAGCGATTTGTCCCTCTATCGAAAAAGAAGCTTTTCCTCCTCACTTACTTTCCTGTGTGCGGTTCGTATATTCGACTGCCAACTCCTTCAATGGGAGCTGGGAATGGCTGCGTCCAAGTCCACTTTTTACAAATCGATCACGATAAGTTTTCAAAAAAATAGAATTTCGTAAAGGCCCAAGCTGGTGGTTATATCAGAATTTTTGTCACTTATACCAATAATGCAAAACAAAAAAAGTTGGAATTCAGAATATCAAGTGAGGAATTTTTCTTAAATTTGCAAACGTACTTGCATTTTGAAGTTGAATCTACCATATAAAAGTATAATATCAAAACGAACGTTATTCAATTATTAATCATAACTAAATAAAGAAGAATTATGAAACAAGTAATTAACCCCATTGGGCAGGAAATCAATACTTTAGGTAAGGTAATTAACAACAAGGAACTCATGCTTGTACACTTGCATCTGAAAAACGGAGAACAAATACCTTCACACGACCATACAGGACGGGAAGTATTCTTCACCATAGTGAAAGGAACTGTAGAGGTTACTCTTAACGATACCGAGGTACATCGTATCAGCACAGGCACCGTTCTACATTTCCCCGGCGAAGCTCATGTAAGCGTAAAAGCCATAGAAGAGAGTGATTTTTTCGTTTACCTCATCAATAGACAATAATGCTATGGATATGAAAAAATATTTGCCGAGTGTTGACCTTGAGAAACTCAGCAAAATACTCGAAATCAAAGAAGCATACCAACGAGGAGATATTTCATTAGAGGAGGGCAGAGCCCGAATAAGAAAGCAAGTTGGGAAAATCCGTCCTTATGAAATAGCATTGGCAGAACAGGAACTCAAAACCATTGAAGAGGATGAGTGCCAAAAGGAGGATATTCAAAAGATGATTGAGCTGTTTGATGAAGTGATGGACACCAGTCGACCAAATCTTCCTCTTGATCACCCTATCATGTGTTACTACAGAGAGAACGATGAAATGCGTCGCCTTATGCTCTCCATAGAAGATCTTGTACAATATCCGATTATCAAGAATCAGTGGATTGAATTGTACGACAAAATAGCGGCTTTTCGCATTCACCTTTCACGTAAGCAGAACCAGCTCTATTCCATACTCGAACAGAAAGGATTTGATCGCCCCACGACTACGATGTGGCTGCTCGATGACTTTGTGCGAGATGAAATACGTGATGCTAAAAAACTTATTGAAGAAGATAAAGAAGAAGAATTTTTGGCAATGCAGCCTACCATTGTGGCAGATGTGCGGGATCTTTTACAGAAAGAAGAATCTGTACTCTACCCAACTGCCTTGGCAATGATTACTCCCGAAGAATTCGAACAGATGCGTTCGGGAGATTACGAAATTGGCTTTGCATGGATTGATGTAGAAGGATTCCAAAATGCGGATAAAACAGTAACCCAGCCAACAACAGCTCCTGACGGTTTTGTCTCAGAACTATCTGCGCTTCTTGCTAAATATGAGCTTGGAGGAAACGATACAGACCGAGTTTTCGACGTCACGACAGGAAAACTTTCTCTCGAACAAATCAACCTCATATACAAACATCTTCCTGTAGATATATCTTATGTAGATGAAAACGAACTAGTTCGCTTCTATTCAGATACCAACCACCGCATCTTCCCACGCAGCAAGAATGTTATCGGACGTGATGTGAAGAACTGTCATCCGCGCACCAGCGTCCACCTTGTTGAGGAAATTATAGCCAAATTCCGTTCGGGTGAGCAGGATAGTGTAGATTTTTGGATTAACAAACCAGGTGTGTTCATCTATATATATTATGTAGCCGTGCGTGATGCAGAAGGAAGATTCAGAGGTGTACTCGAAATGATGCAAGATTGTAGTCGCATTCGTGAACTTCAAGGTTCACGAACACTGCTGACCTGGTCAAATGATACACAAGTAGTAAAATCGAAGGAGGCGCAAAACTGTACTCCAAATGATACGTCTGTTACAAAAGAAGATTCGACAATAGAACTCTCTGCCGACACTCGCTTACAGGATTTGTTAAAAATTTACCCACAGCTACGGAAAGATTTGCCAAGTATGAACTCTGCTTTCAAAATGCTCAATTCTCCTCTTGCACGCATCATCATTCCTAAAGCAACCATTGCCATGATGAGCGAACGCAGTGGCGTTTCTATTGATGACATACTTTCTATGTTAAAAGAACTCATCGCTAAATATAAGAGGGAGAAATAAATTCCTTATCTCAGAATAACAGAGTCGAGTAGGTTGGGAAACGAAAGTTTTCTAACCTACTTTCGTTTCCTTCCCTCTCACACCACCGTACGTGCCGTTCGGCATACGGCGGTTTAATTCGTTTTCAAAAAGAGTCTAATCTTGTTTGATTAGTTTCATCTTCCGTCTTTCTTCACTTCTGCTTCCAATGGATTCATGCTTAGCTCTATGTGGACGTCGCATGGTAGTGTCCTTCAAGAACCCAACTTACAACCAGCAGATGGTATTGGATTCCAACTTTAATGAAACAAAGGTGCTATCCAATACCATCTGCTGGTTGTAAGTCGAGCTTTTGAGAGATGAGCGGATAATGCTCATGCCAAGCGTACACAAAAAAAGCCTCAAGGATTTCTCCGTGAGGCTTCTCTAAAAAAAGGCAGCTACCTACTCTCCCACATTGCATTGCAGTACCATCGGCGCAACCGGGCTTAACTTCTCTGTTCGGGATGGGAAGAGGTGGAACCCCGGCGCAATAACCACCTGAATATCGTTAAATAAAACACATATCAACAAGCATAAGTAAAGAATTGCTGAAAACAATGAAGAAGTTATTTACAGTACAACTCAAAGTGTGAGCAAAGGAATGAAAGTTTCGGGCAATTAGTAGTGCTCGGCTTTGACATCGCTGTCTTTACACCTACACCCTATCAACGTCATCGTCTGTGACGACCCTTGTGAGGAGTTCTTATCTTGCGGAAGGCTTCGCGCTTAGATGCTTTCAGCGCTTATCCATACCAGACTCAGATACCCGGCGGTGCACCTGGCGGCACAACCGGTAAACCGGAGGTCTGTCCATCACGGTCCTCTCGTACTAGTGACGGAACCACGCAAAACTCCTGCGCCCACGATAGATAGAGACCGAACTGTCTCACGACGTTCTGAACCCAGCTCGCGTGCCACTTTAATGGGCGAACAGCCCAACCCTTGGGACCTTCTCCAGCCCCAGGATGTGACGAGCCGACATCGAGGTGCCAAACCACCCCGTCGATATGAGCTCTTGGGGGGGATCAGCCTGTTATCCCCGGAGTACCTTTTATCCTTTGAGCGATGCAGTTTCCATACACTTGCACCGGATCACTATGCCCCAGTTTCCTGCCTGATCGGCATGTCTGCCTCACAGTCAAGCACCCTTGTGCCATTACACTCTATAGGGTCGGTTACCAATCGACCTGAGGGTACCTTTGGAAGCCTCCGTTACGCTTTTGGAGGCGACCACCCCAGTCAAACTACCCACCAAACAGTGTCCCCGATAAAAACGGGTTAGACCTCGGACAGCCAAAGGGCCGTATTTCAAGGATGACTCCATCATCGCTGGCGCGACAACTTCAAAGCCTCCGGCCTATCCTACACATCGGATGACCAAGGTCAATGCTAAGCTGTAGTAAAGGTTCACGGGGTCTTTTCGTCCCATCGCGGGTAATCGGCATCTTCACCGATACTACAATTTCACTGAGATCATGATTGAGACAGCGTCCAGATCATTACACCATTCGTGCAGGTCGGAACTTACCCGACAAGGAATTTCGCTACCTTAGGACCGTTATAGTTACGGCCGCCGTTTACCGGGGCTTCAATTCAAACCGTCGGATTACTCCTAAGCTCTCCTCTTAACCTTCCGGCACCGGGCAGGTGTCAGGCTGTATACATCATCGTTAGAGTTTGCACAGCCCTGTGTTTTTGGTAAACAGTTGCCTGGACCGATTCTCTGCGCCTCATATTACTATGAGGACCCCTTTTCCCGAAGTTACGGGGTCAATTTGCCTAGTTCCTTAACCATGAATCTCTCAACGCCTTGGTATGTTCTACCCGACCACGTGTGTCCGTTTGCGGTACGGGTTGCGTGAACATGAGCTTAGCGGATTTTCTAGGGAGTATGATTACCTGTGCTGTCGGATTCCTCAGAAGAGAAAACCGTAATATCGACCATCAGCTCTACGGGTGGATTTGCCTGCCCGTATCAACACCTAAAGTCTTATACGTCCATGTCCGTCAGGACGCGACAGTGTCACTGCTCCGTCTCCACATCGCTGAACACGCAAGTCACGGAATATTAACCGTGTCTGCCATCGCCTTCGCCGTTCGGCTGAGACTTAGGACCCGACTGACCCCGGGCTGATTGGCATCGCCCGGGAAACCTCGGTCTTGCGGCGGGGGGGATTCTCACCACCCTAATCGTTACTTATACCTACATTTGCTTTTCCATAAACTCCAGGATCAATCAATATCACCATTCTGCGTAAATGGAATGCTCCCCTACCGATACTTTTTATATACAATGCTATCCCGCGCCTTCGGTATCCGGCTTATACCCGATTATTATCCACGCCCGGACCCTCGACTAGTGAGCTGTTACGCACTCTTTGAATGAATGGCTGCTTCCAAGCCAACATCCTAGCTGTCACGGGGACCAGACTTCGTTAGACTAACTCAGCACGGAATTTCGGGACCTTAGACGGCGGTCAGGATTCTTCTCCTCTCGGGGACGGACCTTAGCACCCGCCCCCTTACTGCACAGCTACTGTCCATGAGCATTCGGAGTTCGTCAGGTCGCGATAGGCGGTGAAGCCCTCTTGACCTATCGGTCGCTCTACCTCTCATGGAAAACACTGCACGCGGCACCTAAATGCCTTTCGGGGAGTACGAGCTATCTCCAAGTTTGATTGGCCTTTCACTCCTACACTCACCTCATCCAGAAGCTTTTCAACGCTTATTGGTGCGGTCCTCCATTCCGTGTTACCGGAACTTCAACCTGGGCAAGTGTAGATCACTTGGTTTCGCGTCTACCCCATCCGACTTAAACGCCCTGTTAAGGCTCGCTTTCACTACGGCTCGGAATATTAAATCCTTAACCTTGCCGGACATGGTAACTCGTAGGTTCATTATGCAAAAGGCACGCCGTCACTGAATTAACAGCTCCGACCGCTTGTAGGCGCATGGTTTCAGGAACTATTTCACTCCCCTCATCGGGGTGCTTTTCACCTTTCCCTCACGGTACTCGTACACTATCGGTCTCACGGGAGTATTTAGCCTTGCCGGATGGTCCCGGCGGATTCGCGCAGAATTTCACGTGTTCCGCGTTACTCAGGATACCGCTACGTCTCGTCATGCTTCGGATACGGGATTATCACCCTCTAAGATGCCTCTTTCCAAAGGCTTCTCCTCACAATCTAAGTACGACAGCGCGGTCCTACTACACCTCTGACGCGTTGCCACGTCAGGGGTTTGGGCTGCTCCCCGGTCGCTCGCCACTACTGGGGGAATCATTTGATTATTTTCTTCTCCTGCAGGTACTAAGATGTTTCAGTTCCCTGCGTTTGCCTTACCAAAAAAATATGGTAATGTCATCCCTTCAGGATGACGGGTTGTCCCATTCGGAAATTTCCGGATCAAAGGTTATTTGCACCTACCCGAAACTTATCGCAGCTTATCACGTCCTTCATCGCCTCCGTGAGCCTAGGCATCCGCCATACGCCCTTTCCTACTTTCTATTCGCCTTTATCGATCTTCTGACAAGAACGAAGCTTGTCATGAAAAAAGATAATGTAGCTCATACTTTCAGCTGTATTGTGAAATCTTCATTTTTAATGACTAATGCCTGAAAAAAATCAAGCAAAAAGTCTGAACTTTCAGTTTTACTTTACTGTTATGCTTGTGTCAATATGTCAAAGATCGAATGTCAAAGGTCGGAAGAAACAAAGAGCCATAAGCAATGGTATGTAACATTCTGACCGAGACAAAATGTGAAGANNNGTGTACAAGAAGTGGGAAACGAACGTTTTCAATTTCCTCGCGGCTTTCCAAAGAAAGGAAAAACGGGAGGAAGAAAGAATGTCCACAAATAACTTGCAAAACCCATGAACAAAAGTAATCATCCACTCCAGAAAGGAGGTGTTCCAGCCGCACCTTCCGGTACGGCTACCTTGTTACGACTTAGCCCCAATCACCAGTTTTGCCCTAGGTCGCTCCTCGCGGTTACGAACTTCAGGCACCCCCGGCTTTCATGGCTTGACGGGCGGTGTGTACAAGGCCCGGGAACGTATTCACCGCGCCATGGCTGATGCGCGATTACTAGCGAATCCAGCTTCGTGGGGTCGGGTTGCAGACCCCAGTCCGAACTGAGACCGGATTTCAAGATTAGATGCAATTTGCATTACACCAACAAACTGTACCGGCCATTGTAACACGTGTGTAGCCCCGGACGTAAGGGCCGTGCTGATTTGACGTCATCCCCACCTTCCTCACACCTTACGGTGGCAGTATCCACAGAGTGCCCGGCATGACCCGATGGCAACTGAGGAAAAGGGTTGCGCTCGTTATGGCACTTAAGCCGACACCTCACGGCACGAGCTGACGACAACCATGCAGCACCTTCACCGGCGTCCCGAAGGACCTCAACATCTCTGTATCGTGCACCGGCAATTCAAGCCCGGGTAAGGTTCCTCGCGTATCATCGAATTAAACCACATGTTCCTCCGCTTGTGCGGGCCCCCGTCAATTCCTTTGAGTTTCACCGTTGCCGGCGTACTCCCCAGGTGGGATGCTTAACGCTTTCGCTTAGCCGCTGACAAAATTGCCAACAGCGGGCATCCATCGTTTACCGTGCGGACTACCAGGGTATCTAATCCTGTTTGATACCCGCACCTGCAAGCTTAAGCGTCAGTAACACTCCCGTGAGCTGCCTTCGCAATTGGAGTTCCACATGATATCTAAGCATTTCACCGCTACACCATGAATTCCGCCCACGTTGCGTGTACTCAAGTCTGACAGTTCGCGCTGCAATTCAGATGTTGAGCATCTACATTTCACAACACGCTTATCAAACAGCCTACACTCCCTTTAAACCCAATAAATCCGGATAACGCCGGGACCTTCCGTATTACCGCGGCTGCTGGCACGGAATTAGCCGGTCCTTATTCATGCGGTAACTGCAAACACTCACACGTGAGTGACTTTATCCCCGCATAAAAGCAGTTTACAACCCATAGGGCCGTCATCCTGCACGCTACTTGGCTGGTTCAGGCTACCGCCCATTGACCAATATTCCTCACTGCTGCCTCCCGTAGGAGTTAGGACCGTGTCTCAGTTCCTATGTGGGGGACCTTCCTCTCAGAACCCCTACCGATCGATGCCTTGGTGGGCCGTTACCCCGCCAACAAGCTAATCGGACGCATCCCCATCCAATACCGATAAAATCTTTCGTCCGCTTCAGATGTCTTCAATGGACTGCATCGGGTATTAGTCCGTCTTTCAACGGGTTATCCCCAAGTAATGGGCAGGTTGGATACGCGATACTCACCCGTGCGCCGGTCGACGTCCAAAAAGTGCAAGCACTTAATGCCGTTTCCCCTCGACTTGCATGTGTTAAGCCTATAGCTAGCGTTCATCCTGAGCCAGGATCAAACTCTCCATTGTAAAATAATGTAAATGCCATTAAAACAATACATATATATAATAAATATATATACGCATCGAAAAAAGGCATAAAAGTATGTCTCTGAGCCAGAATGATTATCCTTCATTCAAAGTATCAAGTTTAAACACCTTTCTATATATGTAATATCAACCACCGGGATTTGGATGAAACCAAAAGGGCAGAAGATAAAAAAAATTGAACGGTTCGTTTCTTTACCCATCCACCGACCAATAAAAAAAATATCGGCGGCGGACGCTTCTTCTTGTACTACTTCTCTGTCTATGTAAATCTTTTCAAAGAACGATTTTGATGCCATCGCTTTTTTATTGCGAAAGCGTTTGCAAAGGTATAACAAAAAATCATACGCTCCAAATGTTTTCGTGATTATTTTTGAGAAAAGTGGCATTTTCAGGTTTATTAACAATTTTACTGCGATGAAACGGCGAAACCCTGTCGGATGGCGAGCGGCAGCATATCTCCATAGCCCATGCGTTTCTGAAAGATGCTCCTGTCATTCTCTTGGACGAAGCTACCGTCAGTCTCGATGCCGAGAACGAGACGAAGATTCAGACGAGCATTTCCGAACTGGTACACAACAAGACCGCCATCATCATTGCCCACCGTATGCGTACCATGCAAAAAGCCGACCACATCGTAGTACTCGGTGGTGGAATCGTCATCGAGCAGGGTACGCCTGACGAACTCATGGCACAGGGCGGTGAGTTCTCACGAATGGTTAGACTGTAACAGGAAACAAAGTCATGAGATAAAGAAAAAAAGGGCTGCAAATTCCATTTAGATTTGCAGCCCTCTTCATTATTGGTTCTATTTTTACGAAATAGATAATTCTTGAAGCATCTTGCCCAATTGCGAATAGGTATGGTCTCTATTTTTATCTTCGCACGAAATGTTGGCATTCGTTATCGCCTTTTGCAAAGAACCACCTTTTTTCTTGAATATCTTGTGCAGTCCTTGCCTGAAAAACTTCTGTTCTTTCTTATATCCACTAATTTTTGCCAAATCCCTGACAACTTCGTCAGAAGTAAGATATTCCTTTGTCGTATATTTGAAATAGTAAAGGAAAAACAGTTCCGTACATCTTTCCGTTTCAAAGAATTTCACCTCACAGTTTATGCCATCGTTTTCTTTTACAATGGGCTTTTCGTATTTCTTCTTCAGTTTCAGATAGTCGGCTTTTTCCTTTCCGCCTTTTTTATTGTCCATATCTATCATACAGAATATTTTGGAATAGCCTTTAGCTATGCCGTCCTCTATTCTTCTTTCCAATTCTGTAAGATTACTATGTTTGGGAGTTCTTGGCTCAATGTTTTTCAACTGTGCAGGAAAATCGTCCCTTAATGAGTTCATGTAAAAACTCTCGGTTAGTCCCTCACCCAATATCATGACTGCTTCTACTAACTTCCCCATAACTTTTCAATCCAAGTCAATAAAATATGAACCTAATTCGGGCTTTGCACCTAATCTGCCAATCTTATATGAGTTATATAGGGATAGATTTTTGTGCAATCCGAACGAATCGCCTCGTGAATATTCTGAGGAAGCCGTATCATGATTCTTTTCCACAAACCAAACCAGTTCGCGGTGTTCGTTAAGCAGTTCTTCTGAAAGCAGGGAAATCTCCTGACTGGTGAACACCAACTGTGAGTTTTTCGAATTATAAATAAAAACATTCAGGAAATAAACCAGCAGGTCATAGTGCAAATCCTCGTCTAATTCATCAAGAAGATACAAGTGGCAGCTCGTTATCAAATCGTATAGGAAATGCAAGATTTGAAGATATTGCATCGTACCTTTCGACTGAAGTCGCCAAGGTATGTAAAAAGAGCCATCAGCCGATTGGTTGATAAACAAAATATCCTCTCTATCCGTCTCAAGCATTCTTTTCTTAGCTTTTTCCGTCAATTCGTCATCTTCCATAATCATCTGACGTAATTTGGGAGAAATTTTCTTAGGAGTTTTCACCACCTGAAAATCCGATATATTCAAATCTGCTTTCTTTAACATCAGACGATAGAAACTACTCAGTTTTTCATTTTTACAGATTTCTCTAATCTCCTCAACGAAATTGATATTTCCGTCTCCGTTAATTTCATGTACATGGTGTTCTATCCATGAAAATAATTTGGCAATGGGCTGTATGTCTTCCTTAAAAGCAACTTTTCTGTAAGTTGATAGAACAGAATGATTGTTAAGTGTATTCTCTTTAAGTGTTTCTTGTGTTTTCGTCTTCAATTCCAAACTTGTACCAAACTTGATGTCTGCCTGTATGCCTTTATCCTTGAATGTACGTTCATAAAATAAAGCTTTGGATTTGTTAGGGTAATAATACAATTCTTCTTTAACGATATAGTCAGGGAAATATTCCACATCATAATCGTACCGGATAGTTTCTGCATAAAAGGATACATGCATCTTGGTTGGGTTCTCCTTGGTCAGTTCAAAAGGTGCACCAGCCATGACTTTGTCCGCAATGTCAGTATGAGAATTGTATAACAAATCAAAGATATTTTGAATGGCAAATAGCATGTTCGACTTTCCCGAGGCATTTGCTCCGTAAAGAATACCTAACTTGTTAAGGAAAACGCCTTCTGAAATCTCGAAACTGAGAAATTCGTCTTGGTTTTTTGAGACAAAACTCAACTCCTGCCTATCTCGGATAGACAGATAATTTTCAACCCAAAAATCTCTTATCATAGCGCAAATTTTATGTTATTTTGCTAAAATCGTAATTTTACTACAAAAATAAGATATTTTTCTGAAATAAACAAGTAAACTTAATAAAAACAAAATAAAATAGATTCACTCATACTTCATCACTCCAAATGTCGGATGACCCTTATCCTTACAGACAGAATGACAAGCGTTCTTTGTTAGGCAGAAAACAGCGACTTGAAGTGGCTCGCTCGTTTCCCAATCGTTACCAACCTGTTACACTAATAATGAAACTTCTTTATTTTCAATTAGATAAATTTTAGCCATTATCTTGGAAAGTGAAAGCTAAGCTTTGGGTGGATGAATGAAGAAAATTTAGGACATTACTGGTTAAGCCCGTGAAAGATTCAATAAATTTATATCTTTCAGATAATCAATAGAGTAAGAATGAATAAAGGATAAATGGGTTACGATTTGGAAACGAGCAAGTTTCTTACCCTTTCTTTATTCTGCATTACTTCAAAGAGCACTTAAATTGATAATGCAAAGATAATATTTTCTGATGAAAACAGTGTATTTTTAGAGAAATAAATTGTAGATACACCTTAAAATATTCACATCTAATTCTATTGGCTCAAGTTTTAGTGTTGTTATTATGCTATCAAAAAGGCTCATAATCAATTATTTTACACTGTAAAGTGAGATAAAGAGAGAAAAATGAAACTTTTTCGGGAAAAATCATCAGAAAAATTTGACGGATTGAAATAATTTGCATAATATTGCACTTACAAAAACAGAACAAACGTTCTGTTTTTAATTTAGCAAGTATGAAATAATGGAAAAACAGATAGATAAAGAAAGCATAAGCAAAAGGGACATTATCCTTAATGAATCGTTCAGGCTGTTTCTGAAAAAAGGTTATGCAGCAGTATCATTTTCGGATTTAGTGGAAGCTACCGGCATTTCTCGTGGCAATATGTTTCATCACTTCAAGAATAAGGAGGATATATTCAATCATGCCGTTGATAGATTTGTATTTGAATTCTTGACAAATGATGCTACAGACTTTCTTGAATTTACAAGCTCTACCCCATTAAAAGACTTCATCGACAATCGTATAGAAAATATCGGTCGCCGTATGAAATCATTTTTTATGATGACAAAAGGCACAGTCACTCCTGCCAATTTCATGTCATTTATCTTGTATCTGAAAGACAACTATCTGGATTGGAAAGAGAAGTTTCAAGAATACGAGAAAAGAAAGAGCCTTGAGTGGAAAGAGGTGATAGAGCTTGCCAAACAGAAAGGAGAGATTACTCAAACTGTGGAAACAGAAAAGATTATATCTTCCATTAGAAATATATATCTTGGATTGTCATACAGAAGTGCATTGAGCAGCCAACTTTCTATCTCCGAATTGAAAGAACAAATATACATAATATATAATTTAATAACCAAATAATATTCCTATGGAAAAATCAGCATATATCAATAGCGTATCTGCATATCTTCCTAATTCCCCCATCTCTAATGATGATATGGAAGACTATATCGGAAAAATTGGTGGAAATCCGTCAAGGGTTCGCTCCATTGTCCTTAGACAAAATGGCATCAAAACGAGATATTACGGGTTGGACAAAAACCAAAACCTAACACACTCGAATGCAGAATTGGCAAAAGAAGCCGTATGTAGGCTGTTTGAAAATGGAAGTATTCCTGACGACTTGACCCTTTTGGCTTGTGGGACAAGCACACCCGATCAATTGCTTCCTTCCCATGCATCTATGGTTCATGGAGAATTAGCCAACTATCCTATGGAAATATTTTCCTCTGCAGGTGTATGCCTTACCTCATTGCAGGCATTGAAAATATGCTATAGCAATATTCTTGCAGGACTGCATCAAAAAGCTGTATGCGTGGCATCAGAATTAACTTCACCTGCATTGGTATCCAAATTTTATGACCCTGAGTATGAAGCTACACATGACAATCCTGACAAAGACCCTTATATGGCTTTTGAGAAGGATTTTATGCGATTTATGCTTTCTGATGGTGCAGGAGCGGTATTGGTGCAAGATCATCCCGAAGGAATATGTCCTCTCAAAATCGAATGGGTTGATATGACTTCCTATGCCAACGAACTACCGACCTGTATGTTTATGGCATCAGAGTTGCAAGAAAACGGACGACTCAAAAGTTGGAAAGAGTTCTCTCCTGATGAGATTAAGGAGCGTGCCGTACTTGTCGGCAAACAGGACATTCGGCAGCTAAAGAAATACATCATCAAGTTTTGGGTAGACCATATCGAAACCGTACTTGCCAAACATCATGTAAAAGCGGAAGAGATAGATTATGTCATACCTCATGTTTCCTCGATGTTTTTCTATGAGAAGTTAAATGACGAAATTGCTGCTCGTAATATTGCCCTGACAAAAGAGAAGTGGTTTACAAACCTTACTTCTGTCGGCAACATCGGCTCGGCTGCCATTTATGTCGGATTGGAAGAACTCATAAGGACAAAGGAAATAAAGCAAGGGGACAAGATACTTCTCCTTGTACCCGAGAGTGGAAGGTTCTCATATGGAACGGTATTGCTTACTGCTGACTAAGTAGAAACCAACTTATTGCTCTCTTGCAAGGATGTAATAAGGTTTTGTATGAGAAGTATTAGTAAGTAAATCAAAAAACGCAATCAAAGATTTAAAACACAAACTTAGTCGTTTGGAAGCTGTAAAATTCATTACAGCGCAGCAATTCTCTTCCGTAATGATTGGCGGTAAACTGTGTGAAATAAGAGCGTTATGAATGCTGACGTTATAGCATTAAACTAAAAATACTACAAATATGAAAAAAATAGATGATTTCAAGTTGGCAAATGAAATGCTGGAAAAAGTCTTAGGCGGATATGTTTCATCAACTCCTGAAAGGCTTTTTACATTCCAAGGTGAATATGCGGCAGTACAAGCAAATAATGTACACCACAATACCTCCCATGCTTGTGGCTGTGGATGCGGCTGTGCAGGAGGAGCAGGAAACGGTAGTGGTGCTGGCCGATAAATATTATTTATGGCATATGATGAAAAGGAATATTCTTTCTCATCATATGCCTTGTTACTTCTATATGATAATTTCCAAATTTAAGAGAAATAGTGAATATGATGTTGTTGGATAATCCTCATTTCTTAATTATAAAAGATAATGAACATTTTATCTTTTATAATACTATAAGACATTATGCCTGTAGAATAAGCGAGTTAGATTTGGTTCTATTTGATTTGTTTTACAAATACAAAGACCTATCGATTATTTTGTCTCAGTTGGATACAAAATACCATCAATATGTTAAGAGTGTTTATTCAGCCGTCATTGACAATAACGTTCTATCCGACACTCCTGTAATGACTTGCGACACTATAGGTAAAGTGTATCCTCTATCCTATTATCTACATCTAACTTATAAATGTAATTTAAATTGCACATATTGCTATAATAAAAGTATACGGTCTGAATTTGTTGAGATGCCTAAAACAAAATGGGATATAATTCTTGACAAGGTTCTTTTATATGCAAAAAGCATCATAATAACAGGAGGTGAACCATCTCTAACACCTTTGTTACCATATATCATTACACAAATAAGAAACAAAAAAAAGGATATTCATATTGAGCTGATATCCAATTGTATGACAGATTTCTCTGCTTATGAATATGCAGATGAAGTTTTTGGTAATATAGATCGTGCGATTTTTAGTTGTGATAATCTATCTGATGTAGGGCAAACACGTATTAACTTCAACCCTTCTTTATTTAGGAAGAATATTGATTTTCTGAAAAAGAAGTATAAAGAATTGCCTATAACCATAACCAGTGTATTCTCAAAATGTAATCTATCAGAAATCAATAATATTAAAGAGTATTGTAGCTGTCAATCTGTCAATTTTAGGAATGTACTCATTGTACCAAATGGAGTATCCGAACTATCACTTTTGCCTACATTGGAAGAATATTGCTCTACCTTATCATCATATACCCGGCCGTTAGATAGTCTACGTCTTTATTGTGGGGCGGGAATTGGAGTTTTAAGTGTAGACCCATTAGGAAATGTGTACCCATGCCAAAGTCTCCATTATAAAGAGTATAGGATGGGAAATTTACTCGCAGATAGTATAGAGGATATCATACACACACAAATACATAAAGATATTGCAAAAAACTTTTCTATAGATAATATACCGACCTGTAAAGATTGCAAAGTTAAATACATTTGTAGCGGGGGATGTAGGGCGGCAACTTTAAATATTGAAGGGAAAACAACTGATTTTCCAAAAACACTATGTCCATACTATAAAGAGAAAGCAATCAACATGTTAAAATCCATTCCAAAACAATAAAGCAATGAAGATAAAATTGATATTTTTCGTACTGTTATTTCATCTTTTTGGCAATGTTATACAAGCAAAAGAAAGAAATAACCTAATCATCCACGTCAAGGATTCTCATAGTGGTGAGCCTCTTGCTTACGTACAAATTGAGATACAAAGTATTCATGACTCTCTTGTATGCTTTTCGGATACAGTAGGTATATGTCAAGTAAAATTATTGGATGGAGAATACGATATTCGGTTTAATTTATTGGGATACAGCAAACTGCAAAAACACATAAATCTCACCGAAAGTAAGTCATTAGATATATTATTGTCAGTAAAGACAATGGAATTAGAAGGGGCAACTGTGGTTGCTCGAAAAAAGTTGATAAAGATGTCTGATAAAGGTATTATTTATGACATTTCTAAGGATACTAATATCCGAGCATTAAATTTATTGGATGCAATTAATCATGTACCATTGGTAAATGTTACTCCAAATGGAAATATAACAGTAAAAGGCAGTTCGGCTTATTCAATTTATCTGAACGGAAAGCCTTATCGTATGGCACAATATGATCCGCAAACAGTATTAAGGTCTTTTCCCGTATCTACCATTGAAAAGATTGAGGTTATTACTCGTTTAGATGGGCGATATGACGGTGATACAGGAGATGCTATTATCAACATTATCACGTCGAAACATCACTTTGATAACTGGTCACTTACATTGAATGGCAATTCTAATACTCTTCCTAAAGCGGGTGCAGGAATGAGTTTGGTTGGCACGCAGAAAAAGATTGATTACTTGTTAGGATATAATTTCGGTTATGACGGACAAAGAAACCAACCCGTAGAGTCATCAGGCATCTATTCTACTGCAAATGCTTATCAAGAAAATACAGCAAGTGGTATATCTGACGGTAAATGGAAAACGCATACATTGAGAGCAATGGTTGTATTTAATATAGACAGTCTGAACAGTCTATATGTTGACGGTCATGCACTGATAAAGCAAACTGATATGAGCACTGATTGGAATCAGCGGTATAAAGTTCAGAGTTGGGCAAAGCCACTTAACACAACTTTTCTTTCTAAGCACAATAATACAGCCGGAACATTTGAATCTAATGTTCTTTATAGAAATATGTTCCGAAAAGATAAAAGTAAAGAGCGTTGGATGGCAGGCTATCGCTATACTTATAATCCTGATATTAGATATTTTAATCAAACATCTGTTGACAATACAAACATTGAGCAAAAGAGCAGAAACAAAACGCATGGCGGTTTAAATGAACACAGCCTTATGGCAAGTGTTACTCTAATAGATAATGATACACAATATTTGCAGATAGGAGGAAAGCAGATATTTAGAAAGGGAGCAATAGACACGGAATTGCTTACCCTTAATCAAAATAATGAATGGGTGTCGGAAACCGATGAAAGTTTTGCACAGGACCAAATCCGTTATCACCAAGATGTCTCATCGGCTTTTGCCTCATACGCTATCAGTGTCAAGGACTTTACCTTTGACACATCGCTTCGGTGGGAATATACTCATATGAAAATGTTGTTTCCTAAGATGACAGAAGCAGATTTCTCAAAAACTTTTGGAAATATAACTCCATATATCGGTGTGTCTTATCAAAAGGGAAATTCCTCTTTATCACTTTCTTATAAAGGTGGAATGATGCGCCCAGACATTCTTATGCTTAATCCTTTTAAAACATACTCTTCTCAGTATAAAGCGGAAATGGGTAATCCTGAATTGGAAAGTTCTTATATCAATACTATTGATGCTTCGTATATGGTTTATTCTAATACGATGTTCTTTTCTTGTGGTTTCACATTCAAGCATCAGAACCGACCAATTGTATTGTATCCAAGCTATTCAGAAAAATTGCATCAGTATATGAATCAATATATGAATATAAGTTCATTGAATGATTATAGGGTGAATTTCTATGGTAATTACAAACCTATCATACCTTTATCTTTAACCTTAACGGGTGATTTTGGATTATATAGAATGAAGGACTATACTGGAGGTTATGATAACGGAAAATCGTATAATCTCACTTTTATGTGCGACTTTTCATTGAAGCATCAATGGACATTAAGTCTGCAATATGGTAACTATCTGAATATGCACCCTATTTGGGGTAAGACACACAGCTTTAATATATATTCATGCAGTGTCAGCAAGTCTTTCTTGAAGAATGCTTTAAATGTAAGAGTAATAATGAACTCTCCATTTAGCAAGTTTACTAAAATCAGAGAGCAAAGCATATTGCCTTCATATTCTGGTTCACAAACAAATTTTATGCGAGCAAGAGCCTTCGGCATAGATATTACCTACACTCTGCAAAAAGGATCGCATAAAGAGATCAAGCGCGACAGAACACTAAAGAATGATGACCAAAATACAGGAGTAGAATGAAGAAACTCTTTTTCAATATCAAACAGCGCGATGCTATGGATTGTGGTCCGTCATGCCTCGCTATGATAGCGAGGTATTACGGATTGCGACCAGAACGTGATGGCTTACGTCGTTCTTGCTCTTTGGGCAAGGATGGTGTTTCTTTGCTTGGTATCAGTAAGGCAGCAGAAACTATCGGTTTCAAGACTGTTGGAGGTCGAGTAAGTTTTGATACACTTGCATTTGAAGTTCCTTTGCCCTGCATTGTTCATTGGAATCAGAATCACTTTGTTGTTGTATATAAAATAAAAAAGCACAAGAAAGGAAAATATACCGTATATGTTGCCGACCCGAGTAAAGGACTTGTTACCTATACTAAAGAGGAGTTCTGCGAGCATTGGGTAAGCACCAAGACCAACGGCGAGGAGAAAGGCATAGCCCTACTCCTTGAACCAACGGAGCAATTCTGCGCTCAAAAGGATGCGAAAATCGTTCCCACTCAAAACCGCTTGAAATTCCTTTGGGGGTATCTCAAAAAATACAAGCGTTTCTTTACGCAACTCATTCTCGGTCTGTTGCTTGGCTCGCTCCTGCAACTTGTATTTCCATTCCTCACACAAGCTATAGTAGATACGGGTATAGGAGGAAAGGATATAGGCTTTGTATGGTTGGTGCTCTTGGCAGAGATGATGCTACTTTTCAGCCGTACTGCCATCGACTTTATCCGCTCCAAAATACTCCTTCACATCTCCACACGTATTAATATCTCGCTCATATCGGATTTCTTCATCAAGCTGATGAAACTACCGATGAAGTTCTTCGACACCAAACTGATGGGCGACCTCTTGCAACGCATTGAAGACCATCGACGTGTGGAGCAGTTCCTCACCTCAAGCAGTCTGAGCCTGCTATTCTCGTTCTTCACCTTCCTTGTCTTCGGTGTCGTCCTTGCAGTCTATAATCTCGGCATCTTCTTTGTCTTCCTCATGGGAACATCGCTTTACGCAGGCTGGATTATACTCTTCCTCAAAAAGCGCAGACAACTTGACTATAAGTATTTCGAGCAGGCAGGACGCAACCGCAACGTCAGCTACCAACTCATAAGCGGTATGCAGGAAATCAAGCTGCAGGGATGTGAGCAGCGCAAACGATGGGAATGGGAGGATGTGCAAGCCGACCTTTTCAAGGTCAATCTGCAATCACTCAATCTTCAGCAAGTACAACAGTCAGGAAGCATCACTATCAACGAGGTAAAGAATATCTTGATTACCGTTCTTGCTGCCACAGCCGTGATACATGGAAACATGACGCTCGGTATGATGCTGGCAGTACAGTATATTATCGGACAGCTCAACAGCCCTGTGGAACAACTTATTCAATTTATCTACTCATGGCAGGACGTGAGCATCAGCCTTGATCGCATGAACGAAATACATACCGAGACCAATGAGGAGAATGCCGAACGGACACATACCACCTATACGGACGAAACTACAGGAGGACATTCCCTCATGATAAAAGACCTTTCCTTTAAATACGACATCTACAGTCCGAAAAATATTCTGTCGAATATCAATCTTTCTATTCCCAACGGTAAGGTAACGGCAATCGTTGGGGCAAGCGGAAGCGGAAAGACCACACTCGTAAAACTCCTTTTGGGATTCTATGAGCCACTGAATGGAAGTATAGAAATGGGCAATGCCAATCTGAATGAATACAATCTTGGTTGGTGGAGAAGCCAATGCGGTGCGGTCATGCAGGAGGGCTATCTGTTCTCCGATACCATTGCGAGGAATATTGCCATACCAGACGATGAGCCAGACATCGAACGCATCCGCCATGCTGCCCGTGTGGCAAACATCGCAGACTACATCGAAGCCCTGCCTTTGGCTTACAACACGATGATAGGACAGGACGGACAGGGCATCAGTCAGGGACAACGACAACGCATTTTGATAGCAAGGGTAGTTTATAAGAATCCAATGTTTGTCTTTCTGGATGAAGCGACCAATGCACTCGATGCCAACAATGAACGAGCCATTACAGAAAACCTCTCGGAGTTCTACAAGGGAAAAACAGTTGTAGTAGTGGCACACCGCCTTTCCACTGTTCGCGATGCCGACCAAATTGTAGTTTTGGATG
>NZ_LR027821.1:70120-75992 GCF_900607215.1 Prevotella rectalis
CTCGATGCCAACAATGAACGAGCCATTACAGAAAACCTCTCGGAGTTCTACAAGGGAAAAACAGTTGTAGTAGTGGCACACCGCCTTTCCACTGTTCGCGATGCCGACCAAATTGTAGTTTTGGATGAAGGTAAAATTGTAGAGGTAGGTACACACGAGGAACTGACTGCTAAACGTGGTAAATATTTTGCCTTAGTAAAGAATCAATTAGAACTTGGCAACTAATATGGAAGAAGAAAAGAAACCAGAACGAAGCTTTGAACTGCGTAGCGAAAAAGTTCGTAGTATCGTGGGACAGATACCCTCCTCGCTTATCCGTTATGGCATTACCGCCATCGGAATGGTGTTGCTCTGCCTTTTTGCTGTAGCCTATTTCCTGCCCTATAAACAAGTATATTCGGGTACGGCTACCATACACAAAACGGCTACCACACCAGTAGACAGCACAAATATAACCATCTTGCTTAAGTTTGAAAACAAGCGTCCTGACAAGATGAAGGGACAAATAATTTGTCTGCAATCTCCCTATGGAACGTTTGCAGGACAGATACGAGACCTGTCTCCCGTCCGTGACACATTGGAGCGCCAGGAAGCACTATGCCGTTTCAAGTCAGCCGACATAAAAACTGTAGAAAACCAAACGGTGGATTTCCAGATAACTCGAACATCGGGTAATCTGCTGCAAAAAATGCTTGGGGGAATATAATCTCATCGCACATTCTTTATCTCTCCCGAAAGTCAATGGTTAAACTCACCGTCTTCTCTTGTAGGGCGATGAGTTCTTTTGTCAGATGGATAAGTTCCTGCAACAGGGTTTGTGTCGTTGTTTCCCTCTCGGTGATGTGGAGAAAGCGCACCACCTGATTGTAGGGGAACGTAAAGAAATATGACAGTGCTTCGGTATGATTTTCTTTCTGTTCGTGCGGAGCTTAGCTTTTGCTTTCCAAAAGGTAAGCTTTTGCAATGCAAAAGGTCATGAATCGAAGTGCAAAAGCCCAGCTTTTAAATTACGGTTGATATTATCCTGATTTTCAATTGGTTATAAAATATTATTGCTGTCCGGTAAAACTTTTTTGGGGCTATCTGTGTTAGTTAAAATAGACTTAAACTTATTATTTCTTAGAATTATCGGTTATTTTAGGTCTTTTCTTGTCAAAATAAGTGCATTTTATAATGCTTACAGTTTGAAACTGAAAACCAAGCCCCAGGATGAGTAAAACGGCTGCAATACCGATGGATAAAGAGATACAGAGCTTTCAGTTAATTTTTACCGGACAGCAATAATAAAATATATATTGATGTTTGTTTTTTGTCATGTTATTTCGTGGCGATGCGGAATGTCGTGAGGAACAAAAACAAGGCGCAGCACTTGTAGCGGATACAAATGCTGCGCCCCTGAACAGATCAGGCTGCTTGGTGCCTAAACTTTATTGATTGTCATGCCATTAATATTTTCGTGCTCCAAAAGTTGTAACAATTTTGTTGAATGGTGCGAATTTGCTTGCATCTGTCGGAGCTGTCGCATTGCCTGAATCCCACACCGGCCGGATGGGGTTTCCTTGCTGCTTTTGGGGTGAGCCGGTCGGATTCCATTCGTTGGAACCGAAGAAGAAAGCTTTTATCGTTGACACTGCCGATTCTTGTGAAGTTAAATAGGCAGAATAGAATGTGCTTACATTGTCCACATAGCGATAAACCACCTTCGTTGCTCTTGCGCTTCTAAATCCCGTGATGGGGAGGAACAAGCCCTTGTTGGCGAGGACAAGTCCCGTTACATTTTCATATTTCCATAGATTGTTGCGACCTGTCGGGAAGGCATTTATATTTTTTGTTCCGGATGGGTTCGGTAAGGCATCCGCATCAGAGAAATATGCGCCGTACACCTTGTTTCCCTTGTCGGTATAGCAGTAAGCCGGCAGAATGGTTTTTGCATACTGCAGCGCCTTCATTTCATCCAATGTGGGATAGCGGTAATGGTGGTTGTGGTTTGCATCATGCGTGTAATACCAAACGATGTCGCCGTAATTTGCTTTTTCTGGGTCTGTAGTACGAGTTTTAGGAGAACCGGTTTCTTCAAACCATGTCTTGGTCAAATTTCCTCTTTCTTCCTTAGGCCATGAAAGAACTCCCAGTCCCGCGTTTCCGAGGTAGTTTCCAATTAGAGGAAAGTCTAAGACATCTTTGATGGCGCCCCATGTGAACAGGTCGAGGTCGTTCTGCGTGATGCCCCATCTTCCAGATCCGTCATCGCCTATTGCTTTGTCGGCATACCAGTGTTGTGATCCGAGTTCTTTAGATCGTATTGGTTCTTTATTATCTCCGGCAGCGGGCAGATAGTTTGCCTCTGTGGGGTTTTCACCATAATGGCTAATCCACCATTGTGCAGGAGCCACGCCCCAATAGACATTGGAGGAATTTTCGGGATCGACATAGCGGATGAAGTTACCCGTTGCCCATTTTGTGCCGCACACTTCAACATATGGTTCGGCTGTTACCTCGTTCATGTTCGTAATTCTGGAGCGATAGGTTGTATTTTCCTTGAATGTTTTGTTTACGGTTTTTGAGTACACCTTTCCGTCCGTTGTTTTGAGCGTAATGATTACTCTGTGGGTTTCTCCGGGAAGTAGTGCCACCCAGATAAAGCCATTGGTCAGTTTAATGTAATTACCGTTGTTGCTGATGTTGATGGAGAAGTCTTTGTTTTGGTCATTTCCGATTAATTTTCCATCCTTGAGGTTGAGTACGTCTGTCGATTTCGGTCCATTAATATTGATTTGCTCGATGCTTGTAAGAGGAGTTCCTTCCTTGCCACCGTTGAACTGCAGTCCCCAAAAAGCCACCATGCGGTGTAGATCTACTTTGGCGCGACAGGTGTAGCCGTTCGTTGCATCTCCGGTTATGCCCACGGGACTGGTTTTACCCCAGCAGTAATCATACTTTTTGTTGATGGTCTCCAAAGTTCCATCTTGCTGTGAAAGATTGAGCAACACTTGGTCTTTGACAGCTTCCGAGTTCTTATAGTAGTCTATAACTTGGGTGCTGCCATTCACTTTTACTTGTTCCTGTGTAAGTTCTCCTGCCGCCACATTGTCTTGTTGTTCTATGGCTGCACCGGGATAGAAGAAGCCCAACACGTCGCTTTCCTGCATGGCGTTTTTGCTCTTGATTGATCCCGTGAACGAAGCTGTGGTTCCTCCGTCGTCTTGTGTAACCACGGTGCTGTATTGCTTTTCGGTGCTTTTGTTATTATCACTGCAGTTATATACAAACATTTTGTCTCCGGGTTTCCACGCCGTATGGATGTGACTTTTCTCATCGAGCGTTAAGGCTTTCGTACCTTCATTGCGAGTGGTAGCCGCTACGTTGAGTTTGTAAACCAAAGCTTGTCCGGCGTTGTCTTTCGTTCCGTTTGGCTCATTCATGTCATCGCTACAAGCCGACATGCCGAGCAATGCAATGGCTCCGCACAGCAGAACCGATATATTCTTTCTTTTCATGTCTGATTTTTCTATTTGGTTAAAAACTTAAAAAATTGTGGAATTTCTGTCTTCATCATCAAATTCCTCTCCAATCTCAATGTCGATGGGTTTGGCAAGGATATCCATGCCATCATCATTTGGGTCTGTCTTTCCTCCTGACACACCGGCAAGCATTGCTTCGGATTTCATTTCTACAATGTCGGTTTCCGGCATAATGTAAGGTCTTTTTTTCATAATCTTTTTCTTTAAATTAAAATTTATTAGTTAGATGATTAAATAAACAATACACCAAATCGCATCTGCAGTCCATAATGTTTGGCACGCAAGGACACATACGAACACACCGCATTGCACATGAGAGAACATTTCTCCCGTGTGTTCATGAGGATGTGCGCAACGATGCGCATCCATAGCAAGAATGTGAAAAACAGACTTTGGGTAAAAAGCCTATATATATAGTGTGTGTGTGTGTGTGTGTGTGTGTGTGTGTGTGTGTGTGTGTGTGTGTTAATAAATATTTTGAGACGAGCAAATAAAACGTGTTAAAATTTGCAGAAAATAAATTATATTTTTTCTGCAATACATTCCCATTTTTGCCCATTCTGACAATCACACGGTTCATATTTTTTTATTACTCAAAAGATTACAGTAAACTGTTTCAAAGCCAAAGCCATATCCACGCTCAATCAACGGTGGGTAATAAGCTACCTTAAATAACTATTCGTTGCAAAGGTACGACCAATTTTTAAAACAGCAAAGAAAAAACAGAATTTTTTTTACTTTTTTTATCCATATATTCCGTGTGCGGACAAACACAGGGTTTCCCCCTGCGTTGGAATGGATTCCCACCGGTTCACAATGAAAGAATGTAATGGTGGAATGGATTTGCCATATTGCGGAATGGAAAAATACTGAAGATTTAAGACTGGGGGGCATAAGTTGTTGGTGGTCGGATTGTGTCAAGCCCGTGAAAGAAGGCAAGTTTTTGGGGGGATACGGAGGGATTGTCGGGGAAAAAAGTTATTTTTGCAAGTAAAAACGAGGGATGGACTGAGCGGGGGGTTGTTTCACCGCTGTTCCGTCTCTGCCCCACTTGAAGGAGAAAGGTTATGAGAGAATTGAAAGAAAACATCGGGCTGTTGGCTTTCGATGCCGACGACACGCTATGGGATTGCCAGTCGCACTTCGCCATCGTGGAACGAGAGTACGCACGAATCTTGTCCGATTATGGGAGCGAGTCGGAGGTGTCGGAGTCGTTGTTTGCCGTTGAGACTGATAACATGGCGTTGTTGGGTTATGGCTGCAAGGCGTTCATCATCTCGCTGATAGAGAATGCCGTAGCGATGTCGGGTGGCAGGATTACGGGGGGCGACATCGGCAGAATCGTGGCACTTGGGAAGACGCTTCTCGAGCTTCCCGGCAGTCCGTTGCCGGGTGTAAGGGCTACGTTGCATTGGTTGCGCGAACAGGGTTGTTGGAAGATGGTGGTGTTCACCAAGGGCGAGTTGCTCGACCAAGAGAACAAGTTGCATCGTTCCGGTCTTCGGGATTTTTTCGATGATGTGGTGATTGTTTCCGACAAGACGCCCGAAACTTATCGGCAGTTGTGTGCTCGATTTGGCTGCGAAACCGATGAGTTGCTGATGGTGGGCAATTCGTTCCGTTCCGATGTGGAGCCTGCGTTGCAGGTGGGTGGCAGTGCGGTTCACATTCCTTTTCACACGGAGTGGCAACATGAGGTTACGCGAGAGTACGCCCATGAGCGGTTGTGGACGCTAAGGGGGATTGCGGAGCTTCCGGCGTTGCTGTCGTGAGGTGTTGTCCGGGCTTTCCGAAAGGGCTGGGAGGCTTTTTCATGTTTTTTTAAAATGCTGTTCATAGCATTGAAACCGGGGGTCGTTACCTTTGCGGCGTATAAAGGTATAAAGGAAATGCAAAGAGGTGTCATGCCATGAAGGTCGGTGGACCGGATGAAGCTCAAAGAGGCAAGGAATGGCATCGAGATTATAGTTTTTTATTAGGTTTAAGGTTGAATTTAGATGTTTGCATATTGTCTTTTCAAGGATACCGGCGTGCCCGCGGTGGCAAATGGTTGTGACAACCGGTTTGCTTTCCGAAGTCGTCGGGACGATGATGTGAGATTATCGAGATCCGCGTAAGTGTTTTTGAAAGGGAGTATTTTTTTATAGGACTCTCTATAGTTTTTGTTTAAGATTGTATTCTTTAAGGAGGCAGCCGCGAAAAGGTTTCCTCCTTATTTGTTTTTTATTACTGTCCGCTAAACATAGAAATCCTCATTCCAACTCATTGAGACACAATAGTTCGGATGACAGCATGTTAGTGACAAGCCCCCTTATTCATTTTCTGTTACCTCGGGTGGCGATTCAGCCGCT
>NZ_LR027821.1:76000-76476 GCF_900607215.1 Prevotella rectalis
AATATTACTGTCCGCTAAACATAGAAATCCTCATTCCAACTCATTGAGACACAATAGTTCGGATGACAGCATGTTAGTGACAAGCCCCCTTATTCATTTTCTGTTACCTCGGGTGGCGATTCAGCCGCTGCTTCAAGCATGAGTTTCATGTCGGCATCCGGCATGTTGAAGAAATTATTCATGTTGAGGTATTCCATAAGTACAATGCGCACCATAGTAGCCAGCCCTGAGAAACTCCACCGCCTCTGCAATGAGCTTTGCAGCAGTGACAGTAATAGATTGGCAATGAGTGTAACCCAAATCTGTATCTTGATGGCGTTGGCACTCTCCCCATAGAAGTATCTAAGCGGGAAGTTCTGTTTTATCTGCTTGAAAAGAGTCTCTATCTGCCACCTCCTGCGGTAGATGGCTACGATAGTCTCCATGGACATGTCAAAGTCGTTGGTAAGCAAGGACACCAACTTTGGCATCTTTCC
>NZ_LR027821.1:76653-85429 GCF_900607215.1 Prevotella rectalis
ACGTTCCTCTCGGTCAGTTCCTCAAACTTTTCATAGTTGATATATGCACGATCCAGGGCAATGATTTCATCATGCTTGAAATGGCTGGGGGCGAGCATAAAGGAATCGTTGGTAGCAGCAGAAGTGAACTTCACGTCACAGTGAACTCCTTCGTTTGCATGAATGACGGAATGCACTTTTATGCCTCCCTTCTTCTTTCCCGTCTTAGGATGCCGTCCCACACCCTTGAAGATGACGTTAGAGAACAGGGTTATCGTGGTGGAATCGATGATTCTCAGACGTTTTATCCATTCCTCCGTACCATTGCGTCGGCTGTCCGAAGAAAGTTTGTCCTTATTGGACTCGTAAAGGTCGTGATACACGTCCTCAAAGAATTTCTCCGAGCGTCTGGCGTTCGCGTCTGACAGGGTACTGCGCTTAGGAACCCTGTCAATGCCTATGTGATGAAGCTTGCGCACCTCAGCCGTCATTGCCGCCTCTATCTCGCGCAGGGAGTCGAAGCGCATGATGACTGCATACAGCATCGTAAGAAGATGGGTGAAGCCATCAAAGGTCTTCACATACCGCTCACCGCCGTTCCGACGGCTTATTTCAACTATTTTATCATGGTCGAGAGATTTTATCAGCTGACCATATACCGGCTGTCCGAAGAAATGTGTACTTTTGCCCATGTTATCTGAGTTTGGAAACAAAAGCAAAGATAACAAAAAGGGCTGATACCTCGTGAGAAGTGTCAGCCCTAATTCATAAAAAATGTGGGATGTTTAGCGGACAGTAATATTTGTTTTTATGCAGGTGTTGCGAAAAAACAAAAAGAAATGTCAGTGGAGGGATAACAATATCCGGCGGAAGTTTGTTTCCGCCGGATATCGTGAATGTTTTATCTTATCAACCTTGATGTCAGATGGTTAATAAGCATGGTCATCGTTCTTGAGTTCTTCCCGGTCTATCTTCTTGGAGTCTATGCTCCGCCATGCATAGAAGATGTATGCGAGGACGAAGGGTATTGCAAGACTTGCATAGAACATCGTGGTGAGGGTGAACTCGCTCGAACAGCTGTTGGCTATGGTGAGCGAACTTTGCAAATCGGCAGTGGATGGGTAGTAAGCTGTGTTGTTCCATCCCACGATGAGGAAGAGGACTATTACGACGAGTATCACTCCGATGCCTGCCGGCCAGATTCCTTTGATGTAGTTCGGTCGGAGCAGGGTTAGAATGATGCCGTAGAGCAGCAGCAGCACTCCGACAAGGAAGACGATGGCAAGTGGCCAAAGTGCAATGAGGTTGTTGAGATACTTCATTGGTTCCATGACGATGGTTCCGTCTGTGGCAACGGCAAATCCGTCGCCCAACAAGGTTTTTGCAAGGAAGGCGAGGAAGCAGATTAGGAACAGCACGGTGTTTCCGATGAGGTGGCGATTGATGCGCGCGCGAATGTGCGTATCGTTCACATTATTATTAATATAGAGTGTTCCGAGGATGCGTGCGAGGAACACCACTGCCAATCCGAAGATGACCACCCATGGATTGAGCAACACATCGAGTCCGCGCGATGCGTTTGCCCATTGTGAGATGACGGGTTGCATATCGCTTACGATGTTGCTTTTTTCCACGATGAAGTTAGAGCCCGTGAAGAAGGTTGCCACCGCGCCTCCGATGAGGAGTGGTCCGAGCAGTCCGTTGATGACGAGACACACTTGGAATGTCTTTACGCCGAGGAGGTTTCCCGCTTTGTTTTGAAACTCGTAGCTCACTGCCTGTATGATGAACGTGAAGAGGATGGCGAGCCACACCCAGTAGGCACTTCCGAAGCTGGTGCTATAGAACAGTGGGAAGGAGGCGAAGAAAGCTCCTCCGAAGGTAACGAGCGTGGTGAAAGTAAATTCCCACTTACGTCCGGTGGAATTGATGAGAAGACGACGTTCCTCCTCGTCCTTCCCCAACCGGAAAATCATGGAGTTGGCTCCCTGAACGAACATCAGGAACACCAGAAAGCCGCCTAACACGGCAATGAGGAACCACCAATAATGTTGCAAAAAGTCGTATGTCATAGTGCCGGTCCTTTCTTGATTTGTTTACACATAATACTGATTTCCACTGCCAACATCGCCGTGAAGAGGATGAGGAAGATGAAGAAGGTCAGGGCAACGCCACTACTGCTGATGTCGCTCACGGCAGCCCATGTGGGGAGCATGTCCTGAATGGTCCATGGCTGACGTCCGAACTCTGCCACGAGCCATCCGCTCTGACTGGCGATGTATGCCAATGGGAAGAGGAGGATGCCGAAGACGTGAATCCAGCGCGGACGCGTGATGTCTTTCTTGTAAAGGTAGAAGAGAATGATGGCAAATCCGAGTATGAAGAGCATTCCCAGTCCGACCATGATGCGGAATGCCCAGAAGTTCACGGGGATGAATGGAACGATTTGGTCGGGGTTCTTCACGTAGCCGTAGCCAAAGTATTTCATGTTTTCTTCCAAGGCGTGCAGGTTTTCGGGTGTTTTCTCTCCCTCACGATAGGCTTTCAGTGCAGCGATGGCTTTTTTGCCTCGTTCCATCTTTTCTGCCACCGATGGTTCTTTGCTTCCATCGGCTTTGGTGTAGCCCTTTATGATGTCGTTCACGCCCGGCACATATCCTTTGGCGTCGCGTGTGGCAAGCAATGAGAGCAGGTTGGGGATGGCAATGCGTCCTGCCGGTTCGTCGGTTGTGGCATAGTCGGGCTGCTTGAATGGGTTTACCATTGCCATGAGCGTGAGCGACTGCGAGTTGCCACCGTTGTACAATGCTTCCATGGAGGCGAGCTTCATGGGTTGTGTTTGTGCCACCATGTAAGCCGAGTTGTGCCCAGTGAGTGCTGCCAACACTGCGGCCACGATACCCACGATGGCACCTATCTTCATGCTTTGCAATGCCAATTCCGTGTGGCGTTTCTTCATGAGATACCAACAGCAAACGGCAATGGTGAACACTGCTCCGATAATCCATGAGGAGGTAACGGTGTGGAAGAACTTATCCACGGCAAACGGGCTTAATGCCACATCTGCAAAGGAGTTCATCTCGTTGCGCATCGTCTCGGGATTGAACTCGCAACCGATGGGATATTGCATCCAAGAGTTGGCAACGAGAATCCACCATGCCGAGATGGTGGCACCCAGACCGGTGAGCCATGTGGCGGCAAGATGGAAGCCTGCCGACACTTTTTTCCAACCGAAGAACATCACTGCCACGAAGGTGGACTCCATGAAGAAAGCCACAACGCCCTCGATGGCAAGTGGTGCGCCGAAGATGTCGCCCACAAACCAAGAGTAATTGCTCCAGTTGGTACCAAACTCGAATTCGAGGATGATACCCGTGGCAACACCCATGGCAAAATTAATTCCAAACAACGTCTGCCAGAATTTGGCGGCAGAACGCCAAAACTCTTTCCGCGTACGGTAGTAGCACGTTTCCACGATGCCCATGATGACGGCAAGTCCGAGCGTCAGTGGCACGAACAGCCAGTGATAGATGGCTGTGAGGGCAAACTGGGCGCGCGACCAGTCGACTACTCCGGGATCAATGGTTAATAATAAATTTTCCATGTTGTAAATATTAATATGTAACTGTTAGATTTTTCTTTTCTTCTTGCCGCAATGATTTACGAAACTCGCAATTCGATTTGCCCGTGGGTTGCGATTATTCGCGCCCCAACACCTCGGTTGCCACAAACTTGTCTTCATGTCCTTTCTCCGATCGCTGTTTGATGATGTTGGGAAAGAAGAACAATTTGAGAATGAAGAACATGATGAAGAGCTTGATGAGGATTACCGCCCAAAGTGTCTTGCCCAACGTCATGTTTCTGAAGCCGTCGTAATACAAGTCAAAAGCCCGATAAAAAAAGCCGGATTTATTCATATTTAAAATACTTTCGCCATTGTAATAGTTATAATTTCCACTTGCAAATTTATATAAAAAAAACGAAAACGTATAAATTTTCTGATAAAAATTGCGCTAAATTCTGCTGAATAGTTTAAAATGAACTATTCATGAGCGTTTCATCTCAACAGAGGTAATGATTTGGCAATAGTTCCAATTTCTGCAATCTTCACACGTTTGCTGTCAAACAACTCTTTTTGGGTTGTAAAAATACAATGGTTTTATCAACTTTTTACGGTTAATTTTCTGTAATTATATAATGTGGCATAATCGTAATTGCAGAAAAAGATGTATTTTTGTGGGTAAGAATCATATAAAAAACAAGACCCGATAGCTTGACGAATCAGAGGCTACCGGGAATCAACGCTACAAAGATAGCTTTTTTTCTTGTTACAACCAAGTAAACGAACCATTTTTATGGAATATTTAGAATTCGAAAGAATCTTGTCTGCCAAACGAATACAGAGATATAAGGATGCAGCGAATGGTGATACTCGCAAGGCTATGGCTTTGTATCGCTACAACTTGCGCTTGTCGCAAGAGATGTTCACGATAGTTAGCTGCTTTGAAGTGGCTTTGCGCAATGCTATAGATAGCCTTTTGGTACCGACATTAGGAATGAATTGGCTGAAAGATTCTGTTCAAGCCAATGGAATATTTTCTAATGGGCGCATGAATGAAACAAGAAAAATCATAGAAAAGGCATACAATCGTTTGAATAGACAAGGTATTTATTCTCATTCCAAGTTGATAGCCGAAATGGAATTCGGAGTATGGAAGTATATGTACTCCTCTCTACAGTATCGTGCGACAGGGCAATGTCTGTTAAGGGCATTCCCAAATAAACCTCGTTCATCGGCTGCTGCTCAATACAGCAATGCCTACATATTCAATGAACTTGACAAGGTGAATAGTCTGAGAAACAGAATAGCGCACCATGAACCTATCTGTTTCAGACTTCATGCTTCCGAAATAGACACAAGTTATATCGTCAATGAATATCAAAAAATTCAGACTTTATTCTCTTGGATGGGAATAGATTCTCGTTCAATGTTATATGGACTTGACCATGTGCAGAGTGTCTGTTCCAAAATCAACTCCTTAAAACAACGCTAATTTACATTATTTAACCAAACTTCGTGCAGTCACTTTCAGGCGTTATTTTTTGATAAAATTCTACTAAAATCTGCTGAACAGCTTAAAATGAGCGATTTATGAGTGTTCCTCCTCAATAGAGGTAATGACTTGGCAATAGTTTTAACTTCTATATTCTACATAAGTTTGCCTTGCTTGTCAAACAACTCTTTACGACTGCAAAGATAAATTTAAAATCTGCGAAGCAACATCTTTTGCTTTGTTTTTATAGATTATTAAATTATGGTCGAAGAAATGTCACAAATGCAACAACACAATATCTAATCGAAACACATATAATTTTCATATACGGCATTAAAAACAAGAGAAATATTAAATGTCGTCCCCATTCTTACAATACAAAGCAAAACATTCTTGTTTGTGGATTGTTTTTCGTACTTTTGAAAACAGAATTATGAATTATAACTAAGGAGCAATATATACTCATTTTGAAAATAAAAGGAATGTTGAACACCTAAAAACATCAATTTATGAAAACCAAAGGACGCAACATCTGCGATACTCTCAAGGTTATTCGCAAACAAATAGCGGATGCCAATGGGATTAACTATTCACCAGACGAATGTCACTTCACAGGTGAATGCAAGGGAACTTGCCCGAAATGCGAGAAAGATGTTAGAGTGTTGGAACATGAGTTGCGACTTAGGCAGAAAGCAGGGAAGGCTATAAAGGTCGCAGGAGTGGCATTGGGAATGACTGCTCTTTCTGCATCTTTTACTTCCTGCTCTATACAAAAAGGATACTATAACTCCACGCCCGCACTGCCAAAGAAAGTTATTCCGATTCGCTTCCAAGAATACACAGCCAAAGATTCTATCCTATTAAAAGAAAAAGAAACATTGAGTAAGAAAGGAGTTCTTTTTGTTCAAGGGCATATCATTGACGAAAACACAAAAGAACCGATTGTTGGTGCCTTCATCACAGCTAAACTTTCTGGAAAGAAAACGGGAGCAGACATTGATGGAAACTTCACCATTGAAGTGAAGCCAAAAGATACAATCACCATAAAGTTCATTGGTATGCAAGACAGAATCATCAAACTCTCTGAAATGAATTTCGAAAAACTCAATGTCATCACTTTGACAGAAAGTGGAGGACTCATGGGTGAAATTGTTGTTATCAAAAAAGGACATAAGCATAAAAGAAAATAACTATGACAAGAGGACGCAACATCTGTAATATTCTTAAAGCCATCCGCAAGCAAATAGCGGATGCCAATGAGATAAAATATTCACCCGAAGAATGTCATTTCAAGGGCGAATGTAAGGGTACTTGTCCTAAATGCGAGCAAGATGTGAAGGACTTAGAGTATGAACTGAGACTTCGACAGATGGCAGGAAAGGCTATCAAGGTTGCTGGAATAGCATTGGGAATAACCACCCTTGCTACATCCACCACATCTTGTGCCACACAAAAGGTAAAATATGACATGGAATCATCCATGCCAGAAAAAGTTATTCCTATCAGCTATCAAGATTATACTCACAATGATACCATTTTACTTAAAGAAAAAGAAGAACTTGGCAAAAAGGGAGTGTTATTTGTACAAGGGCATGTTATTGACGATGAGAAAAATCCTATCATCGGAGCCATTATCACTTCTAAGCTTTCAAGAAAGCAAACGTTGTCTGACATTGATGGGAATTTTACCCTTGAAGTAAAGCAAGGGGATATGATAACTGTAAAATACATTGGCTTTCAAGACCGAGTAATCAAACTTTCGGAAATGAGCCAAGACAAGCTCAATATTGTTACTTTAACGGCACATATTTTAGGAGAAGTGATTGCTGGTATCGCTCCTTATCCCAAAGAAACTACTCCTATTATTAAAAAGAACAAACATGTTAAGAAAGCAAAACAAGAAAGGAAATAAATTATGGCAACAAGAGGACGTAACATTTGCAACACTCTCAAAGCTATCCGCAAACAAATAGCAGATGCCAATAAGATAGACTATTCACCCGAAGAATGTCATTTCAAGGGTGAATGTAAGGGCACGTGCCCTAAATGCGAGCAAGATGTGAAGGACTTAGAGTATGAACTGAGACTTCGACAGATGGCAGGAAAGACCATCAAGGTTGCAGGAGTGGCTTTGGGAATCACCGCCCTTGCCACATCCGCCACATCTTGCTCCACGCAGAAGGGATACAATAGTTTTACTCTAACATCTTCCACAGCCGCGACATCAACGTCCTCAACATCCTCCACGCCAGAAAAGATCATCCCTATCCGCTTCCGAGAATACACAGCCGATGATTCAACCTTGCTCCAAGAAAAAGAAGCACTAAACAAGAAAGGAGTACTTTTCGTCCAAGGGCATGTCATTGACGATGAAGATGAAGAGCCGATTGTCGGAGCCTATATCATCGCCAAACTTTCAGGTAAAAAGACTATTTCTAACAGGAAAGGAAACTTCACTCTTGAAGTATCACCTAACGACACTATAAGCGTTGAATACGTTGGCATGCAAAATAGAGCCATCAAACTTACGGAAATGAGCCAAGAAAAGTTAAACATCATCACTTTGGCAGAAGATGAGCGTTACTTAGGAGAGATGGTGGCAGGAATAGTCCCTGTTGAAGTAGCATATCCCATCGTCAAGAAGGACAAGTCCTCCAAGAAATCACGACAAGAAAAGAAGTCCAAACTAGGCAAGACCGCTATCATCCAACCCGCCGTTAACTCCGACTCTACCGAGAGCAGCAAGCTATTTGGTGAAGCAATCGAGGAAATGGCCTCATTCCCTGGTGGTTCTGTTGCATTGATGCAATACATTAAGGATAACGTCCGCTATCCAAAAGAATGTCAAGAAGGTGCAGCAACAGGCAGAGTCATCGTTGGATTCACCGTCAATGAGGATGGAAGTCTGAGCGACATCAAGGTAATGCGCAGCATCACACCAAAGTTAGACAAGGAAGCCATTCGAGTGGTGAAAAGTATGCCGAAGTGGAATCCTGCCAAGCAGAACGGCAAAGCCGTGAAAACGAAATATACAGTCCCTGTTACTTTTAGACTTGAATAAGATGAATACCGCCCCACTCATTTGCATCGACCGTCACCGCCTTTCAATAGACGGTGAAGGGGTAACTACGCTCGTGGCATTCCACGGTTGCCCGCTTCGTTGTAAATACTGCCTCAATCCACAGTGTCATGATGCTGACGGCGTATGGCAGGAAATGGATACAGAACTCTTAATGCAGAATGTGGAGATGGACAATCTTTACTTCTTGGCGACAGGAGGAGGCATCTGCTTTGGCGGAGGCGAACCACTTCTGCGGAGTTCATTTATAAAGGAATTTTGTGAGCAATGCCCAAATGAATGGCAATTTACGATGGAGACGAGTCTAAACGCGCCTCGCCATAACTTGGAGGAAGTCACTCCATACATTGATTCCTTTATCATCGACATTAAGGATATGGATCCCGTTATCTACCAAGCCTATACAGGCAAGACCAACAAACAAGTTATCGACAACCTTGTCTGGCTCTACACTCATGCAAAGCATAAAGACAAAATCATTCTCCGCCTCCCCTTCATACCAAAGTTCAACACCGAAGAGGATAGGAAACACAGGGGTCAGTCGTAAAACCCAGTTGCACCCCTCTCCCCTCATGCACATAATTTCATAAGCCTGTAAAGGAAGAAAGGAATATCCGTTACTCCCCTGAACTGTGCCCTGAAGGCTTTGACTTTTGCGTTGAAG
>NZ_LR027821.1:85436-96976 GCF_900607215.1 Prevotella rectalis
GGGTCAGTCGTAAAACCCAGTTGCACCCCTCTCCCCTCATGCACATAATTTCATAAGCCTGTAAAGGAAGAAAGGAATATCCGTTACTCCCCTGAACTGTGCCCTGAAGGCTTTGACTTTTGCGTTGAAGGATTCAGCATTGGCATTTGTGGCTCTGTTGACAAAGAAATTGAGTATGCTATCATAATGGTTCTTAAAGGTGTCAATAACCGTATAGAAGTTGTCCACCCCCAACTTCTCCACCTTATTAAACCACCTTGCCAGTTTCAGCCTTGCTGCGTCCTTGATGCTTCCGGCATTATAAATATCGGTAAGTTCCATGGCCAGGTCATAGGCTTTTTTGAGTTCCGGGTAGTTTTCAAAGATTATTTCCGCCCTTAGCCTTTGCGATTCCGTCCACTTGGACTTGTGTTTAGTCAGTATAAACTTCGCCCTGGCAAGTAGTTGCTTACGTGTGTCACCGTTGCTATATCTGAATGGCTTGTAGGTTTCGTTCTTGGCTTTGGCTTCCTTCATCTCCTCATTTTCTCTGTCCCTTGCCATCCACCGGTAGGCTATGCGCATGTCGTCCAAAGCGTCATAGTAAAGTTTCTGCACATGAAACCTGTCACTGGTGATGAGTGCCTTGGGGAACACCGTGCGCGCAATGATCATCATAGAGGAAGACAAGTCGAGCGTTATCTCCTTGACAGTCTTTCTTTTGGAAAGGTCAATCTTTTCCAGAACACGGATCACATCTTCGGCTTTTGTTCCCCTGACCACAGCTACCAGCGTACCCCTGCCACCTTTGCCAGCCTTGTTGGTCAGAAACGTATAGACCTCACCGCTGCTTAGACAAGTCTCATCGATACTCAGGCTCTCTCCCAGGTTCTCATCAAACAGCAGCCAGTCTCCCGCATGCGACAACTGCTCCCACCGGCGATAATCGCTGAAATGCTCCTTGTATTGTTGGGAAAGCTGCTTACCGTCTACGCCATAATGAGAGCCGATACCTGTAATGCTCTCCGCAGTAGACTCAATTCTATTCTTTTAAAAAAGAAACGAACTCAGGGGATAGTTTGCTGCCCTCAGCCGTCAGGTCATCGTAAGAATAACTGAATATCTCACCCGTGGAACTGTCACGCCATTTTCGACGGCGGACATGAAGGTAAACGGGCTTACCACGAAGGGGAAAGTCTTGGACAACCCGTTCGGCGGTAAAGCCGTAACTGCTTACTGTGCCGGACTTGCGGTCTGCTTCTTCCATAAAGTTACGCTCATCCAACCAGAAGTCTATCTGGGAAATGCTCTCTTGGATATCTATCACATCAAAATAATCTGCGAGTATCTCTGGAAAGATACAACGCAACAATTGTTCGCTATTCATAATGCAAAGGTAACAAATACTTATGAAATTATGTGCATGAGAGGGAGGGGATGCAACTGGGTTTTACGACTGACCCAAACACAGTCGTCAAGTCTTAGAAGAATTAGGGTATGAGAATTTTGATGAATTTGAATATGTGATTGGAGGATAAACTGGTTTAATTATATACTCCACTGAGGCTATGGCTGTTGTTTCTGTGTTGCTTCCACTGACTATCTTGCCGTTACGGATATACTCCGCCAACTTGCTATTGGCTTTTCTTTCCCTCAGTTTCTTTTCGCAAAACATAACAATTTCGGAAAATATTTTTTTTACAGTCTGCCGGCTTTTCCGTTATCGGATGGGATGATGTGTCATGCAACTAAGGGCTTATGGCGTTCTTCGCCGGCTTCGCGACTTGATGTTTCGTGGCTCGATGCTTCGCGCTTCTGAAGGCAAAAAGCGGGAGTGCCCCACGAAGAAGCACTCCCACCATGAAGAATGATTAATTTGAAGTTTATTTCACTGCGATGCACTCCACTTCCACCAACGCGTCCTTGGGCAGCCGCTTCACCGAGATGGCGGAACGTGCCGGGAACGGCTCTTTGAAAAATTCGGCATAGACTTCGTTCATTGCCGCGAAGTCTTCCATGTCGGCAAGGAAGACGGTTGTCTTCATCACGTGCGACAGGTCGATGCCGGCTTCTTTGAGCACTGCCTGCGCGTTGAGCAGCGATTGGCGGGTTTGTTCCTTGATGCCACCCGGAGCGAACTGACCGGTGGCAGGGTCGATGGGGAGTTGTCCCGAAGTGATTACCAATCCGTTTGCCTCTATCGCCTGACTGTAAGGACCGATGGCTGCGGGTGCATTAGTTGTGTTTACTACTTTCATGATTTATTGCTTTATGATGTTCTACCTTTTACTTATCCGCAAAGTTAAAGATATTTTTCAGATTGCGCAAACATTTCGGAAAGTTTTCCGACGGAACATGAAAAAAGCAGGCTGTTCATCCGCCGGTCTGTTTTTTTTTGCGTTGAATACGGGTAAAAAATGGTGTTGGGATTGCGATATTATCTGTTTTTTATGTTAAAATCGTTTGAAAATTGTTGATTTATCATTTTTATCAGTACATTTGTCAAGAATTGTTACACTATCGTAACATTCGCCAAAGAGCGGGTCGCCCCCTCATGTAGCGGTGGGAAGCCCCGAATTGTTGAACCTAAACATCCGCAGCTTATGAACATTCCTGTAGTATTTTGGCTCGTACCGATTGCCTCGGTGATAGCATTGGCAATGGCATGGTATTTCTTCTCTGCCATGATAAAAGAGAAGGAGGGAACCCCGAAAATGATAGAGATAGCCGAACACGTGCGAAAAGGTGCCATGGCCTACCTCAAACAGCAATACAAGGTGGTGGCAATGGTCTTTGCCGTCATGGTTGTGGTCTTTGCCATCATGGCTTTCGTGCTGAAGGTGCAGAACCCTTGGGTGCCGGTGGCATTCCTCACGGGCGGTCTCTTTTCGGGCTTGGCGGGCTTCTTTGGCATGAAAACCGCCACCTACGCTTCGGCACGCACTGCCAACGCCGTGCGCCACGGACTGAACCACGGACTGAAAATTGCCTTTCGCAGTGGTGCCGTCATGGGGCTGGTGGTAGTCGGGTTGGGACTGCTCGACATTGCCTTTTGGTTCCTTCTCCTCTCCTATGTATATGAGGGCAGCGCGATGGCGCTCACCACCATCACCACCACCATGCTCACTTTCGGAATGGGTGCATCCACGCAAGCACTCTTCGCACGTGTGGGCGGAGGTATCTATACCAAGGCTGCCGATGTGGGAGCCGACCTCGTGGGAAAGGTGGAAGCTCACATCCCCGAAGACGACCCGCGCAACCCTGCCACCATTGCCGACAACGTGGGCGACAACGTGGGCGACGTAGCGGGAATGGGTGCCGACCTCTACGAAAGTTATTGTGGCAGCATCCTCTCCACAGCCGCACTCGGCGCAACGGCGTTCGCCATGAACGGCGACATGCAGCTGAGGGCAGTCATTGCCCCGATGATTATTGCCGCCGTGGGCATCTTTCTCTCGCTGCTGGGCATCTTCCTCGTGCGCACCAAGGATGGGGCCACGATGAAAGACCTGCTCCGCGCGCTCGGATTGGGCACGAACGTCAGTGCCGTCCTCGTGGCAGTGGCATCGTTTGGCATTCTCTATCTGCTCAGACTCGATAATTGGGTGGGCATCTCCTTCTCCGTACTGACGGGACTTGTCGCCGGTGTCATCATCGGACAGGCAACCGAATACTACACCTCGCACACCTATTCGCCCACCCGACACATCGCCGAAGCCGGCACGACGGGAGCCGCCACAGTGATTATCAAGGGTTTGGGCACGGGAATGATATCCACCTGCATCCCCGTCATCACCATCTCTGTTGCCATCATGATGAGTTATCTCTGCGCCAACGGCTTCGACATGGACATGAGTTCCGATGCCATCAGCCGCGGACTCTATGGAATCGGCATTGCAGCCGTGGGAATGCTCTCCACGCTCGGCATCACGCTTGCCACCGATGCCTACGGACCCATCGCCGACAATGCCGGGGGCAACGCCGAAATGAGCGAACTGGGTGAGGACGTGCGCCAACGCACCGATGCGCTCGACGCGCTGGGCAACACCACCGCCGCCACGGGCAAGGGCTTCGCCATAGGCAGTGCGGCTCTCACGGCCTTGGCACTGCTCGCCTCCTACGTGGAAGAAGTGAAAATGGCAATGGTGCGCGCCATGAACGAGGGCGAGCACTTCATCGACGGGGCAGGCAACGCCTTCGATCCGTCCACAGCCACCATGCCCGACTTCATGCAGTTCTTCGAAGTAACGCTCATGAACCCGAAAGTGCTCGTTGGGGCATTCATAGGTGCAATGGCAGCATTCCTCTTCTGCGGGCTGACCATGGGCGCCGTGGGGCGTGCCGCACAAGCCATGGTGGAAGAGGTGCGCCGACAGTTCCGCGAAATCACCGGAATACTCGAAGGCAAAGCCACGCCCGATTATGGCAGATGTGTCGAGATTTCCACTCGCAGCGCACAGCGCGAGATGGTCTTCCCCAGCATCCTTGCCATTGCCATCCCCATCCTCGTGGGATTGATACTCGGTGTGGCAGGCGTGCTCGGACTCCTCGTTGGCGGATTGGCTGCCGGCTTCACGTTGGCAGTCTTCATGGCAAACGCCGGCGGCGCATGGGACAACGCCAAGAAACTCGTTGAGGAAGGCAACTTCGGCGGCAAGGGGTCGGAATGTCACGAAGCCACCGTCGTGGGCGACACCGTGGGCGACCCGTTCAAGGACACCTCCGGCCCGAGCCTGAACATCCTCATCAAACTCATGTCGATGGTCAGCATCGTCATGGCAGGTTTGACCATAGCGTTCCTCTAAGAAATCAGACTTAAAAACGCACTTCGCAACCTGCTGATAATCAGGGGAATATTAATCTGAATTTAAAAGCTTACCTTTTGCACTGCAATTCATGACCTTTTGCACTGCAAAAGGTTAGCTTTTAAAAAGCAATGGCTAAGCTTTGCATGAACAGAAGAAAAACATTGTCGGCATCAAACAAAAAAGATTCCGACCGGACATCACGTCTAATCGGAATCAAAATCGCTAATTGTTGTACTAATATGATTACCCAAAATCACAATCTTATTACTAAGACTTATACCTTTAACTTTAACCTTCTACCTTAAAAACTTTAACCGTATTATCATTATTGCAATGCAAAGGTAGGCAAAAAATATTATATAAGCAAACTTTTTTGTGTATTTCGGAAAATTATGCTACATTTGCCCCCATATAGAGAATAATCAAAAATAATATTCTGAATTTTCAACTTATGGCAGAATGGAAATGACTGAAAACTTAGACGCCGTCGATTTGCAAATCTTGCGCATACTTCAGCAAGACTCGCATCTCACGGTAAAAGAACTTGCCGAGAAGGTGCATCTGTCGCCCTCTCCCACCTTTGAACGCCAAAAGCGATTGGAGCGCGAAGGCTACATAGAGCATTACATGGGGGTGGTGAACGGCAACAAGGTGGGGAACCGAATCCTCGTGCTCTGCAACGTAAGACTGAAGCAGCACACCCTGCCGAACATCAAGAAATTCACCGATGCCGTAAAGGACATCGAAATGATTACGGAGTGTTTTGAAACCAGTGGCGAATACGACTTCCAAATCAAGGTGTATGCCAAGGACATGAACGATTACCAAGAGTTCATGCTCAACACGTTGGGAAACATCGAGTGCATCGGAAATCTGCACAGCAACTTCGTGGTGTCGGTGGTGAAAAACACGCACGGCATCCCCATTCGCTGACAGCGACAAAGGAAAGAAAGACGGAGCGGGGACGCATGAACATTCCATTCCGAAACAATCGGAATGGAATTATTCATGTCCCGGAAGGAGCTGCCCCACCCCTCCGAAACGAACATCAGCCCCTTCGGAAAGCAAGTGTCCGATGGGTTGGCGCGCCACCCTCATTCGGCAGTTTCCGCCGCATGATAAGAAGAGCGCACGAGCGGACCGCTGACCACGTGGCGGAAACCCTTTTCGAGAGCAATGCGCTTGTATTCGGCAAACTGCTCCGGAGTAACATATTCGCTAACGGGCAGATGGTTGGCAGTGGGTTGCAGATATTGTCCGAGCGTGAGCCGCCGACAGCCCGTGGCAAGGATGTCGTCCATGGTTTGCAAGCGTTCCTCGTGGGTCTCGCCAAGTCCGAGCATGAAGCCCGTCTTCGCCTGAACTCCACGGCGAGCTATCTCCGCCAGCACCGCCAGACTTCGGTCGTATTGTGCCACACTGCGCACAGAGGGCGTCAGTCGGCGCACCGTTTCCATGTTGTGTCCGCAGACGTGCGGTCGCGTTTCCAGCACCTTCCCAAGCAGTTCCATGTTCCCCATGAAATCGGGAATGAGCAGTTCAATCTTCGTTTCCGGGTTCATGTTGCGCACCGCCTCCACCGTCCTCACCCAGTGGTCGGCACCATAGTCGGGCAAGTCGTCTCTATCCACCGATGTAATGACGGCATAGCGCAGTTTGAGTGCCTTCACCGTCTCTGCCACGTGGCGCGGTTCTTCCGTGTCGAGCGGTTTGGGTCGTCCGCTGAGCGTGTTGCAGAAGCGACATTTGCGCGTACACACCTCCCCGCCTATCATCATCGTGGCAGTGCGTGCCATCCAACATTCCGTTCGGTTGGGACAAAGTCCGCTGGTGCAGATGGTATTCATCTTATGTCGCGCGAGGATGCCTGCCGTTTCGCCCGAAGACTGTTTCGAGCGGAGGTCGATCTTCAGCCAATCGGGCTTCATGACGTGAGGCGGTCTGCCGAAGAGAAGCCGCAGGAACCGGTCGATGGTCAGTTCCCGGATGATAGTCCCGAGTTCGATACCCTCAAGTCGTTTTGCCACCGCCTCGCGAGTGAAGTCGGTTCCGCGCAGCACATCGAGCAGTTCGCGGTCGAGATCGCCTAGCAGGAAATAGTCGCCCATGAGATTGATATTCACTATCTTGTTGTTTTTCAATTCTATGTGCGCCTGAATGGTGCCCACTTCCGGGAACCGTTTTGAGCGTATCTCGGTGTATTTCGGGTTTTTCCCATAAGTGAACTCATCGGAAGCCAGTTCCCGTTCAATCGCGGCGATGGCAGTCATGTCTGCCTCGGTGAGCGTGCGCCCCTCGCTGCCACACATATATTCCCGCACGTAAGCGATGAAATCCGTTATGCCGAGTTCGGTGTATTGTCCGATGTTCGTCACGCGTTGCGCCACCGATGCCACCCCCTTGCTCCGCAGCTTCTCACCCGAGGGCGTGAGTGCCTTCGAGAGGTGTTCCAAACGTGTGTCGAAGAGGAGTGAGTTGTGGAGCACGCTGCGCCCCTTGAGCCGGTAGAAAGCACTGCCTGCCACCTTTCTCCCCTCCACGAGGATGTCGTTCCTGCCCGATAAACACGCGTTGATGTGCAGCGAGCGAAGCATTTCCGCCACTCCCTTCATGTAATCGACGAAGGCCGAGCTGACATTCTCTGCGAAGGAGATGTAAGAAAACTGCAAGCAGCCTCTGTCGGCATAGATGCAACCGCCGCCACTCTTTCGGCGAAAGATGTCCACGCCCTCACGTCGGCAGTAATCGGTGTCCACTTCGTTGGCGATAAGTTGGTTGCGTCCGAGCATGACGGTGGGCTCTACCTGCCACACCATGAAGTAATCGTCGTCGGTATAGGTGCGTGCCACATACTCTTCCACGGCGAAATAGAAAGGCAGCCGGCGGATTTCCGCGCTGTCGGGAATGATGATGTATTTCATTGTCTCCTTGTCGTTTTTGTTTTGTCTGTCCCGCGGAAATCGTTCCCGCGAGTTTATCGGGCTACAAATGTACGAAAAAAAAGGGAACGAGCCACTTTTTCGCTTTTCTTTCTTTGAAAAGTGAAATTAATTAAATGTACAAATAAAACTCCGAAACAGCTTCTTTGGATAAGATTTTAGGGTTATTTATAATTATAAGTTTGCAATCCCACACGAGCTTTTGTCCTAAAACTCGCCTTCCGACTTGCATAATCGGGGGGAAATTCCTAACTTTGCGCCATCGAAATCCCCATCCGCGCCAAGAGAGAAAGGTGGCGAACAATGGGGCAAGACTCAGCAACGCTTATGAGAAAAATCATCCTCTTCCTGCTTACGGCACTGCTCGCCGCCGCCTGTTCCAAGCACGGCGACACCACACCGGCAGCCGAGCCAATCGACACGATACCCCTCATGGTGCTGAAGGTGAGACAATGCTCGCGACTCTACACCACAGAATATCGCATCAGAAAAATTATCACTCACAACGACAAAGCGAAAGTGTCGGGAAAACTCTTGCAAAAAGATTTCAGCCTTGACTTGCCACTTGGCGAACGACGCATCGCCATTCCCGTCAGTGCGACACTGAAGGCATACATCGACTTCGACGGCTTCAGCGAGGCGAACATCCGGCGCGAGGGAAGCAAGCTCAGCATTACCCTGCCCGACCCACGCATCGCCCTTACGGCGACAAAGATAGACCACGATGGCGTGAAGCAGTACGTGGCACTGACTCGCCGCAACTTCACCGATGAGGAACTGACTGCCTACGAGCGACAGGGAAGAAGTCAGATTCTCACTGCCTTGCCGCGGACGGGCATCATGGAACAGGCAAGACGGAGCGCGGCGCGACAACTCCTGCCCATCTTCACGGCAATGGGCTATAGGGAGGAAGACATCACGATAAGTTTCAGAAAACAATTCACCGGAGCCGACCTCTCCTCGCTGCTCGATGCCACAACCACAGAGAGAAAGGGGGCAAGCCATGATTAGTCTGCTTCGGTTCATCGGCCAACACGCCAAGGCAGCGGCACTGCTCCTCGTCATCGGCATCGCACTAATCATCGGATTGCTCAACTACTGCCACCGGCTGAACACCGGCAATCACGTGGGCATAACGGTGGACAACCGCATCGACATCACGCCGCAACAAATCCAAAGCATTCGCGACATGGGCGAATGGGAGTTCCTTGCCATCGACGACGAAGAACTGGTGGACTCCGTAAAACCCGGTCTCTTCATCGATGCGGAGCTGGCGCGCATCTATTACGGAACTCTCCGGCTCGGCATCAACCTCGGCGAGACCCGACAGGGATGGATTCGCGTGGAACACGACAGCGTGATTGTTGCCACGCTGCCCCCCATCCGACTGCTCAGTCAGGATTTCATCGACGAGGCACGCTCCCGGTCGTTCTTTCAAAAAGGCAAATGGACGCCACAGGACATGAAACGGCTCTACGACATTGCTCATCGGAAAATGCTCCAACGCTGCATGACGAGGGAGAACATCGACGTGGCGAGGGAGAACGCACGCAGACAGTTCACCCAACTGCTCAAATCCATGGGATACGAGAACGTCTGCGTGGAGTTTGAGAAAGAGAAAAGAAAATAAAGAAACCGAAGCATGTTCACGCAAATAAAGCCTTATTACACGCATTATCGCGCCCTGACGCAATTGGGCGTTCCCATCATCATCGGACAAATCGGAACCATCGTGCTCGGTTTTGCCGACACGCTCATGATAGGTCGGCACAGTACGGCGGAATTGGGTGCGGCAGCGTTCGTAAACAACATGTTCGTGCTCGTGCTCATCTTTGCCATGGGCTTCGCCTACGGACTGACCCCCATCGTGGGCTCGCTCTACGGAAGGGAAGAGAACCGGAAGATAGGCGGAATGTTGAAGAACTCGCTCGTGAGCAACACCTTGTTGGCATTCTTTTTGGTAGGCGTGATGACACTGCTCTATCTGAACCTCCACCGACTCGGACAGCCCGAAGAGCTTCTGCCCCTGATGCGACCCTATTTCATCGTGAATCTCCTCTCGCTGCCTTTCGTAACATGGTTCAACACCTTCAAACAGCTCTCCGACGGCACCACCGACACCCGAACGCCCATGTGGATTCTGCTCGGAGGCAACCTGCTGAACATCGTGGGCAACTACGCACTCATCTACGGCAAATGGGGATTCCCCGAATTGGGACTTTATGGCGCAGGGCTCTCCACCATGATTTCGCGCATCGTCATGGCAGTGGCTTTCGTGGCAGTCTTCCTCTTCATGCCTCGCTACAAAGTGTATAAAAAAGGCTTCGGCGAACTGCCAATCAACCGCACCGACATCCGCCGTCTGTGCAAGATAGGATTCCCACTCAGCATGCAAATGGGAATGGAGACGGCAGCGTTCAGCCTTAGCTCCGTCATGGTGGGATGGATTGGCACGACATCGCTCGCCGCCCACCAGGTGATGCTCACCATCTCGCAATTCTTCTACATGGTGTATTACGGCATGGGAGCAGCAGTGGCAATTCGCGTGAGCTACTTCACCGGACAACGCGACTACAAAGCCGTGAAGGCGACGGCGGCGGCAGGCTTCCATCTCATCCTGCTCATCGCACTCGCCGTGTCGGTGCCCGTGATGGCGTGGCGCGACAGCCTGGGAACCATCTTCACCGATGACGCCGACGTGAGCCGCCTCGTGGCGCAAACCATCATCCCCCTCATCATCTATCAGTTTGGCGACGGCATGCAGTGCACCTACGGAAACGCCTTGCGCGGACTCGCCCACGTGAAACCACTCATGTACACGGCATTCCTCGCCTACTTCGTCATCGGATTGCCCCTGGGCTATCTCTTCGGCATCAGAATGGAAACCGGACTGCTCGGCATTTGGCTCGCCTTCCCCTTCGCACTGACCACTGCCGGACTGCTCTATTATTATCATTTCCTGCGAAGACTCAAACAGGTGTGGCAATACAACCGCTGAACGAGAAAAGAAAAAAAGACAGAAAAAGTTGCAGAAAAACTTGCACGTGCGAAAAAAAAACATTACTTTTGCACCCGCTTACTGAAAAAGTAAGGGCGTTTAGCTCAGCTGGTTTAGAGCATCTGCCTTACAAGCAGAGGGTCGGCGGTTCGAATCCGTCAACGCCCACCCATCGGGTAGTTTCCAGAGTGGCCAAATGGGGCAGACTGTAAATCTGCTGCTTCTTGCTTCGGTGGTTCGAATCCATCACTACCCACTCCACGCACACACCACCGAATCCTTCACGAGGGTTCGGTTTTTTCTTTCCCCGCTTGGGAAAACAAGGGCTTGATTTCAAACTTTCCATCCGACCACCGCCACGAAAAAAGATGACAAAAACAGAAACCGGGGCATGCCTCCCAACCTGCTGATAATCAGAAGAATATTAATCGAGATTCAAAATGTCTTATACGGATTTAGCTTGTCACAATTCTGACTATAAAAAAAGTAAGAAATTATGACAAAACGTAAAACCCCGCGCGAATTTTCGTATTCGTTCAAGCTGCAAGTGTTAATCGATTATTATTCTAGCGGTGCTTCTCAAGCGTCCATATTGCGTAAGTGGAATGTGTCTAGTGGTTCAATGTTCCAATGGCTGAAACGTTGGCCCGTTGATTCAAAATCGTTATCTTTGCCCTCGGAAGTAATCCAGAGGTATCGTATGGCTCATAAAGAAACGAATTTGACAGACAATGAGATATTGCGCCAGAAGATAGTGAACCTCCAACACGCATTGTCTTTGGAGAAGATGCGCAGCCGTGCCTATGAGAAACTCAT
>NZ_LR027821.1:97084-113772 GCF_900607215.1 Prevotella rectalis
AGAGGTATCGTATGGCTCATAAAGAAACGAATTTGACAGACAATGAGATATTGCGCCAGAAGATAGTGAACCTCCAACACGCATTGTCTTTGGAGAAGATGCGCAGCCGTGCCTATGAGAAACTCATAGAGATAGCCGAATCCGAGGAGGGTATCAGCATCTTAAAAAAAGATGGTGCCAAACAGTAACGGCGCTGCGTGAGGAGTTTCCCGGTGTATCCGTGGAATTCCTCTGTGGGCTGTTTGGCAAGAAACGCCAGTGGTATTACGCAAGCAGCAAGCTTGTGATTTCTGAGCGGCAAAGGCGTAAACTGATAGTTGACAATGTACTCTACTATCGTGCCTGCTGTCCCGGGATAGGCGGTGTGAAACTGCACGTCCTCCTCAAGTCGGAGCTAGGTGAAGATGTTACTCATGGTCGCGACTCCTTCTTAAAACTACTTGCTTCAGAAGGACTTATGCTTCCCAAGAACAAGCGAAGACGTACAACGGACTCCAATCATCCTTATAGGAAGTATCCTAATCTTGTACAAGGTGTTACGGCAATGTATGCTAACCACATTTGGGCAGCCGACATAACCTACGTTTGGATTTACGGCAACGTCCTGTACCTCCATCTCATTACAGATGTTTACTCACATGCTGTCATAGGCTGGTGCTTATCCGAAACCATGGAGGCTATAAATACGAAGGAGGCATTGCTAATGGCAGTTAAGGCAGCCGGAGGAGGCAACCTCTGCGGAACGATACACCACTCTGACAGAGGTTCGCAATACGCCTGCCACCTATATGTTGAAACTCTTATGTGCCACCATATCAGGGTTAGTATGACAGAACGGTACAATCCTACGGACAATCCCGTGGCGGAAAGGACGAATGGAACCTTTAAGGTTGAGTGGATTTACCAGCAGGAGATGTACCGAGATTATGACCAGGCCAATATGGAAATCTCCAAGGCAATAGCCTTCTACAACTACAGACGACCGCATATGAGCATAGGAATGAAATGTCCGATGGATGTCTATAGAGGCGAACAGCCCGGGAGAAATCTTTGGAAAAAGAGATAAATGCTTGCAAAAAAGAAAAATATAACGTATCTTTGGAACGCCGAAAATATGGCGAACGACGGTCTTATGCCATCTTCACCAAAGGTCCCAGGGGGCATCGAGCCCCCTAAGACCTTGCCGAAAATATGACGGAACTTAGGTGTTGTCCATCTTCTTTTATGCAAGTGCACTGACTTCAAATTTAAACTATATAATGTTAATGTCAAGTCATTCAGTAAATAAGAAAATATTTGACAAGTAAAACAGAAATACATCGTCAGATCTGACAAGTGAATTCAGGAAAAGACAAAAGCTTGGCTTTTGCACTCCGATTCATGACCTTTTGCACTGCAAAAGGTAAGCTTTTGCCGGGCAAAAGTTAAGCTTTGCACGGGCGGCATAAAAAAATCAGGACACAACGGGCGAATTGCACACGATTCACGGGGAAAGGACACAACGGCGGAAAGATTTTCGGGAACGCATTTCACGGAATAAGAGATTTTTTTGTACATTTGCAAAAAAGACACGCATATGAAACAAATCAGTTGGGGCTTTATCGGATGCGGCGACGTAACGGAACGCAAATCCGGACCAGCATTCAATTTAGTGGAAGGGTCGCACGTGGAAGCGGTGTTCAGCAGAAGTGTGAAAAAAGCACGCACCTATGCCAACAAACATGGCATAAAACATTGGTACACCGATGCGCAACTGCTCGTGGACGACCCCAACGTGAATGCCATCTACATCGCAACGCCGCCTGCCATGCACGCCGCCTTCGCCATCATGGCCATGCGAGCCGGCAAACCCTGCTACATAGAGAAGCCATTGGCAGCATCGTATGAGGACTGCGTGCGCATCAACCGCATATCGGAACAGACGGGAGTGCCCTGCTTCGTGGCTTATTATCGCAGACACCTGCCCTACTTTAATAAGGTGAGGGAAATCGTGGAGAGCGGCACCATAGGGAAGGTGCTCACCGTGCAGGTGCGCTTTGCCGTTCCGCCACGCGACCTTGACTACGAGCTGAACGACAAACTGCCCTGGCGTCTGCAATCGAACATCTCCGGAGGGGGCTATTTCTACGATTTGGCTCCCCACCAGCTCGACCTTCTGCAAAGTTTCTTCGGAATCATCGTGAAAGCACACGGATATGTTGCCAACCGCGCCGGACTCTACGACGTGGAGGACACGGTGAACGCCGTGTTCAGCTTCGAGAGCGGACTCAACGGAAGTGGCGCGTGGAGCTTCGTGTCGCACGAGAGCGCAAGAGAAGACCGCATCGAAATCTTCGGAACCAAAGGGCGCGTGGCATTCTCGGTCTATACCTACGACCCCATCCACCTCTACACGGGAGAAGGTCGGCAGGACATCGAAGTGCCCAACCCCCCTTACGTGCAGCTGCCCCTCATCCGCTCGGTGGTAGAAGACCTGCAGGGCTTCGGGAAATGCGATTGTACAAGTGTCAGTGCCACACCCACCAATTGGGTGATGGACAGGATTTTAGAGAAGATATAAAGAAAATTGCCGGCAACAAAATTCTTCCACCACCCCATCGGGACTTTCCTCCTGACGATGCTGCTCGCGGCAACATCGCTCTCCCACCTGTCCGCTCGCGCCCAAGTCGAAAAACAAGACACCGTAAGATGGATGCGCGTGGAGAAAAAAAGCGGATGGTACACGCGACAACTGAAGAAAGCGGAGAAGATGGCGCGCGGATTCAACAAGATAGACACCAACTACATCGAACCGCAACTCTACAACTTCACCGTGATGTTGCAAAACACCAACAACTATGAGGTGTACAGACTCAACAACAAGGAAGGACAAAACATCGTGTTCGCACCGGAACCCAGCGTGCGCATCGGACCATTCGTGGGATGGCAATGGATCTTCCTCGGCTATACGCTCGACGTGAAGCACATCAACTTCGGCGGCGACGACAAACAACGACAGGAATACGACCTGAGCCTGTACAGCTCCATGGTGGGCATGGATTTCTACTATCGGAAGACGGGCAACGACTACAAAATACGCAGTCTGAACCTCGGCACAAACATCGACACACGCAACGTGGAAGGGTCGGATTTTGGCGGACTCACCTCCACCGTGAAAGGTCTGAACATCTATTACATCTTCAACCACAGCCGCTTCTCCTATCCGGCAGCATTCAGCCAAAGCACGGTGCAACGCCGCTCCGCAGGCAGCCCCCTCCTCGGAATTGGCTACACGAAACACACACTCTCGGTGAATTGGAACGAACTGAACAAAATCATCACCGAAAAACTCGGCAACAAAGCCGATGAAGCCGGACTGGACAGCACAATGATGTTCGGACGAGTGAAATACTCCAACATAAGCATCTCGGGCGGATATGCCTACAACTGGGTGTTCGCACACAATTGGCTCATGGCAGGGTCGATAACGCTGGGGCTGGCTTACAAACGAACCAAAGGCGACATGGAACACCGACGCTTCTCGCTCAGGCAATTTTCAACCAAAAACCTCAATATAGACGGAACGGCACGCTTCGGCATCGTATGGAACAACACCCGGTGGTACGCGGGAACAAGTGCCATACTGCATGCCTACAACTACAGGCGAAGCCAATTCTCCACCAACAACCTCTTCGGAAACATCAACATTTACGCGGGGTTCAACTTCGGAAGAAAGGGAAAAAAGAAAAAAAACAAGGCAAAATGAGCAGATTACATGGATTTTACGGAGCACTCGTCGCGGCAACACTGCTGACAGCCTGCAACGCAAGTGCCGACAAAACAGCGAAAACAAAACAAACGGAAAACACCGAAAAACAAGCGGAAACAGAAAAGGACACGGCACAAACAACCCACGAGCAGACAACCACCATGCAACTGTCCGCCACCGCCGAAGACTCTGCCGGCGTGGAACGCTTGTTGAGCCAATTGGTGCACGACGAGAAACAACTCGCAGAGAGCGAACTAATCTTGCGCGTGGCACGCAGCTTCATCGGAACACCCTACGTGGCACACACGCTCGACCGCAACAAAGAGGAACAACTCACCGTGAACCTAAGAGAAATGGATTGCACCACATTCCTCGAAAACGTGGCAGCCATCGCACTGTGCGCAAACAGGGGGAAAACCTCCTTCGGCGACTTCGCCAACCTGCTGAGACAAATTCGCTATCGGGGCGGAAAAATAAGCTATGAGAACCGGCTGCATTATTATCAATGGTGGGTAACAGACAACGAAAAAATGGGACTGGTAAGGGAAATCCATACACCCAACCCACCCTTCACCGAAGTGCAGAAACTGAAAATCAACTACATGAGCCAAAACAGCAACGCCTACGACATGCTGCGCAACCACCCCGAACGCATCAGCCGAATCAAAGAAATGGAAGACAAAACCAACGGCACCAACGTGCGCTACATTCCAAAAAAAGAACTGAAAAACTCCAAACTGCTCAGAACCGTCATCCGCGACGGCGACCTCATTGCCATCGTTACCAACAAGAAAAATTTGGACACAACACACCTCGGCATCGCCGTATGGCACCACGACGGACTCCACCTCATCAACGCATCAAGCCTGAAGAAAAACCAAAACTCAGTAATCGAACCCGAAGAAACACTCTACGATTACCTTGCCGAACGCCCCCACAATCCCGGCATCCGCGTTGCACGCCTCTGCCTCTCCAAAACAAAGTAACGAAAAAACAAAAAAAAATAAATCAGGAAAATCCTTGCACATACAAAAGAAAAAACGTAACTTTGCCCCTGTTTTTTAACATACGCGGGGTTTCCGGTCTCGAAACCCCGTTTCTCACAAAATTAAAATCTCGCACACATAATTATTTATGTTAAGTAAAGAAGACTTATTGGGCAAAAACATTTCCGAGTTGAAAGAAATTGCCGACAAAATTAACGCTGATTATAAGAAAGACGATGATAAGGAAGAACTTATCTACGCGATTTTAGACAGACAGGCAATGAATGCCGGAGCAACACACCCCTTGGAAACCACCAAGAGAAAACGTACCAGAATAGCACGAAAAGACACCGACAGAGTGTACACCGTTCATGGGAAAGAAGGCGAAAACTTCGACGTTCAGAAAAACAAACCCATGGGAGCACAACAACCACAACCCTCACTGTTTAAGGACATTCCCGAAGAAAAAACCGAACAAGAAGAAAAAACCGAAGAACCGGTAAAACCAACAAGACAAACGCGGAAAAAAGAAACGACAAAGGCAAAGCCGGAGGAGAAAAAAGCAGAAAAAGAAAAACCGCAAAGCGAACAGTCCGAAACGAACAACACAACGGAAGAAACCACTGAACAGAAAAACGAAAAGGAGGAGGCACAAACCGACACAAACCTTATCGAACAACTGCAAGCCAAGGTGAACGCCCACAACGAACAGAACGGAACAAAAACGGCAGACACCGGAGGAAAAGTGTGGGAAGGCGACCCGGGAGACGGCACCGACTTCATCACCGTGGTGGACATACCGGTGGAAGACCAAGGCGCACTGCCGGACTACAACATGCTCGACCGACCCACAATGCCCGCGGGAAACAACCGGCCGACATTCTATCAAGACCATTCCACACAGGCAGACCACAACAAATTCGACTTCAGCGACATTATCACCGCCAACGGCGTCTTGGAAGTCATGCCCGACGGATACGGATTTCTAAGGTCGAGCGACTACAACTATCTCTCCTCACCCGACGATGTGTACGTCGCAGTCAATCAGGTGAAACAATACGGATTGAAGACCGGAGACGTAGTGGAATGTCATGTACGACCACCACGCGCCGGAGAAAAATATTTCCCACTGACCTCCATTGACAAAATAAACGGCAGACAACCCGGCGAAGTACGCGACCGCGTGGCTTTCGAACACCTCACACCACTCTTCCCGGACGAGAAATTCACACTCTGCGGCGACCCGGCAACCACCAATCGCTCCACACGCGTGGTAGATCTCTTCTCACCCATCGGAAAAGGACAACGCGCCCTCATCGTGGCACAACCCAAAACAGGTAAGACCATCCTGATGAAAGACATTGCCAACGCCATCGCAGCAAACCACCCGGAAGCATACCTGATGATGCTGCTCATAGACGAACGACCGGAGGAGGTTACCGACATGGCACGCACCGTAAACGCAGAGGTCATTGCCTCTACATTCGACGAACCGGCAGAACGACACGTGAAAATAGCAGGCATCGTACTGGAGAAAGCAAAGAGAATGGTGGAATGTGGACACGATGTAGTCATCTTCCTCGACTCCATCACACGACTGGCACGCGCCTACAACACCGTGGCACCGGCTTCGGGAAAAGTACTTACGGGAGGTGTGGATGCCAACGCCCTGCAAAAGCCAAAACGATTCTTCGGAGCAGCACGCAACATCGAGGGAGGCGGCTCGCTCACCATCATAGCCACGGCACTCATCGACACGGGATCGAAAATGGACGAGGTAATCTTTGAAGAATTCAAGGGTACGGGAAACATGGAACTGCAACTCGATCGCAACCTCAGCAACAAACGCATCTTCCCGGCAGTGAACCTCGTGGCATCGAGCACACGCCGAGACGACTTGCTACACAACAAGACCACGCTCGACCGCATGTGGATTTTGCGCAAGAACATCGCCGACATGACATCGCTGGAAGCAATGAACGTAGTCAGCACTCAACTGGAAAGAACAAGAGACAACGAAGAATTCCTACTGTCAATGAACGGATAAGCAAAGCTCGAAAACAACTTGACACTATGAAATGTTAAATATAGTAAATAATTCCAAGGTGGATGAACTTATGAAGCGTAATATTAGAAGTTCTTTAATTGTAGCGTTTGCAAGTTCTAAGTTATGGAACAATTAATTGAAATACTCATGAAAAGACTATGTTTTGTATTGATAACCTTCTGTCTTTTGGGATTAGAGTCAAAGGCGCAGAAGGTTTTGACAAACAGCGTCACACAGACACCGGTTGGTGGCGCTTTGGTGATGGACTCAGAGGGGCATTTGTTGGGAATAACCAAAGAGGACGGTCTGTTGACCGCCGAAATGCTGTCGGTTGGAAAAATTGATGTAGTGCATTCCGCCTTCGAACCTGTCGAATTTCAGATTAATGGGGGAACGGAAGAGAATCTGGAGATGACTCCTATTGTCAGTTCGGTTTCAGTACGAGGCAAGGATAAACCTAAGGCTGACTATGTGAAACTGAGAGGTTGGCAACGAAACTATCAATTCGAGAATAAGAATCTCACGTTCATTACGGAGGGAGTCGTGGAGTATTTCATCCCAATCAATGGAAAAGGAAAGATAAAGTATCGTACTGAGGGGTTGCGACAACTCATGGCTAAGGGTATGTCCAAATCTTATGATGTAACGAAAGTGAACCTTTTTGAGCGTCAGCCTTGGGTGGCCAAAGATAAAAAGGTCGTTTCCAAGACAGCAGATGCCACAGTTTGGAAAATCATGAAAGCCGGTCAGCCGTTTGGAATTCAGTACGATATGCCTGGGGGCAACCATTCTTTGATTGAGATTCCCGATGCCATAGCAGGAGATACGTTCAAGTTCAAATTCTTTGTGGTAAAGTTCAAATTCAATTATATAAGTGTTGGGCAGATGTTCACACCGTATCGGGAAGATGGAAAATACACCATGGGCGATTTATCCCTCAGCCATACGTTCTATTCAGTCAATTCCAGTGTAAAGAAGAAAGAGGTTGTCTATAACTATGTTGAGGATTTCTATACCGTAGAGGCTGAATATCTGACAAAAGACGAAGCCAAGCGGCAGATGAAAATCAAAAATAGCAAGGAGGCAGTTGAGCTTCTGCCCAATGTACCAGCCTTGAGCAAAGCACTTATGAGGGCAAAGCATGACTTTGTTCCTTCAAAATAGCAGATTAACCTCAAACCGGTCATTAACGTCTGTGCTGATTTTATTTGACTACCGATCAGCTTGTTTGTCGTGCTTTTGAAGACGTAGTGGGTAGAAGCGAGAGCTAATTGCAGGGTAGTTGACGACAAGAGAGTTAAATCAGGTGATAAGCCATATTATTATCAACCAATTTGAGCGTGCGAGCTAATAACTGTTTTGTAATGGAAATTTGGAGCTTTTTCAGCCTGCCAAATTTCCATTACGCCGGAAAAATCAATCTCGTGGGGATTGTAAACCCTGTGTTTGTCCCTGCGAGGGATTGAGATTGCAACGGTTCGCAATGGAACAGCCCTACTTCCTTACGCGATAGATTCTTATGACGTGCCAAACGACATCGGAAAGAAGAAGGAAAAAAAGAAGAAAGAGAAGAACATTGTGCAGCGGGACAAGTTGCGCCACGGCAAGAACAACATAGAAAAGGGCAAGGGTGATGAGGAACGTGGCACGACTCATCATCGACACTATCAACGGATGAGCAGCCACCTTGTTCGTAACGGCAAAGGGGAGGTTCACAAGGGTGTGCCGCCGACTATAGCGCAAAAGCAGATAGATGAGCACGGAAAGGGCAGAAAGCGGAAGGATGAGCCACGACCTGCCATAGCCCCACGCACTTTCGAGGGCTTCCCAATGAGCAGGGATGGCAATCTCGTCGGTGGTGAGATAGAACCACAACGCCACCCCCACATTGAGGGCGGTGAAAAGGGCAGAGAGAAGATTGATAAATTTATTCCACATGTCGCCCCCCTACTCTATCGGTTCTATTCGCGGATTCTTAATGTCGGGCCGGCGGACACTGACGTCGGGCACGGCGGTGCGTTCCTCTGCCTTCACACCCGGTTCTTCCTTTGCGACAGGTGGCGTGGAGGGCACGACGATGGGTTCCGGCTCGGGAATTTTCTCACCGGTTTCGCTCTCATCGGCGGGCACATAGTCCACCTTCTTGTTTTCCTTCACCTGCACTTCTTCGGCTTCTTCCTTCGTCAGCACGGGTATCTTCGATGTGGTGTCCACTCCGATGACCGTTCCGGACATATCCACCTCGTATTTCCTCGGTGGCGCCATGTCGCGCGTGGCCATGAGGATTGCCAACAAGAGCGAACCGAAGACCAGCACGGCGGCGCAGATTGCCACGGGCAGGGTGTATGTGGGTTTCTTTTTCGGTTTCATAACGGTCTGTTCTCCATCGCGCTCCCATGGGTTTCATGGAAGCGACACGGCAAATTTACGCAAAATATTCAAAACCGCCAAACTGCCATGCCGCGAATTTCGTTTCTTTTTTCCATTGCCGATGGGTACGCTTTTATTGCACTTCGTTTTGGAGCTTACATTCGTTTCTCCCCAAAATTTGTTCCCCTGCCCGATGGCGCACCGGTGTGTGTTCACTCCCTCCGCCCCTACCGAGTTCCGCGCACCAATCTTTAACCGTCAATCCGAACCATAGCAAACAAGGGTTTACAGCCGGCACATGAATGTATCCGCGATCTCTTACAGCAGACTCTCGCCGAAGATGGCGTTCTTGATGTCCTTCTCGTGATCGAAGATGAAGCGGGCGACAATGGAGCTGAGGATGGCTGTGGAGGGAAGCTTCACACTGGAGGCTGACTTCAGACGGTCGAGGACACTCTTGAGGTCGGAATCGATATAGACGGTGGCGAGCTTCGTGTCGCGCCGCTTGTATTCCTTGGCAAGGTCGAGGAAGAGTTGCCAGCTCTCCTCACTGTTGTCGATGGCAAGGGTGTATTCGCGTGCCAACTCCTTGCCTTCGGCCTTGGGCAACTTCTTGGCAGCGGGGGCGGAACGGTCTTTACCGCCGGGCGTGGGTTGCATGGTGCTCTCCGGAGTGGGCGATGGCTCTTCGGGAGTGGCGGGACGAACGGGTTCCGCCGGCTTCGGGGTTTCTTCTTTCTTTCCGGGTGTGGCAGGGGTTTCAGCTCCCTGCACTTGATGTACGAGGTTGGCGATGCCGCCGGGCAGCACCACGCTGGTTTTCTTCTTTACCATAGCTTATGTTTTTTTTATTGTATTCTGTTTTGGTTTCGTGGGTGAAATCTTACTTCATGTGCTTTAACATGTAATCGAACGCGCCCTTCACTGCATCGCGCTGGGTGGCAAGCAGTTCGAAGGTGTTGATGCGTTTCAGCGTGGCGCGACTGTTCACCACGGGAGTTACCTTTCCTATCTTTTGAAAGATGCTGTTGGTGGCGTTCCAGATGCGTTGCTCATCGATGGTTCCGATGCGGGGATCGATGCGGTTGGGCACGAAGAAGAGTTGGGCGTGCATGGTGGGATTATGCTCCTTGAGGGCATTGATGACTTGCACGAAGACACCGGTGGAATCGAGGGTCTTGTCTTCGTATTCATAGGGGCAAACGATGTAGTCGGCATTGGCGAAGAGGGGAACAAGTCCGTCTTCGCTGACGTTGCCGGGAGAGTCGAAGAGCACGAAGCCTTCCACCCGTGAGGCGGAGTCCATGAGCTGCTGCATCATCTCCGGCTCGCTCACGTCGAAGCCTTGCACCGTGTAGGGCTCTTCGGCATCTTCATACACCTGCGCATCTTTCTGTCGCTGCATGAGGATGGTTTTCTGAAGGTCGGTGTCAATGACACACACTTGTTTGCGCTTATAGGCAAGGTAATTGGCGAAGAGGATGCAGAGTGTGCTCTTCCCCACCCCACCTTTCTGATTGGCAAATACTACTTTTATATTTTTCATTTTTCTGTCTGTAATTTATGGTTTCACTTCATTCACAACTTACGGTGCGCCGTTTCAATTCTTCTTCATAGGGGGAATAACCCAACATGGCGTACAGGCTCTTGAAAACAAGGGCAGCAAGCACGAGCTGAATGACGGCTATCGACGCGAGCAGCAAGTTGGGAACGGACGTCAGTGCAAGAAGGAAGAAGCACAATCCCAAAACGAGCATGCCCACATAGCACAACAGGGCGCGCTGGGAAAGAACGCGCAACTTCTCCCCGGTGGACAGATAAAGGATGCACAACGAGTTTAGCGTGCTGAAGAGGAAGATGACAATCAGGATGTTGGAAAACAAATCTAACGCTCCGGGCAGCCCCGCAGTTCCGAACCACATCGTACCGATTTTGGCGGAAAGCACGTAGAAGGGCACGCAAAGCACACTCGCCATCAGGAAGAAACGAGCGGACAGCACGCGATCGTAATCGATGATGCGTTCCAACGCCTGATAGAAGACATAGATCAAACCGGAAAAGGCAAACAGGGCGGTGCTCTCGCAAATAAGCGACACGTAATCGCTGAACAGCAACCGGTCGGGGATGAGGTCGTCGGGGAAAATGATGTCCGGCTGGGTGAGAAAGGCATACAAAAGTCCGAACAGACTCAGCATATACACCGGAAAGCAAACTCTGATTAGTCGCTTCTCTTCCACCAAAATGGGAATTTCATTGAGTTTCATGTGCTCCATACACTTTAACATTTAATTAGGTTGATTAATGGGTATTTCGTAATTAATAAATTTCTGATTATCAACATTCTGTATTTTTATATATTAACATAGAAATATGTATATCTTTTCACATTTTCACGTATTTACCTTTTTATCTTATACTGTATTGCCCCATGCTGATTCAGGTCGGACCCGTCGTCGGGACGCTCGTCGGCATCCACCGAAACGGAGCGGCGCAAGAGAGCGAGCGAACCGATGGCGAGTGCCAATTGCGCCAATTGCGCGAGACCGTGATAGGTGTTCAGCTCGTTCAGGGTGAGTCCGCCGACGGAGGTGTAGAGATAGACGTAGAACGACTGCAACAGAGAGTCGAGAAGGGGAAAGACAACCAACGCCCATCCATAAAGACGGAGACAACCACCGTAACGGCGAATCAGACCGGTGCCGAGCACGAACCCGGCAAGATAAACAACAAAGGAATTGAAAAACGGAAAACGACTCTGGAACGCGCCAAACGTGGTTTGACGATAAAAGCCCGACGCCGTAAGCACATCGCCGGAGGGAATGATGCCAATCACCGCACCCAACGCCGTGAGCACCATCATTGTGACGAGGGCAAGCTGCATGCCGAAATGACCGCGACGCACCAAACAACGATGCAGAACCCACCACATCAACAGATTGGCAACGCAAAAGGTGAGGTCCTCCACCAAGCTCAATGGCGAACTCTGCCCCACCCTCTTCACACCTGCCACAAGTTCGCCTTGAAACGCTGTGCCCGAACCGAAGAAACCGTCGAGAAACCCCAAGATGAGCATCGCCACCCCAATTCCGAACGACCAGTTCATCAACTCGTTCTGAACCTTGCTGATTTGAAATTGATTAACCATATATTCATTCTTTTATATATTTATATTAACACATGATAATACATTCATTCCAAGATAGAAAATAATTATTTATATATTTATGTTTTCACACTTCCATATTTTTAATTAAACATATTCTTAAATATTTCTATTTTCACATTTTTACATTATCATATTTCCACATAATTATATTTCCTTGTTTTTACTCATCCTTGTATTTATATTTTTATATTTCAACGTTTTTGCGTAGAAACATATTTCCTTTTTAAAACATTTATATCTTTATGCATAATAACCGTAAAACTTTAGACTTCGTTCTGTTTATGTTTTTATATATTTACATATTAGTATGTTTACATTTTCAATGTTTTATATTATCATCCATATATGTTTCTGTTTATTCTTGTATGAGAATAGAGATTATAAACTTAAATACATTTTTATATATTTATCTATCCCCATGTTTGAACAACCATATATTTAGATATATACTTAACCTTGCGCAAATATACGATAAAAAGCTGAAAAAGACAAATCTGAACCGAAAATATATGAAAAACGGCATTTATATATATTTACGTCTTTATATATTTATATTAACCAACGTAAGCTGAAAGCCACAAAATCGCCATAATGCTTATGGCTCATGAAGTTCCTCCGTGCAATCGGTCGGAGAGAACAAAGAACGAAAGGCTGAAAACAGAAAATCGGGGAATGAATATTGGGGAAAAGAAGAAAAAAGCAGAAAAAGAAAAAAGCAGAAGAAGAAAAAAAAGGTAGAAGCAGGTGTGCAAAAAAACAATTGTGGCAACAGAGCCTCGTTTGCCGTTCGGAAAGCAAAAAACAAAGAAAGATTTGCACGCTTCCTTTTGAACTTCTACTCACATATATATATATAGGCAGGGTGGGGGAGGGAAGCCCGGAAACAATCTCATGGCAGGGTCGTCTTCTGCCACGGGTCGTTGCACAACGTGGGGAAAAAGCGAAAAAACCTCAACCCCCATAGCAGCAAAAAGAGCAAAGGAAAGGTGGGGCTTTTTTAATCTTTTATATGTTTATATATTTATACGTTTATACAGAACAATTGGCAAGAGGGAGCGGAAATGCAAAAAGGGCAGGAAAAAAGAAAACCGAAAACTAAGAGCGACAAATGAGGAAGAAAATTACTGACGGCAGCGGATAGGGTAGGGCGGTAGCTGAAAACCGGTTTTCGGAGGGAGTGGAAATGGAATCGCGGCGAAGGAGTTGCGCCAAAAAGCCGGAAAAGGGGAGCGGACGAGAAGAAAAGAACAGACTTTGGCGACAAAAAGGGAAGAAAAGGGCGAAAAAAGGGAGATGCGACAAATTAGTAAGGTATTTTCGGGGTATGTAAAAATGGCTGTAATCATCTGATTTTCAAAGGGGTTAAGGTGGATGTTAAAGGGGAATGGCGACAAAAAAGTGAAATGTTTCAGGCGTTTGCTAAGTTTTTGTTGAATAATCGGCTGTAAGATGTTCTATTTCAACAGAGTAAAATAAATATAAATGGTGAGATATAAGCAAACAGTTTCCTTATTTGTCGCTGCAAAAGCTTGGTTTTTGCAGCGAAAATGGGGTGCATGGAGGTGGGGGCATTGGCTGAAGAGCGACAAAAAGGTAGGGTTGGAGAGAAAACGAAAGGAATTAAGGCGACAAAAAGGGAAGCCGGGGGAGGAGAAGGTAAAAAATGGGAGGGTGCGACAAATAGGGAGAGAAAACTCGTGCCTTCGTTTGGAGACAAAGAATGGGAAATTTCGAGGCGCAATTCGCCCATGATGGTTCCAAAAAGAAGGAAGAATTTGTTTGCGCGGTGGAGGAAACAAGTGCAGAAAATGGGGTGGGGGAGCGACAAAAGGGAGAGTTTGAAGAATAGAAAAAGGGACGGGGAACGCGATGTAGAAGGTACATTCGCAAAACTTCCGAGAAGAAACCGGAGCAAGAAAGCAACAGGGGGAATGATCCGGGGCTGCCTGATAAACAGCAGGTTGCGAGCCAATGAGAAATTAACATCGAGGGGTGCCGACGACAAACCCCGTGGAACGCGAACAACAAATCGGGAACGCTGCAAGCGTGGGGAGCGAAAAGTGAACGAGGCTTTGACAAAAAAGAAACGGGCAATGGGGAAGGAGGGCAGAAGACGCAAAAAAGGTTGGTGCGACAAATAGGGAGGGTCGCAAGAAAACTTGTAAAAATCATCATGAAAGCGAAGCATCATAAAAACAATAACTTTAAAATTTAAAACTCATCTTTCGATTTGAATTCATTGATATATCTTTATAAGATATTATATAAGTCCATGCAAAGTATTGATACACAATGGTTAGCGAAGTTTATTAACGACAAGTTGGTAGGTTTGTGGCGACAGTTTGGTAAGAAAGCCTTGACAAAATAGTAGGGTAGTGGCGACAATTTAGTAAGTCGTGGAGCACTATGCCGACGAAAGGGGAGTTTTGCTTCGACGCTTTGGGAGGGTTTTTCATAATCAGGTAAATAATGATGACAAAACAATGACTTTTTCTTTCTTTTTCGTTTGTATATTGCTAAAAGTCTGCCGATATATGTTCCGCATCGGTGAAGATTTATGATTATAAATTTAAATATGTATATTCGTAAATATCATGTTATCAGACAGGTACACAATACATAAATTTTCTCGCGACATTTCGGGAGGAATTTTTGATTTGTGGTTTTCATTCCGCAACGACAAAAAAGGAACAAATTGAAAATAGTTTACAGCTTATGCTCCCGTTTCATGTCTTTTGTGCCCGGTTTCCGAAGTTTTGAAGTCGTGGAACCACGCTGCCACGCCCGAGTTGATGGTTTCGGCGCGCGCGCGGCGTAAGGCGAAAGCCATCATCTGCCCGGTCTCACAGTGCATGATTGCGCTGGCACCCCTCCCGCAAAGCTTGCGATTCACCGGCGTGCGACGCTTGTCGGACATTCCCTGCACACCGGCAAAGCGTTTGTGCCTGCAGCGCGAGGGAAACATCGCCATGAGCACTGGAAGGAGGTGCGCAGGAAAGGGTTTTTCCAACGATTTGACAAAGCTTTTCCAACTGATGAACAGTTTTTTCCAACGAATGGCAAAGTTTCTTCCAACGGATGAACAGAGTTTTTCTAACGAATGGCAAAGTTTCTCCCAACGGATGAACAGTTTTTTCTAACGAATGGGCAAAGTTTCTTCCAACGGATGAACAGAGTTTTTCCAACGAATGGGCAAAGTTTCTTTCAACGATGAACAGAGTTTTGTCAAAGAGATTTTTTGCAAAACCAACCGGTGGGGCAGGCTGTTGCCCATTTGGAGAATGGTTTTCTTTCGTTGCGGATATTATTTTCCCTTCGGTGAAAACATATTGCGAACGAGCATTTATGTTCTGCCTGATTTGTGTTTGTCCGGTGTTTGTCGCCATAAAGTTACGAATAATGTAAATATATAAATATATATTAACTCCTCTTTTCTCTCTTTTTATACTCTGAGTTTTTTAAAAATATATAAAAACAGTTATAGATAAATATATAAATATTCTTTTATTTTCGTGTGAAATTGAATAAAACACATAAAAATATAATTATATATTACTTGGTATTTGAATAATAATTTTACCATGATCACATGGTTTCCGGTTGATTGTTTTTCAGTGAAAAAAGGTCAGTCTTCCAAAAGCTAAGCTATTGGAATGTAAAAGCTAAGCTATTGCGGTGCAAAAGGTAAGCTATTGCGGTGTAAAAGCTAAGCTATTGGAAGGAGAAATCTAAGCTATTGAAAAACAAAAGTTTAGCTATTGTATGACGAAAGTTTGCCCTTCGACGCGTTATTTAGGAATATTCAGTAAATTCCTAACTGATAGTTTGTCAGTGTTGAAATATTATTTGTACCCATAAACCCTTCCAATCCCATCAAGGATGGGAAGATTATAAATGGCATGTGCAATCGTCTTGTCAAAACTTTTGGCATAGACAGCTTTCATCGCATATTTTACGACAAATGGAAAGACGGTCTTAAAAACAAGAAACTGTGTCTGACGGATGCGACCTGCCATGAGAGCTACCTGTGCTTCCCGACAGACTATGGGGATTTTCAAAATGGAATTAGCTGAAATTCCCTATAATAAATGTTTTTTCGCTAAAAGAAGTGCGAAAGAACGGGTAAAGTGTACTCAACCGGTTATCAGGGCTCAGTAGAAAATCAGTGGGGGAATAATTTGTTATTTATCTTAATAATTCCGACCTTCGCATCATGGAAGAAAATATGTTACGCACCTTGGCAGCTCTTGTGTTGCCCACTCAAATATTAGAGTTTTTTACTATCGTTTCTGTCCGTGAGGTCGGATCAGAGTTTCATATTAGTCTTGACGAACGTATGGACAAGACTTTGGCGGATGATGCCAACTTCGA
>NZ_LR027821.1:113780-114847 GCF_900607215.1 Prevotella rectalis
AGCTCTTGTGTTGCCCACTCAAATATTAGAGTTTTTTACTATCGTTTCTGTCCGTGAGGTCGGATCAGAGTTTCATATTAGTCTTGACGAACGTATGGACAAGACTTTGGCGGATGATGCCAACTTCGAGTCCAAAGGGTTCATGGAAGCTGTTAATATAACTGACTTTCCGATCCGAGACCATAAGGTTATATTGAAAATTCGTCGCAGACGATGGACGGACTTGCGCACAGGCAAGAGCTTTACGCTTCCCATCGCTTTAGACATGGTAGCTCAGGGCACTCGTTACTCCAAGGAATTTGGAGCTTTTTTAAAAGAAACGTATGGAGACATCCCCCGTGACCTGCCTTACGCTTGAGGATTTCTATCATATTGACGGACATACATTTGAGAAACAATACAAGGAAGTTCTGAGCGGCTTCCGTCAATGGGACCAGGCAGAACATGCCGACGAGTGGCTTCTCTTTCCTGACAACATCGGATCCTCTTTGGCTATTGATGAAACTTCACTGTCTAACGGCGAACTGTACACTTTCGTGACCAACCGTGCAGCAAGGACACGGGAAAGAAGTCTCGTGGCAGTAATTGCAGGTACAAAGTCAGAAGATGTCATAGCAGTACTGGATAGGATTGATGAGGAGAAACGCTCCTCTGTTGAGGAAGTCACTCTGGATCTGTCCGACTCTATGCGCAAAATAGTCAGAAGGTCGTTTCCCAATGCCAAGCGTGTAATCGATAGGTTTCATGTACAAAAGTTAGCATGCGACGCCGTATAGGAATTGCGTATCAAGCACCGCTGGGATGCAATACAGCAGGCAAACGACGAGATGGAGGAGGCAAAACTCTGCGATGAACCATACAGCCCGGTACTGTCCTATAAAAGTGTGTAAGCTCCTTTTTTCTTATCTTTGTATTTGAAAACTATAAAAAAGGAAAAAATGAAACTTACACATTCGCAAATTTCGGAAATTATTTCGAATTACACAAGCAGCAGCGAGGGTTTTGTTACCCTTCAGTCATTAATCATGAACTCCCTGATGTATCATGAACGAGAGTTGTTCGTCAGC
>NZ_LR027821.1:115014-115799 GCF_900607215.1 Prevotella rectalis
CTTTCCTCCCACTATTTAGCCGTCTATATCGACGCCACCTTTATTTCCACCCGTAGGGACAGACAGGTGTCCAAGGAGGCCTACTATACCATTCTGGGGGTATTGGAAGACGGCAGCAGGGAGGTGCTCACGGTTGTCAATCATCCCACAGAAGGGGCTCTGTGCTGGAAAGACGAGCTTGAGGCCTTGAAGCAAAGAGGCGTCGAACAGATAGACTTAGTCGTTTCCGATGCATTGCAAGGAATAGAGAATGCCGTCTGTGCAGCCTTTCCAGGTGCCGCACACCAGTTCTGCGTGGCACACGTCAAGCGACAGATACTCAGCGGCGCATCACATAAAGACAAACCAGTAATGGCGCAGCAGCTCAGTGAGGTGTTCCAATTGGAGAACAACGAGATGAATTCCTTGCAGGGATACGAACAATTCATTACCTTTGTCGAGAAATGGGAAAGGAAATATCCTGCACTAAGAAAGTACAAGACCGAACGCAACTGTGCCTACTTCACGTATATGGACTTCCCGGCCCAAGTGCAGAGGTGCATATATACGACCAACTGGATTGAAAGGCTCAACAGGAAGTACAGGAGAACCATCCAAATGAGAACATCCATGCCATCAGAGAAGTCCGTCATCTTCCTCCTGGCGGCCGTGGCGATGGAGGAAACAAAGACGACATATGAAAGGAGAATATATCAATTCAAGAACTGGAAAGAAAAGAATAAAATAACAGTGGAAGTACAGAGAAAGGAAAGATGAATTACACACTTTTAAGGACACTACCATTG
>NZ_LR027821.1:116632-117290 GCF_900607215.1 Prevotella rectalis
ATTAAGGAATATATCACCAATGACCAGTGGTCTCCACGACAAATATCAGGTTATCTGCGCAAGAATGAGGGAATAAAGGTGTCCCACCAATCCATTTATAATATCATTCATAATGATACAACAGGGGAACTTGCCAAACACACAAGGCATAAGATGAAATACAGACATCGTCCCAAGGGCAGACATCTTCCAATTAAAGACAGGTTGAGTATCCATGAAAGAAGTAAGGAAGTTGACGGGAAGAGATTCGGAGATTTTGAGATGGACTTGATCGTAGACCCTGACCAGCATACCATACTCACACTGGTAGAGAAATCCACCAATATGCTGCTTATGCAGAAACTGCCATTTGGAAAGCAGTCAAAGCCTCTGGCAAAGGTAGTTAGGAAACTGCTGCCACCATACAAGGACTGTCTGAAGACCATTACAACAGACAACGGACCTGAATTTGCAGCACATAAGGACATTACCAAGTTCTTAGGCGTGCCCGTATACTTCGCTGATCCATATTGTTCTTGGCAAAAGGGAGCGATTGAGAATACAAATAAACTAATCAGACAATATATACCGAAAAAGGATTCGTTTGAACATTACACAGACAAGAGAATTATGTCGATACAAAAGAAATTGAACGAAAGACCGAGAGAAAAATTAAACT
>NZ_LR027821.1:117298-118749 GCF_900607215.1 Prevotella rectalis
CTATTGAGAATACAAATAAACTAATCAGACAATATATACCGAAAAAGGATTCGTTTGAACATTACACAGACAAGAGAATTATGTCGATACAAAAGAAATTGAACGAAAGACCGAGAGAAAAATTAAACTTTTCTACTCCAAAGTGTGAATTCTTCAAATACGTTTTATAATTTTGCACTTGCTGGTTGACTCTGCGGTGGGGTAAAATTAAACAAAAAGATCCAGAAACACCTATCCAGTTAGAGTTTTTTTAGTATATTTGCAATAAAGCTGATATATTCGAGCCACTTCTTGTATGAAAATATTTGTATAATGTGTTTATATTCAATATTTTAAATAGTACAAGTTGTGGTTTGATGTAGAATCAAAATATGAAGCAACCGCACCGACACGTTCTTGCTGCGCCATAGCGTTGTGGTTTGATGTAGAATCAAAATATGAAGCAACCGCTGATTGTGGTAACGGTGGTAATCATTGTTGTGGTTTGATGTAGAATCAAAATATGAAGCAACTTGTTCTCCCCACAGAGTATGCAGCCCTCGGTTGTGGTTTGATGTAGAATCAAAATATGAAGCAACGTATAAGGTGATGAACTACGACGGCACGATGTTGTGGTTTGATGTAGAATCAAAATATGAAGCAACTATGAATAGTCAAAGCAGATTGAAAATGATGTTGTGGTTTGATGTAGAATCAAAATATGAAGCAACTCGTGAGGCGTAACAGGATACTTGGACTTGGTTGTGGTTTGATGTAGAATCAAAATATGAAGCAACACGCTGCTGTAGAGAACCCGACAGTGGCTCGTTGTGGTTTGATGTAGAATCAAAATATGAAGCAACTGACAAATTTCTGGATAATCTTCTGCCATTGTTGTGGTTTGATGTAGAATCAAAATATGAAGCAACAAAGCTAAAGGATATTTTCAACGATGAATGGTTGTGGTTTGATGTAGAATCAAAATATGAAGCAACTAACTAGTCGTCCCTTGAAAAGTAAATAGCCTATTGATTATCAATAAAATAACTCTTTTATAATTTGCGTATATCTACAAGTTTTTGTATCTTTATATGGTAAATCTTGCAAATCAACAATGTATAAATCTCCATCCGACACCCATCAGGTATCAATGTTTGGGACTTGACCTCCATGCTCAATCCCACCCATCCAATGTATAAACTTGCCAATCTGATAAATTGGGAAACCTTTGAGCGTTCCTTTGCCCCCCTTGTATTGTAAAGACAACGGACGCATAGCCAAGCCTTGAGAACTCTTACCAAGAACGTATTGAGGTCTGCATGAAGTTCGTTAACGGCGAGAGAAGGGACGGTCACAAGATCTACTCCCTTCATGAGCCGGACGTGTTGTGCATCAGCAAGGGGAAGGACCACAAGAAATACGAGTTCGGCAATAAAGTCTCCCTTGTCAGACTGTGGAATGGTCTCATTGTC
>NZ_LR027821.1:118850-140610 GCF_900607215.1 Prevotella rectalis
GGACGGTCACAAGATCTACTCCCTTCATGAGCCGGACGTGTTGTGCATCAGCAAGGGGAAGGACCACAAGAAATACGAGTTCGGCAATAAAGTCTCCCTTGTCAGACTGTGGAATGGTCTCATTGTCGGTGCATTATCTTTCCGCAATGAATACGACGGTCATACGATAGACAAGGCAATGGAGCAGGTCGGCAGGGTCTATGGCAGGAAAATCAAAAGACTCGCGGGGGACAGAGGGTATCGCGGGCAGGAGACGTGCGGAGAGACGAACATCATGATACCCGGCGTTCCCAAGGCAAGCGACTCGCCACACACGAAAAAGAAAAAACAAATGTTCTTCCGCAAGAGAGCAGGAATAGAGCCTGTCATAGGGCACTGCAAGGCAGATCATCGATTGGGGAGGAACTTCTACAAGGGTCTCTTGGGTGATGCCATCAACGTGATGCTCGCTGCGGCTGCATTCAACTTCAAAAGAGCCATGCGGCTTCTTTTGTGCCTTATTCGAACTATGATAAAATGGAGTATTCAAGGAGTGGATTCCAACTTTAACGAAACAAAGGTGTTATCCAATACCTTTTGCTGGTTGTAAGTCGAGTTCTTGAGGGACGACTAACTACCATTTCTTGTATCACAAACTTTGGGTAATCTCTGTTGGTTACAAACTGCCCATGCTGTCCTAGGAAAGTATGTTCCTCCACTTGGGTTTCAAGATAAGCTATCGTGGCCTCCACCTGATCAAGTATGGTTCCTTCAAAGGTTACGTCCTTAATCACGTTCATTTCTGCACCCACTCTCTCTTCTGTACCTTTATAACGGATAAAGCGAGTACGCCCACGGGGAAAGAATTTTTGAGGATATTTACCAAACAACAGAATGCAAGCCACACTTACTTGCTCCTCTCCCTTTGCATTGGTAGTTATGAAGCCATTATTCTCATGTAGATATTGATTGGCAGACTTGGCATAACCAATCAATTCTGTATATCTTTCGACAGCGGTCATATCAATATCATCTACCGTAGCACCATACACAGCCGTATCCTCATAGTAGCGCTCTCCCTTATCGTACATCAATTGTATGCGTTCTTCAAAAGACAACTTTCTACTTTTATCGCCAACACGCATATAGGCTTCGTCTGCCTGATTAGCATGTAGTTCAGAACTTGCAGGAATATGCATCAATAAAATATGATTTTCGTTCCCATCCTTATCCGTGCATGGTAACAACTCGGTGGTAATAGGCACAGAAGGATTACAAAAGTCTAAGGGCACACGAAGCAACTCATTCAACTTTTCCGTATACTGATCAACTCCTTCTATCTTCCTTGTCTTGTCAGACACACCGATAGCGATATCACCACCGTCAGTATTAGCAAACGCCACAATGGTAATAGCCAATGCTTTCGGATCATTTTGAATGCTTTTGCAATCAAAAGTCTGGTCTTCCTTACGAGTCTGTATTTATTGTATCGTCATAATGCTAATTATACCATAACTACATGCAACGCTTTTATTATTTTCTTTCCAAGTTCATAATCATAAATACATTCATCATATGAGAGATTTATTCGATTTGCATGAACATACGAATGCCTACCTTGTATCAAGTTTTGATAACAGGATCTCACAGATGGCTCAACATGTTCCACTGCTGTAATTTCTGTTTCAAAATTTATAGCCAAAGTATTATCGAATTTTTTGATTTCCTTTTTTAAATCAGATATCTCTATTCTTCCATTTAATCTAGAAAGATAATTTTGAATAAAACTGCCAAATAAATGATGTTTGTTAGAAGCATAATCTATAAATATCTCCTTTATAGCAAGTTCATATGAAGTTACAGCACTTACTGAGATTGCGCCAATAAACTTAGGTAAGGCTACTGGCGAAATATGAGATTTTAAAGTATTGATCTCACTAATCAACTCGTCTGCAGGTTGAAACTTATCGGTGTAAGCCATCATTAAACAAAAAGGTTTCTACATATTCAAATCTTTCCTTAAGGATTTTTTCATCAGTTGTAGCTAATGTTGTCAAATCCGTGAACTTTTGATCTACAAGAAGCTCTTCATATCGCTGAGGTAGATTTGCCGGTAAATTATCTATATGCAACAAAATCTTGCAAAAGACAGAATCAAACAAAGATACATTAAAAGGTCCGCGCACATGAAAGGGCTTACTTCTTAACTCTGAATTAATATAGCCTGCTGTTCTTTCGAAAGCAATAGCAAAGCTATCTATGTTTTTACATGCATTCATATTGCTTTTAGCTACTTTATTGAGGAACTCTTTCATCGGTTTTTCATATCTACTTAGATAGTAAGCTAATCCATAAACTCTTAAAATTAACTCTATGTCTGATTGATTTTTAACAAAGTCTTTCTTGTTTATAACTTTACGCCATGATGGATTTTTATTTAGTTCCTTCAACTTATTTAAAAAGTCACTTCTAAATACGCAATTCCTTATTTCTTGTGGCTTAAGGGGGGTTCCTCCTGTATTTAGTCGTTCAAAAATGTGGTATACAGATGTATTTTCTTTCGTAGGTGAAAGTTGTCTTATATTAATAGCTCTCAGTACAGAAGAAGCAAGTTTTCTTTTATCTTTATCGTCCAAATCATTATAAGTACAATTATAAAACTTGTTTTTAGAATTTAGTCCCGACAATTTAAAAACCTGTCGTTTCCCTGTTAGACTCTCTTTACCAAAGTATCCTTCAAAAAAATAAACAATACTTAATAAACGCTGCTGACCATCAATGACCAAATTCTTGTTCTCATCATCAATGTATAAAAAAATAGGAGGGACTGGTAGCCCTATTAAAAAGGATTCAATGAGTAATGATGCCTGTTTTATATTCCAAACATAACCGCGCTGATAATCAGGAATCATAATGTCTCCATTTTTAAACATTTCAACAAGTCCCATTAACGTATAATCAGAAGGATAAGATGTAATATCGTATTCTATATTAATCACCTCTTCCGCCTCATTGTCTGAAAATTCAAAGTCTTCCATATTTTTTAGTTTAATAATCCTTTGCAAATATAACATTATTATTTTATATAGTAGTCAATTCTGGCAAACTATTTATCGCTTCTGACTTCAATTTATCCACCGCACGAGTATATTTCTCGGTGTGTTTTAGTCCACTATGCCCTAATAAGCTGGCAACGGTCTTGATGTTGATACCATTGTTCAGGATATTCACGGCAAAGGAGTGGAGAGAGCCATGCCAACTGATGACTTTTAATGTCGGCAGACTCGCAATTTTTCCCGGTGACACGGAAAATCAAAGGGAAAGGTTTGTTTCTTTTGTTCGCTTTTATTACCTTTGCAGGATAGGGGAACTGCCCCCCCTTTTCTTATCTTTGCAGAACAGCAGGGTGGGGGGAGGAGGGATTTTGCCCGTGGAGAAATAATGATATGCTGAAACTGCTCATCAGACTGTGGCTCATTCGGAAACGACGCAACTTTCGTTGGCGCGCGTTCTTCATGGCATTGTATGTCTATGTGGTCGGCGCATTGTTGGGCGTGGCAACTTTTCTCGATTCGGGACTGACTGTTGGCGAGTTGCAGACTTGTGTGCCGTGGCAGAAAGTCGTGCCCGTGGCGGCAGCCCTCATTCTTCCCGTCGATGTCCTCGTGAAGCTGTTTTTTAAGCGCGACACGGCATTGCCCGATGCTTACATCCACACGCGCCCCATCGCTTCGGCTGCGTGGAATCGCTTCATCCTCTTTTCCAATGTTTTGGATTTTTGGAATCTCAACTGGGCGTTGCCTGCCGCGGTGGCAGTCTTCTTGGTTCTTCCGCCGGTGCAGGCGTTGTTGTGTGGGTTTGTTTTCCTCGGTGTGTCGCTTGTCAATGGTTTGGCCGTTACCACTCTGCGCAAGGCGGATGGTTGGAGCTTTAAGTTGCCTGTGGTGTTGGCTTTTCCGCTTTGGTTCGTCCTCGTGTTGGTCTGGAGCTTCAATCCCCTTGTGCTGCCGTGGCATGTGCATCTGCCCCTCTTCGTTGCGTTGTGCGTCCTTGCTCTCTGTCTTGTCATGGCATATTTAGGCAAGCTCAAGAGCTACAACGAGTTGCGGCGGCGCGTTGGCAACGTCGGTGGCGCGAGTGTGCGCTCGCTCTATGCCATGGAGTTTCGGGCGTTCCGTCGTTCCGGTCGGTTGCGTGCGCAACTTGTTCTGCCCTTCTTGATCGTGTTGCAAGCCTATCTCTATCTCCCCGATTACTCCTCTTCCGGCAATCCGCAATTGCTTGCCATTGTGCCACTTGCCACCATGAGCCTTGCTTTGATTTATCTGCAGGTTACCTTTGCCGTGGAGGGAAACTTCTTTGACGGGTTGTGGACGAAGCCGGTGGGCATTTGCAGAATGCTTCTGCGCAAATACTATTTCGCCATGCCGCTCACCCTTGCCGGTGCGCTCTGCATGGTGCCCGCCTGTTTTCTCTATCATGTTCCGCCTTTTTTCGTGCTCTCCTGTGTTGTGTTCTGCATTGGTGCGTGCAACCTGTTGCTGCTGGCTTATTGCTTCACCAACAAACGGCTCAGTCTCTTCGAGAGTGGGTTCATGAACATGCGGGGGGCAACGTTCTCCGTGTCGTCGTTTGCGTTGGCGGTCTGCGTGATACTGTTCGCGCTGTTGCCCCCGTTCTTCCTCACCGAACAACGGGTTTACTTGTTTTTCAATGTCAGCGGACTGCTTGGGTTGGCGCTCCACCGACCTTTCATCCGGCGGATGGCGCACCGCTACGAGTGTCATCGCCACAAATATTTTGAACGTTATCGGGAATGATTCCCCTTAAAAAAAACATTATCTCGGAAATGGACATCATCATGGAAAATCTGCGAAAGACCTACGGCAACCAAACGGTCATCGACATTCCCCGGCTCACCCTTCGTTCCGGACAGCTCGTGGGACTCGTGGGGAACAACGGGGCAGGCAAGACCACCCTCATGCGGCTCATCCTCGACCTGATAAAAGCCGACGGCGGACGCGTGCTCTCCGGCGGAATGCTCGTGAGCGGGGACGACACGTGGAAGACCTACACGGGTTCTTACATCGACAAGCGGTTTCTCATTGATTTCTATACGCCCGACGAGTTCTTCGACTTCATTGGCGAGGTGTATGCCATCGACCCCGATGCGCTCAAACACCGGCTGGAGGCGTTCGCCCCGCTGATGCGCAACGAAATTTTGGGAACGGGGAAATACATCCGCGACTTCTCGGAGGGCAACCGTCAGAAGATAGGAATCATCGGGGCGATGCTCATCCGTCCGAAGGTGCTCATCCTCGACGAACCGTTCAACTATCTCGACCCCTCTTCACAAATCGTTACCGCACGGCTCATCCGGCAGATGAACAAGGAGCTGGGCGCCACCGTGCTCATTTCCAGTCATAACCTGAACTTCATATCCGAAATATCCGACCGCGTGCTGCTCATGGAGAAAGGCAGCATCGTGAAAGACCTGCTCTGCATTTCCGGTTCCGCCGAACAAGAGCTTCAAGCCTATTTTGCGGCACTCTGAAGTTCATTGCCGCCTGACGGGGCACATTCGACCCGACCGGCAACATGAAATAACATTACAAAAACCGCGTTCGCAACACGCCTCGCAACTTGTTGATAATCAGGATAATATTAATTGCGATTTAAAAGCTTGGCTTTTGTTCTCCAATTCATGACCTTTTGCATTGCAAAAGCTAAGCTTTTAAATTGCAAAAGCCAAGCTTTGGGGAGATGAATGAAGAAAATTTAAGACACCGTTTTGGGATGACCATAAAAAAAAGAGGCAAACCTGCCTCTTTATCCGTGTTTTTACAAAAAACTCATTACTTTGTTGAAATAGCCCTGTGTTTTCCTGATGCTGTAACGCACGCCCCCATTCCAAAGGCGGATGGCTCGTTCCACGTTGTTGCCCGGATTGTAAACCGACTGTATCAGTAAAAACATCTCACGCGACTTGGAGGGGCTGAAGCGGTCGGAAAGCGAAAAACGCTTTTTCTTTCCTCGCTTTCGCAAAATTCGGTTGCACTCGCTCACCAAAATAGGGGAAATCTGTAAAATCCCAACGTGCGGACCATTCACCGCTCTCGCGTTACCCTTGCTCTCCACTTGGATGATGGCATTCAACACCGGCGTCCAATTAAAACCACTGTTGGCTGCTTCGGTGTCTGCCGCTTCCACAAATTGTGGAATGAAAATCATTAAAATTGCAATAATCGTACTTCTGAAAATTCTCATCATTTAATTATTTCCGAAACCTTGAAAACACATTCCGAAGAAGTGTTTTCGCGACACGTTCCTATGTGAGAATAGAGTTACCACCGTGCCTTAGTTTCATGTTAGCGGGCACAAAGGTAAGTAAAAACAGATTGATTATCAATTAATTAAGTATTTATTAACAAACTTACACCTTCAACCGTTTGCATGATAAACTTTGCAAAAGAAACAAAAAATACTTGGTATTTCCATTTATTGTCTCATGTCGCAAAATCATGAATAATTGTTATTTGAACGCCCAAATCACTTACAAAATAACAAACCGGCCGCGTTGCCGGTCTCTGAAAAACCGTTGCCGACCGTGCAAGTCCGGCGGAAATAATAATCGTGGCGATATTGCCGTTTCAACGGAATTTGCTATCTTTGCAGAGACAAAATTTCAAGAAGCGCGGCGACAGAACCCTGCACGCCGCCCACACACATACCATCATCATGCAATTAGAGAAAATCTCCATCATCAACTATAAGAACATACGCACGGCAACACTCGAACTGTCGCCAAAGCTCAATTGCTTCATCGGACACAACGGAGTGGGGAAGACCAATCTGCTCGATGCCGTTTACTACCTCTCGTTCTGTCGCAGCGCGTTCACGCCGAAGGACTCGGAGGTGATGCGACACGAAAACGACTTCTTCGTGCTGGAAGGCACCTACCTCACCGATGAGGGCGAAACCCGACAGGTGTATTGCGGCATGAAACGCGGAACGAAAAAACACTTCAAACGCGACAAGAAAGAATACAAAAGACTCTCGGAACACATCGGGCTTATCCCGCTGACGTTCATATCGCCGGCAGACAGTGCGCTGATTGAAGGCGGAAGCGAGGAAAGACGAAGATTCATGGACACCGTCATCGCACAATACGACCGCCGATACATGGAACTGCTCACGCTTTACAACAAAGCATTGCTGCAGCGCAACAAACTGCTCAAACAAGAGGACGAACCAGACGGCACACTCATGGAACTGCTGGAGATGCAGATGGCAGACTATGGCACACAAATCTATCAAAAGCGAAAGACCTTCACCGAAGAACTCGAACCGGTGTTCCAATCCATCTATCAAAAAGTGGCAGGCGAACGCGAGCGGGTGGCATTGGAATATGTGTCGCACGGACAGCGGGGCGACTTGCTCGACGTCATTCGGCGCGACAGGGCGAAAGACCGCATCATGGGCTTTTCGCTTCACGGCATTCACAAGGACAATCTGCTCATGACACTCGGCGGATACACCATGAAGCAAGTAGGCAGTCAGGGACAAAACAAGACTTACGTGCTGGCGTTGAAACTGGCACAGTTCCACTTTCTGAAACAGGCTTCGGGCAACAGAACGCCACTGCTGCTCTTGGACGACATCTTCGACAAGCTCGACGCTTTCCGGGTGGAACAAATCGTGAAACTCGTCTCGGGCAACGACTTCGGTCAAATTCTCATCACCGACACCAATCGCGACCATCTCGATAAGATTTTGCGCGACAGCGATTTCAACTTCAAGCTCTTCGGCGTGGACGATGGGGAGATAAAAGAAAGGGACAAGGCAGATGTTTAAACGAAAGGTACACTCCCTTGCCGATGTGTTGGGAAAGACATTGCGCGAAGGCGGACTGGAAACGCCACTGTTGCAAAAAAGACTGGTGGACGCGTGGGACACCGTTGCCGGACCCACCGTCAGCCGCTACACGGGTGAGAAGTACATTCGCAACCAAACTCTCTGCGTGAAGATTACCAACCCCGCCTTGCGGCAAGACCTCTCCATGATGCGTTCGCAATTGGTCAGGCGGCTCAACGACAGTGTGGGGGCTTACGTCATTGCCGACGTGAAGATATTTTAAGTTCTTCCCCGTGTTGCCCATCGCCTGTCTGCCGATGGAAACGAGGGAAATGCAGCCCCCTCATTGCCTATCGGTCTCAGAGTTTCTTTTTCACTTCCTCAAGGGCGTCGATCCAATTGGTGTCGAGCGAGAACTGCGTGGGGTAGTCGTTGCGATTGTAGTAGGCGTGCACCAATTCCTTATCGTTGTCGTTGTAGAGCGGATGGTTGATGCTGGCGTTGCGGAAGATTTTTATCACCCTGCTTTTTTCTTTTTCGTCGGCAGCCTTGGTATATTCCTTGGTGAAGAGATTTACGAAGCTGTACATATAATATGCCATGGAATCGAGCCGGCTGTTGAGGTGTTTCACTTCCTCTGCGGTCAGTGCTTTGTCGTCTTGAGTGGATAGCGCGATGAGTGTTTTGGTTTGCAGATAGGAGATGGCGTCCACCTTGAACGATGCCACCTTTCTTGCCTCGGTGTCTTCCTGTTTGTTGGTTGCCACCTTATAGGCACTGCGATAAATTTGCTGATAGACGCGGTTTTGCGCTTTGATGCCCGTCAGTGCAACGAGCGTGAGCGCGATGGTGAGTGCTATTTTTCTCATTTTCTTTCGTTTTATTGTTTATCTGACGTTTTTCGCTTCTTGTTGTTTAAAACGCCTTAGTTTTTATTTTGTTATTCTGGAGCTGTTTTTTTTCACAAATTCTTTCCACGATTTCATGTGTGGTGCGTCGTTTTCGGGTCGGCTCATTTGCAGGAAGTGGCAGTATGCCGCCGCGAGTGCATCGGTGGCATCCATGAAGTGTGGCATTTGGTCGTCGCGCAGGTGGAGCAGCCGTTGCAACATGGCAGCCACCTGTTCTTTGGGTGCTGCTCCGTTGCCCGTGATGGCCATTTTTATCTTCAGTGGTGCATATTCGTGTATGGGTACGTCCGAACGTATGGCTGCCGCTATGGCGACCCCCTGTGCCCTTCCGAGTTTGAGCATGGATTGTATGTTTTTTCCGAAGAAGGGTGCCTCGATGGCCATCTCGTCGGGCAGGAATTCCCGAATGATGCCCGTTACGCGGTCGAAGATTTTTCCCAACTTCAAGTAGGTGTCGTTCTCCTTTCTCATGTCCACCACTCCCATCACCACCAATTCGGCTTTGTTTCCCTTTATTCGCAACACGCCGTAGCCCATGATGTTGGTTCCGGGGTCGATGCCGAGTATGATTTTTTCGGATTGTGGTTTTTGTTGTTTCATCTCATCGGTCCATGAAGGGGTTGTGTGCCAGTTCGTACCCAATGGTTGTTGTTTCTCCGTGTCCGGTGCAGATTTTGGTTTCGTCGGGCAGCTGCGACAGTTCTCTGAGGCTGTTAATCATCCGGAAGCGGTTTCCTCCGGGGAAGTCGGTTCGTCCCACGCTGCCTTTGAAGAGAGTGTCTCCGGTGAAGGCGATGCCTTCCTCCCTGCAATAGAGCGTTACCGAGCCGGGAGTGTGTCCCGGTGTCTCCATGATTTCGAGTTGGTGGTTTCCGAATCGGATGGTCGTTCCTTCCTCGTAGTATTTGATTTTCTCCGGCAGTGGGAAGTCCAAATTCATGTTGAAAAGTTGCTTTGCCTGTTTGTCGAGTCCCTCCATGAGTGGTGCGTCCCATGGCGAACATTCCACCGGCAGTCCGTATTTTGCTGCCATTGCCCCACTTCCGAACTGATGGTCCAAGTGGGCGTGAGTGCCGATTATGCGCATGGGTTGCAGCCGGTTATCGGCTATGAAACGGGCGATTGCCTTTCGTTCTTCTGGATAGAAGGCACCGCAATCTATGATGACACATTCCCTTGTGTCGTCCCACAGGAGGTAACAATTCTCCTGTAGCATATTGCACACAAATCTTTCTACCTTTATCATGTTGCTTGTTTTTTTTCGTGTTATGCAGGAACGTAGATGAGCTGTTTTGTGGCGAACCATTCCTCCTCGAACCATTGCGAGAGCAGTTCTGTCATTGCCACCTTTCCGAAGGGGGCGAGCTCTTGGCTCAGGTTGCCTCCCTTGAGTGCCAGCACCCCATTGGGAAGCGCGTTTCTACAGTTGCTTGCGATGTTTTTGCGCACGATTTTCATCAGGTCGGGCAGGGGCATGACCGCACGCGAAACAACGAAGTCGAACTTCTCTTTCTCCTCTTCTCCCCTCAAGTGTTGCGCCCTGACGTTCTCCAGTCCGATGGCATTTGCCACTTCCGTTGCCACCCTGATTTTCTTTCCCGTCCCATCAATGAGCTTGAAGTTGGCGTTGGGGAAGAGTATGGCGAGCGGTATGCCCGGAAAGCCGCCCCCGGTGCCGAAGTCGAGCACATTGGTGTCGTCCTTGAAGCCGATGAGTTTGGCGATGGCAAGCGAGTGGAGCACGTGGTGTTCGTAAAGATTGTCGATGTCCTTTCTCGATATGACGTTTATCTTTTCGTTCCAGTCGCGATACAAGTGGTCGAGAGCGTGGAACTGTCGGATTTGTCTTTCGGTGAGATGAGAGAAATACTTGGTTATGATGTCTGTCATTGTCGTTGCTGTCTTTCTTATTTCTTCAGAGTGAGGCGCACCTCCTTCGGATTGATTTCTCCCGGTGTATAAATAAACGTTACGGAATCGTCATGCAAGATGAAGTTCTCGGACGGATAGGCATCTATGCCCACGAAGTAGCCCGCTTTGCGAATGCCTTTGGTGTCGTCCTCATCGAGTCCGAGCCTGTCGGCAAGTTGCCTGATGATTTCGGTGGTAAGCTCTGCTTGCTCCTCCTTGTCGAAAGCGTCGTCGAGGCGAATTTCCCTGCCCGTGTCGGGGTCGAAATTGTGTGCCAGACTGTATTCCGATGTCGTTTCTCCCGTCTTTATTAATATGTGCGACAGATAGACGAGGTTTTTCCCCTTTCCGGGCATGATTTTCGTGTCGATGCTGAGTTCCCAGTTCAGTTGGCTTCTGGCGCGTTCCCGGTCGTGAAGCCACTGCGCAATTTCGGAATATTCCTTCGCATACCGCTCCACGAGATAGCGAACTGCGCTTATCGGTTCCAATTTCTCGTACCGGATGGCGAAGTAGTTGGGTTGCAACGTGCCCATGCGCAACAGCGAATCGTTCACCGCCGCATAGCGACTTCCTTTCAAATAGGTGAAATCCACGTGAATGTGGCACACCTTGTCGCTTCGGAACCTCACCACCGAGTCAGCCACGGCGTGCGCCACGGGCAGCGTCATCTGCTTGGGAGCGACTTGCTTCTTGGCACATCCCACGAAGGAAAGCGAGGCAATCAGGATTGCGAAAGCGATGTAAAATTTCTTAACCATCATAGATTGGTGGCAAAGTTACGAAAAACTTTCGTAACTTTGCATGCCGATGACAAACAAAAACAAAATGACAAAAGCCTGTTTATTCGATTTGGACGGGGTGGTGTTCCATACCGAGCCACAATACACCGTGTTTTGGGGCGAGGTGGGCAGAACCTTCCATCCCGAGATAGAGAATTTCGAGCACAAGATAAAGGGAATGACGCTGCAACAGGTTTACGACCTGTATTTTGCCGGCGATGTTGCAGCGCGGAAAACCATCACTGCCCGGCTCAACACCTTCGAAGCAAACATGGAATTTCCCTACATTGACGGCTTTGAGGACTATCTGGCGCACATTCGGAAAGAAGGCATCGCCACGGCGGTGGTAACGAGTTCAAACCAAGCCAAGATGAAAAGCGTTTACAGGCGGCACCCCGATTTCTGCAAAAGCTTCGACCGTGTGTTCACCTCCGAGGACTTCAGCGAGAGCAAGCCCTCGCCCGACTGTTATCTGCGGGCAGCCGCCCACTTTGGCGTGCACCCTTCCGAATGTATTGTCTTTGAAGACAGCATCAACGGATTGCGTTCCGGTTTGGCTTCCGGGGCGCGTCTCATTGCCCTTGCCACCACCCTTCCGGCAGAACGGCTGAGGGATTACACCCCGGAGGTGATAGCCGATTTCACGGAATTGCTCTCTGCCACGGAAAAAACAAAAAAAGAATAGGAAAAACAAGAAAAAAATCCGGGGGAAACCTGTTCCCGGAGACGTTAGAACAAATAAAAATGGGATATTTAACTACTGACAAGAAGAAGATTACGGCAAACACCTTTCTCAAAATGAAACACGCCGGCGAGAAGATTGCCCAAATGACGGCTTACGACTTCACCACGGCGCGTATCATCGATTCAGCCGGGATTGACAGCATCCTCATCGGCGATTCCGCCTCCAATGTGGTTTGTGGCAACGATGACACGCTGCCCATCACCATGGACGAGATGATTTATCACGCTAAAGCCGTGGCACGCGCCTGCGAACATGCCCTTGTGGTGTGCGACATGCCCTTCGGCAGCTATCAGGTGAGCCGCGAAGAGGGCGTGCGCAATGCCATCCGCATCGTGAAAGAGAGTGGCGTGGATGCCGTGAAACTCGAGGGAGGCGAAGAAATTGCCGACACCATTCGCGGCATCGTGCAAGCCGGCGTGCCCGTTGTGGGACATTTGGGACTGACCCCGCAGAGCATTCATAAGTTTGGCGGCTACGGACTGCGTGCCGGGGAGGAAGCAGAAGCACGTAAACTGATGGCAGACGCGAAGGCACTCGATGCCGCCGGAACATTCTGCATCGTGCTGGAGAAAGTGCCCGCAAAGCTCGCCGCGGAGGTAACGAGAACCGTCAAGGCGGCAACCATCGGCATCGGAGCAGGCAATGCCACCGACGGACAAGTGCTTGTCTCTGCCGATGCGCTGGGAATGACCCGGGGCTTCAAACCGAAGTTCCTCAGACGGTTTGCCGACGTGGCACAGTGCATGACCGAAGGAGTGGAAGCCTACATACGCTGCGTCAGGGAAAGCAGCTTCCCCGCCGAGGAAGAGTCCTATTGACCGACATCTGCCGCAAGCTCATCATCAACATTCAACCTCATGCCCATGAAACATTGGATTATCCTCATGCTGCTCTCGGCAAGTATCTCCGCCGGAGCGCAGAACCATGCAAGGCGCGACTCGCTGCGCATGTTGCAGGAACAGCTCGACCAAGCCCCCGACAATATCGACCTGAGGCTGCAGTGCGCCGGATGGAAAGTGTTGCTGGAACAATGGGAAAGCGCGAAAAACGATTACGACCAAGTGCTGAGAAAAGACCCCGACAACGTCTCCGCACTCTTCTATCGGGCGTATGTAAATGAACGATTGGGCAGGTACAACTTCGCACGGCAGGACTATCACAACCTCTTGCGACAGGCTCCGGGAAACTTCGAGGCACAACTCGGACTCGCGTTGCTCAACCAAAAAGACCAACACTACACGGAGGCACTCGACGGCATCAACCGACTGGTGGAGCAATATCCCGACAATGCCGTGGCATACGCGGCGCGGGCAGGCATCGAGGCCGAACGGAAGATGTATCTCTTGGCGGAATACGATTTCACGCAAGCCATCCTTCGCGATCCCGAAAATAACGAATACGTGCTGCAACGCATCGACGTCTATCTGCTACAGGACAAACGCGACCAAGCCAAACGCGACCTCGACCGGCTCGTCAGAAAAGGTATGAGCAAGCCCGCACTACAGGAATTTTACGACCGTCTCAAGCAACGCCGAACTTCGCACGCAAAGCATTGACCTGCAACTTGCCTGCCATCGACAAGAAGCTCACGCCACGCCACCGGGAAAAAACGAATGTGCCTACCGAAAAACAATGACCCGGACACCCTTTTTCCGACAGTCGAACCCCGGGAATCCCAAGACGAATACCCACTATTAGGTATTTTGAGGAACTTTGGCGCGCAGCCGCCACGCAATCACTCTTTTCTTCGTATCTTTGCACAAAAGGAAAAAAGCATGAAACTATCAGAACTGAAAACCGGCGAAACCGGTGTCATCGTGAAAATATCCGGACACGGAGGTTTCAGGAAACGAATCATGGAAATGGGGTTCGTCGATGGGAAAATAGTAACAGTGCTGATGAACGCGCCTTTGCACGACCCCGTGAAATATAAAATCATGGGCTACGAGGTAAGTCTGCGCCACAGCGAATCGGAACTGATTGAGGTGGTGGCAATCTCCGGGAAACGACCCGCCGCCGACAAGCACTCCGCCCCACAAACCAACCTTGCGGCTGAGCTTGGCGACCCTTCGGAAAAACCACTCACGCCCGACCGGCTGACCATTGCCGCCAACAAGAAACGCCACATCATCAACGTGGCACTCGTGGGCAACCCCAATTGCGGAAAAACATCGCTCTTCAATTTCATATCCGGCGCACACGAGCGTGTGGGCAACTATTCCGGCGTAACCGTGGATGCCAAATACGGATACGCCGATTTTGAAGATTACCACTTTGAAATCGTCGATTTGCCCGGAACTTACAGTCTGTCGGCATACAGTCCCGAAGAACTCTACGTGAGAAAACAACTCACAGAGAAGACCCCCGACATCGTCATCAACATCCTCGACGCCTCCAACTTGGAGCGAAACCTCTATCTCACCACACAACTCATCGATATGCACATCCCTATGGTGTGCGCCCTGAACATGTATGACGAAGCACAAAAGCGAGGCGACAACATCGACTACAAACGCATCGGCGAACTGTTCGGCGTGCCCATGGTGCCCACGGTGTTCAGGAGCGGCGACGGCGTGAAGCAACTCTTCCACGTCGTCATACAAAACTATGAGGGACGAAAAGGCGACTTCCCCGCGTTCCGACATCTGCACATCAACCACGGACACGAGATAGAACACGGAATAGCCGACATTCAGGAACACCTGAAGCGCGAATTGGACATCCGACAGAAATATTCCACACGCTATCTTGCCATCAAACTGTTGGAAAACGACAGCGAGACGGAACAACTCGTGGCGCAATTCCCCGATGCCGGAGAAATCATCAGGCACAGGGACGAAGCCGCCCGACGCGTGAAAGAGGAAACGGGAAAGGACAGCGAGACCGCCATCATGGACGCCAAGTACGGATTCATCAACGGAGCATTGGCAGAAGCAGGCTACACCACGGGAAAGAAGAACGACACCTACCTCACCACACACAGAATTGACAAGGTGCTGACCCATAAATACTTGGGATTTCCCATCTTCTTCCTCATCCTGTACGTCATGTTCACCACCACCTTCACACTCGGACAATATCCCATGGACTGGATAGAAACGGGAGTGGGATGGCTTGGCGAACTGATTACGAACCATCTGCCCGACGGACCCGTTAAGTCGATGCTTGCCGAAGGCATCATAGGCGGAGTGGGGGCAGTCATCGTCTTCATGCCGCAAATCCTCATCCTCTATTTCTTCATCTCCTACATGGAGGACTGTGGCTACATGGCGCGAGCGGCGTTCATCACCGATAAGCTCATGCACAAAATGGGATTGCACGGCAAATCGTTCATACCTCTCATCATGGGCTTTGGCTGCAACGTGCCGGCAATCATGGCAACGCGAACCATCGAGAGCCGGCGAAGCCGACTCATCACCATGCTCATCTTGCCCTTGATGAGTTGCTCGGCGCGACTGCCCATCTACATCATGATAACGGGCATATTCTTCCCCACACCCTACCAAGCCCCCGTCATGCTGTCGCTCTATGTCGTGGGCGTGGGAATGGCAGTGGTGGCAAGCCGGATATTCTCAAAATTCGTCTTCAAGGGCGAGGACACACCGTTCGTCATGGAACTGCCTCCCTACCGATTCCCAACATGGAAAGCCATCGGACGCCACACGTGGGAGAAAGGAAAGCAATATCTGAAAAAGATGGGAGGCATCATCCTCGCCGCATCCGTCATCGTCTGGGCATTGGGCTACTTCCCCTTGCCCGACAATCCCAACGCCGACAAGCGCGAACGACAGGAGCAAAGCTACATAGGACGACTGGGGAAAGCAGTGGAACCACTGTTCGCCGCACAGGGCTTCGACTGGAAACTCGACGTGGGGCTTATCTCCGGAGTGGGAGCAAAGGAGATAGTGGCTTCCACCATGGGCGTGCTCTATACCGACGACGACAGCTTCGGCGAGAGCGACCTCGATGCCGGGAACGGAAAATACGAATTGCTGAGAAGACAGATGACCGCCAACGTGGCAAAGCTCCACAACATCAGCCCGGAGGAAGCCGAACCAGTGGCAAAGCTCACCGCCTATGCGTTCCTGCTCTTTGTCCTCTTGTATTTTCCATGTGTTGCCACCATCGCCGCCATCAGGAGCGAAACGGGGAGTTGGAAATGGGCACTCTTTGCCGCCGCCTACACCACGGCATTGGCATGGGTGGTGAGTGCCGTCGTGTTCCAAATCGGCATGTTGCTGCTCTGACGTCCCGACGGCAAAACGCGAGAAGCATGAGAATCATAGAAATCATAAGACAACGCCTTTCCGGAAAACCACCCGAACACCGCAAACGAGTGGCATTGGTGTTGTCGGGCGGTGGTGCGCGCGGCTATTTCCACATTGGTGCCATCGAAGTGCTGCAAGAGCGTGGCTATGTCATTACCTCCATCGCCGGAACCTCCATCGGCGCACTCGTCGGCGGCATCTTTGCCAATGGGAAACTCAACGAACTGAAACAGCGAATCCTGAACTTGAACCGAAAGCAAATCATCGGTCTGATGGACATCAAACCCGGACTCGACCATTTGGCAACGGGCAACCGACTTGTAGAGTTCCTTCACGACTTCACGAGCGATGTCAGAATCGAAAATTTGCCACTCCCTTTCTGCTGTTGTGCCTCCGACCTCATCAGTGGCAGGGAAAAAGTCTTCACCACCGGCTCGTTGCTCACCGCCATTCGGGCTTCCATCTCCATTCCCTGCTTCTTCAGTCCCATCCACGAGGGCGACAGTACGTATGTGGATGGCAGCGTGCACAACATCCTGCCGCTCGACCGCGTGCAGCGAACAGAGGGCGACTTGCTCGTGGCTGTCAATCTGAACGGTTCCGACAACGAGCCCCACACCGCCTACGCAAAGCCGAACAAGACGGACAACGGCTTCCTTGCCGGACTGCGCAAGGCCATTCCGCTGCCCAAATGGCAATTCTCCGAAAACTACATGAACATGGCAATGCGCGTTACCAACCTTATGTTGCAAACCAACACCCGACTCGCACTCGGCATCACGCCTCCCGACATCTGTGTGGAACTGCCCATGAACCGCTTCGGACTCTTCGACTTCGACAAAGGTGCAGACCTCATCCGCTTCGGCAGAGAAGAGATGGCACGGCAACTCGACCGTTTCGAGTCGGAATAAGCAGAAATACTCAAAATTATTTGCCACAATCTTTTCCGTTTGTTTGTCGGAAAAGTCTTTCGGATTGACCGGGGAAGGTAACTTTGCGCCCCATGTCGCAAAATTACAAAATGATGAAAATGCCACAATTTGTCTCACCGCAACTTGTGAAAATAAAATGGAATGATTATCTTTGCAAAGCTACCCGACAAGAGAAATCCAAAACAATTACACAAATAAATCAGATGAAAAGAAACTTACTCAACACAACAATGACCCTGCTGCTGCTCGGAACGAGCCTCGCGGCACAAGCCATCGACCGCCAAGCACTGGCGGAGTATGCCCAATCGCTGAAAGGTCTGAAGAAAGCGGAATTGAAAACTGCCATCTTCAACATCATCAAGAGTCCCAAAACGCTCAGGTATGGCAGCGGAAACCGCAGCACGTGGTGGGGCTTCTACCGCACCGACCGCATCGGAAACACCATGGAATGTAGAAACCGATACAGCGACGTGAAATTCTATTTCTCGGGCGACAACGGCAATTCCATTCAGGGAATGAACATCGAACACTCGTTCCCCAAGAGCTGGTGGGGGAAAACAAAAAACGATGCCTACAAAGACTTGCACCACCTCTATCCCTCCGACGCAAAGGCAAACAGCAGCAAGAGCAACTATCCCATGGGCATCGTTACCTCGGGTTCATCGGCATCCGACGGCAGCGAGAAAGTGGGCATGGGACCCGGTCCGAACGGAAAACTCATCAAGATGTTTGAACCATCGGACACCTACAAAGGCGATTTCAGCCGAACCTATATGTATATGGCAACTGCCTATCAGAACCTGACGTGGCAGGGCACACAGGGCTTGCAGGAGTTGGAAAACAACTCGTGGCCGACACTTCGCCAATGGGCTTACACCATCTACACCGAATGGATTAAGAACGACCCCGTGAGCGACATAGAGATTGAACGCAACAACGCCGTGGCTGCCATTCAGGGCAACCGAAACCTCTACATCGACTATCCTTATTTGGCAGAATACGTGTGGGGCGACAGCATGGACGTGTCATTCGACCCTTACACCTCCATCACCACTGCCGACAACGACCATCGCTACGGCAACCAAACGGCTCCGAAGGTGGAGACACCCATCTTCAACCCGGCGGAAGGCTCCTACATGACTCCCATCAACGTAACCATTGCTTGCGCAACGGAAGGGGCAAAGATTTATTACACCACCGACGGCACCCAACCAACGGCAGAGAGCACGCCTTACACCCTCCCCATCGACATCGAGACGACCACCACGCTGAAGGCTGTGGCTGTGTTGGGAACAGACGTAAGCAAGGTGGCAACAGCCGTTTACACCATCACTACCGCCGGCGAACTGCAACACTTCAAGAAGATAACGACGCTTCCGACGGACAAACGGAAATATCTGCTCGTAGTGAACGAAGCCGGGAAACTGAAGGCTGCCAAGCCTGTTGATGCTTCCGCCAAGGGCTATGGCTATCTCCAGGTTGCCAACGTAACCGAAAAAGACAACGTGATAGAAATCTCCGGGGGCAACGAACTCATCTACACCTTGGAAGCTGCCAACGGAGGCTTCAGAATGAAGGATGCTTTGGGACGGTATTATTATCAGGATAAGGCCTTCTCCACCTTCACACCGACCAACGACCCGGAGAAGGCTGACACATGGCTCATCACAGAAAATGGGGACGCCACATTCACGATGAAAGCTGCCGACTCGGGCAACGTCATTCAATATTCGCCCAAGTATCACTCCTTTGGCAACTACGGCAGTCCGTCGGCAGGCAACCTCTATCCCATGCTCTATGAGTCGTTGGAGAGTGCCGGAATAGACAACATCGACACCGATTCCGACACGGTTCGCGATGCTGCCATCTACAATCTGAACGGAGTTCGCATGAACTCTGCCAAGCCATTGCCACGTGGCATCTACATTCGTGGCGGAAAGAAATTCGTGGTGAAATAATCTGCAAGGACACGACAGAAAGAGAGAGGGGGTGTGCCAATTTCGGCACACCCCCTCATCATTATACCGGCGACAATGGAAATGTCGTCTTGCTTCGTTCCGTTGCGATTAGAACCTGCGCGTTCCGTCGGCGTTCAGGATGCTGCGGAACATGTTGTATTTCGCGGCATCCAAGGGTTTTGTTTCGTCACCGCTTACATATACGGGGCGAAGGCAGTTGCCTTGAGCTTTTGCCGCGATACCATAAGTCCACATATTCGTTCCAAAGGCCATGCCCCTGCCACTAAGTGCGCTTTGTCTGGAAGACCAGTATTGTCCTCTTGCCTGCGAATCCTTCAACACGAGGCGGTACTGAACCTTGTTGTCTGCCGTACCCGCATAGAGTAATCCTGCCATCGGGAGGAACAAGCCCTTGTTGGCAAGCACAAATCCGGTTACGTCCTCAAACTTCCATAAATTGTTCTTTCCGGTGGGGAAACTTACCAAGGCTCTGGAGCCCGTGATTCCGCCGGTTGCGGCATCGGAGAAGTAAGCACCATAAATCTTGTTTCCCTTGTCGGTGTAGCAGAATGCCGGAATGATGGTTTTGGAATTATTCATCAAGTTTTGCAATTCTTCCTCCTTTGGATAACGATACTGGTAATTGTATGGTTCATCGGGATTGGTTGTATAGAAATACACGATGTCCCCTTTCGTTACTTTTGACCTGTCGGTGGTGGGCCTGTTGTTTTCGTAGAATTTCATGGAGATGTCGTATCCGTCTTTGGCAGGCGGTGTGGCAAGGTATTTTTTACTCGGGAAGTCGGTTACGTCGCTGATGTCGCCCCATCGGAAGAGGTCGAAGTCATTGGGATCCGCACTGAACTGACCGTTGTAATTTCCGATGTACCAGTTCTGTGAGCCGATGAGTCCCTCATCGCACTTCACTTCTGTCTTTCCATTCACATAGTCCGCTATCGTTGGTTTGTCGGCATAGTTGCTGATCCACCACTGTGCGGGCGCGATGCCCCAGTAGTCTTCCGTGCCATCGGTGTAATGGATGAAGTTACCCGTTGCCCACTTCGTGCCTGCCACTTCCACGTAAGGTTCTGCCTTTGGCATCTTCATGTTGGTGATGGTGGAGCGATAGGTCATGTTGGAAGCAAACGTTTTGTGCACATCCTTCGTGTAGATGAAGCCATCGGTTGTAATCAGCGTGATGGTGATGTCTTGGCTCACTTCCGGGAAGAGTGCCACCCAGACAAATCCTTTCTCCATGTTGATTGCCGATGCTTTGTTGCCTTCCACGTCGATGGCGTAGTCCTTGTCCTGTTCGCCACCGATGAATTCTCCGTTGGTGAGGTCCAGCACCCCGGTCGATTTCACGCCGTTGATGAGCAGTTTCTTGATGTTGGTGATGTACTGTCCTTTCGTGTCCTTGAACTTCAGTCCCCAGAACGACACGAGGCGTTTGAGCTGCACGTTGGCTTTCACCATTCCGTCGTGGTTCACTTCGGTTGGTTTTGTTTTTCCCCAGTTGTAGTCGTAGTTGGCATCGATGGTCGCCAACTGTCCGTCCTGTTTGCTGAGGTTGAGCAGGATTTGCTTCTTTACTTTATCTGCCCCGAGGTAATACTCAATGGTGACGGAGTTGTTGTTGTCATCCTTCACCGTCTCGCTGGTCTTTACCGCAGCCACTACGTTGTTTACGGCGTAGTTGGAGCTTGCGGGATAGAAGAAAGCGATGTCGCCGTTTGGCGACAGCTCGGTTGAGCTTTGGATGGTGCCGTTGAAAGTAGAGGCTTGTGTGTTGCCTTTCTCGGCTTCCACGTTGCTGTAATTTGCCAACGAACCCTCATCGCCGTCGCCGCAATTGAAGGCGAGCATTCGGTCGCCCACTTTCCATTTCGATGTCATCACGTTTTGGTCGTTTAGCGCGAGTACCTTGCGGTGGTTGGTGGTTGCGTCTTCGTTGTTGTTCACTGACACGCACAGCCGGTACACGTGTTGTGCGTTGGCCGTCTTGTCTCCTTGAAAATCGTCTTTATCGCTGCAGGCAGTGATTCCGAGCAGCATCAAGGCTCCGCCGAGAAGCCCTAAAACATATTGTTTTCTCATTTTGTTGTCGGTTTTTGGGATTAGAAACTTAGTTGATTACCACTTGATTCTCTCTTCATCGAAAGAATCGTTCTCCAATTCGATTGGCTTTGCCAACTCGTCATCGCCACCGTCTCCGGTGTTGCCTTTGCTACTGCTTACGGCTGCCAACAAGTGTTCTGTCGATACTCTCACCCTGTGGCATTGCGGCCTTAGATAGTCGTCCCTTGAAAAGTAAATAACCTATTGATTATCAATAAAATAGCCTTTCTATTATTTGTATATATCTACAAGTTTTTGTATCTTTGCATGGTAAAATCTTGCAAATCAACAATGTATAAATC
>NZ_LR027821.1:140619-199979 GCF_900607215.1 Prevotella rectalis
ATAGTCGTCCCTTGAAAAGTAAATAACCTATTGATTATCAATAAAATAGCCTTTCTATTATTTGTATATATCTACAAGTTTTTGTATCTTTGCATGGTAAAATCTTGCAAATCAACAATGTATAAATCTCCATCCAACACCCATCAGGTATCAATGTTTTGGGACTTGGCATCCATGCTCAATCCCACCCATCCAATGTACAAACTTGCCAATCTGATAAATTGGGAAACCTTTGAGCGTTCCTTTGCCCCCTTGTACTGTAAGGACAACGGACGCATGGCCAAGCCTATCCGCCTGATGGTCGGTCTTATAGTGCTGAAGCATATTCGCAACGTCTCGGACGAGAGCGTCGTGGAACAGTTCTCGGAGAACGCCTACTACCAGTATTTTTGCGGAATGGAATCCTTCACCATCGCCAAGCCTTGCGTACCGACGGAACTCGTGGAGTTCCGCCATCGCATTGGCGAGGCGGGCATGGAGTTGATTCTCAAGGAGAGCATCCGGGTCAACCTGCTGCTTGACGACAAGCGGAAAGAGAATGAAAACAGAAATGACGGCAAGGACGGTCGTGGACGCAAGTCCGACACCGAGCAGACAGCCTTTATCGACTCAACCGTGCAGGAGAAGAACGTCACGTTCCCCACGGATTCGAAACTCCTGAATAAAATCATCGGTTTCTGCCGCGACGTGGCTCATGCAGAGCATCTCAAGGTGCGCCAAAGCTATGCCGGGGAAATCAAGAGACTTAAGCTTGTGCAGCGTTTCCGTGGCAGGAAGAACAGTTCAGCCAAGGTAAGGAAAGCCGACCGTCGGATGCGCACCATCGCCGGAAGGCTGTTGCGCGAGCTGGTTCGGAATTTGCCCCCTGAGAACTCTTACCAAGAACGTATTGAGGTCTGCATGAAGTTTGTTAACGGCGAGAGAATGGACGGTCACAAGATCTACTCCCTTCATGAGCCGGACGTGTTGTGCATCAGCAAGGGGAAGGACCACAAGAAATACGAGTTCGGCAATAAAGTCTCCCTTGTCAGACTGTGGAATGGTCTCATTGTCGGTGCATTATCTTTCCGCAATGAATACGACGGTCATACGATAGACAAGGCAATGGAGCAGGTCGGCAGGGTCTATGGCAGGAAAATCAAAAGACTCGCTGGGGACAGAGGGTATCGCGGGCAGGAAACGTGCGGAGAGACGAACATCATGATACCCGGCGTTCCCAAGGCAAGCGACTCGCCACACACGAAAAAGAAAAAACAAATGTTCTTCCGCAAGAGAGCAGGAATAGAGCCTGTCATAGGGCACTGCAAGGCAGATCATCGATTGGGGAGGAACTTCTACAAGGGTCTCTTGGGTGATGCCATCAACGTGATGCTCGCTGCGGCTGCATTCAACTTCAAAAGAGCCATGCGGCTTCTTTTGTGCCTTATTCGAACTATGATAAAATGGAGTATTCAAGGAGTGGATTCCAACTTTAACGAAACAAAGGTGTTATCCAATACCTTTTGCTGGTTGTAAGTCGAGTTCTTGAGGGACGACTAGATAAAATGATTTTGCTGTCATAGATTTTTAATTTTATGATATTAAAATATGATAATTATCGTGATGCAATCTTTTCCACCAATCCATATGGCTGTAAAAAAGGAGAGGTGTGTGCGTGTTGTCCCCATCGTCGGGGCAGCCACTTCGCATGTGTCAGCATGAATACATTTTCTCAACCGTTGTTTTTCGGTATGATTTGTTTTATTTTGTTTGCAAAGGTAGGTGTAATTTTTCAGTCAAACAAGTTTTTTTAAAATTTTAAGATAAAATTTTCTCTGCTCGTCGCCATGAAAAAAGAGGACAAAAACAGAGCGGCGGAGGACTTTCTTAATTGGTTGATAATCAGGATAATATTTATTGTGATTCGAAAGGTGAGCTTTTGCCTTGCAAATCATGACCTTTTGCACTGCAAAAGCTTAGCTTTCGGCGTGCAAAGGTTGGGCTTTGGCGGGATGGGATGGAAATATTTGTGACACTGCCGAACCGCACGTGCAATTCCGATGCGTGTTGTTTCCCCGATGGGAGCGCATTGTTCCAACCGGGGGACTTCATTGTTCCGCTAATGGAATTTTGTTGTTCCGCCAATGGAACCTTGTTGCTCCGCTCACGGAATTGCATGATTCCCTCCGACGGCTGAGGTTTGGATGCTCGGAAATGGCTGATAATCATGCTGTCGGACATGGGTATGGGAAAGACTACACACATTACTACACAATGAAAACTTGATATGGGTCGGGCAATGTCGTACCTTTGCAACCGTAACGGATAACCCCACACTGCGCAAGGACACGGAAAGGCGGATGGGGGGAACGAAAACACCGGTCATGAACACACACAGACGAATACCATGAAAATAGATTATGAAGAGAACCTGACGCCCCATTTCACCGTGGGCGAGATGTTCCGCTCGGGAACGGCGATACGCCTCGGCATCGACAATGAGCCGGCGGCGCATCCCTCCGACGGACTGACGAACGAGGAGGTGGTGGAGAACCTGAGAAAGCTCTGCGAACACGTGCTTGAACCACTCCGGAAGAGGGTGGGGCGCGTCGTCGTTACGAGTGGCTACCGCTGTGGCGAACTGAACAAGGCGGTGGGAGGCGCACGCCACTCGCGACACCTCACGGGCAGGGCAGCCGACATCTACGTGTCGGACACGGCGATGTGTCGGAAGTATGCCGCCATACTGCGTGCTCACACCCCTTGCACGGAACTTTTGGAAGAACCGTTGCGGTCGGCACGCAAACGATGGATACACGTGGGCTACGACGGATGAAGCAGAAACAAAATGCGAGACACCTTAATATATTAATAAGCAAGACGGCTCGGCTGTCGGAACCGTTTTGACAACAACAACAACAATTTTTTTTAATCTGAAACCCATTCCCCGCATCGCGCGGAAACCACAAACGACAGACCCGCGACACGGAGAATAAAAAACACAAATTGACATTATGGCAGTAAAGTACAGAATGTATCAGGACAACCGAAAGAAAAGCAAGACAAAAGGACTTTGGTTCGCTCGCGCCGTTATGGACGGCACGGTGGGCGTGAAGGAACTCTCCGAGCGCATCAGCGACCGCTGCACCGTAACCGAGGCAGACATCCTTGCGGTGATATCCGCCCTGGTGAAGGAGATGAGCTACGTGCTGAAAAGCGGCAAACGCGTGAAACTCGAAGGCTTCGGAAGTTTCAAGGTGGGCATACGCTCCCACGGCGAAGGGAAGAACAAGGACTTCACGGCGGCAAAGAACATCTACGACCCGCACATCCTCTTCCGTCCCGAAACACGCGTGGACGCCGGCAAACACCGCGTGAAAACCTTTCTCACCGACCTGAAGCTGGAACAGGTGAAGAAGTACGTGGGCGCGGGCGATGAAACCGGCAAACCCGGCGAACCCGGAACCACCGGCGGAAACACCGGCGGAAACGCAAATCCCTAATGCCGGCGCACAAACAACACGTGAACCGGAAAAACAATCACCAAACCGCGAAACGAGCAGAGCACGCGGCGGACGGCACAAGGGGGAACCACGCAAGGCGTTCCCCTCGGCTGTCGGCTCGGGAAGCACTGCTCCGATTCGCCTAAAAAACAAAACAAAGAAAATGAAAAAAGAAACTTGGAAAATCGTTCTTCAGGTGATGATTACCATCCTCACCGCCATCGGAACCACATTGGGCGTAACCTCGTGCATGTAGGTTCAACCCCCTTCTCATGAACGCACGACCCGTCATGACGTAGAGGTCATTACCACATCAATTGTAAGATTATGGTAAAGACACAACAACCGTCTGACCATCAGACCGCTACGAAGCAAAAGACCGACAATTCGGGAACTTTCTCCCGACCGAAAGGGAAGATTCCCCCGACCAAAACGGAAGATGAACGCGACAAAACAGTAGGCTGTTGGGCAGCAGGGGCGACAAAAAGGGAAGAAAAGAGCGGAGAAGCGGGAAAAAAACGAAAAATTGTCGATTTTCTTTACAAAACAAGGATTTATCACTTCAATTCATCCGGTTGAAACCCGGGAAAGGCAATGAGAAACGAGAGCCGAACAGTTTTTGGCGAGTTCTCATCCTCCTTGTTATCAGCGAGTTGGGAAAGAGCCGACAAATAAGTAAGCTTTCTCCCGCTTCATTTCATCCGCCACGGCGACAAAAAGGTAGAATTTTGAAAATAACGAAACTTTACACTTTTTTGTCGCCGTTTATATTTTTATATAAATAAGCAGACAGGCATGACAACGCCTCGCACAACCCGATTGGAGGAATGGGACTTCGAGGTTAAAGAAACCTAAAACACAAGGCGGAAGTTTGGAAGATGGATGATAAATCCGTTACCTTTGCGACATCAGATAAAACCAACCTTCTAAACAACACATTTATGGAATCGAAAGAATTTACATTCAAAGGCATGACCCTTAACGGTTTTCTCATGCTCACACTCAGTCTTCTGTTGTTGCCCTTCTCCCTCGCCGCTGTCATCGAAGGCGGCATCCGGCTCGATGCCGACCAATATTCCGGTGCGTGGCTGATACTGCTCGGCGTTCTGCTGCTGGTGGCGTTCATCGTTCTGCTGTGCGGTTTCATCCGCGTGGAACCCAACGAAGCCCGCGTGATGATGTTCTTCGGGAAATACAAAGGCACCTTCACCCGTGTGGGATTCTGCTGGGTAAACCCCTTCATCAACACCAAGCGACTCTCGTTCCGCGCCCGCAACATCGACGCAGAACCCATCAAGGTGAACGACAAATCGGGAAATCCCGTCATGATTGGCATGATGCTCGTCTGGCGACTCAAAGACACCTATAAAGCCATCTTTGAAATCGACTCCGAGTCGATGGCACAACCCTCGGCAGACAGTGAGAAAATGAAGACGCGCAACCTCATGATGGCATTCGAACGATTCGTGCGCATTCAGGGCGATGCAGCCCTGCGACACGTGGCAGGACAATATGCCTACGACACCCTCGACGACGATAAAGAAACACAGACCCTGCGCGAGAACAGCGAAGAAATCAACCGCCTCTTGGTGCAGACCCTCGACGAACGACTCGAAATGGCAGGAATAGAGATTTTGGAAGCCCGCATCAACTATCTGGCTTACGCACCCGAGATAGCCGCCGTCATGTTGCGCCGCCAACAGGCAAGCGCCATCATCTCGGCGCGAGAAAAAATTGTGGAAGGAGCCGTGTCGATGGTGGACATGGCACTGAAACAGCTTGGCGAGAAAGGAGTGGTGGAACTCGACGAAGACAAGAAAGCCGCCATGGTGAGCAACCTCATGGTGGTGCTGTGCAGCGAAAACGGCACACAACCGGTGGTGAACTCCGGAACGCCCAACGCCTGACCCCCCACACACCAATATGTTATTTTCTGTGAAATACTTGCAAACCTCAATTTTTATGCCTAACTTTGAAAGCACAAACAAAGACGGGTAGGCAATGGCTCTCGGCGCGATTAGGCAGGAAGGGACACTCCGCTGCCGAATTGATGGCAACGGAATCATGCTTCCCCGCTCGTTTTCAGGAAACATAAAAAAGACAGATTAGCATAAAAAACAAAAAAAATCAGAAAATGAAGATTGAAAAAATTCATGCTCGCGAGATTATCGACTCGCGTGGCAATCCGACGGTAGAAGTAGAAGTAACACTTGATAATGGTGTAATGGGTCGCGCAAGCGTGCCCTCAGGCGCATCCACCGGTGAAAACGAAGCATTGGAACTCCGCGACGGCGACAAAGCCCGCTTCGGAGGAAAAGGCGTTTTGAAGGCAGTGGAAAACGTGAACAACATCATTGCACCCGCCCTCAAAGGATGCTGTGCAGCAGCACAACGCGCCATCGACCATAAAATGCTGGCTCTCGACGGAACACCCACGAAGAGCAAGCTCGGCGCAAACGCAATCCTCGGCGTATCGCTCGCCGTGGCACAGACCGCTGCAAAAGCACTCGGAATGCCCTTGTATCGCTACATCGGTGGCACGAACGCTCACGCACTGCCCGTTCCGATGATGAACATCATCAATGGTGGCGCACATTCCGACGCTCCCATCGCATTCCAGGAATTCATGATACGCCCCGTTGGTGCACCATCCATGAAGGAAGCACTCCGCATGGGCGCGGAAGTGTTCCACACACTTCAGAAAAACCTCAAGAAACGCGGACTCTCCACAGCTGTGGGGGATGAAGGCGGATTCGCACCGAAATTCAACGGTATTGAAGATGCACTCGACTCTATCATGCAAGCCATCAAGGACGCCGGCTACGAACCCGGAAAGGACGTGAAGATTGCAATGGACTGCGCCGCTTCAGAATTTGCAACCTGCGAGAATGGCAAGTGGTTCTACAACTATCGCGAACTAAAGGACGGTATGCCGAAAGACCCTAATGGCAAGAAACTCACTGCAGAGGAACAAATTGCATATCTCGAGGAACTGATCACGAAATATCCCATCGACTCCATCGAGGACGGTCTCGACGAGAACGACTGGGAAAACTGGGTGAAACTCACCGAGAAGATTGGCGACCGCTGCCAGTTGGTGGGCGACGACTTGTTCGTTACCAACGTGAAATTCCTTGAGAAAGGCATCAAGATGGGCGCAGCTAACTCCATCCTCATCAAGGTGAACCAGATTGGTTCGCTCACGGAGACACTCGACGCCATAGAAATGGCACATCGGGCAGGATATACCACCGTTACATCGCACCGCTCGGGCGAGACTGAAGACACCACCATCGCAGACATCGCGGTGGCAACCAACTCCGGTCAGATAAAGACGGGCTCCATGTCGCGTACCGACCGCATGGCGAAGTACAACCAGCTCATCCGCATCGAGGAAGAACTGTGCTGCACGGCAACTTATGGTTATGAGAAAATAAAATAAACATATCATATTATTAAAGAAGCAAATTGGAAAGTGGGTAGTCGTGAGACTGCCCAACTTTTTTTTTGGCTTTCCGGCGTGTGTCCGTTTGCGACGCTGTGCCAATCCATCGCTTGCCGGCGAACCTGCATAAAAAAAGAGTGCATCTTCATCGAGATGCACTCTTCTTATGATTCGGATTCAGTACGGTTTCGGGCAAATCTTCAGTTGGTTGCCCATGGCGAATACCAATTCCTTTGTGTCTTTGTCGTTGCTTATTTGGCAATGAACTTTTCTGTTTTCACAGAGCCGTCCTTGTATTCAATCTTCTTGATAACCACGCCCTTGGCAGCCTTTTCAATGCGCTTGCCGGTGAGGTCATAGTAGGTAACGTTTGAAACCTCGCCCTCGTTGGCTTCGGTGGCAACAGTCTCAATGCCGGCAGTTGCTTCTGCATCGAATGTGTACATTGAGGATATGTCGAGGTTATAGGTCCAACTCTTCTCGTCAGAGTAGTAAGTACCCAAACCGCTGATTAACGGTTTGGTAGCCGTGTTCTCTAATTTGATGTAGTCGCCATTGATGGTGTAGGTGATGTTAGAGAGCGATTCGTCGATGACAATCTTTTTTTTGTCATCGGTTTGCTTCATTATTCCTATCATTACACCCCATGTTCTGTCCTTGCTTACACCGATGCACTGACCGCAAGGAATGGTGATGGTGTTGCCGGAGATGGTTCCTTTCACCCAAGAACCAAGCTGCCATGTTGATACCGGGTTCTGAATATAGACCTGATTGTCGGCCGTGAACACGACTTTCATCTCCGGCAAGGTGTCTTGGTTGGCTAATGTCAGTTCATTCTTTTTCGTTTCAGGATTCGTCCTAACGTAGAACGCAGAACCTGCACGTTTGTAAATTTTCATGGTTCCCGCCGGAGCTTCCTTGATTGGGTTGAGGTCCTGAGCAGATGCTCCAAGGCTGAAGATAGCTACGATAGCTAAGAGTAAAAGTTTTTTCATAAGTCAAATATGGTTTAAATGTTAATAATAAATACAAGGTTATTACTTTATGATTTGCAAAGGTATGAAATAATTATTGATTTGCAAGCTTATTTCGAAAAAAAAACAGATTTTTTATTCAACTTGATGTTTTTTTCAACAAATTGTCAAACCAGCCATGGTTGATGACCGGCGAGAGGCAGCTGTCCCGGCAATATTTTTCAGCGAAACGAGGGAAGCACAAGGAATGTAGGTATTTGAAAAAGTTGTATTCCCATGGCGAAAAACAAAAAACGGAGGGCAAAGATGGGAAAAACGGAATATTTTGTGTAAGTTTGCAATTCAATAGCTTCGATGCTTCATTTCGCGCGAACAAAAGAATCATCAACGTCAGATTTCCAAGCATCGAATGTAACAAAATTAAGTATCAACCCCGACATTTGCAAGAAGATGATAATAAAAAAATCGGAATTTACCATTTCCTCGCCCACCGTTTCGCGATGTCCGAACGACAACAAACCGGAATATGCCTTCATTGGCAGGTCGAACGTGGGAAAATCGAGTCTCATCAACATGCTTTGCAATCACAAAGGATTGGCAAAGACCTCGTCGAAACCCGGTAAGACACTGCTCATCAACCATTTCATCATCAACAACGAATGGTATTTGGTCGATTTGCCGGGCTATGGTTACGCGAAGAACTCCAAGACGATGCGCAACAAACTTGAGCAGATGATTGCCCAATACATTCTGCAACGCAAACAACTCGTCAATGTCTTTGTGCTCATCGACATCCGCCACGAGCAGCAACTCATCGACCGCGAGTTCATTGATTGGCTTGGCGAGAGCAAGGTGCCGTTCTCCATCATCTTCACCAAGGCAGACAAGATTTCCGGCGGACGTGCCAAGAGCAATGCCCTGCTCTGGATGAAGAATTTGGAGGACCGCTGGACGGAGCTGCCTCCATATTTCGTTACCTCCTCAGAATCAAAGGAAGGGCGCGATGCCGTACTCGATTACATTGAGGAAATCAATCACAGTCTGAAAGCACCGGCAGGGGAAATCTGATTTTTATGGCGCAAACACCTTATTTAGACGTACAACGGCTGACGAAGCGATTTGGGGCGCAGGTGCTGTTTGAAGAGCTGTCGTTCTCGATAGCCGCAGGACAACGCGTGGGACTCATCGCAAAGAACGGAACCGGGAAATCAACGCTCCTCTCCATCCTCATGGGGAAGGAGGGCTGCGAAGACGGGATGGTTATCTATCGCAACGACTTGCGAGTGGGCTGCTTGGAACAAAATCCGGCGTTCAACCCGGACGACACCGTGCTCGATGCTTGTTTCAACCATGAAGGCAATCCCGAGAAAGTGCTCAAGGCAAAGCAGATTCTCACCATGCTAAAGATTGCCGACCTTACGCAGCCCATGCGACAACTCAGTGGCGGACAACAGAAACGCGTGGCACTTGCCAACGTGCTTATTCTTGAGCCCGACTTGCTCATTCTCGATGAGCCTACCAACCACCTCGACTTGGAAATGATTGTTTGGTTGGAGGAGTTTCTTTCGCGAGGCAATAAGACTTTGCTCATGGTAACTCACGACCGATATTTCCTCGACAACGTGTGCGACCTGATTTTGGAACTGGACGATAAGACCATCTATACCTATCGCGGTAATTACTCGTATTATTTGGAGAAACGGCAGGAGCGCATCGATAACGCGCGGGCGGAAATCCAACGAGCCAACAACTTGTACAGAACCGAACTGGAGTGGATGCGCCGCATGCCGCAGGCGAGGGGGCACAAGGCGCGCTATCGTGAGGAGGCGTTCTTCGAGCTACAGGCGAAGGCGCAGCGCAGAATAGAGGAGCGACAGCTTCGGCTGAAAGCCTCGAACGTGTATATAGGAAGCAAGATTTTCGAATGTCAATACGTCTCGAAGACATTCGACGATAAAGTCATTCTGAAGGATTTTTATTACAACTTCGCCCGGTTCGAGAAGATGGGCATTGTGGGCAATAACGGCACGGGCAAATCCACGTTCGTCAAGATGCTGCTCGGACTTGTTGCGCCCGATGGTGGACGTTTCGACATTGGCGAGACGGTGCGTTTCGGCTATTTCTCGCAGGAGGGCATGACGGTTCGCGATGACCGAAAGGTGATAGATGTTATTACCGACATTGCTGATTACATCGACCTTGGTGGCGGTCGCCACTTGTCGGCATCGCAGTTTCTGAACCATTTTCTCTTTGAGCCGGAACAGCAACACAACTATGTGGCGAAACTCTCGGGTGGCGAGCGGCGCAAGCTCTATCTCTGCACGGTGCTGATGAAGAATCCCAACTTCCTCATTCTCGATGAGCCTACCAACGACCTCGATATTCAGACTTTGCAGGTGCTTGAGGCGTATTTGCAGGACTTCCCCGGCTGTGTCATCATTGTTTCGCACGACCGCTATTTCATGGATAAGGTGGTGGACCATCTGCTCGTTTTTAAAGGCGACGGCGTGGTGAAGGATTTTCCCGGCAACTATACGCAATATCGGGAATACTGTTCGCTCAAGGGCAGGGAGGAAGCCTCCGATCCGGAGAAGGTACGGAAAACCGGTGAGCGAAAAGATTATCGCAACGACACGCGTCGCCGCATGAGTTACAAGGAGAAACGCGAATACGAACAGCTTTCGGCTGACATTGGCAGGCTGGAAGGGGAAATCAAGAGTATGGAAGACGCTTTATGCTCCGGCAGGTTGTCGATTGAGGAGCTGACGGAGAAAAGCAAACTACTTCCCAAGCTGAAGGAGGAATTGGATGAAAAGGAATTGCGCTGGTTGGAACTTTCCGAATTGGAATGAAAGAATCACAGCACCTCATCCACTTTCCAATCGTATTTTCCCGTTGGGATTTCGTTGAGTTTCTGAAAGTCGAAACAGATGCCGAGTTTGTAGGCTCCTGGCACTTTCTTTAAGAAGCGGTCGTAATATCCCTTGCCACGTCCGAGTCGGTTGCAATGGCTATCGAAACTCATGCCGGGCACTGCGATGAATTCTATCTGTTCGTAGTCGGTAAACAGTTCTCCCACCGGTTCGAGAATGTGGAAGGAGCTTTCCGCCATGTCTTCCGGTCCGGTGTAGTGGCGTATTTCCATTTCCGTCTCGCTGATGACCACGGGCAACAGAACGCGTTTTCCCGCTGCCACCATTTCATCGACGAAGTTGTGTGTATCGACTTCATCGGGCAGGGAATGATAGAGCATTACGGTGTGGGCGGCTTTCAGCTTCGGATGGTTGCGCAGTCGGTTGATGACGGGCAGTGAGAGCCGTTGCAAATCTTCCTTTGTGTATTGTCGTTTTCTGTTTCTGATTTCTTTTCTCAATTCCGATTTATCCATCATGTGTGTCTTTTATTTGCTTGGTTTCCCTTTGGTTTTTCCGGGAAAGCCTTGTTTTTCCTGAACACCTCGAGAGCCTTCCTCACCATTTTGTCATTGCGATTGACATATTGATTCCACGCCTGTTCATCGAGCATGTTGTAGATGATTCGGCTGTTGATGTAGTTTTCCAGCAGTGTGTGCGATTTTCTGATGAGGTTGTTGCGTCGTCTCAATCCGTTCTTTTCTGCATAGTTGGCGAAATCGTCCACGAGGTTTCGTCCGGCGAGATATTCCGACAGTGGTTGCATTTCTGTGAATTGTTTCAGCATGGGTCGGTTGTCATCGGTGTATTTGAAGGCGTATTGCAGGATGAGTCCGCTCACTGCTGCCTCCTTATAATAAGAGGTAACTGCCGTGGTGTCTTCCGGAACGAATATGTCGGGCGTGATTCCTCCCCCTCCATATACTGTTCTGCCGTTTGCGGTGTGGTAAGCCGGTCCGGTGTGTTTGATGCTGTCGCGAGAGAAGAATTCTCCGTGTTGGTATCTGGCAAGCAAGTCCTGTTCGTAGTCGGCTCTGTCGCCGGGTTTGAATGGTTTTTGTATGCAGCGTCCGGCAGGCGTATAGTATCGTGCTATGGTGAGTCGTATCATGCTTCCGTCGGGGAATTGTATTTGTTGTTGCACGAGTCCTTTTCCGAATGAGCGTCTGCCGATTACAGTTCCCCTGTCGTTGTCCTGTATGGCTCCGGCGAAGATTTCTGCTGCTGATGCGGTTCCTTCGTTGATGAGCACCACGAGTGGCAGGTATTGGTAGCTGCCCTTTCCGCGGCTTCTATATTCTTTGCGTGGGCTTTTGCGTCCCTGTGTATAGACGATGAGCTGATTTTTCTTCAGAAATTCCTCTGCCATGAGTACTGCGCTTTCCAAATATCCTCCTACGTTGTCTCGCAGGTCGATTACGAGGTGGTCGGCTCCTTGCAGGTTGAGTTGTTGCAGCGAGGCGAGCATTTCTGCATAGGTGCGTTCTCCGAAGTTTTTGATGCGTATGTATCCGGTGGAATCGTCGAGCATGTAGGTGGCTGAAATGCTTTTTGTTGTGATGTCGCTTCTTGTCAGTATGAAGTTTTTTGTTTTCTTTTCTCCGAACCTTCTTATTCCGATTTTCACTTTCGACCCTCTTGGTCCTTTCAGTCGGTGCATGGCTTCCTCGTTGGTAACGCTGTCGCCCACGAAGGGTCTGTCGTTGATGCTGACAATCTTGTCGCCTGCCAGTATTCCCGCCTTTTCCGCCGGTCCGTTTTTGATTACGTTTTGCACGTGTATAGTGTCTTCTCTGATGGTGAACTCGATGCCGATGCCGGAGAACGAGCCTTTGAGGTCGTCGGTAGCCTTTTGCACGTCTTTTGCGCTGATATATACCGAGTGTGGGTCGAGTTCTGATAGGATTTCGGGCAGTGCTTTCTCCACGAGTTCGTCGATGTTCACCGAGTCCACATATTGGTCGTCGATGATGTGCAGCAAGTTGTTCAGTCGGCTGCTTCCGCTGTTGATGATGTTCAGTCGGTTGCCTGCGAAGTGGCTGGTATAGAATGTTCCGATGAACACTCCGACGACGACGCTGAGCGCGAGCCACAGGGGCATGAAGCGATTATTTTTGTTCTGACCCATTGTCTTCCGGATTTAAGTATTCTACCTCTATGTTGGCGCGTCTGAGTAGTTCTATGCCTTCGGTGAGTCTGTATTTCTCCGCATAGACGACGCGTTTTATTCCTGCCTGAATGATGAGTTTTGCACATTCTATGCACGGCGATGCCGTAACGTAGAGTGTGGACCCTTCGCTGTTGTTGCCGCTTCGTGCCAATTTGGTGATGGCGTTTGCCTCGGCGTGCAGCACGTAAGGTTTTGTCAGTCCGTTTTCGTCCTCGCAAACGTTTTCGAATCCGCTTGGTGTGCCGTTGTATCCGTCGCTGATGATCATTTTGTCCTTCACCACCAATGCTCCCACTTGTCGTCTTTTGCAGTAAGAGTTTTCCGCCCATACCCGCGCCATGCGCAGATAGCGGTAGTCGAGCAGTGTTTTCTTGTCGTTTGTTGTCATCGTGGTTTTCTGTCGGTGTTCTTTTCCGTTGTGTTTGTGGCGTGTGTTTTCTGCCTGCTTCGGTTTTGTTTTCTCGCCTTTGTTTATTGTTTTCCCCCTTGCTTGTTTTTTATGCCGTTGCGTTCCAGCAGTGCGTCTATGGTGGGTTCCTGTCCGCGGAATCGTTTGTAGAGCGTCATGGGGTGTTCGGTGTTTCCCTTTGCGAGGATGTTGTCTCGGAAGCTTTGTGCCGTTGCCTTGTCGAAGATGCCGTTTTTCTTGAACAGGCTGAAGGCGTCTGCGTCGAGTACTTCTGCCCATTTATAGCTGTAGTAGCCTGCTGCGTATCCTCCTGCCATGATGTGGGAGAACTGGGTGGTCATGCAGGTATTGTCGAGTTGTTTTCCGATGATGGCTTTTGCCCATGCTTTTTTTTCGAATGGCATGATGTCTGCCTTGAACTCGTTTTTTTGTGTGTAGTAAGCCATGTCCAGCAGTCCGAAGCTGACTTGTCGCAGACACGCTGTTGCGACTTGGAAGTTTCGTCCCGCGATGATTTTGTCTATGAGTTCGTCGGGCATGGGTTCGCCGGTTTGGTAGTGGAAGGCGAACGTGCGGAGGAAGTCTTTTTCCACGGCGAAGTTTTCCATGAATTGTGAGGGTAGTTCCACGAAGTCCCACCAGACGTTTGTTCCTGATTGGCTTTCAAACCGGCTGTTGGCGAACATGCCGTGCAGTGAGTGTCCGAACTCGTGCAGGAAGGTTTCCACTTCGCTGAGTCGGAGCAGTGCGGGTTTTTCTGTGGTGGGTTTCGAGAAGTTCATCACCAGCGATGCGTGCGGGCGGATGTTTTCTCCTTCCTTGGTGATGCGTTGTCCCTGATATTCGGTCATCCATGCGCCGTCGCGTTTGCCTTTTCTCGGGAAGAAATCCACGTAGAGCACGGCAAGATATGTTCCGTCCTTGTCGAACACTTCGTAAGGTTTCACGTCGGGGTGATAGGTGGGTATGTTGTTGTTTTCTTTGAATGTGATGCCGTAGAGTCTTGTTGCCAGTCCGAAGACGCCTTTGATGACGTTGCTCAGTTCAAAGTAGGGGCGCAGTGTTTCGGGGTCGAGGTTATATTTTTCCAACTTCAGTTTATGGGCGTAGTAGGCGATGTCCCACGGCATGAGTTGGAAGTCGTTGCCTTCGTGTTTTCTCGCCAGTGTTTCAATTTCGGCACGTTCCTTGATTGCGGTGGGCTTGTAGGCGTCGATGAGGTTGTCGAGCAGTCGGTACACGTTTTCTACGTTTGCTGCCATTCTGTATTTCATGACGTAGTCGGCATAGGTGTCGTAGCCCAGTAGTTGTGCCATTTCTCTTCTCAGGTTGATGAGTCGTTGGCACACTGCGAGGTTGTTTTCGTTGTTGTTTCTGATGCCCATTGTGGCGCGTGCCATATAGAGTTGTTCGCGCAGTTTGCGTTCGTTGCTGTAGGTCATGAATGGACCGTAGCTGGGTTGGTCGAGCGTGATGACCCATCCTTTCCTGCCTTGTTCCTTTGCCGTTGTTGCTGCTGCCTCGCGCACGGTGTCGGGCAGTCCGCCGAGTTGTTTTTCGTCGGTGATGTGCAGCGTGAAGGCTTTGTTTTCCTTGAGCAGGTTTTGCGAGAATTGCAATGCCAGCATGGAGGCTTCTTCCGAGATTTTGCGCAGTTTGTCTTTGTCGGTGTCGCTGAGCAGTGCGCCACTCCTTACGAAGCCGTCGTAGCTCTCTTCGAGCAGTTTGTTTTCTTCGGGTGTCAGTTCGCGGTGTTTTTCGTGTACTGCCTTGATGCGCTTGAAGAGTTTGGGGTTCAGGCTCACGTCGTTGGCGTGTTTCGTCAGTATGGGGCTCATTTTTTGTGCCAGTGCGTCCATTTCGTCGTTGGTTTCTGCGCTGAGCATGTTGAAGAACACGGTTTCGACTCTTGACAGCAAGTCGTAATAGTGTTTGCGTCCCTTTACCTCGTCTTCTCGAATGAGGGTATTGTCGAAGGTGGGTTCTTCCGGGTCGTTGATGGTTTTCTCTATCTGTTCGTTTTCTCTGCGTATGCCTTCGAGCATGGCTTCCTCATAGTCGGCAAGGGTTATCTTGTCGAAGGGCACCGTGTTGTGTGGCGTGTCGTATGGTAAAAAGAAAGGATTTACGTGTTGTCCTTTCTTCTCTGCGGGGTTTGTCATTTTTTGTTCTCTTCGTAAATTCCCACAAAGTTAAGAATTTTCTCTGTAACAACAAGGGGTGGGCATGATTTTTAACTCAATTTATCCAACAGTGAGCCTGTTGTGCTGTTGGCTCGGTTGAGATTTTTTTCTGGGGTTTCTAGATTTTCTAGACTCTCTAGTTTTCTAGATTTTCTAGTTTTCTAGTTTTCTAGATTTCTGGTTTTTCCGGGAGACTATAGTTGCTTGTTGTTTTTCACCATTGCTTTCAGCCTTTCGTTTTCAGCCTTTAGCTGTTGGTTTTCAGCCTTTAGCTGTGTGTTTTCAGTTTGTAGTTTCTTCATTAGCTCATCTTGCTGCTTGCGGTAGCCCGTGCGGGCAGCATACATCCGCTCGGTAATGCCACCTTGCTCTATAAACTGCCTTTGCAGCACATCAAGAAGGTTGCACAACATCTTGTCCGTAAAGTGGCACAGCGTAACCAGCGTGTTGCAAAATTCCTCTGCCGTCCATTTGTCAGCAAAGCCCATGTAATCCTCTGCCTTGTTGTGCGCGCGACAATAGCGCAGCATTTTGTCATACCGCGGATGATGCTTGTCCCACAACGTTAGCTGGCGCGTGTGCAGATAGTCGGTATAGTCTTCGCACAGTTCTTTCAACGATGCTCGTGCCACATTCAGCAGTTTCAGTTGTGTCTTTGTCGAGGTCATGCCGTCTGCCATGCCTTCCACGATGTTCTGCTTGCCCGACCGTGCTGCTTGGTTCATTTGGTCAACGGTGCGGTCGCCGTATAGGGGCAGAAATCGTTTGCAGAACCTGAAGGTCAGTTCAAACGCCGCATTTGCTTTTTGATAGCAAAACAATCCTTCTGGCGGTATGCCGTCTTTCAATATTTTTTCGTTGTGCTGTGCCATAGGTTCTCGTTGCATCATGCGCGATGGTCATAGTCTTGCCACCTGCTTCACGCCGCGGATGTTTGTGAGTTTCTTGATGATGGTTTTCAGTTTCGAGGTGTCTTCTATGAGTATGACGAGATTGCCGGAGAAGAGTCCGTCGTGTGAATCGATGTTAATGGAGCGCACCACCACTTTCTCTTCCTTGGAGAGCAGGTTGGTGATGTTGCTCACGATGCCGATGTCGTCGTTTCCGATGACGCGCAGGGTGATGCTGTAGTTCGATGTGCCTTTTCCGCTCCAGCGCGCTTTCACCACGCGATAGCCGAACCGCCGGATGAGTTCCGGTGCGTTGGGGCAGTCCTTGCGATGGATTTTGATACCGCCGCTGATGGTTACGAATCCGAAGACCGGGTCGCCGTAGATGGGATGGCAGCATTTGGCGAGAGAGAATTCCACGCCTTTGAGGTTGCGGTCGATGACGAGCACGTCTTCATTGTCTTTGATGAGTTCCTCCGTGTCGTTTTCCAGCTCGAAATTCTCTGCGCTCTCTGCTTCTTTTCGTTCCTCGAGGTTGTGCAGTCGGTTGTAGTTTTTTTGATATTCGTCCACTACGTCGTTAAGGTCGATTTTCTCTTCTGCTATCTGCCTGTAGAAGTCTGATGTTTCCTTAAATCCGAGTTGTCTGATGACCACCGACAGGGTGTGTTCCTCTATTTCTATTTTTTTGTTTTTGAACTTTCGTTCGAGCATTTCCTTTGCGAAAGCTCCCTGTTTCACCTGCAATTCCTTGAGAGCCTGTCGTATTTTTGCCTTTGCCCGTGCCGATTTCACCACGTTGAGCCATTCTCTTTTGGGCGTTTGGTTGGCAGAGGTGGTTATCTCCACGGTGTCGCCACTGTGCAGTTCGCTTTTTATGGCGACGTTTTTCCCATTCACTTTTCCCCCCACGCATCCGTTGCCCACCTTGGTGTGGATGTGGTAAGCAAAGTCGAGCACGGTGGAGCCCGTCGGAAACTTCAGCAAGTCGCCTTTTGGTGTGAAGACGTAGATTTCCTTGTCGTAGAGGTCGAGCTTGAACTGGTCCATCACTTCGAGGTTGCTGCCTGCTTCGAGTGCCGAGCGTATGGAAGCGAGCCAATCGTCCATGCCGCCTTCCGCTTTCACGCCTTTATATCGCCAGTGGGCGGCGAGTCCGTGTTCAGCCACCTCGTCCATTCTTTCGGAGCGTATCTGCACTTCCACCCATTTCTTTCCCGGTCCGAGCACGGTGATGTGCAGACATTCGTAGCCGTTCGATTTCGGTACCGACAGCCAGTCGCGCAGTCGTTTGGGGTTGGGCTGATACATGTCGGTAACGATGGAGTAGGCTTGCCAGCACTGCATTTTCTCCCTTTCGGGTGGTGCATCGAGAATGATGCGGATGGCGAAGAGGTCGTAGATGCCCTCGAAGGCACATTTCTGTTTTTTCATCTTCTGCCAAATGGAATGTATCGACTTCGTTCTGCCCTTGATATGGAAGCGCAGCCCGGCATTTTGCAGTTCGCGGCTCACCGGTGTGATGAACTCCCTGATGTACGCGTCGCGTGCCGCCTTGGTCTGGTTCAGTTTCTCCTTGATGTGGTAGTAGGCATCATGTTCGAGATATTTCAGCGACAGGTCTTCCAATTCGCTCTTGAGCCTGTAGAGTCCCAACTTGTGTGCCAAAGGTGCGTAGAGATAGATGGCCTCTTCTGCCACTTCCCGTCTGGCGTCCTCGTTGGGCGTGTCGCGGATTTGACGCATGAGATTCAGGCGGTCGGCAATCATGATGAGGATGACGCGCATGTCCTCGGCGAACGACAGCAGCAGGTTGCGGAAATTCTCGCTCTCGATGGCGGGATTTTTCTTATACAGCTCCCGGACGCGGGCAAGTCCGCCGATGATGGTTGCCACGCCTTTGCCGAACTCGCGGGCAATGTCGTCGAGGGAGAAGATGCCCGACACGTAACTGTTGTAAACGAGTACGGCGAGCACCGAGTCGCGCTTCAGCCCGATGTCGTTTACGGCTATCAACGCCGTTTGCAGCGAGCACAACAACGTGTTCAGTCCGAAGACGTTGCGCTCCACGGCGTTCTGTTGCTCCGTCATGCGGATGTGAGCGGCAATCTTCCGTTGGTCCTCCGCCGGCAGCAGTTCACCCAATGCGGATTTAAGTTCCTCGAACAACTTTCCGAAACTTTCTTTTTCCTCCTTTGTAAAAATATTCTTCGCGTACATGCCTCTTGATAATTTCTTATGACAAAGGTACAAAAAAATGATGAAACGTTATGTAATTTAAGAAAAAGTAAGTAATTTTGCCCTAAATACCTACTTACTAAAAACTTCAGGTCTATGCTAACAAAAGAAGATGAAAAACTATTGAACCGGAAAGGCATCAGCAGTGCCGACTTTGAGCGTCAGATGGATTGTTTCAAACAAGGATTTCCCTTCCTGCGACTGCGCGGAGCGGCAACGCCAGGCAACGGAATCGTGCAAACGTCGGAGGCTGACAACCAACGGTTTGAACAACGCTGGGAAAACTATCTTGCCGGAGGGGCAGAGGTGGTGAAGTTCGTTCCCGCATCGGGAGCGGCAAGCCGAATGTTCAAAAGCCTCTTTGCCTATCTCGATGCCGATTGCGATGCTCCCGCCACCGACTTTGAAAAACGGTTCTTTGCCGACATCGGGCACTTCGCCTTCTTCGATGAGTTGAACGCAACGTGCCGGCGCAACGAGGGGATGACAATCGCAGAACTGACTGCCGCCGGACGCCACAAGGCAGTGGTGCGCAACCTGCTGCTTCCCGAAGGACTCAACTACGGACAGCTGCCAAAAGGACTGCTCAGCTTCCACCGCTATGCCGACGGCGTGCGAACCCCCATGGAGGAACATCTGGTGGAAGCTGCCCAATATGCCGCGACCGGCGGAGTGGCAAAGGTGCATTTCACCGTCTCGAACGAGCATCGCGAACTCTTCCGCGCAAAGGTGAACGAAGTGCTGCCTGACTACGAATCACGTTTCGGCGTGAAATACGACATCACCTTCTCCGAACAGAAGGAAAGCACCGACACCCCTGCCGCCAACCCCGCCAACACCCCCTTCAGAAACGAAGACGGCACGTTGCTCTTCCGACCCGGAGGACACGGCGCACTCATCCGCAATCTCGACGAGACAGAGGCCGACGTGGTGTTCATCAAGAACATCGACAACATCGTTCCCGATGGCCTGAAAGCCGAAACAACACGATGGAAGAAGATTATCGCCGGCGTGTTGGTGGATTTGCAAGAAAAAGTTTTCAACTTTGTCAGACAACTCAAGGCAGGCAATCGCAACGCTTCCGACCTTGCCACCATGCTCAGGTTCTTGGAGAACGACCTGTGCTGCCACAACGACGCGGCGGCAAAGATGAGCGAAACCCAACTGACCGACTATCTGCTGCGCAAGTTCAATCGCCCCATGCGCGTCTGTGGAATGGTCAGGAACAGCGGCGAGCCGGGCGGCGGTCCGTTCTATGCCTACAACGCCGACGGAACAGTGAGTTTGCAGATTTTGGAAAGCTCACAAATCGACAAACAGAATGAAAACTATTGCAGGATGTTCCGCGAAGGAACGCATTTCAATCCCGTTGATCTCGTTTGCGGCATCAGAGACGAGGAAGGAAAACCTTTCCCCCTGACCCGATTCATCGACCCCTCGACAGGCTTCATCAGCAGCAAGTCGAAGAACGGCAGAGAACTGAAAGCCTTGGAACTGCCCGGACTTTGGAACGGAGCAATGAGCGATTGGAACACCATCTTCGTGGAAGTGCCTGCCATCACGTTCAATCCCGTGAAGAACGTCAACGACCTGCTGCGCGAACAACATCGCGCATAGCGGTCATCGGCAATATTTCGCCAACTGCTGACCGGCAAAAACCGCAAGAACACCAAACAACAGAGAGGCAAGAACCGTGAAAACAGCCATGAACCTGCGATCGTCATTGGCAAGCAGCGAAGTCTCGTTGATGAAGGTGGAAAACGTGGTGAAGCCACCGCAGAAACCGGTGGTAAGAAGAATTTTAACGCTCGGCGAGAGCCGATCTCCCACGGACAAACCGGTGAGGAAACCAATAATCAGACAGCCCAAGACGTTCACCGTGAACGTGCCCAACGGAAAGTCCGACGTTATCCACAGTCGCATCAGCTTGGAAACAAGGTAGCGCAAGCCGCCACCCATGAAGCTGCCCGCGCCCACAAGCAGAAACTCTTTCAACATCGGCTCGTCCTCCTTGTTGCGCCATTTCGCGCCTCTTCGCAAGAGAGCGCGAGCCGACTGCCGGGGGTTCTTAAAATCAATGCGTTCATCAGGCGACAAATTTACGAAAAAATCATCCAACCACCAAAGAATTAACGCACGTTCTGCGCTCCGGAAAGGCAAATTTATTTATCCGCCGTTATCATTATTGAAAGAATTATCGTAACTTTGCGCCACCGACAACAACGGGGACGGCCCGTCCCGAAACACATCAAACATTCAACGGCAATTCATGACATACCCACGAAATTTTGAGCAAAAAACCGGTTTTGACGAAATACGCCAACTGCTCCGGCAACACTGTCTCTCAACACTCGGAAAAGAAGAGGTGGACAAAATGGAATTTTCTGCCGACACCGATAACATCAACCGCCGCATGGACGAGCTGCGAGAGTTCAGACGCATAGAGGAGGGAAACGACGAATTTCCACTCGCCAACGTGTTCGACCTCAGAGAAAGCCTGATGCGCGTCCGACTGCAAGGTACGCACATGGAGGTGGAGGAGTTGTTCGACCTGAAGCGTTCGCTCGAAACCATCATCCTCGTCGTAAACTTTCTCGCCGCCGGAGAACAACAAGACAATGGCGAGATGAAAAGAGACTTTCCCGCCCTCTTCGCACTCACGGAAGGGGTTGCCACTTTTCCGCAAATCGTGAGGCAGACAGACAAAATCATAGATAAGTTCGGCAATATGCGCGACACCGCCTCACCCGAACTACTGCGCATCCGCCACGAACTGAAAAGGGCAAAGGGCAGCATCTCGCGCACACTCCACAGCATCCTCCTATCGGCTCAAAGCGAAGGAGTGGTGGAAAAAGACGTCGCACCCACACTGCGCGACGGAAGACTCGTCATACCGGTCGTTCCCGGACTGAAACGAAAAATCCCCGGCATCGTGCACGATGAGAGCGCAACGGGCAAAACGGTGTATGTGGAACCCACCGAAGTGGTGGAAGCCAACAACAAGGTGCGCGAACTGGAAAACGCCGAACGACGCGAGATGGTGCGCATCCTCGTGGAGTTTGCCGCCATGGTGCGACCACATGCCGACGAACTGCTCCATTCTTATCAATTCCTTGCCCGGATAGACTTCATCCGCGCCAAAGCGGAACTCGCCCTGTCCTTCAAGGCTTTTGAACCGGAAGTGCTGCTACAACCTCACATCGACTGGATAAACGCCGTGCATCCGCTACTCCAACGCTCGTTGGCAAAGAAAACTGCACCGCACACCGACGACACCGGCAAGGAGGAGAAACCCACAACAATGGTACCCCTCAACATACAACTCACCGGCGACCGACGCATCCTCATCATCTCCGGCCCCAACGCCGGCGGAAAATCGGTCTGCCTGAAAACGGTGGGACTGCTGCAATACATGTTGCAATGCGGACTCGCCATACCCATAGGCGAACGCTCAACGGTGGGAACATTCGACAAGATTATGATAGACATCGGCGATGAACAAAGCATAGAGAACGACCTCAGTACCTATTCCTCGCACCTGTTGAACATGAAGAACATGATGCGCCACGCCGACCGGCGAACCCTTATCCTCATCGATGAGTTCGGAACGGGAACAGAACCACAGATGGGAGCGGCAATAGCCGAAGCGGTGCTCAAAAGGTTTTGGCAACAAAAGGCATGGGCGGTCATCACCACACACTATCGCAACCTGAAACACTTTGCCGACGAACACCCCGGAGTGGCAAACGGCGCAATGCTCTACGACCGACACAAAATGCAACCCCTCTTCCAACTCGCCATCGGACGACCCGGCAGCTCTTTCGCAATAGAGATAGCCCGAAAGACCGGCTTGCCCGAAGAGGTGATAAGCGATGCGGCGCAAATCGCAGGCTCTGAATACATCCGGAGCGACAAGTATCTGCAGGATATTGTGCGCGACAAACGCTATTGGGAAAGCAAACGCCAAACCATTCACGGAAAGGAAAAGGAATTGGAAAAAGCCATTGCACGCTATCAACGGGAATTGGAGGAAATTGACGACAGCAGAAAACAAATCCTCAACAGGGCAAAGGAACGGGCGGAAGAACTCTTCAGGGAGAGCAATCGAAAAATAGAAAATGTAATTCGGGAAATCAAGGAACAACAGGCGGAGAAAGAAGCTACCAAACAACTGCGGCAACAACTTTCCGCCTACGAAAACGACATCCTATCGGGAGAAACCAGGCAGAATGTACCAAAGAGCGACCGGCAAACACCGAACAAAAAACAGAGCATGCGAGAGGGAGGACTGCTCACCGATGAGGAGTTTGAAAAGAAGATGGAAGCCATGAAAAACAGAAAACTGAGACATGAGCAACATCAGAAAGACAAGAACGAACGCAAGCAGGCAACTGCCAAATCGCTGCGTGCAGCCATTCAGAAACTTAACGATGACAAAGCCTTCCGGGACGGCGACAGCGTTCGCGTAAAAGGTCTGACCACCGTGGGAAAAATAGAGAGCATGGAAGGAAAACAAGCCACCATCATCTTTGGCTCCATGCGAACAAAAATGCCTCTCGCAAGGATAGAACACGCGGAGCCCGCAAGCAAAAGCGATGCTGCACCGGACATCCGGGCTTACTCCTACAGCCGACAGACGCGCGAGACGATAGACAGTCATCGCAATCAGTTTAAGCAAGAGCTCGACCTGCGGGGCGTGCGGGGCGAAGAAGCCGTCAGACAAGTGCAATACTTCATCGACGATGCCATCCTCGTGGGCGTTTCGCAAGTGCGCATCCTGCATGGAAAGGGCAACGGCATCTTGCGCAATCTCATCCGGGAATACCTGCGAACCGTTCCCAATGTGCGCGATTTTCGCGATGAACACGTACAGTTTGGCGGAGCCGGCATCACGGTGGTGGAACTGTGAGGAAAGCTCCGCTCGGGGCAAAGTCCATAAATCAAGACCTTGCCCCACACGTCCCGACATGGGGAGAGTGGCGTCAGATTTACAAATCAAGGATGAGGGATATAAAAACTTCGCTGATAAGAAAAACGAACCGCTCGCAAAAGAGCGGAATACGGGAATCGAACCCGCCTCTCAGGCTTGGGAAGCCCGTGCACTACCGATGTGCTAATTCCGCGTGAACGGCAGTCGTGCTTTCTCTCAATATGCGTAAAAAAATGAATTGAGGAAAACGAACACTTCGCTACCATGAGCCGATACCCGGACTCGAACCGGGGACCTACGCATTACGAATGCGTTGCTCTACCAACTGAGCCATATCGGCGAAAGCGGATGCAAAGATACACACAAAATTGGAATTACCCAAATATTCATCTTGATATTTTCATTTTTTCTCCTTTCATTCTTCAAAACCACACTTCTCGCCAAAGAAACATCAATGAAGTGGCAACCGCTGATTTGCCCATTGCCGGATAGGTGTCAATGGCGAGGGAGGAGGTTGGAAATTCCCATCATTCCCACCTTATTGATACCATCATCCCCACCTTATTGATACCATCATTCCCATCTTATTGATACCATTATTCTCACCTTATTATTAATGGTGGGGCAGTGAGGCTTTTTGTCTTGCGTTTCTCTTCGTCATCCTTTCCATAAGTACGGCAGGCGTCCCTACTTGTTCGCCACTTCGGATATCGAGCAACATCGGTGAACGGATGGACTGAAAGAAAAGCAGGTAGAGATACCGCTCGACGACCGAGCACACCCTGATGTTCTTCCGCTCGCGTATTCTGACGATGACCGTGGAAGGATTCTTCGGCGGCTTGCAATGCAACGTGCCACAGATTCGCTCCACGATGTCGCGAAATCCCATCGGCATCCCCCGTTCATCGCGCAGTTTGCCTGTTTCCCAAACCAAATGCGCCAGTTCCACCAAGTCGCATTGCGTACCCGTCCAGCGCAGTCGGCTCTCAGGTCCCAACTCCATCAGACCCCTGAAGCTCTCCACGATGATGTTCTTAATCCTGCCTACCTCCTCCTTCGACCATTTCCTGCCGTTCATCTCGTTTGTGTTTTCTGCTTTCATTCTTAATTAATTGACTATTATAAAGGTTCTCGACTGCGCGACATCGTGCCGGGTTCCGTGTCGGTTCGTCCGTGTTAGTTCCGAAGCGTTGAATGGCACATCAACAAATCGTGTCTGCAAATATACTCATCAATTGTGCACAATGAGTGCAATGTCAAGCCAAAGCTGTGTTAATCTTTGTTATCTTTTCATCCCCTCTTTCTCCTTTTCCTTCTTTTCTTTCGCCGTCCGTTATGCCATACCGGGCGAAGCATGGTCGGCGGTTTTGCGAACTATTAAAGATTGCACCGGAAAAACTTAGTATTTTTCACAAATTATTATGGTGTATCTCTAAATTATTGAGTACATTTGCAACGTCTTCGGCAGAAACAGATTTTCGCCAATGACCGCGGGCTTTCGAAAGGAACGAAACGGAAAACGGCAGAAGGCTGACAGGCTCCCGGGACATAAGCAATACAGATATGGAGTCAATAAAAGAAATTTACAGAATAGGAAAAGGACCTTCCAGCAGCCACACCATGGGGCCGCAGAAGGCATCCCTCGTTTTCGCGGAGCGACATCCTAAGGCCAAGGCATTTGAAGTAACGCTCTACGGCAGTTTGGCAGCCACCGGCAAAGGGCACCTCACCGATGTTGCCATCACCGAAGTGCTGAGCAAGATAGCTCCGGTGAGCATCGTGTGGAAAGCCAACGAAGTGCTGCCTTATCATACCAACGGCATGCTCTTCAAGTCGTTCGATGAGACAGGATCCATCACCGACGAATGGACGGTGTACAGCGTTGGCGGCGGCGCGCTCTCGGAAGGGTTGGGCGAAGACGACTATTTCTACACCAAACCCATCTACAAGTTCAAGACCTTGCAAGAAATAAAGGACTGGTGCGAGGAAACGGGGCGCGGCTTCTGGGAATATGTGGAGCTGAGCGAAGGCCCGGAGATATGGGACTACCTGCACGAAGTGTGGCAAACCATGCAACACGCCATAGAGCACGGACTCGATACCGAAGGCGCACTGCCCGGACCGCTGAAACTGCGCCGAAAAGCCTCCAACTATTACGTGAAGGCACGCGGATACAAAGCATCGCTGCAAAGTCGCGGACTGGTGTATGCCTATGCCTTGGCAGTGAGCGAGGAGAACGCATCGGGCGGCACCATCGTAACCGCACCCACCTGTGGCTCGTGTGGAGTAGTGCCCGCAGTGCTCTACCATATCTATAACGTGCACTCTTTCTCCGAACGGAAAATGCTGCGCGCACTTGCCACGGCAGGCATCTTCGGCAACATCGTCAAGCGCAACGCCTCCATCTCCGGCGCGGAAGTAGGCTGTCAGGGCGAGGTAGGCGTAGCTTGCGCCATGGCATCGGCAGCCTCCTGCCAACTCTTCGGAGGCAGCCCCGCACAGATAGAGTATGCAGCCGAGATGGGGTTGGAACATCACCTTGGAATGACTTGCGACCCGGTGTGCGGACTGGTGCAGATACCTTGCATCGAACGCAACGCCTTTGCCGCTTGTCGCGCCCTCGATGCCCAGCTCTATGCCAACTTCAGCGATGGAAGACACCGCGTTCTGTTCGACCATGTGGTGGAAGTGATGAAGCAGACCGGACACGACCTGCCATCGCTCTACAAGGAGACCAGCGAAGGCGGACTGGCAAAACACTACGAGTTCTGACCTTCCCCAAACCCTCCGTTCCCCGTCCGCATATCCACGGCGGGCAACGGCTTATCTCAAATCAGGATTTCCCAATGTCGCACGGCAAAGAGAAATCCTTTATTTTTTTTCCGGTGATGTCCTGAATGATTTTGTGGAAACCCCACGCAAGGTTGCATCAAATCATGCGCCCGGGACGTATTCTGTTCCAATGCCGGATGGTGCCAACCCTCTCACCCCGATTCATATTCAGATGATGGTAAACAGACGCTTGATGGCGAATATCCGCCCCGACCATCACTACGAAATTACATTACAAAAAACGTATCCGACACATGCTTCGTAACCTGTTGATAATCAGGGTGATATTAATTACAATTGAAAGGTAAGCTTTTGCACGCCGAAAGCTTAGCTTTTGCAGTGCAAAAGGTCATGAATCGGCGTGCAAAAGCTAAACTTTGGATGGAGGAATGAAGAAAATTTAGGACATTGTTGAACTTTTCCCATATCCCCGGGAAAGATTTTTCGCGTTTTCAACGCCCCGGCTAAATAAAGAGAAATGCCATGTAACGAGGCAATTCCGCCCCAACGCCCATCCGCAATGGTGGAAGAACCGGCGATGAATTTCCGGTGTTCTTTGGATTTTTCAGCGAGGAATGAAAAAAAAGAATGTAGAAAATCAACATTTTCTTTTGAAAAAAAAATCTTTTTTGTAACTTTGCTTTTCAAGAAATGATTATAATCGTACAACCTCAAACTTGAATAGCAATGATGAAACCAGCAAGCCCCATCGAAGATTTCAGCCGGTTGGCGGATTATCTTGGCGAACACAAGATAAAAAGAACTGCAGCCGTGGCATGGCCCGAAGACGACCATACACGTGACGCCGTGGAAAAAGCCGCCAACGCGGGCTTCCTCAATCCCATCATGATAGGTTCGGAAGCAACGACAGACCGGTACAAGGGACGCTTCGACACCCTCACGGCAGACAGTCCGGAAGACGCTTCGGAAAAGAGCGTCAGGCTCGTTCGAGAGGGCGAGGCACAAGTGCTCATGAAAGGATTTGTGAATACCGACGTGCTGCTCCGTGCCGTGCTCAACAAGGAGAAAGGCATCTTGCCCAAGGGAAAAGTTCTCACCCACGTCTCCGCGGCAATGATTTCCAATTACCACAAATTGCTCTTCTTCACCGACCCGGCGGTCATTCCCTATCCCACACAGGAACAACGCGTGGCACAAGTGGAATACATCGTGAACATTTGCCACAAGTTTCATGTGGCGTGCCCGAAGGTGTCGCTCATCCATTGCACCGAGAAACCCGATGAACGCCACTTCCCCTTTACGGTCGGATATGAAGAAATCAAACGCATGGCGCGCGAGGGAAAGTTCGGAACGTGTATCGTGGACGGACCACTCGACCTGAAGACATCCTGCTCTCCGGAAGCGTTGCAAGCCAAAAAGATAGCATCCCCCATCGAAGGCGACGCCGACGCGTTGGTCTTCCCCGACATCGAGGCAGGCAACGTGTTCTACAAGACCATTACGCTCTTTGCTCAAACCGAAACGGCAGCCGTGCTGCAAGGAACGAAAGTTCCCGTGGTGCTCCCCAGCCGGGGCGACAGCGTGCAATCGAAGTTTTATAGTTTGGCACTCGCAACATTGATAACTACCGACAATGAACAAGACTTATAAGATATTAGCCATCAATCCCGGCTCCACATCGACGAAGATTTCTGTGTCGCGCAACGAGGAATTGCTCTTCGTGGAAGACATCAAACATAGCCGGGAAGAACTGAGCAGGTTCGAGAAGATATCCGACCAATATGAGTTTCGCAAACAACACGTGCTCGACGAACTGAAACGACGCGACATTCCGCTCGATTTCGATGCCACAGTGGGGCGCGGCGGATTGTCGAAGGCCGTCCCCAGTGGCGTGTTCCGCGTAAATCCGCAGATGATAACCGACCAAAAGAAAGCCTTTCATCAGCACGCCTGCGACCTCGGCTGCATGCTGGCCTACGAAATCGCAGAGCTGATTCCCGGCTGTCCCAGTTTCGTGGCAGATCCCGGCGTCGTTGACGAGATGGTTCCCGAAGCCCACATTACCGGACTTCCTAATGTGAAACGTATATGTATATGGCACGCACTCAACCAAAAAGCCATCGCGAGGAGATATGCCAAGGACAGGGGAACCACCTACGACAAACTGAACCTCATCATCTGTCATTTGGGAGGGGGCATCTCCATAGCCGCACACGAAAAGGGGAGGGCGGTGGATGCCAACAATGCTCTCGACGGCGCAGGACCTTTCTCGCCCGAACGCACCGGCACGCTGCCCATGTCGGAAATCATCCATCTCTGCTTCACAAGCGGCATGACCGAAGAGGAATTGCTTCGACTAGTCAGTGCGCGTGGCGGACTGTTGGCGCATTTGGGAACCAACGACATGCGCGCCATCACCGAACGAATCGCCACCGGAGACAAACATGCAGAATTGGTGGTGTCGGCAATGTTGTGGCATGTGGCAAAAGCCATTGCAGCCGAAGCAGCAGTGCTCAACGGAAAGGTGGATGCCGTGTTGCTCACGGGCGGACTTTGTTACAGCGATTATGTTGTGAGCCGGCTCCGTAAACGCATAGAATTTCTCGCCCCCGTGGTGGTCTATCCCGGTCAGGACGAAATGCTCGCCCTCACCGAGAACGCTCTTGCTGCCCTCAAGGGTGAGCGTGATGTGAAAGATTATTGACGCAACGACACGACATTCATGAATGGATGGAACGCGAGGGACAACTCATAACCGGCTGAAAACCATGTGGCAATGTTAAATGTGTGAATAAATGCTGCAAGACTGCAATCGTTTGCATAAAAAATATTAATTGAAAGCATTTTCTCCGAACAATATTTGCAGGCTCAAAGTATTTTGACTATATTTGTGTCAGCCACTAAGAGAATTTGGTGGCAAGTGGAACACAATTTATAAAGAAAGGAGCTCAAAATGAAAAACTTAGAAACCTTGCAGATTTATCAGGATTATGCTCCTCAAAACAACGATTTTAACGAGAATGATCCGAGAAAGGATGTTTTAGGCGGAGAGATTTGGTACAACTAATTGTTCTCTCACGGGAAGGGGGAACTCCCCAAGTACCCGCCACAAACCAACGGCTTGCGAGCCGTGTCCATGCTTGCTTCGTTGATTGAATGGAGGAATTAAGGAAAAGCCGACAAGCACCGGGAAATGAATGGAAGTGAAAATGCTTCTGCCGCCGGATGACTTGCGGATGAGTTTTTTGATGAAGGCGACCTCGTCAGGTGCAAAAAGATTTGGCGAAGTCGCCTTTTTCATGTCCCGGACATGAGCAAAAGGGGAACAATCCGTCTCCTTCGGATGGCTTTTTCGGTAGAATCGGTTATACAACCGGTATCTTTTAATCGGCTGACACTAAACATGAAGCAGCAATTCGCTCATGGAATGAATGAGGAAGTCTGCCCCGGCTTCGGTCAGTTCTGTCGCGGTTCCGTTGCCATAAGTTACCCCACAGGTTCGCACACCGGCGTTGCGCCCCATGAGAATGTCATAATCCGTATCGCCCACCACCAATGTTTCGTTGGCAGACCTTCCGAAATGCGCAAGAAGGGTGGTTACCGGCTCCGCATCGGGTTTCGCCCGGGTTACGTCGTCGGCACCTATGAGGCAGCTAAAGCAATCCTCCAACTTCATGTCCATAACAAACTGTTGCAGAGAGCGGTGTCGCCTGCTGCTGGCAATAGCCATTTCCATTCCTTTTCGTTGGAGCAACCTCACCGTTTCCACCACCCCCGGGAAGGGTTTCACTGCTCCGGGGACGTTCTTCTCATGGAAAATCCCTCCATACACCTCGGCGCATTGCCGCGCCTGTTCGTTGCTCATGGGCATGAGGGTGGAGAAACACTTCTCCAGCGGCAGTCCGATGGTGCGCGCACACTCCTCCCTTGTTCGTTCCTCCAGTCCCATTTGCCTGAGGGTGAGGAGCATCGTGTCGGTGATGAGCTTGCGCGAGTCGCCTAATGTGCCATCGAAATCAAAGATAATGAGTTTTATTCCCGTCGTGTTGTTTGTTGGTTGCATGGCATTTGTTGTTTCTGTCGTGAGCGGTTGCTTCATGCCGATACCACGTTGATGGGCTTTCCGTTGAAGAAGCCTTGTATGTTGTCCCGGATGATGCCGAGCAACCTTTGTCGTGTCTCATACCCTTTCCACCCGATATGTGGCGTGAGGATGACATTATCGAGCTTGTAGAGCGGATTGTCGGCAACGGGCGGTTCTTGTTCTTGCACGTCCAGTCCGGCTCCGGCTATCTTTCCGGTGCTCAGTGCCTCGATGAGTGCCGGTTCGTCGATGAGTGCGCCGCGTGCGGTGTTGATGAGAAAAGCGGTTGGTTTCATCAGGGCAATGGCGTTCTTGTCGATGATGTGGTGTGTTTCGGGGGTCAGCGGACAATGCAGCGACAAGTAGTCGGATTGTTTTAACAGCTGCTCTAACGAGACATACTTAACATTCTCGATATCAATTCCTTTATGACGTTTGTAAATCAGTACTTTCATGCCTAATGCCAGGCCTATCTTCACCACTTCGCTGCCGATGTTTCCCGCACCGACCACGCCCAGCGTCTTGCCATTCACTTCCGTGTGGGGTACTTTCAGATGTTCGGTGAAGTTGCTTCTGTCGTTTTTTGCCAACATGCCGATTTGCCTTTGCATTGACGATGACAAGGCGAGCAGCATCATTACGGCGGTGTGTGCCACGCGTTCCGAGCTGTAAGCGGGTATGTTGCATACGGTGATGTGGCGTTTTCTTGCGGCTTCGATGTCGATGTTGTTATATCCCGTGCCTGCTTCCACGATGAGTTCCACGCTGTCGGGGAACTGTTCGATGAGTGTTGCCGGTACGGGGAGTTCCTTCGTAACGATGGCTCGTGCGCCTTTGATTTTTTCAATAAACTCTTCCGGTTTCGTGTCGGCATGGACAATGGTGTCGGCAGAAAGCGTTTGGAAGTCCATGGTGCCGTCGAAGTTCATTTTCCCGGCATTCATCACAACGATTTTCTGATTTGTTTCCATATTTTTTCTGTTTATCGGACGGTCTTTCTTGCTGTCCGTAATCGATTGTTCGCTCGATGATTTTTGAAATCTCGGCGATACAAAATTACGTTTTTTTCTCGATAATCTCCTATTCTTCGTGCTTTTTCTTGTTCTTCTCGTTTCAAAGTGTTCGGTGGAACGAGAATGAAACGGAGCGAAAAATGCCCGGACTTGTCATTCACAAGCTCGGGCACATCATTTCTCTGTCGTTTTTTTCTTCCTTTGTGTTAAGCAAAGATTTCATTGTTTCAATCTCTTTTCTTTGTAAGAGTTGGATTTGCGGAGGTCTGTTGGCATTGAATGTCATTGCAGTTTGGAAGCGTTATTTCTGTTTCAAGGCGGCTGCCACGGAGCCTTTTCCGAGCAGCAGTTGGCGTGCGGTGTCGTAGTCGATGTGGAGGGAGCGGGCAACGATGCGTGTGCCGCGATCGATGAGTTTCTCGTTGGAGAGCATGAGGTGCACCATCTTGTTGCCATCGACGCGTCCGAGTCGTATCATGGCAGTGGTGCTAATCATGTTGAGCACCATTTTTTGGGCGGTTCCCGACTTCATGCGCGTGCTGCCCGTAACGTATTCCGGACCCACATCGAGCACGATGCTCACCTGTGCTTCGTTCACGATGGGGGAGTGGGGCACGGAGGTGATGCAGGCGGTGAAGATGCCTTTCTCGCGTGCCTTGTGCAGTGCTCCCACCACGAAGGGTGTGCTTCCCGAAGCTGTGATGCCGATGATGGTGTCGGTGGGGTTGGCGTGTGCTGCCAGGAGTTCGTGCCACCCCATGTTTGGGTTGTCCTCGGCGTGTTCCACGGCATGGCGCAAAGCCTTGTCGCCTCCGGCGATGATGGCGTTGAAGATGTTTTCGGGCATGCCGTAGGTGGGGGGTATTTCGGAGGCATCGAGTGCACCTAACCTGCCGCTTGTTCCGGCTCCGATGTAGAACACTCTGCCCCCGTGTGGTACTTGTCGGGCAATGTGTTCCACCACTTTTTCCATCTGTGGAATCATTGCTTCGACCGCGATTGCCACTTTTTGGTCTTCGTGGTTGATTTCGGTGAGTAGTTCGCGCGTTGTCTTGTGTTCCAAATTCGTGTAGAGCGACTCGCGTTCCGTCAGTTTGTCGTAACTCATGTTGTATTGAAGTGGATGCCGAACCGGGGCTCCTTGTCGCAGGTGTTGGTGTGGGGGCGTCCGGTGGCAGCGTTCTGTTGTGCCACTTTGTGTTGTCCGGGTGGTTTTTGGCAGTGGGGGCGAGTGGTGAGCAGGTGGAAATATCTTTACATCCATCAGGTTTCTTTCTCGTCTTCCAACTGTCTGTGAAACAGGGCTTTGCCACTCGTCTTGCAATTGCTGTCGTTTTGCGTTGCATTTGCTTAGCTTTTGGTTGTCAAAAGCTAAGCTTTTGGCGTGCGAAAGCTTAGCCATGGCTGTGGAGTGGCTGAAAAATCTTTACTTGTGCCTGTTTCTTTCGTTTCTTGAAGTGTGCGTGTATGAATATATTTTTATATAAACATATATTGTTTTTATTTTATTTTTCTCCTTTGTCTTGCAGGAATCGGTCTGCTTCTATGGCAGCCATTGCTCCCGCTCCGGCCGCCACCACTCCTTGTCGGTAGGTGGGGTCTGCCACGTCGCCTGCCGCGAAGACTCCTTCGACGTTTGTTGCGGTTGATTTTGGTTTGGTGAGGATGAATCCTTGTGGGTCGAGTTCCAATTGGTTTTTGAAGAGTTCGGTGTTGGGTCGGTGTCCGATGGCGAGGAAGAAGCCGTCTATGTCGATGTCGTATTTTTCTTCGTTGGGTTCTCCTTTGTGTCTGACGAGATGTGCGCCCTCCACTCCCCGTTCTCCGAAGAGTCCGATGGTGTTGGTGTTGAAGAGGATTTCGATGTTGTCTTTTTCCTTGACTCGTTTCTGCATGATTTCTGTCGCGCGCAGGTAAGGTTTTCTGACAATCATGTACACTTTCTTGGCGAGTCCTGCGAGATACATTGCTTCTTCGCATGCGGTGTCTCCTCCTCCCACTACTGCCACGATGCGTTTGCGATAGAAGAATCCGTCGCAGGTGGCACATGCGCTGACGCCCTGTCCGCGGTATTTTTCTTCATCGGGCAGTCCGAGATATTTCGCTCCGGCACCTGTGGCGATGATGAGTGTTTCCGCCTGTATGATGTTTCCTCGTTCGTCCTCGCAGATGAAGGGTCGGTGCGAGAGGTCTGCCTTCACGATGGCTCCGTCGCGCACGTCTGCTCCCACGTTTTGGGCTTGTTGTTGCATTTCTGCCATGAGTTCGTTGGCATCGATGCCGTTTTTGAATCCGGGGAAGTTTTCCACGATGGTTGTTGTGGTGAGTTGTCCTCCGGGTTGTATGCCTTTGTAGATGACCGGTTGCAGGTTTGCCCTGCTTGCGTATATTGCGGCTGTGTAGCCGGCCGGTCCGCTGCCGATGATGAGTGTTTTTGTTTTTTCCATATTCTGTTATAATTATTTTATTGGGAAGAGTCCGAAGAGTCGGTCGTCTATCATGTCTGTAACTTTTTGGAAGTCTTGTGGGTTTTCGGCGAAGTTCAGTTCGTCTCCCTCCACAATCATGAGGTGTCCGTCGTAGGTTTTAATCCAGTCCTCGTAGCGTTCGTTGAGTCCTCTGAGGTAGTCGATGCGCATGGTTTGTTCGTATTCCCTTCCTCTCATTTGTATGTGTTCGATGAGGTGGGGGACGCTGCTGCGTATGTAGATGAGCAGGTCGGGGAGTTTGACGAGACTGAGCATGAGGTTGAAGAGGTGGGTGTAGTTATCGAAGTCGCGGTCGCTCATGAGTCCCATGTCGTGCAGGTTGGGTGCGAAGATGCGTGCGTCCTCGAAGATGGTTCTGTCCTGTATGATGGTGTTGTCCGATCGGGATATTTCCACTACGTCGCGGAATCGTTTGTTGAGGAAATAGATTTGCAGGTTGAACGCCCATCTGTTCATATCCTTGTAGTAATCGGCGAGATAGGGGTTGTTGTCCACGGGTTCGTAGTGGGCTTTCCATCCGTATCTTTTTGCGAGGAGTGTGGTGAGTGTGGTTTTTCCCGCGCCGATGTTTCCGGCAATTGCTATGTGCATGATTTTGTTTTGTTTTGTTTTGTTTGTTTGGAGTGGGTGTCAGAATAGTCCGAAGAGTTCCCGGTCGATTTTGTCGGTGATGACTCCGAGGTCTTTGGGTTGGCTCTCGTAGTCGAGGTGATCTACGTTGATGGTGAGCACGCGTCCTTTGTATCTCTTGGCGATGAAGTCCTCGTAGCGTTGGTTGATGTTCTCTAGATAGTCGAGTGGTATTTTCTGCTCGTAGTCGCGTCCGCGTTTCTCGATGTTTTCCACGAGGTGGCTCACCGATGCGCGCAGGTAAATCATGAGGTCGGGATAGCGCACGACATCGGTCATGTCTTCGAAGAGTTCCATGTAGGTTTCGTAGTCGCGTTTGTCGAGGTTGCCCATGGCGAAGTTGTTGGCTGTGAAGACATAGACTCCCTCATAGATGGAGCGGTCTTGTATGATGTCGTCGGTGCCGGTGCTGATTTCGAGCAGGTCCTTGAATCTTTCTTTCAGGAAGAACACCTCCATGGGGAACGACCATCGCTTGATGTCCTTGTAGTAATCGTTGAGATAGGGGTTGAACTCCACCGACTCGTATTTTGGTTTCCATCCGTAGCGTTTGGCGAGCAATCGCGTGAGCGTGGTTTTTCCGCTCCCTATGTTTCCGGCTATGGCAATGTGCATGATGTTTTTATTTCAGTAAGTTACGTCCTATGCAGCCGTTGGGCATCTGAATTTTCAACATTCCGCAAATGGTGGCAGCGATGTCGTTGATGGTGGCTTCTTGTGAGGATGCGCCCCGGGGGATGTTCCATCCGTAGAGGAGCCACGGCAGATGAGTGTCGTAGGGGTAGGGTTGTCCGTGCGATGTGCCTTTGTAGTCGGGGCTGTCTTTGGCTTCGAAGAATTGTGGTCGGGTGATGATGCCGATTTCGCCGGAGCGGTTGCGGAAGTATCCGTTTTCCATTCTCTGTCTGAACCATTGTGGCATGGTTTGTTCGGAGATTTTCTCCTCATCGAAGACGTAGAGGTATTGTGGGTCTTGCTTCAGGTAGGCGATGGCTTCGTCGATGACCTTTTGTTTCGCGATGCCGCTCTTTGTTATGATGGAGTCGTTGAGGAAGAACTGGTAGTTGTCTTCGCCGAAGACGGGGGCTATGCCGATGGTTTTTTCCAAGTGGGCGTTGAGCTGTTTCACGGCTTTGTCGTAGTCGAATGCGCCTGCCGGTATGTTGTTCTTTTTGAGATAGTTGTAGTTGTGTGCAGCTCCGTGGTCGGCGGTGAGGAAGAGTAGGTAGTTGCCGCGTCCCACTTGTTGGTCGAGTGCATTGAGGAAGTGTGCCAAGTCTTTGTCGAGCTGCATGAAGACGTCGTGGTTTTCCTTTCCCCGCGTGCCGTATTTGTGTCCGATGGCATCGGTGGAGGAGATGCTGACGGTGAGCATGTCGGTGGTGTTGCCTTGTCCGAGTTTTTCGTTGAAGAGTGCGGCTTCAGCCATTTGGAAGGTCATGGTAACGCCCGTGTTCGAGGTTTTGATGTTGAACTTCGGTGCGGTGTGGTGTATCCGATTAAAGTCTTTCACCCATTGGGGCAGTTCCTTCATGTAATAGGTGGAGGAGATGAAGTGTCCTGCCGATGTGTCCCACCAATAGGCTGCATCGGCGGAATGTCCGGCGGGGAGTATGGCAGCTCGGTCTTTCAGTGCAATGCCGATGACTTTCGACCGGAAGTCGGTGGCAAGTTTGAGTTGGTCGCCGATGGTGGTGGTGAGCATTCGTCGCGGGCTCATCTTTCCCTCTTTGCTTGTTGAGCCTACGGTTTGTGCCTCGGCATCGTCGCAGCAATAAACGAACTTGTCGTTGTCGGCGAAGTAGTTGCCGGCAATGCCGTGGATGGCAGGTATCGAGCCGGTGAAGGCCGATGTATGACCTACGGCGGTTACGGTGGGTGCGTAGTTGATGTGGGTGTTCTCGAATGAGAATCCGTCGTTGAGCAGACGTTTCAAGCCGTTCGGGGCATATTCTTCGTTGTAAAGATAGAGATAGTCCCAGCGCATTTGATCAACGACGAGTCCGACGATGAGTTTGGGTCTCGCCACTTGCGCCTCAAGGGTGAGCGCGATGATGAGCAGTGGCAGGAGGATGGATAGCTTTTTCATTTCGTTTGTTGTTGTTTTTGGGGTTGTGTCCGCGAGGAACGGTTGGTAATTGCTGCAAAGATACAATTTTCTTGTTAAAAAACGGTGGTTCGTTGCTTCCTATTTCTTCATTTTTTCTGTCTTCCTTTTCGCGGAGTAAGTCGGCATTATCCTTGTCTCGCGGCTGTCCGCTGCAGAAAGGGAAAGTGGTCAGAACGGCAATCCGATGGCGAAATGTAAGGTTTGTGCGTCCTTGAACCGGTCGATGTTGTAGAATCCGGTTCGCTCCGTGTCGTAAGGTACGTGCAACCCGATGCCCCAATCCACGCGTATCATGAAGAATCCGAGGTTGTAGCGGATGCCCACTCCCGTGCCGAGCGCAATCTGCCGATAGAAGTCGTTGAAGCGGAACTGTGAACCGGGTCGCCTGTCGTCCTCACGCATTGTCCAAACGTTGCCCGCGTCGAGGAACAAGGCTCCGTAGAGATTGCCCACGAGGTGGGGACGGTATTCCACGTTTGCCTGCAACTTTATCTCACCGGTTTGTTCCACGAAGGAGCGCAGTCGGTATCCGGAGCGATATTTGCCCGGACCTATCTCTCGAGCGTTGAATGCCCGTATGCTGTTTGCCCCTCCCACGAAGAATTGTTCCGAATAGGGTGCGAACCGGCTGTTGCCGTAAGCCCATATCATGCCGGCGTTGATGTGTGCCGCCACGGAGCTTTTGGAACCCACTGCCCACACTTTGGTAAAGGCGGTTTGCAGTTTGACGAACTGTGCGAAGGGATTTTTGAACATCTGTTTTCCCTTTTCGCTCCATGACCTGCCGAAGACAGCGTAACCACCGGCGAGCACGTTCGACGCTTCGCTTACGGTGGTGGTCCAGTTGATGGGATTTTGATGGTTTGCCGGACTTTGATAAGTGTATTGGAAACTTGTCTTGGGAATGAACTGGTCTGCCATCGACACTTCAAGATAGGGCATGCTGTCGATGAGTTCCAAGAACCGGTCGCTCATGCTCTTCATGTATTCGTAGGAGAGTGTGAGAGGCTTGAAGACAAAGGCGTGCCGCTCGTTGGGTCGCCAGCTGTAGGCAAGTTCGCCGGAGACGATGTGGCGTTTGAAATATTTGGAGCGTTTGATGACGTTGGTCGATGCGCTGATGGTGGTCATGGGCGTTTCAAAATACTGTTGGCGAGGCTTTCGTGCGGGGAGTGTCTCGCCTTGCGCGATGGCTTTTTCGCGTTTCTTGCGTCGTCGCTCGCGTCGCAGTCGGGGAGGGGTTTGGAATGGGTTGAGCACGCGTGGGAATTGCAGACTTGCTTCCGCGCCATATTCATAGTCGCTGATGCCCGATTTCTCTGTTTGGTCGCTGCGTACGGATAGCCATTCGTAAGCACCATGCAACCGGATGTTGAGCAGCTCGGCACCGCGAAAGGCGTTGCGCTTGGTCAGTCCGACAATGATTTCAGGTCCATACTTCCCGCTGGTCTTGCCTCTGCCGTAGGTTTCGACGTAGAAATCGTAGGGCTTGTCAAACAGACAATCAATGTTCAGGTCGAGCAGCTCACAAGTGTCGGTGGAATCGTGAGGGGTGAAGTTGAAATTGGTGGCTGCGAAGATGCCGGTGGCATTGAGTTTCTCTTGGCTTTCCTGATGTTTCTCCAGACTGTAGAGACCGCCTCTTCTGAGAAAGAGGTCGTTGGCGATGACGCGGGTACGCAGTGGGGGGCGTTTGCCGTTGTAGTTCACGGTGAAACGTCGCGATTTGCGTTGTTGCGAGAGTTCCTCCATGAATGTTTTCCGCAGGTTGATGGTGATGTTGTTCACGCGCCATTTGCGAATGTTGCGCGCATTGACGGAATCTGCCATCTGCAAGTGCATGATGGCTTTCCCGGCGATGGTCGTGGTGTCGGCCAAATAACTGGCATCGGTGTTCTGATAATAGTAATATCCGTTGTCGCGGAAGAGCGTTGTAACGCGGCGGCGTTCCTTTTCGAGCGTTGCCACGTCGAAAGGGTCGCCGTTGTGTATGACGGCGTTTGCACTATCGGTGCGCAACAGACTGTCGGCGGCGGGGGGGAAGTTCACGTAGCGCAGACTGTCGATGGTCCATAGCGGACCCATGTTCACGATGTAGCGCAGCTTCATGGTCTTGGGGTTCGTCTGTGGCAACAGTTCGTAGTTGATTTTTCCGTTGAAATAGCCACGTTTGTAGAGCAGGTTTCTTCCCACGGTGGCATGGAGTTCCGGATTGACATGGCTCATGAGGACGGGTTTTGAGCCGAAAGCGCGCACCACCCAACGGCTGAAGGCTGAGGTGTCGGGCGAGAAAGCGTTCCATACCCACAGTCCGATGGGAAACGGAGAGCGCATCGACGGACTTCCGAAGAGTGCCGCGTTGGGTTTGGTGGCAAGTACCACGTCCAATTCTTCCATAACGGCTCGTGTGTGCTCATCGGGTTGCATGTTGGTGTATTCGGTTCGTTTCATGCCCGTGTAGAGTTGTTCGCCATCGGGGATTGCTCGTGTGCTGCTGCATGCGGCAAGCAGCGATGCCACAAGCCCCATCGTCATGGCAAGGATGATGGTGAGACGAGGGGAGGCAAGCTTTCGGGCACTATGGTTGGGAGTTGGATGTGGATGATTTCTTCTCATGCGTGAAATTGATTAAACTGTCGCGTTTCGGTTGGTCGGGTGTGGGCGCAATCCGTTCTTCTTTGTTTTTCCTGAAGCGGAAGATGTCCTTGAAATGGCTGAGCTTTCGTCTCCAAAGGAAGCCCACGCCGAACTCGCTCTGTTCACCTTCGAGCCAGTCGTATGCCTCGCGTTCGTAATAGAGCTTGATATATTTCGTTTCTTTGCGGTTCAGGCGGTATTCCAGCGACAGGTTGTCGAAGAATGCGCCGTTATGATCGGATAGCTGTGAGCCTGTAGATACTCTGCCTCCCATGATGATGCGCAGGCGGTTGTCCCACAATCGTTTGGAGAATTTGAAGGTGTAATCGGTGTGTAGGCTGCCGTTTGCATCGGCAGTGCTCTCCATGTTTGCCGTGAGGTCGAGCCCCATGGAGCTGAGAGCTTTGCCCGTGATGGCGTTTACCTGACTTTGCAGGAATCCGGCGAGGGCACTGTTCATGGCGGCATCGGCGTTCTTGTTGATTGTTCCGTCGAAGTACATTCCGGAGGCGAGCATCGTAACTGCCAATTTCGACCGTTCTTCGGCACTTTTGGTGTTGAGTGTGTTCTGCATTTCCTGATCTTCGGGTGCATCGATGATGAATTCCACGCCGGGTTGTGGAAATCTCTTGGTGAGCCTTACGCCACAGGTGAAATCAACGGCGCGTCCCTGTCCGGAGGCATCGGTTACGTTGGTTTTCACCTCTTCGGTGGCAATGATGCTTAGGAAGGGTTGCATCGGGTCGCCGGAAAATTCTATATAGCTGCCTTCTCGTATGTGGAATGTGCGCAGGGGGATGATGGGCAGTGAGTATTTCATCACGCCATCGTTGAGTGTGTAGCGTCCTCTTACCTGAACGCTGTTGGTCGGGTCGTAGCTGAGCAGCAGTGAGCCGCCGCCAAAGAGGTCAATGTAGTTTGATTTGTCGGGGTTCAGTGCGCATACGATGTGAGCTTGCTCATCGATGTTCAGTCCCAGTCGCATGGTGAAACCGGTGAGGTCGGGTCGGCGCACCACATCGCTGATGGTGTCGTTGAGGTTCGTGAACTGCACGAGATCGTTGAGTTCCGTGTCGGTGGTCAGGGTGGCATCGCGCATGACGTAGGTCATGTCGGTTCCGTTCAAGACCTCAAGTTGTCCGAGCAGTTCGAGGTCGTTTACCGGTCCGCGCATCCTTCCGTTGAAATCGACGAAGGCTTTGCCGTAAACTTCCGAGCGTGGGTTTTCTCTTGCGTCGATGATTTCAAAGTTGTTGGCGCGCATTCGCACGTCCATGTTCATGTTATTGAAATCGGAGAAGTCGAGATGTCCCGATATGTTGAGCGGTGAGTTGTTGTTGGCGAACATTTCAAAGTTTTCGAACTCTATCCTGCTGTCTTTTATCAAGACGGGATCGTCGGCGAATCGCATATCCACGCCGTAGGGGAGGCTGATGAGATGTGCTGAATCGAGGTATAGTTCTCCATTGACTTTCAGTTGATTGAGTGGTCCTTCTACTGTAAGGTCGCCCTCTCCATCACCTTGCAGTCCCACGATGCGGTCGGGGACGAATCCGTTGATGAAGTTCAGTGGGAACCGGTCCATGTTCAGATTGGCTTCGAGTCTGCCTTCGCCTTCGCTCTTGTAGCTTCCCGAGAGTTCGCCTATGCTCCGGTTGTTTTGCGAGATGAGGGCATTGACGAAGTGTGTGCCATCATTAAGCGGTATGTAAACAAGTTCCATGCCCACGTTGCCCATCTTGTTGTCTTCGTAAATCATGTTTTGCACCGTCATGTTGCTCGAAACGGTGAGGTCGGATGCGGTTTGCACCACATGATAGTCGCCATCGAGCACACCCGTTATTTTTGGTGCAAATGGGAGCACGGCGAGCAGTTCTCCTACTTCGAACCGATGCACGGAGAGGGTGAGGTTTTGCAGTGAGGTGGTGTCGTTGTCTTCCGTGATCAGCTGTAGTCCGGCTCCATCGCCTGCGAGCAGTTTGAGGTTGGTGGAGATGCGTTTGTCGCGTCCCACGTAGAAATAGTTGTCGGGGTTTACGATGTAGTCTTTATAGCCCAGCACGGCATCGGGTGAGGTGAGGTTTAGTTTTATTCCTTTGTCTGCCATTGCCGCGCGCATGGAGAGTGCGAGGGCTGTTTTTTGTTGTGCATCGAGTACGGACAGTGTGGATAGTATGCCGTGTTCGTAGAAGGCGCCTTGCAGACAGGCATGATAGGGATAATGGTTGTCCGGGGCGTTGGCTATCTCCAATTGGTAGTTCAGTCCGTCGTCGTGGTTGTAGAGTGTCAGCAGAAGGGAGTCCACTCGCAAGCTGTCGTGTTCCATTCCGTCCACCATCATCTTTCCGTTGAGTCCTTCTTCGGGCGACGAGGTGAGTTGTATGTCTGCCGTTTTGAAGCGATAGCCCTGTTCGGCGAGCAACCCGCTGAAGAAGTTGTCGGTGCCCGATTTCAGTGTGAAGTGTCCGGTGGGCAACAGTTGGCGCAGGGCATGCTGGTCGATGTATTTCCCGGCGATTTGTCGTTGCAGGTCGTTGGCGAATTTCTTGCCGATGTTGGCAAGTTGTTTGTAGCTTCCATTGAGGTCGGTATTCAACAGGAAGTCGCCGCCTTTCACTTCGGCATGTGTGCTGTCGCGTTGGCTGAGCAGGTCGAACGCCACGTCGCCGGGGCTGTAGGTTCGGTTTTTGGTGCTCACGTCGAGATTGTGGAAAGCTCCTTCGGCTCTGAGGTCGTCTGTTCCGGTCATGGCAAAGTTGAGCCGTGTGTTGAAGTGGGTGGTGAAGGGTTGGTCGATGACGCCCAGTTGGTAGAGGTCGGCGTGGGGGAACTGTCCGTCCAGACTGCCTTTTATGTCGTTTCCTCTCATGTCTGCATCCAGTCGGAACGAGCCGTTGAGCAGTGCGATGTGGTTGTTGCCTCGCCTTTCGTCGAGTTGCAGTTGGTCGATGTTTCCGTCCAAATGATGGTAATTCTTCATATTCGACCTGATGTGGAGGTCTGCCTCCGTTTTTGCGATGTAGTGTTTGTCGATGAGTCCCAAGCCTTGTAAGTCGGCGTGTTTCAGATTGCCTTTCAAATGGGTGTCGAGCAGTGTTCCCCGCATGGTTGCCGCCACGTTGAAGTTGCCCCTTACCAGTGGTGTGGGGACTTTTCCGTTCTCGTTGTCGAGGGCGAAGTGTCTTAAAATTCCTTTGAACGAATGTCGGTTTTTGAGATTCGATTTCACGTCGGCTTCCGTCCATGTGGCAATGGCGTAGTGTTCTTTCATTCCTCCGAGCCGATGCAGGTCGATGTGGCGGAACATTCCTTTTATGTGTCCTGCCACTCCTTTCTTGTTGATTGTTCCGGTGTATCTGACGTTGGCTGCGAGCATGCTGTTGTTGCTCTTGATGTGCACGTCGGTGAGTCCGTTGCCCAACCTTATTTTCCCGGCGATGTTGTCGAGGATGTAGTTGCCATATCTGAATTTCCTGATGTTTGCTGCGATGTTTGCCGATGCTTTTCCGCCGAGCAGGTCGGTGCCTTTTCCCTTTGCGGCGATTTTTCCCGAGAAGGGTTGTAGGTTTTGTCGGGGCAGGAAGCGTCCCAGTTGCAGGTTTTGCGCGTCGGCAAGCAGGTTGTAGGCTTGCGTTGCCGTGTTGTAGCTGCCTTTCAGTCGTGCTTTACCTTGTTTTCCGCTCAGGCGGAGGTCGGCTTTGTATTGATTTTTTCTGATGTGGATGTCGCCTTTCAGTGCGATTCCGTTTGGTATGTGCACCGTTTGGCTGATGCTTTTCGGCAGCAGTCGGTTGATGAAGTCGGGATGTTCCGCCCTCATGTCCACTCTCAGGTCGGCTCGCAGGCGTGCCATGTCGGTGGGTTGGGCTATCCATCCCTTTGCCAAGAGGCTGAAACTGTCCGGCAGACTGACTTGTAGTGGGTTGAGCGTAATGTATTTCAGGTTGCCCTGCATGTGCGTTCGCAGCGTGATGGGTTGGGAGGGCAGGGCGCGAAGGGTATGTTTGTCGAGCGAGGTGAGGAAGGGCATCATGTCTGCCACGGAGAGAAATCCCTTGAAGTCGGCATACAATCGTCCCGGGTTGGTTTCCTCAAAGACATTCATCTCCATGCGGAAGTTGCCGGCGAGTTCCGTTCCGGGCATTTGCAGGAAGAGGTTGGGGAGGCTCATGCTCAGCGAGTCCATGCGGAGCGATGTGCGGAGGTTGGTGATTGTCAGTCCGCTTTGTTCTCTGAGGTTGGCAGCCCTGATGTTCGCGCTGATGTCTTTTCCGGCATAGACCAGCGAGTCCATCCCGAGGTTCAGTTCCGTCATGGCGAGGTGTGCCGCGTCGAAGCCCTTTTGTCGTGGTTCGAAGTTGCGATTCATGTAGAATTGCCCCTTGTGCCAGTCGAGCGATCCCACCTTATATATATTGTCGTGCAGGAGGAGTTCGGTTTGTCTTGCCTCCGCCTTTCCGAAAACCGCTTGCAGACTGAGCGTATCGCCCGGCGTGTGCAACCGGAAGTCGGTTTGTGCCAACCGGAGTCGGTCGATGTTGATGCGCCATAGCGTTTTCTCCTTTGTGGTATCGGGGGGCACGGTGTCGCCCAAGGCAATGTCAATCCATCCGCCTTGAAGTTCGGCAAGATTGAGTTTGGCGGAATCGCCTTTGAGGTCGATGCCGTGACTGACGAGATGCAGTCGTTGCAGATCGGCTCTGACGCGCAGGTCGCCGATGAAATGTGTGGTATTGGCTTTCAGTTGTCTGAATGTCAGTTCGTCCACCTCCACGCGGTTCTTAAAGAGTGGCATGAGTTGCACCTTCACCACGAGCTGTTTCACGTCTGCCACGGTGTCGGTCTTGCCACGAATGGAGTCGTTGGGTTGCAACATTTTCAGACCGTCGAGCTGCAAATCGAGTGGGAACGACAGGTTCACGCGTTCCAGCGTTATTGTCATGCCCGTTTTCTCGGCAATGCGTGCCGTTGCCTGTCTTACTGCCCAATTCTGAACCGGTGGCAGGTAAAGCAGGAATGTGAGGATAAGAAAGAGCAGAATGGGGGCAAGCACGATGGCAAGCAGCCATTTTATCGCTTTTTTCATTGGGCGGATTTGCTATGAGGTTTGTCGTTTCGTCTGAGTGGGGCAGCAGCGTGCCTCGTCTTTCCGTCAGGGGATGAGCACGCGGTCGTCGATGGGCAGAAATGTTTTCTCGTCCGGCTGTCCCGCAGCCACCCCGAAAGGCATCTGCGCAATCATCTTCCAGTCGGCGGGGATGTTGAATTCCTTTGCCACCCGTTCGTCGATGAGCGGATTATAATGTTGCAGACTCGCACCGAAACCGGCGTCCGCGAGCATCGTCCACAGCGCGAACTGGTGCATGGCATTGGTGTGTTCCGACCATGTGGGGAAGTTGTCGGCGTAGAGGGGGAACTGCTCCATGAGCTTTCTCACGGGACGTTGGTCTTCATAGAAGAGCAGAGTGCCATATCCACTTTGAAAACTACGCTCTATCTTCTCTTTCGTCTTGCCAAAAGCCTCTGCCGGTACGATGGCTTGCAGCGTGTCCTTGGTGATTTGCCAAAGCCGTTGGTGCTTCTCGTGCAGCAACACGACCACACGCGTGGACTGGCTGTTGAAAGCCGCTGGTATGTGCTTTACGGCGAATCGTACCCTGTTGATGATTTCCTCATCGGTGATGGGCGACTCGTTTTTCAGCGCGTAGTGAGAACGTCGATTTGCGATTGCTTCTTGAAATATATTTGTCATGATTTGTTTTTGATGTCTTTGTAAAAAAAATAACGTTACAATTGCAAAGATACCACTTTTTCCACGATTTTTACCATTTTTCACCGAAAACTTTACCCTCTCCGCACATATTTTTTTTCATGCCATTCTCATTCGGAAATCTTCCCCCTCTCGCGCGGCAACATGGAAAGTCGTCCCGACGAGCTGAAAGGCATAGCTTTTGCAAGAAAAATCAATGCCAATGAAAGTTTCTGATAATCAGCAGTTTACAATCCACATTTCAAAAGCTTACCTTTTGCCGTCCAAAAGCTTACCTTTTGTAATGCAAAAGCTTACCTTTTATGATGCAAAAGCTTACCTTTCATGACCACTTGATAAGTTATATCGAAGATTTGCATAAATTGAAAGACAGCTCAATGGTGGGCGAAGAGATAAGGGGATATATGCAAACCCCATTCTAAAATTAAGAATGGGAATCATAAACAAACATATATGCCTGAAAAAGTTCCACTTTTATCGTAAGCATCAATCTACCGCTTTTTTGCTTTTTTATGAAAAAAAACAAAGAAATTTGCGCGCGTTTGGAATATAATGCTTATATTTGCTGATGAAATCCAAAGTCGTTATCCGACTTGGGAAGAATGTGAATTTGCCACATCCAAACAGAAAACAAAATCAGAAAATAATCATTAATAATAAAGTTATGAAAATAAATCTTAAACGGTCAATCCTCATGGCAGCCCTCTCCTGCGCCATCATGACAATGAGCGCGGCAACCGGACAGCCCTGCAAAGATTGTAAATGCGGACAAACCTGCAAATGCGAGCAAGGAAACAAATGCTGCAAAAACAAACAAGTCTGCAAAGATGGGAAAACCTGTAAATGCGGACAAAACTGCAAATGCGAGCAAGGAAACAAATGCTGCAAAAACAAACAAGTCTGCAAAAATGGGAAAACCTGTAAATGCGGACAAACCTGCAAATGCGGACAAACCTGTAAATGCGGACAAACCTGCAAATGCGAGCAAGGAAAAAAATGCTGCAAAAACAAACAAGTCTGCAAAGATGGGAAAACCTGTAAATGCGGACAAACCTGCAAATGCACAAAAGACAGTAAAGCCTGCAAATGCAAACAGGGATGCAAGAAAGAAAATAAAAACTGTAAATCAGGAATGAACTGTAAGAAATGCAAGAAAGGGGAATCGATGTACCATAATCCACTCCTGCAAAAAAGCAACCTGACCTTTGGCGCACCCGACTTCGCCAAGATAAAAGATGCAGACTATCTGCCCGCCATCAAAGTGGGAATAGAAGAACAACGCGCCGAGATAAAGAAAATAGTGGATAACAAGGAAACTCCGACCTTCCAGAATACCATCGTGGCATACGAGAACAGCGGACAACTATTGGAAAGAGTCTCCAACACCTTCTTCTGTGTTACGGAAGCTAACAAGACACCGGAGATAGAAGAAGCCGAGAAAGAAGTAATCCCAATGCTTACCGACTTTGACAACGAGATCAACTTCAACAAAAAATTCTTTGACCGCGTGAAATACGTGTACGACCATGAATACAACAACCTCAAGGGAGAAGACAAAAAACTACTCGAGGTGGTTTACAAGGGATTCGTACGTTCAGGTGCGCTCCTCTCAAAAGAAAAAATGGCGCGCATGCAGGAAATCAACAAGCAACTTGCCAAACTCGAACAAGAATTTGGCAATATGCTGCCCAAGGCCGCTGCCGAAGCCACCGTATGGGTGAATGACGCGAAGGAACTCGCAGGACTTAGCGAGGCTGCCATGGCACAGTGCAAAAAAGACGCGCAGAGCCGTGGCGGAAAAGCTCCTTACTGCATCGTCATCACCAATACCACACAGCAACCCATCCTCGCATCGCTCGACAACCGCACGTTGAGAGAACGCGTTTATAACGCCTCCATCCACCGCACCGACGGAACGGGCAACTACAACACCTACCCAATCATTGTTCAGATTGCCAAACTGCGCGCGGAGAAAGCACAGCTCATGGGATTCAAAAACTATGCAGCCTACTCGCTCGACAAATCAATGGCGAAAACACCGGAAAACGCATACGCCTTCCTCAAACAGCTCATCAAGGAATACCGACCCAAAGCCGACGCGGAAACAAAGGCAATTGAGGAATACGCACGCAAAACACAGGGACGCGACTTCAACTTGCAACCCTACGACCGCTTCTACTACTCGGCGAAGATGAAAAAAGAAATGTTCAACTTCTCCGACGACGAAGTGAAACCTTACTTCAACATCGACAGCGTACTCATCAACGGCGTGTTCTACGCTGCAAACCGTGTGTACGGACTCTCCTTCAAAGAACGCAGGGACATACCTACTTATCATCCCGACATGAAAGTGTTCGATGTGATCGATGCCAACGGCAAACCGCTCGCACTCTTCTACGTTGACTATTTCCGCCGCCCGACAAAACGAGGCGGAGCGTGGATGAGTCCATTCATCAAACAGAGCGGAATACGCCAACAACTACCCGTTATATATAATGTGTGCAACTACGCGAAAGCTCCGGAAGGACAGCCTACATTCGTTACTTGGGACGAGGCAACCACCATGTTCCACGAATTCGGACACGCCCTTCACGGAATGCTCTCCAACTGCTATTACAACACACTCAGCGGAACATCCGTGGCACGCGACTTCGTGGAAATGCCATCGCAATTCAACGAATCGTTTGCAAGCATCCCGGAAGTGTTCAACCACTACGCGAAACACGATAAGACCAATCAGCCCATGCCCGACGAACTGCGCGAGAAGATGCTGAAATCCATCAACTTCCAAGCAGCTTACGCACTCGGTGAGAACCTTGCGGCAACCTGTGCAGACATGGCTTGGCACATGCTCACACCGGAACAAATACCGACAGCCGACAAAGCTGCCGAGTTTGAAAAGAAAGCACTTACGGACATCGGACTGCTCGATACACAAATCCCACCACGCTACTTCACGTCTTATTTCAACCACGTATGGGGTGGTGGCTATGCAGCAGGCTATTACAGCTACCTTTGGTCAGAGGTATTGGCAGTGAACATTGCCGACTACTTCGCAACTCATGGCGCACTTACACGCAAAGTGGGTAACGACTTCCGCGACAAGGTGCTCAGCAAAGGCAATACCACCGAATTGTTGCAAATCTTCTCCGACTTCACGGGGCTGAAAGCTCCCGATGCTGCCGGACTGCTCAAAGCTCGCGGATTGTAAGAACATATTTAATCATATTCATATTATTAATTCTATGTAGGGAGTCTTGTCGTGATGACAAGCTCCCTTTTTTCGTAATCGGAAAAAGGAGCTTCATCGGAAATGAAAAAAATACAATAAATGTTGCGGAAACCCGAAGAACAAGTGTAAAGACAGAAAAAAAAGAGAGCAATAAATTTGCAAGAATAAAAATAAATTGGTATTTTTGCGGTAGAAATTTCGGTATTCCATCGAAATAAACCTAAAAAAATAAGAAGTTATGAATATCAGTAAGAAAATGCAAGATGCATTCAATAAGCAAATCATTGCCGAATTTTGGTCTTCTAATCTATATATGGGCATGGCCTTTTGGCTGCGCCAACATGGGTGGAGAGGCTTCTCCGACTGGATGTACAGGCAGTCGCAAGAGGAAAGAGGTCATGCACTCGATATGGCAAGCTATGTGCTCAGTCGTGGCGGTGAGGTGAAAATGACAGCCATCGAGAACGTGCCGGCCGACTGGAAAGGTCCGGAGGATATCTTCGAGGCAACCTTTAAGCACGAACAGGAAGTTACCTCACTCATCAACAAACTCGCAGATGTTGCCGATGAGGAGAAAGACCGTGCATCGCAGAACTTCATTGCCAAATACATTGATGAGCAGGTAGAGGAGGAAAGCAGCGTATCCGAAATACTCGACCTCTTCCGTCAGCTCCCCGATCATGCCATTTCGTTCATCGAAAAGAGATTGGAGACTCAGAAATAACCCACGCGAAATCATCGCGAAGTAGAAATATCATCCCCGAGATTCAGAGTACGAAATCTCGGGGATGTTTTTTCTCCATCACTTTGCCAAGCGATGAACGTGGGTGCAATGCTTTCTCGTCTTTCGATTTGTTTCCGAGGTGGATATAATTTCCCAATCGTTGGATGTGCGTTGCCAAATCATGTTCATCATTGCCCATCATTACCCATCGTTGGATGTGCGTTGCGCATTGTTGTGCTCTTTGTTTTCACCATGCGGGATAGGCATTTGCACGCTGTTGGTATGATGGTTGTGGACATGAAGATGTGCGTTGCGCATTGTTGTGCCATTTGCTGCCATCATGCGGGATAGGCATTGCGAGCTGTTTGAAAACATAAATCCCAAATCTCGCGTGGAGATTTGGGATTATGCTGTTTGTTTGGAATAAGTTTGTTTGTTTTATTTGCTTACGCTTCAGGTGTTATCTTGGTTGCGTATGCCTCTTCGGAAAGTACGGAGACTGTGCTCTTGTTGAACTTTCCCTTGTGGAAGTAAACCACGCCGTCAGCGAGTGCATAGAGCGTGTCGTCCTTGCCTTGACCTACGTTTTCACCCGGATAGTGGCGGTTGCCGCGCTGGCGAACGATGATGTTGCCCGCGATGATCTTCTGACCACCACCAATCTTAACACCTAAACGCTTTGAATGTGATTCGCGACCGTTCTTAGAACTGCCGACACCTTTTTTATGAGCCATTTCTTGTCCTCCTAAATTTTAAGCGTTAATTGTTTTAATCTCTAACTGAGTGTACTGTGAACGATGACCATTCTTTTTGCGATAGTCCTTGCGACGTTTCATCTTGAAGACAACCACCTTTTCGCCCTTTACAAGCGGATTGATGACCTCAGCTACTACTTTCGCGCCACTTACAGTTGGTGCGCCCACTGTGACCGTTCCGTCGTTATCAACGAGCAAAACCTTGTCAAACTCAACAGTCTTGCCTTCCTCGGCATCTTTCAGGCGATTAACAAAGAGCTTTTTGCCCTCTTCTGCCTTGAACTGCTGACCGTTAATTTCTACGATTGCGTACATTATTATATATTATAAACGGTTTTACCGGCAGGCGACCGAGCATCTTTCCGGTACTTATACGAGCCTGTGCGGCATAAAAACTTTGCAAAGTTACGAAATTTTCTTCTCTTTGCATTTGTTATCTGTTGTGAAGCGGATGATATTAGAAAGAATTAACAATATATAACAATATCATTCCTTGTTCTTGTGCCGAATTGTGAAGATTATGGGACAAATGGTTTTTATCCCAACTATTATTCGTACATTTGCACACCGAAAAGGCGAATCTGTCGCTCGCAGCTCTTCGCTCGTGAACAAGGCATATACGATACAAAAAAGATAGATTTATGGACAGTAGAAATTCTTTGAAAATCATTCTTTCCACACTGCTTATGGTGGTGATGTTCAGTTCCTGCATCAGGGACGAAGCTCCCAATGCCGAGGCAGACATCGTGGGATGCGAAGTGGAGGGCGACTTGCTCATTCGCCAACCCGTGATTACCAACAACGAAGTGCGGCTCTACGTGAACGGCTGGGACGATGTGACGAAACTTGCTCCCACTTTCCAACTTACCGAGGGCGCCACCATCGAACCGGAAAGCGGCACCGTGCGCGATTTCACCACACCGCAGACCTACACCGTAACCTCGCAAGACCGCCAATGGAAGAAGACCTACAAGGTGTCGTTCATATCCGACGACGTGGCAACGGTCTATCACTTCGAGAACATGAAATGGTACGAGCACGGTTCGGTTTTCGACAAGGACACGCCGCCCCACAAGTTCTTCCACATCTTCTATGATACCACTCTCGATGGAACGGAAATGGAGTGGGGCAGCGGAAACGTGGGCTTCATGTTTACCAACGCCGCCGATCCTGCCGAGGAATATCCCACCAGTCAGGCAGATGGGGGCGTGAAAGGGAAATGCGCCAAACTCATGACCGTCAGTACGGGAGCAGCCGGAAAAGCTTTCGGCGCACCACTCGCGGCAGGCAACCTCTTCATGGGGAAATTTGAAATCAACCTCAAGCAAATGGCGAAATCCACAAGGTTCGGACTGCCTTTCCGCAAGATACCCAAGGCCGTGAAGGGCTATTACAAATACAAGGCAGGCGACATCTATACCGACGGAAACAGCAACGAGGTGAAAGGAAAACGCGACGACTTCGACATCTACGCGGTGCTCTACGAAGTAACGCCTGACGTGCCCTATCTCGATGGCACAAACGTGCTCACCCACGAAAACTTGGTACTCAAGGCGCAGCTTCGGGAACGAAAGGAAACCGACCGGTGGACACCTTTCACCATGGAGTTTGAACCGGTGAACGGCAAAACCATCGACCCCGTCAAACTCAAGGAGGGAAAATACAACCTCGCCATCGTCATGTCATCGAGCAGAGACGGAGCTTCCTTCATGGGGGCGGTGGGCAGTACGCTCTACGTGGACGAGATGGAGTTGTTCTACGAGTAAGACACACAACCTGCGCGGTCATCTCTCCGCGAATACGGCATAACAAAAAACATACACGAAAAAAAGAAAATGAACGGATACAACAACATACGACAGCAGTTTTGTGCCAAAGGCTCTGTCGGGAAAAGATTTTGTGCAGTGGCACTCATGATCTGTGCCACGCTTGCCCAACTCCAAGCCCAGACCAATCCGGCAGGAGGAGCGCAACTCGCTGATTGCAACGGATGGGAGTTTGAAGTGAAAACCGGTGTGAACATCGGTGGAGCCACACCGCTGCCCATTCCCAAAGAGATAAGAAGCATCGAAAGCTACAGTCCGAAATTCAACGGCTCGATAGAGGGAACAGCCACAAAATGGTTCGGGCGAGAAGCCCAATGGGGCGTTTCAGGCGGACTGCGCGTTGAGGAGAAAGGCATGATAACCGGAGCAACGGTGAAAAACTACGGAATGGAAATCATCTATGAGGGAAGTCGCGTGGCAGGTTTCTGGACGGGCTACGTGAAGACGAAATACAACAGCACGCTGCTCACACTGCCCGTGATGGCAAACTATCGCATCAACAAGGCGTGGAAGGTGCGCGCCGGGTTCTTTGCCTCGTTGCGACTCGACGGCGAATTCACCGGACACGTCAGCGACGGCTATCTGCGCGACACCTATCCCACGGGCGAGAAACTGACGTTCACCGACGGGAAGTCTGCCACCTACGACTTCAGCCCCAATCTCAACCACTTCCATTGGGGAACACAGATAGGGGGAACATGGCACGCTTACCGCCATTTCACGGTGAATGCCGACCTCACATGGGCGTTTACCGACATCTTTGAGAAAGACTTCAAGACGATAACGTTCAACCTCTATCCGGTTTATCTCAATCTCGGCTTCGGCTATACGTTCTGATTGCCCGCAATCACCGAGTCAGCCGCACATCCGCTTTCCCTCATCGCATTCCTGTCAGAGTGCGACGGGGGGAAAGCAGAGAATGAATTATATTTAAAAAGTGTTAATTTAATAACAAAAGATAAATTTATCTGCCAATTTTTTTATATATTTGCAGTAATATCCGTATAAAAATATCGTTTCGTGTCGCACGCTGCGCCGACAAGAAGCAGAATGTGCTTTCAGAGGTTTCGGATACACCCACTGACAACATGGACATCCATGAAGCGTTTTTGCTACGAATACGACAACAGGTTTGGCAATAAGGTAATTATCATCTACCGCAGGACAAGAATTTAAGGTTATGACACATTCCGCCCGCACCACTTTGAAGGAGCAGGCGCGGGAGACTTGATGCAGGAAAACAGATGCTTGCTGCTGGGCATTTAACCTTGCCATCGCCACGAAATAACATGACAAAAACAGTGTTCGCGATGCACTTCGTAATCTGTTGATAATCAGAGGAATAATAATCGGGATTTAAAAGCTTAGCTTTTGCACTCCGATTCATGACCTTTTGCAGTGCAAAAGCTTACCTTTTAAATTGCAAAAGCTTAGCTTTGGATGGATGGAATGAAAAAAACAGGACATTACGGGGTGCGAAGACCGTATCGGCAGAATGGTGGGTTGAAGGTTTTTCTCCCCCTCGCATGACAATTGTTTTTGGTCTGCAATGCCGCGAATAATCATGGTTCGCAGCTTCTTTTTTACATTCTTTAATTGATTTAAATCAAGAAATTGAATGAGTTGATAAAATTATAGTTCAAAATCTTGCATTTCCATGAACAATATTGTATATTTGTAAATAGTAAGAACGTTAATTTTAAATTAACAAATTTGATGTGGGCAATGGAGATTGTCCAAATACCTTATATAGGTATGTATTAATTTTTCATAAAAAAGTAATATACTGATAAAGGTAAGTAAACTAATTAAAATGTTGTGGGGGATTTTGTCGTGAGGCAATCATCTCCACTTATAATTTTAATTCTTATACATCCTTTCAGGATATTTGATTCGGAATGCGGGGCAGTGATGTTCTGCATTTTTTTATGAAGAAGTTTTTTCGGAAAAACATATTCCCATCATCATGACTGTGGCGGACTGCCCCCGTGTTTCCACGCATCATGCAGGGCAACTGTCATCGGGATGAGTTGTCCACACCCTCTGCCATCTGTTTCCCGGATGAGGAATGAGGTTTCCACAATCTGTTCGGAACTTTCATTCCCTCAATCGCGACGGACTTACACCGAGATGGGCGCGCAGGTAATGGGTGAGATAGCAAACAGAGGAGAAGTTAAAATCCGCTGCGAGTTCGGTCATTGTCTTTTTGGTGTTCAGCAGCAGATGTCGCAACTCGGCAACGGTGTACCGCGTAATCCAATAGTTTGCGCTGTGTCCGCTCACCTTCTTTATCACCTCCGACAAGTGTTTGGGCGTTACGAAGAGCTTATCCGAATAGTGTGAGATGTTGCGGTGAGCGCGATAATCGCCTGCCTCGAGCATGCGGAAGAAGCCCGTGGCAAGCGATGCCTTCTGCACCGACATCCGTTCCCTGCCGTAGAGTCGTGCGGTGAAGTCGAAGCAGTTGAGCGTCAGCTGCCAAGTTGCGGCAATAATCATTTCGCCGCGAAAAGGACTTTCCCTGCGGTTGATGCGGAGAAAGAGGTTCTCGTAGTCGCGCCGCCAAAGTTTCCCCTCATCGGAGAGTAGTGGGACGATGGGATTGTCGTGAAGATGCAGGGCATACCTGACGGTATGACCGGAGGGATGTATGACTTGGCGGAAGAACACCGGGTCGATGAACAATCCTTCCACGGCGAAGTCGGGCGAAGCGCAGATGAGTTTTAGCGATTGGCAGGACAGAGCCAGCAACAGGCATCCCGCTTGCAGTTGCCTGACAGTGCCGTTGAGTTGTAGTTCACAGCTGCCCGCCACGCAATAGGCATTGAGCAGCATATCCTGATTTCGCATTTGTGGAGGAGGTTGCAGATGGGTGGTTTTTATAATCCAATCATCGTTGTATTCTGTCATGGTTCATAGATTTTTGATTCCGTTGCCGGGTAAGCCTTTCTTTCGTTGCCCACATTCGCAAAGATACACAATCTTCCTTGTTCCGACAAACAATCAGCAGAATAATTTTGATTTTTCTTTACGCGGGCGGCAAGCTTTGATTTCATGCTTCCCCGCTCCTCCAATTCCGGTTTGCCGCGGCTCGTCGTGGCGTTGTGTCATTTCCACGACAACAGAATTGAAACAAGATTGTAGGCGAATGTTCATCGTTCGTTCACCGGTAATAAACATGCCTTCAATAACTTTGCCCATGTTAAGACGGAAAGCATCTTGACCCGCCGAAGCCGGTAAACAAGAACAGGTGTTGAAGATTAATAGTGGCAAAGTAAAAACCAAAAGACCAAGAAAGCCATGTACATTTTAATGACGAACACTCACATGTTAAAAAGGCAACGCCATTCGACCCTCCGCTTTGACGTGTCGCGATGGTCGATGCGAAGTTCATGTATGACGACAGATAAAAAAATAAAACAGATATGAAACATTTTAGTTTTTCCCGTTTGTTCTCCTCCGTTGAATTTCTCTTCTTTCTTTTTTGGAGGCAAAGCAAGATGTTGGGGTAGGGCAATGCCGGGCATCCGCGTGCCTTCCGCTCCCGTTCCCATGGGCTGACAAACACCGGGTTTGCCCCATGGAGGAACGGAATAAGCACCATGACCCATAACTTTCGCACGTTTCCAACCATATCTCCATTTTATTTCGCTTATGTATCAATACTGCACAAATACCTAAAAATGGGCATATAGCAAGAAAAATACCTCATTATTGCAAACTGTAGATTGCATTTATCGGGGCTTTTTGTGCAACGAATACCTAAAAGTAGGTATGAGGAGTGTTAAAACTCATCTTTTCTGCACACCATGCCATAGGTGTGCAGCATAAAAATACCAATCTTTAAGTATTGTACCAATTCCGCAAACCACTTACTTTTGCATCGAAATTTGAAACAAATCCGCCGGACAACGCAAACTGACCGAGCGACAGGAATTTAACTAAACCAAAACAACAATGAGAAACGAATGGAGAGGCTTCAACGACGGAAAATGGTCGGATGAAGTGAACATGCGAGAGTTTATCCAAAAAAACTATACGGGCTATGACGGCGATGAGAGCTTCCTTGCCAATGCGACCGAGGCCACAGATAAACTCTGGGGAAAACTAAAGGAACTGCAAAAAGAAGAGCGTGCCAAAGGAGGCGTGCTCGATATGGAAACCGAAGTGGTTTCGAGCATGACGGCTTACGGAGCAGCCTACATCGACGAGAACCTGAAGAACCTCGAGAAAGTCGTGGGCTTACAAACCGACAAACCACTCAAACGCGCTTTCATGCCCTACGGTGGCATCAAGATGGCAGAACAAGCCTGCACCACCTACGGCTATCAACCTTCTGAAAAACTTCACGAGATATTCACGAAATATTGCAAGACACATAACGACGGCGTTTTCGACGCTTACACCGATGAAATGAAGCGAGCACGCCACAACCACATACTCACCGGTCTGCCCGACACCTACGGACGCGGACGCATCGTGGGCGATTATCGACGCGTGGCACTCTACGGAATCGACTTCCTCATGGAAGAGAAGAAGAAAGACTTTAAGAATTGCGGCTGTGGCGTGATGACCGATGACATCATCCGTAAGCGCGAGGAACTCTCCATGCAGATAAAGGCATTGAACGAAATGAAGGCAATGGCGAAAATCTATGGCTTCGACATCGCACGACCGGCCAACAACGCACGAGAAGCGGTGCAGTGGCTCTATTTCGGCTATCTGGCTGCCATCAAAACACAAAACGGCGCAGCGATGTCGGTGGGCAGAATCTCCACATTCCTCGATATCTACATCACGCGCGACTTGCAGGAAGGAACGCTCAACGAGAGCGAAGCACAAGAACTGATCGACCACTTGGTGATGAAGTTCCGTATGGTGAAGTTCGCACGCATCCCTTCCTATAACCAACTCTTCTCGGGCGACCCCGTTTGGGCAACGTTGGAAATGGCAGGCATGGGCATGGACGGACGCTCCATGGTAACAAAGAACGATTTCCGCTTCCTCCACACCTTGGAAAACATGGGACCATCGCCGGAACCTAACCTCACCGTGCTCTATTCGCCCGCACTCCCCGATGGATTCAAGAAGTATGCCGCGAAAATCTCGGTCAAGACAAGCTCCATACAATATGAGAACGATGAAGTGATGCGACCCGTATGGGGCGATGATTATTCCATCTGCTGCTGCGTGTCAGCCACACAGACGGGAAAGGAAATGCAGTTCTTCGGAGCGCGTGCCAACCTTGCCAAGTGCCTGACTTACGCCATCAGCGGAGGAATCGACCACAAGACGCGCGAACAGTGCGGACCGGCACTGCGACCCATCGAGGGCGACGTGCTGACCTACGAGGAATTCATACCGAAATTCATGGACATGATGGAGTGGCTCGCGGACATCTACGTGAACACGCTGAACCTCATCCATTACATGCACGATAAATACTTCTACGAAGCTGCCGAACTGGCACTCATCGACACCGACGTGCGACGCACCTTCGCTACCGGAATAGCCGGCTTCAGTCATGTGGTGGACTCCATCTCCGCCATCAAGTATGCCAAAGTGAACATCGTGCGCGACGAAACGGGATTTCCAATCGAGTTCAAGACCGAAGGCGACTTCCCACGTTATGGTAACGACGACGACCGTGCCGACAAGATTGCCGTGTGGCTGCTCAAAACTTTCGTGGGCATGGTGAAGAAACATCACACCTATCGCAACTCCGAACCAACAACAAGTATTCTCACCATCACATCGAACGTGGTGTATGGAAAATATACGGGCAACATGCCCGATGGCAGACCGGCAGGAGCACCACTCGCACCGGGCGCAAACCCATCGTATGGAGCTGAGAAGAACGGACTCTTGGCTTCGCTCAACTCGGTGGCAAAACTGCCCTACGAATATGCGCTCGACGGCATCTCCAATACGCAGACCATCGCGCCCGGAACACTCGGACACACCGATGAGGAACGCACCGATACACTCGTGGGCGTGCTCGACGGCTACTTCGCTCGCGGAGCTCACCACCTGAATGTAAACGTGTTTGGTGTGGAGAAGCTCATCGACTGCATGGAACATCCGGAAAAGGAGGAATATGCCAACTTCACCATCCGTGTGAGCGGCTACGCGGTGAAGTTCATCGACCTCACTCGGGAACAGCAGGAAGATGTTATCGCCCGACAAGCTCACGACAGAATGTAAGTTTCATTTAAGGTAGCGGCAAGGGGATAGGACACACGCCCCCATCCAAATGGGGAAAGCCGACCTTCCCCTTGCCTTTTTATCAATCGGCACGACCGAGAGCCGGACAATCGGCACGACAGTCTTTACAAAAACAAAGCAGGACACGCAGATGAGAGCAAACGAGAAAGATGCGAAAGCGAAGCAAACCACCGTGATGTATCAAACAGGTGAGACGAATTGGGTGGACGGCGACATCAGAGCAAGGGTGCATTCCACAGAGTCGTTCGGCTCGGTAGATGGTCCCGGCATTCGCTTCATCGTCTTCCTCAAAGGCTGTCCCATGCGTTGCCGCTACTGCCACAACCCCGATACGTGGAGTCCGAAGACAGACCATCTCGCTACTGCCGACGAACTGCTGGCAAAAGCCATGCGCTATCGCGATTATTGGGGCAAGAAAGGAGGCATCACCGTCAGCGGTGGAGAGGCGTTGATGCAGATGGACTTCCTCATCGACTTCTTCCGAAAGGCAAAAGAAAAGGGCATCCACACTTGTTTGGACACGTCGGCGCAACCATTCCGCAGAGAAGGACTCTTCTTCGAGAAGTTCAAGGAACTCATGCGCCATACCGATCTGCTGCTCTTCGACCTGAAACACATCGATTCCGCTGAACACAAGTGGCTGACGGGATTTCCCAACGAGAACATCCTCGACTGCCTCAGATACCTTTCCGACATCCGTAAACCGGTTTGGATACGCCATGTGCTCATCCCAACCATCACCGACAAGGAAGAACAACTCCGACCGTTGCGCGACTTCATTGCCACGCTCCGCAACGTGGAGAAAGTGGAGGTGTTGCCGTATCACACCTTGGGAGTTTATAAATGGGAAAACTTAAATATCCCTTACACACTAAATAACATTCCGGAGCCAACGCAGGCGAGCGTTGAACATGCCCGGAAAATCTTAAATGGTGAACTGTAAGTAGTTTGCTTATGTTAAATCGACTTGTTATTTGCAAGTAATGAGTGCCTGTCAATAGATTGTGAAACCTATGGCAGGCTTTTTTCTTGCTGCCATTCCGAACCTTGCAAATCGCCATGACTTGTTGTAGATGACAAACACGCGGAGAGTTCTTCTTCTGTTTTCATGCGCTTCACATGGATGCAATCCACCTTTTGCAATTGACTTATATCAAGAAAACCGATTTTTTGTGCGAAATGCTGTCTGCAAGTTCCAAAACGAAGTGCAATAAAAGAGTAGCCCTCGCCGAGAGATGCAGACGTTCTCGAAGCGTAGCGAGAGGTTGTCTGCATCTCTCGGCGAGGAAAAAAAACAACCAGCAATACAAATAAAAAAGGGAGACCTCTGTCTCCCCAAGATTAATTAACTTTGTATTGTGAAATATCATCAATTAACCTCGGAGCAAAGGTCGCAAATTTTCGCCTTACTCCAAAAGAAAACAGGGAGAAAAGAGATT
>NZ_LR027821.1:199990-200937 GCF_900607215.1 Prevotella rectalis
AAAAAAGGGAGACCTCTGTCTCCCCAAGATTAATTAACTTTGTATTGTGAAATATCATCAATTAACCTCGGAGCAAAGGTCGCAAATTTTCGCCTTACTCCAAAAGAAAACAGGGAGAAAAGAGATTGCCACAATCGTCGGCATCAGTCAGTCAACACTATCACGTGAAATCAAACGCAACAGCACGCCATCAGAAAAGTATATCTGGACAAAGGCGCACGATATGGCTATGCAGCGCAGAAAGAGAACGGTAAAGAACGCCAGGCTCTCTAACGAATTAGTCTGGAGAATTAAGGAATATATCACCAATGACCAGTGGTCTCCACGACAAATATCAGGTTATCTGCGCAAGAATGAGGGAATAAAGGTGTCCCACCAATCCATTTATAATATCATTCATAATGATACAACAGGGGAACTTGCCAAACACACAAGGCATAAGATGAAATACAGGCATCGTCCCAAGGGCAGACATCTTCCAATTAAAGACAGGTTGAGTATCCATGAAAGAAGTAAGGAAGTTGACGGGAAGAGATTCGGAGATTTTGAGATGGACTTGATCGTAGACCCTGACCAGCATACCATACTCACACTGGTAGAGAAATCCACCAATATGCTGCTTATGCAGAAACTGCCATTTGGAAAGCAGTCAAAGCCTCTGGCAAAGGTAGTTAGGAAACTGCTGCCACCATACAAGGACTGTCTGAAGACCATTACAACAGACAACGGACCTGAATTTGCAGCACATAAGGACATTACCAAGTTCTTAGGCGTGCCCGTATACTTCGCTGATCCATATTGTTCTTGGCAAAAGGGAGCGATTGAGAATACAAATAAACTAATCAGACAATATATACCGAAAAAGGATTCGTTTGAACATTACACAGACAAGAGAATTATGTCGATACAAAAGAAATTGAACGAAAGACCGAGAGAAAAATTAAACT
>NZ_LR027821.1:200948-202569 GCF_900607215.1 Prevotella rectalis
ATTGAGAATACAAATAAACTAATCAGACAATATATACCGAAAAAGGATTCGTTTGAACATTACACAGACAAGAGAATTATGTCGATACAAAAGAAATTGAACGAAAGACCGAGAGAAAAATTAAACTTTTCTACTCCAAAGTGTGAATTCTTCAAATACGTTTTATAATTTTGCACTTGCTGGTTGACTCTGCGGTCGGAAACTTTCGCGTCTTAAAAAAAGAATGTTTACCTTTGCAATGTTTTCATGGTAAAGTTTTAGTAAACTTTGTAATGGAGTATTCGAACGTTTTAGGTTATTAAGATTGTTTCAGGTTATATTTAAATCCATAAAATAGAGTTAATCGGGTAATAGGTCATTAAAAGGTAAAAAAAAAGAAAGATTGTTCAGGACAGGATTAGTCAGAAAAGGAAAGAAAGATGTGAAAGGATAACAATCGATGCAAGATGGATGGGGAACGCCGAGAGGCGCGAACCGGAAATCAAGCTCGAAAACGAAGCTGGCAAAGCTTCTTTTTACAATTACGAGGCACGAAGCGAATACGCTTCGTGCCTTTGCTTTTATCAGCACCATAGCGTTAAAAGCTATTAATCATTGCGCAAATCGTGCAAAATAAATTATATTTGCATAAAATAAGGTACAGAAACTATGGAAGAGAAGACAAAGGCAACATTGGAGCCGAAGAAAGGCTACGGTATTTTCAAGGTGGGCGCACCCATCGACGACTATCTGCAATTGCCCCATAGAAAGGAAGTCTATGAGGAAGAATCGTTCCGAATGGATTGCTACGTGTTCCCGGTGGAGAAGGTAGAACTGTGGTGTGAGTCGGGCATCGTGAACACCATCTTTCCGTGGGAGTCGTGTTTCTATGCCGGAACCAACTTGTTGGGCATGAATTTCGATGAATTCCTGAGCATGACCGGAGCGAAACCCAATGATGAAGATACCATCTATGTCCCGCAGAACAACGGCAAGGGGCAGAACCAGCACGTCTATGATTTCGATGGCATGGGACTGCAGTTGTGGGTTTGGCGCGGGAAGATTCGCACGGTATTGATTTATGCCCGCCCCTAAGCCACTGCCAAACCCATGCCTTGCCCTTTCCATGGGTGTAAACGGAAGCAGATTGAAGATGATTCATTGATTTACCTCTGTGGATGGACGCAATTTCACGATGATTCACCAACAGAGAAAAGGGCTTTGCAACGGCATAAAACAAGCAACATGGAATAGCCTGAAAATCAATTATTTACAAAGCGTATTTTAAAAGCTTAGCTTTTGCCGTTCAAAAGCTAAGCTTTTATGATGCAAAAGGTAAGCTTTTGGAATGTAAAAGGTAAGCTTTTGGAAAACGATGACTGTGGGATGTCTTTTCCTGAATTCACTTGTCAGATCTGACGATGTATTTCTGTTTTACTTGTCAAATATTTTCTTATTTACTGAATGACTTGACATTAACATTATATAGTTTAAATTTGAAGTCAGTGCACTTGCATAAAAGAAGATGGACAACACCTAAGTTCCGTCATATTTTCGGCAAGGTCTTAGGGGGCTCGATGCCCCCTGGGACCTTTGGTGAAGATGGCATAAGACCGTCGTTCGCCATATTTTCGGCGTTCCA
>NZ_LR027821.1:202580-271533 GCF_900607215.1 Prevotella rectalis
ATAAAAGAAGATGGACAACACCTAAGTTCCGTCATATTTTCGGCAAGGTCTTAGGGGGCTCGATGCCCCCTGGGACCTTTGGTGAAGATGGCATAAGACCGTCGTTCGCCATATTTTCGGCGTTCCAAAGATACTTTATATTTTTCTTTTTTGCAAGCATTTATCTCTTTTTCCAAAGATTTCTCCCGGGCTGTTCGCCTCTATAGACATCCATCGGACATTTCATTCCTATGCTCATATGCGGTCGTCTGTAGTTGTAGAAGGCTATTGCCTTGGAGATTTCCATGTTGGCCTGGTCATAATCTCGGTACATCTCCTGCTGGTAAATCCACTCAACCTTAAAGGTTCCATTCGTCCTTTCCGCCACAGGATTGTCCGTAGGATTGTACCGTTCTGTCATACTAACCCTGATATGGTGGCACATAAGAGTTTCAACATATAGGTGGCAGGCGTATTGCGAACCTCTGTCAGAGTGGTGTATCGTTCCGCAGAGGTTGCCTCCTCCGGCTGCCTTAACTGCCATTAGCAATGCCTCCTTCGTATTTATAGCCTCCATGGTTTCGGATAAGCACCAGCCTATGACAGCATGTGAGTAAACATCTGTAATGAGATGGAGGTACAGGACGTTGCCGTAAATCCAAACGTAGGTTATGTCGGCTGCCCAAATGTGGTTAGCATACATTGCCGTAACACCTTGTACAAGATTAGGATACTTCCTATAAGGATGATTGGAGTCCGTTGTACGTCTTCGCTTGTTCTTGGGAAGCATAAGTCCTTCTGAAGCAAGTAGTTTTAAGAAGGAGTCGCGACCATGAGTAACATCTTCACCTAGCTCCGACTTGAGGAGGACGTGCAGTTTCACACCGCCTATCCCGGGACAGCAGGCACGATAGTAGAGTACATTGTCAACTATCAGTTTACGCCTTTGCCGCTCAGAAATCACAAGCTTGCTGCTTGCGTAATACCACTGGCGTTTCTTGCCAAACAGCCCACAGAGGAATTCCACGGATACACCGGGAAACTCCTCACGCAGCGCCGTTACTGTTTGGCACCATCTTTTTTTAAGATGCTGATACCCTCCTCGGATTCGGCTATCTCTATGAGTTTCTCATAGGCACGGCTGCGCATCTTCTCCAAAGACAATGCGTGTTGGAGGTTCACTATCTTCTGGCGCAATATCTCATTGTCTGTCAAATTCGTTTCTTTATGAGCCATACGATACCTCTGGATTACTTCCGAGGGCAAAGATAACGATTTTGAATCAACGGGCCAACGTTTCAGCCATTGGAACATTGAACCACTAGACACATTCCACTTACGCAATATGGACGCTTGAGAAGCACCGCTAGAATAATAATCGATTAACACTTGCAGCTTGAACGAATACGAAAATTCGCGCGGGGTTTTACGTTTTGTCATAATTTCTTACTTTTTTTATAGTCAGAATTGTGACAAGCTAAATCCGTATAAGACAGGACGACAACTTATTGCATTGTTTCGGAATGATCGGTTTGGAATTATTCGTCCATTTTCCCCCATGTAAGGATATGAATATGACTTGTCCCTATATGGAATTAAATTTTTCTTTGTTTCCTGAAAAAACAGCTTTCAATTTGTTGCAAATAGTCCGGTCCATCCTCATTATTCTGCGAAATTATTGGAGAAATGAGATAGTAAAACTTAGATTTCATATCAATTAATTTTTATTCTATAAACTATTAACAATCAGAATATCAATAATATATGAATATATTTCCTTTTTTGAAACCTTGATTTTTACTTGATAGTTATTTTTCCTGCTATTTTTTAACTATCTTTGCATCGTTCATAGATGATAATTACGTGATTGCCGGTGGGTGTATCAGAAACCCCTTTAACACGGGGTGGAAGTAAAAATCACTGAATAAATTGTTTGCCTGTTGTAGATTTTTTGACAATGGGCATAACATTTTCTCAATCAACAGTAAGCTAAACCGAGCGCATTTAGACGTGAGTCTGAGTGCGCTCAAATTTTGTTTGCTTTATTTTGTCGCATCGGATTTTTTTTATACTTTTGTTCGTGCAACGATGGCTCGTTCGATTTACATCTTTCTCCCGATTACATATATATAATAAGGAGACACACAACAACAGAGCGTACACCCAAACAATATGCGAAGATTATTACCATTGCTCATTGCCCTCACCTTGCAAATCTCCGTGCCGGCATCCCGATACGACTACAACGAGTTGGACAGGCTCATTGCGCAGCGAACCCAAACCACCGAGGCAAAGGAACGCCGCATCGACAGCATCCGCCAACAACTCGCGGATCCCCATCTGCAACCCGAACAGCGACTCGATATATGCAAGAAACTATACAGCGAATACGAGTGCTTCCGTTTCGACTCGGCAGCCGTCTATGCCGACCGAGTTCTTCACTACGCCCGACAACTCAACGACAGCCGGAAGGTGCAGGAAGCACTGCTCCAAAAGGCACACATTCACAGTTTGGCAGGCTTCTTCTTCCTTTCAAAGCACATCCTCGACGACATCCGACCGGAAACGCTCGATTCGAATCTCAGATTGCGTTATTATCATGAGTGCTACGTCTTTTCCGAACTGCTCTCGGAATATTGTCGTGGCACATCGCTTCACGACGAATACGTGAAGAAGGCACAACGCTATTTGGAACTCATGCTTGCCCTTGCACCAAAGGATTCGTTTCTATACATTATCAACAAGGCCACGGAGTTGTGCCGATTCCACCGACAACGGCAAGCCATTGCACTGCTGCAAAGCCATTTGGGCAGAATCAACAGGAATGGACACGAATATGCCATGTACACCAACATCATCGCGGAATGTTTCGGGCAGCTGGGCGATAGCGAGAATCAACGCCACTACCTCGTGGAAAGTGCAATGGCAGACTTTCGAGGAGTCATCAAGGAGAATACTTCGCTGCGCCAACTTGCCACACTGCTCTTCAACGAAGGCGACGTGGAGCGCGCCTACAAATATCTCTCCGTGGCAGTGGGCGATGCGAACTTCTTCGGAACCCGCATACGCAACATGCAGGACACGCACCTCATTCCTCAAATTCAGCGAGTTCATTCAGAACATCTGCAAAAGGAACGCACGCAAATTCTCGCTCTGCTGCTCGTCATCAGCATCGTGGCAGTATTGCTCATCGTAACGATTGCTCGCAACCGGCTGTTAATCAGGCGCTACAGAACTGCCAACACCCGGGTGGAAGACGTAAATTGACTGCTTAACGATGCTGTGCGCAATCTGAAACATGCTAATTTGCACATGAGCGAAGGCAACCGACTGAAGGATGAGTACATCGGCAGATTTCTCGACCTATCTTCCACCATCATCGACCATGCCGATGCGAGAAACAAGTTGCACAATCGGTTGGCAAGAGAAAAGAAAATGGCAGAGCTGGTTCGCGACTTGAAATCGGCGGAGTATTTGCAGGAACTTACCCGGATGTTCTATCTTAATTTCGACGCTGCCTTTCTGAACATCTATCCCGATTTCGTGGACAAGGTAAACGCCCTCTTATTGCCCGACCAACCTCTGGAACAGAAAAAGAAAGAACACCTCACCACCGAGTTGCGCGTCCTTGCTCTTATCCGTCTTGGCATCAACGACAATGCCAAGATAGCCTCCATCCTGCGTTCAAGGCTTACCACCATTTACACCTATCGCTCCAAACTCAAGGCACGTGCCAAAGATCGCGACAATTTTGAACAGCAAGTGGCGCGCATCGGCACATTGGAGGCGGAGAGATAGCACGCATCGCGCGGCAATTCAGTCCTGTTGTGGTTTCAATCCGCACAAGGGGAACGAACATTCCCGCCATGAAAAGAATGTGCAAAGATTGTTAAGTAAAGCTCCATGGCGTTAAAGCGTGTTATAACTCAAGGACGAGACGGACGGAAATTTGTTGATAACAACCACAAATAATATCTTTGTGGGAGGTTAAGGAGCGCGCTCTTCGGCAAATGGGAAATAACCCTTTGCCACGAACAACGCCACCGGAAACGCAAGAAAAAAGTAAGATGAAGAAAATATTATTTGCCTGTATCGTCCTCGCACTCACGTTGGGGAGTTGCTCGAAGAAGCGAAACAACAACGCACCCATGACAATGCAGACCACACAGGCAAACAAAACAAAGGAGAAAAAACACATGAAAGTAACGGAAATGAATAAAGCGATGTTCCAAGAGAAGATAGCCAACCTTGCGAACACCGACAAGTGGGAGTTCAAAGGCGACAAACCTGCCATCATCGACTTCTACGCCACGTGGTGCGGACCCTGCAAAGCAACGGCACCCGTCGTGGAAGAGATAGCGGAGGAATACGATGGGCAGATTGACGTGTACAAGGTGGATGTGGATAAGAACGAGGAACTCGCGGGATGGTTCGACATCCGAACCATCCCCACCTTGCTTTTCATCCCCGAAGAGGGCAATCCCGTAACCTCGGTGGGGGCAATGACGAAACCGGAGTTTGAGAAAATGATTGAACAATATCTGTTGAAGAAGTAAGATAAAACATTCAAAAAATCATGGTAAAGAAAATCGTAATGGTAACAGGTGCCACAAGCGGCATCGGAGAGGCGTGCGCAAGGAAATTTGCCGGGGGCGGTTACAACGTCATCATCACCGGACGACGCGCCGAGAAATTAGAATCGCTGAAGGCGGAATTGGAGAAGACGGGCGCGAAAGTGCTCGCGCTCACGTTCGACGTTCGACAACGCGATGCCGCCAAAGCTGCGGTGGAAAGTCTTTCCGGAGAATGGAAAAACATAGACGTGCTCATCAACAATGCCGGACTCGCACTCGGGCTCGACAAAGAATATGAGGGCGACTTTGAAGATTGGGACACAATGATTGACACGAACATCAAGGGACTGCTGAACATGACACGCTTCATCGTGCCCGGCATGGTGAGTCGCGACAGCGGACACGTAATCAACATCGGGTCGGTGGCAGGCGATGCCGCCTATGCCAACGGCAATGTGTATTGTGCCACAAAAGCTGCCGTGAAAGCTCTCGCCGATGGGTTACGCATTGACGTGGCAGCGTCTTCCGTCCGAGTAACGAACTTGAAGCCGGGATTGGTTCAAACCAACTTCTCCAACGTTCGTTTCCATGGCGACGACAAGAAGGCAGAGAGCGTTTATGAGGGCATCCAACCACTGACGGGTGCGGACATTGCCGATGTGGCGTTCTATGCTGCCTCCGCACCTGCTCACGTTCAGATAGCAGAAGTGCTTATCCTTGCCACCCATCAGGCAAGCGGCTCTGTGGTGGTTCGCAAGTAAATCGCCCCACCGAAGAAATAAAGTTTCCGTCCATTGCCAATGGTTGTCCTGCCATTGGCAATGGCGTTTCTGCTGAACCATAACCCCGAATCAGCCATTGGAATTTCCCGATGTCGCATGCCGGCGGGAAATCCTTTATCTTCTTCCTATCGTTTCCCAAATGATTTTTTTAGCCCCCATGCAAGGTCGTGTCAAATCATGCGATCGGAACGTATTTTGTTCCAATGCCGGATAACACCCATCGCCTCATGCCGCCAACGCGTATTCGGGCGATGGCAAACAGACGCCGGACAGCGAACATTCCATCCGCCCGGCACAACGAAATTACATTACAAAATCCACGTTTGAGACACGCTCCGCAACCCATTGATAATCAGCATGATATTGATGGTGATTTAAAAGCTAAGCTTTTGCCCTCCAATTCATGACCTTTTGCAGTGCAAAAGCTTACCTTTTGGAAGTAAAAAGCTTAGCTTTTGACAGATGCTCGCAGAAAAATCAAGACATTATTGCACTTTTCCCGTATCGTTTCTCATGACCGGTTTGGAATAAACAGTGCATCGAACCAAAAGCCGGAGAATGAACGTGGAGGAAACAAAAAAAGCGATGACCTTCACAGGTGATCGCTTTATAACCTAATAGGGTATTAGTCATTTAAGGTAAAAAGATTGTTTTCAGGATAACGATTGCAAAGATAATTCCTTTTTTTGAACCATCCAAATTTTTCCTCTAATTTTTTTCATATTCTTTCACGTTTGCGAACACACCGATAATTTTCCCTTTCACGTGCTGCCGCCCTGCTTATCAAACCCTCCTTCGGACCGAATGTGAACAACTTTCGCGCAATTTCCTTCATCCATCGAAAACGATTCCTTACCTTTGCACCTGTCATGGAAATTGTCATCACACTCGGCTCCAACATCCGGCAGACAGAAAACATCCTGAAAGCCAAGGAAATATTGCGGGAACGCTTCCCCGACATTCGCTTCACCGACGAGGAATGGACGGAACCCGTAGGGGTGGAATCGGACAAATATCTCAATTGCATCGGACGTTTCTCCACAACGCTCAAAGCAAAAGAACTGCGTTGCTTTTTTAAAAAGGTGGAAAGCGACATGGGCGATACACACGAAAATCATCAGCGCGGGTGTGTACACATCGACATCGACCTTATTCAGTATGGCAACACAAAATTGAAAGACATCATTTGGCGAACCATCATCGGCATCTTGCTCTGTCTCAGCTGTCTGCAACCCACCGCGGCGCAAGCAACGAAAAGCGATGCCGTGGAACTGGACAAGGCATTGGAATACTTCACGTCGGGGAAATATCACGAAGCACTGCTCATCTTTCGGAAACTCGATGAGAAATACAAACTCAACGACCGCTTCAGGGCATACATCGCACTGTGCTACTATCACGATTGGGACTATCCGAACGCCGCCAAGACCTTCGATGCCACGCTGCCCCGGCTGCAAACACTCGCCCCGCGAGAACGTTCCGTCTATGCTTTCGCGGCGGCGGAAAGCCATTTCCTCATGCAACAATACCAACAGGCAACCCAATATTATGAAAACGCTCTCAGCCTCTGCGCCGAAAACGAGAAAGGGGAAATCTACTATCGGCTGGGGTGCTGCGCCATGTTCCAAGAAGAGTGGCAAAGGGCTGCCGACTACTTCGGCAGAGCACAAAACCATTTCCGGTGTTTCCAACAATCCGATAACGTCAAAGCACGAATGGCACAAGCACAACGAATGGAACAGGGCTGTAGGAAAATGATTGGAAAAGCAGAACAACCACAACAAAACACCCCAAGGCAGCAGTCCGCAAACAACGGAAACCAATCAGAATGAAAAAAAATACACGATAAAATTTCAATATCTGAGAGAATTTAAGTAATTTTGTCGCCAAATGCAGGTAAACAACCTTACAACCGATAACAATAAAAAGAACAAACATAAAATGGCAAACAAAAAAACAGAGGGAACATACGAAGAAACCCTCAACAAGTCGGAAGCTTTCTTCTTGAAATACAGAAAACCCGCACTCATGATTATCGCCGCAATCGTGCTCGTGGTGGCAGGCATCATCGTGTATAAGAACTACATTTCAGAACCACGCGAGAACGAGGCTTCAACCGAATTGGCAAAAAGTCAGACACTCTTCAATACCCAACAGTACGACCAAGCATTGAAGGGATTTCAAAAAGTGCAAGCCGACTACAGCGGAACCGATGCAGGCAACCTCGCCAACCTTTATGTAGCCCTGTGCTACGCCCATCAACCAAAACCCAATTGGGCAAAGGCATTGGAGAACATACAGAAATACAGCACCGGAAAAGACCAAATCATCAGTCCGGCTTCGCAGATGGCACTCGGCGACATCTACGCCAACAACAACCAAAACGACAAGGCTATAGAAGCCTTCAAGAAGGCGGCAGACATGGCGAACGCACAGGCATTCGACAAAACCAGCAACAGCATCGCCCCCATGGCACTGAAGAAAGCAGGAATACTCCTCGAAAGTCAAGGTAAAAAGCAAGAAGCCCTCGCCATCTACAAAGACATCAAGAAGACTTATCTCAACTCGCCGGCTTACCAAGACATAGATAAATACATAGAAAGGGCAGGCAACTAACAATGGCTACAGCACTGCACAATCTCTCCGATTACAATACTGAAAACGTTCCCGACGCAAGCAATATGTGTTTCGGAATCGTTGTTTCGGAATGGAATAAGGAAATTACGGGAGCATTATTGGAAGGAGCGGTAAAGACACTCGAGAAACACGGAGCAATTCCGGAGAACATACACGTGAAAACGGTTCCCGGAAGCTTTGAACTCGTCTATGGTGCCCACCAAATGACACTCAACGGGGGCTATGATGCCATCATAGTCTTAGGCAGTGTCATCAGGGGAGAGACGCCACACTTCGATTATATCTGTCAGGGCGTTACCTATGGAATAGCACGCATCAACGCTACTTGCGAGATACCCGTGGTTTACGGATTGCTCACGACCAACGACTTGCAACAAGCAAAGGACAGGAGCGGTGGAAAACACGGAAACAAAGGGGATGAGTGTGCTGTTGTTGCCATAAAAATGGCGAAGTTCTGAAACTCCGAAGAACGCAAACAATCGGGAAAGGAAGCAAGCCATTCGCCGAGGAACAATAACTATGAAACTGCAACAATATTTTCTGGCTTACGATTTTGAGGAAATTTATCCGCTCATCGGACTCATGTTCCCCAAGGCAAGACATCAACGCGCGCAATTCCGGCATGCCTACGAACTGCTGAAAGAGATAAAACCGGTGGCATCGAAGAAAGTAATCCGCTATCAACTCATGCAAGATCCGGATACGCAGGAGGTTTTTTGTGGTGCCGACGACAATAATTTCAAGGCACCGTGGGACGTGATTGTGGGAAAGGAAGTGAAGAAAGACCAGCCGGTGGACCTCACCGATGCGGAGATAACAGCCAACTGCCTGCTCAACACCGTTCTGATAGGAAAACACCCCAAATCTTTCATTTCCGATTTCGAATCCATCATTCGCTAACCATCTCTCAATCCACAACTTTCGGTCGGCAACTTTCATCCCACTTGTTGCTGACTTTCATTCCGTTTGTTGCAATAATGTCCTAAATATTCTTCATTCATCCGGTCAAAGCTTAGCTTTTGTTTTCCAAAAGCTTACCTTTTGCAGTGCAAAAGGTCATGAATTGCAGTGCAAAAGCTTAGCTTTTAAATCACCATCAATACTATACTGATTATCAATAAGTTACGGAGTGCTTCCCGGATAGTCTTTTTGTAATGTAATTTCGTGGTGCAGGGCGGATGGAATGTCCGCTATCCGGCATCTGTTTGGCATCGCTCAAATACATTTTTTTTGCCAATTCTCATCCCGTTTTTTGTTACCTTTCTTTCCATCGCGTACCGATGCCCGCCGGTTTGCAATGTTTCATGATGCAAGAATGAAGCGAGTGGGGGAGGGATGGATAATGTTTCCGGTTGCTGTTCTTCGATGTTTCCCTCAGAATTGGAAATAGATGAAAGGCTGGATGTCGGAACTCTTCACCTGCATGACAAGGAATATCACCACCGTGGCAACCACTGCGGCTCCCACTACGCCCGTCTTGCGTAACAAACCGACGCAACCGTCTTGCCACCCCTTGGGCAGCCAATGCGCGATGAGGGCAGTTGCCATGAGCAGGAACACGTATTTATAGCTCACGAGCACATCGGGCAACACTCCGGGATTGAATTTTCCGATGAGTTGTCTCAGCATTTGCGCGACGCCATCGAAGTCTCTGCAACGGAAAAACAGCCATGAGAAGCACACAACGTGGAAAGTGATGAACACGGAGAAGAACCGCCTTATTCCCATGGGGTGGTAATGGCGGTCGTGTCCCATGATGGTTTGCGACCAAAACTTATGCAGACAGACCAAGAAGCCGTGGAGTGCGCCCCAAACCACGAAGTTGAGCGATGCTCCGTGCCACAGTCCGCAAGCCGTCATGGCAATCATTTGGTTCAGATACATCCGCACCTTTCCGTGGCGGTTGCCCCCCAAGGAGATATAGACGTAGTCGCGTATCCATGTGGAGAGCGAAATGTGCCAGCGACGCCAGAAGTCGCTCATCGAGTCGGCTTTGAATGGCGCATCGAAGTTCATTTTCAGGCGGAAGCCCAGCAGCAGTGATATACCGATTGCCATGTCGGAATAGCCCGAAAAGTCGCTGTAGATTTGTATGCAGTAGCCGTACATTGCCAAGAGCACTTCGCCTCCGGAGAAGAGGAGCGGATTGTCGAAGACGCGATCTACGAAGTTTTGTGCAATGTAATCGGATATCACCACCTTTTTCATCAGTCCCGCGAGCACGAAATACACCCCGAGGGAGAACATCTCCGAGCTGATGCGAAGTGGTTGGCGTGTTTGCGGATGGAAGTGGTCGGCTCGTTCGATGGGTCCTGCCAGCAACGTGGGGAAGTAACTCACGTAGAAGGCATAGTCGAGCAGACTATTCATGGGTTTTATCTTGCCTCGATAGACGTCGATGACGTAGGAGAGGCTCTTGAAAGTGTAGAAGCTGATGCCCACGGGTAGGAAGATGTCCCATGGTTGGAAGTTGAATTCGAGCATTTGGCTCACCATTCCCGCGAAGAAGTTGGTATATTTGAAATAGCCCAACATGCCGAGGTCTGCCAACAAACTCAGTGCGAGCCACCATCGCGGATGTTTGCTGTCGGGGATGCGCCTTGCCGCGAGGAAGTCGATGAGCGTTACCGCGGCGAGCAGTGCGAAATAGAATCCGCTGCTCTTATAGAAAAAATAATAGGAGAAGAGCGTTACGAAGAGCATGCGTGCCTCATTGCGTTTGCTCAGCAGCACGTAGCCGAGCATGAACGCCGCGAAAAGGAAGAGGAACAGTCCCGATGAGAAGAGCAACGGCTCCTGCGGGTTGTATTTTAGCAGTTCGATGGCGCGGCTGCAATCCGCTGATGCGAAATATTCTCCCATCCTTGCGATGAAGTTTGCCAAGTTATCCATGAGCGTGTTGAAATCCATTGTTGAAGCAATCATCCTTATTTATAGTTCCTGCGGCGTGCGTAATTTTGTTGTCCTTCGATGAACGACTTCACCATTCGTTCCGCAATGTATTTTCCTCCCTTGTGGTTGATGTGTATATAGTCCTTCGAACCCATGTTCTCAGTTTCCACAATGCGTTTCATTGTGCCGGCTCCCCCCATGGCATTGAAGAGGTTGTAAAATCCCACCTTGCATTCCGCTGCAAGTTTTTCCTGGTATCCCACGAGTGCTTTCAGTTGCGGCATTGTTCCGTCGGGTGCTGATTTCGACCCCCGGTCGGGTGCTCCAATGATGAGTATTCCCGCCTTCGGGTAGGCAGCTCGGAAGTTCTCCACCACTTGTTTCATTTGTTCCATGTACCGTTTCAGATGTAACGCTTCGGTTTTCTCACCGACGACGTTCACGCCGTATTGTAACACGATGAGGTCGTAGGGTCTCAGTGTGGCGAATCGGCGCAACATGGGGCGCGGCAGCTTGCGCAACGATTGTCCGGCTGTGCCCCTCATGCTGAAGTTGTCGATGACAATGCCCTCGTGTCCCTCCTGTGCCACGGCGTAGAGCAGCAGGTTCTTCCCTTCTACGCCTATTGTCGCGTGTCGGGTGGGCGATGATGTTTCCACCTTTTGTGGCAGTTTGGATGGTGGCAGGCGGAAACTTCGACTCACGTTGTTGTCGAGTGTCATCGTGATTTTTGCGCCCGCGTCCGCCCTCAGGTAGAGTTGTGTAACGTCCCATTGCATGGTTCGGGGAAATTCGGGCAGCATGAACGGAGCCATGCTTATCTTTGCTTTGCCGTTTGCGGTGTAGTATCGTTCTGCCGGGCCTGCTTTTGTGATGTCGTAGCTGTTGCGTTTGCGTGCCATGTGTTCCGTCATCCCGTTGAAGTCAAAGGTTACGGTGTGTCTGTATCGGTTGAGGTCGTTGCCTGCATCGAGCCATCCCGCTCCCTTTCCTCCATAATGCTTTTGCAGTGCTTCGCGCAGGTGTTCCACGAGGATGTCCACTTCGATGTAAGAGTCGCCGTAATAGGCTATTCTCACCGGTCTTCCGTTTTTCTTTCCTTCTGCCAATCGGGTGAGTTTCTCATAGAACGCGTCCGGTCCGCCAGCCTGCCCCTCCGCGAAGTCGGTAATGGGTTCTGTTCCCTTCTTCCAATGTTCCTTGAAGTTCACCTTCTTTCCATTGCTGTCTCTGTAAACGCGTTCGGCGCGATGTGCCTGAGCCGGTGGCAGCAGACCGGCTGTGTTCTTTCGGGCGGTCAGATCGGCAAGAATGTCAATCCGGCGCAGTTCAGTTCCTCCCACCTTCATCGGCGGAAGGAAATGTAAGAAAATCAAGCATATGATAGTCAGCACTGTCAGCAACAGTGTTTTGTATGTGTTGTTACCCATCTTTTTGTTTAAATAGTAATTATTGGCAGTCTCTCTTGTCGTTCCCCGTTCCGGGCCGGGGGCTTCTTTCTCTTTTTTTCTTAAATCTTCTTCATCGACTTGTCAAGCAGCTCCACTCCCTTTGGTGTGCATACGCTCCTTATATATAGGCACGTGAACGTGCGCAGGAGGTCTCTTAGGTCGTATTTCTCTTTTGAATAGTGATTCATGACGTGATAGACGGAGGTGTCAATCAGCTGTATCACGAGCTCGTAGTTGATGTCCGGCATGAAATATCCTTCCCGGATGCCTCTTCTCATGAAGTCCATGGTCTGTGCGCTGTGGAGCTTCAGCTTCTCCCTGAGAAAGTTCCTGAGTTTCGGATAACGCTCCATGTCCTCCATGAACTCGGGGTTTACCTTGCTCGACTCTTCGGTTTTCTGTCGCAGAAAGCGCGTGATGATGTCGATGACGGTGCTTCCCGGGCGGTCGAACTGTTTCAGTCTTTTCCGTTTCTCCTCATCGTTTCTTTGCAGCACCTCCAGCACCAAGTCCTCCTTGTTTTGGTACACTTCGTACAAGGTGCGTTTCGATATCTTCAGACGGTTGGCAATATCGTCCATCTTCACCTTGCGGATGCCCCGTGTAGTGAACATCTGCGTGGCGATGGCAAGTATTCTCTCCCGCAATTCCGACCGATAAGTGTTCTCGCTGTTAATCATCCCCGATGGATAAAGATTGAATTTAAGCGCAAAATTATAAAAAATCTTTGGTATTCCGATATTTTTTCGGGTATAATTTCTTAACTTTGCACAAAGAACATATATCTGTGCGAAAATGACAGATTGTTTAGGATATTAGATTATGGCAAAGATTACGAAAGAGGCGGCATTGGAATATCACAGCGAAGGTCGCCCGGGAAAGATTGAAGTAACTCCCACCAAGCCCTACAGCACCCAGACCGACCTCAGTTTGGCTTATTCGCCGGGAGTGGCATACCCCTGTTTGGAAATACAACAAAACCCCGACGACGTTTACAAATATACCGACAAGGGCAACCTTGTGGCAGTCATCACCAACGGAACGGCGGTGCTCGGACTGGGAAACATCGGCGCAATGAGCGGAAAACCCGTCATGGAGGGAAAGGGACTCTTATTCAAGATTTACGGAGGCATCGACGTTTTCGACATAGAAGTGGACGAGACCGACCCCGAAAAGTTCTGTGAGGCAGTGGAAAAGATTGCCCCCACCTTCGGCGGCATCAACCTTGAGGACATCAAGGCACCCGAATGTTTCGCCATTGAGGAACGACTGAAGCGCACGCTCGACATCCCCGTCATGCACGACGACCAGCATGGAACAGCCATTATCTCGGCTGCCGGACTGAAGAACGCCCTCGAAGTGGCAGGAAAGAACATCGCCGACGTCAGGTTGGTCATCAACGGAGCCGGAGCGGCAGCCATTTCCTGCACGAAACTCTACATGGCACTCGGCGCCAGAAAGGAAAACATCCTCATGCTCGACTCCAAAGGGGTCATCACCACCGACCGCACCGACCTCACCCCGCAGAAAGCACTCTTTGCCACTGACCGGCGCGACGTCAGGACGCTCGAAGAGGCAATGCGGGGCAGCGACGTTTTCGTGGGACTCTCCAAAGGCAACATCCTCACGCAGGACATGATACGTTCGATGAACGAACATCCCATCGTCTTCGCCCTTGCCAACCCCGTGCCGGAAATATCCTACGAGGATGCCATCGCAGCACGCCCGGAGGTCATCATGTCCACGGGACGCTCCGACTATCCCAACCAAATCAACAACGTCATTGGCTTCCCGTTCATCTTCCGCGGCGCACTGGATGTACATGCCAAAGCCATCAACGAGGAAATGAAACTGGCGGCGGTTCATGCCATAGCGGAACTCGCCAAAAAGCCTGTCCCCGATGTGGTGAACGAGGTGTATAGGGTGAACGATCTCACCTTCGGACCAAAATATTTCATACCCAAACCGGTTGATCCCAGACTCATCACGGAAGTCAGCCCCGCAGTGGCAAAGGCTGCCATGGAGAGCGGCGTGGCGCGAACACCCATCCGCGACTTCGATGCATACAAAGGCAAACTGCGGCAACTGCTCGGACAGGAAACGAAACTCATGCGCTATCTGCACGCCACGGCTGCACAACATCCGCAACGTGTCGTCTTTGCCGAAGGAGGACACCCGAACATGATAAAGGCTGCCGTACAGGCGAAGCAAGAGGGAATATGCCAACCCATCCTGTTGGGGAATCCCGACCGACTCAGACGTGTGGCAAACCGATTGAAACTCGACCTCTCCGACATCGAAATCGTGGACATGCGCGCCGACAAGGAACAGGGACACAGAGCCACCTATGCCAAACATCTCGCCGAAAAAAGGGCGCGGGAAGGCTACACCTTTGAAGAATCGTATGATAAGATGTACGAACGCAACTATTTCGGAATGTCCATGGTGGAAAACGGCGATGCCGATGCCTTCATCACCGGGCTCTACACGAAATATAGCAACACCATTCGCGTGGCGAAAGAGGTCATCGGCATCCGACCGGAATACAACCACTTCCTCACCATGCACATCCTGAACACAAAACGAGGAGTGTTCTACATCGCCGACACGCTCATCAACCGACATCCCGATGCCGATGCACTCACCGACATAGCAAAGCTGGCAGCGCACTCGGTGAAGTTCTTCAACGACACACCGAAGATTGCCATGCTCTCTTATTCCAATTTCGGAACCGACCCCGACGGAACGCCTCGCTACGTGCATGAGGCGGTGGAACGAATGCAGCGAGAATATCCCGACCTCGCCATTGATGGGGAAATGCAAGTGAACTTCGCACTCAACAAGGAGTTGCGCGATGAGAAATATCCCTTCACCCGACTGAAGGGAAAGGATGTCAATACACTCGTCTTCCCGAACCTCTCCTCAGCCAACAGCGGATACAAGCTGCTGCAGGCGTTGAGTCCCGACACGGAAGTCATCGGTCCGATACAGATGGGACTGAACAAACCCATCCACTTCACCGACTTTGAAAGCTCCGTTCGCGACATCGTGAACATCACTGCCGTGGCAGTAATCGATGCCTACGTGGAGAAGATAAAACACCGAAAATAACCATCCGCGCATCAAAAGTCGGGACTGTTTCATGCGGAAAAACAGCAATCTGTCGTTGATGTTTAGCATGCCAATTATAAAAGGTGAGCTTTTGCATTGCAAAAGGTAAGCTTTCGCACCCCAAAAGGTAAGCTTTTGCAATGCAAAAGCTTACCTTTTATAATGCCTTTGTAAAATACTGAATTACAATCAATTACAAAACCACATTCTCTACGTGCCGCAACCCCCGGATTTGTCCGCCCGCGGAATGAAAAAAAGCAGTCGGTCGATGCTCCTTTTGCGCATCTTTGGCGTGCGGACAAACACGAGGTCTGCCCCCTGCGGAAGATGTGCGCATTGGCAATCGGAGCGAGATGCACCATCGTTACATGCAAGAGAAAAACCGGCAATCGCAATGGCTCGGCAACGAAAAATTGATGATTTTTTCCGAAAAATTCAATCAAATACACCAAAATAAATAAAATAGGCAACATTTCGCTTGGTGTTATCCACAAATAACCATAAATTTGCAAATAGTTTTCAACAGGATGAGAAGAAACATGAAAAAGTCGATTATCTGTACGGTACTCATCGGCATGGCAACAGCGGTGTCGGCACAAAGCACGTTCACGCTGCAACGGTGCAGAGACATGGCATTGGAGAATAACCGACAACTGAAAATATCGAAATTAACGACAAGCATCGCGGAGGACGTGCACAAAGTTGCCAAAACAAAATACCTGCCGCGACTCACCGCACTCGCCGGCTATGAACACCTGTCGCGCGAAATATCGCTGCTCAGCGACGAACAGAAGAACACTCTGTCGAACCTCGGCACCAACTCGGTGGGAAAAATCAGCGGCGAAATAGGAAAAAACATCGCCCAATGGGCACAACAAGGACTTATATCGCCACAGACGGCACAAGACCTCGGCAAGGCATTGGGAAACATTACCACACCACTCGCCCAAGCGGGCAACAACATCGGAGAGGCACTCCGACAAGACCTGCGCACCAACTCGAAAAACATCTACGCCGGAGGAGTCATGCTGATGCAACCCATCTACATGGGTGGAGCCATCAAAGCCGCCAACGACATGGCTGCCATCGGTGAAGAAATGGCACGAAACGACATCGCACTGAAACAACAAACGGTGCTCTACGCCGTGGATAACGCCTATTGGCTCATCGTCTCGCTGAAGAAGAAAGAACGCCTCGCCATGCAATATTGCGACCTCACAAAACACCTCTCCGGCGACGTTTCCAAAATGTACAGGGAAGGCGTGGCAACCAAAGCCGACCGACTGAAAGTGGAGGTGGCAGTGAACACGGCCGAACTGCAAATCGCCGAACTGCAAAACGGCATCGCACTGGCAAAGATGGCACTCTGCGAACTCTGCGGACTCGACCTGAATACCAACCCACGACTCGCCGATGAAGACTCCGACGAACTCTCGGCAGTGGAAACCGTGAACTATAATGCAGCCGACACCACGTACAACGCACGACCGGAAGTGCGACTGCTGCAAAACTCCGTCGAACTGCAACGCCAAAACACCAAACTCATACGCTCGCTCTTCCTCCCCCACGTGGTATTGACAGCAGGTTACAACCTGTCGAACCCCAACTCCTTCAACGGATTTGAACAGAAATTTGCCGATATGTGGAACGTGGGCATCATCGTGCACGTCCCATTATGGAACTGGGGCGAAGGAAAATACAAGGTAAGGGCTGCCAAGACTGCCACCACACTCGCAGAAATGGAACTCAGCGATGTGCGCAATAAAATAAGACTCGAGACGGAACAAAACCGCTTCAGACTGGACAATGCCAACGAGCGACTAGCAACGGCACACAAGAACATGGCATCAGCCAATGAAAACCTCAGAACGGCAGACATAGGCTTCCGTGAAGGCGTCATGACCGTTACCGACGTGATGGCCGCACAAACAGCATGGCTCGCCGCCCGCACCGCAGTGCTCGATGCAGAAATAGCCGTGCGCACCGCACAGGTGGGACTGAGAAAAGCATTGGGAAAAATCTATTGATGCCACGACAAACAACAGAAAAACAAAAAGAAAGGAAACAACAATAAAAACATACACCATATCATGTCAGCAAAATCACAACATAACAACATCCTCCTCGCCATACTCGGACTCACCACCGTCATCGCGATAGTTGGCGTCATCGGCTATTTCGCATTCGACCGGGAAGAAGACATCATACAAGGCGAAGTGGAAGTGGGAGAATACCGCGTGTCGTGCAAATTCCCCGGACGCATACGCGAAATAAAAGTGCGCGAGGGCGACTATGTGCGCAAAGGAGACGTGCTCGCCGTGCTCGAACTGCCCGAAGCAAGCGCACAAGAGAAAGTGATGGAAGCAGCAGCCAATGCCTCCGAGGCACTGAGCGACCTCACCGACGCTCCCAACCGGAAAGAAATCATCGAGAGTGCCTATCAAGTGTATCAACAAGCAGTGGCAGCCAACGACGTGGCAGAAAAGACTTACGGACGCATGAGCCGACTCTACGACGAAGGTGTGGTATCGGCACAAAAACGCGACGAAGCATTGGGAGCCTTCCAAACCACACAAGCCGCCGTGAAAGTGGCAAAATCGCAATGGGAACTGGCAATGAGCGGCAGCAGAGAAGAATCGAAACGAGCAGCACGCAAACAAGCACAGGCAGCACGCTCGGCAGTGGACGTGGTGAAATCGGTACTCAAAGAAACCGTACAAAGAGCCACCCGAAACGGAGAGGTATCAACCATCTATCCCAAAGAAGGAGAACTCGTGGGACTCGGCAGCCCCATCATGAGCATCTCCACCATGGACGATATCTGGGGAACATTCAACATACGCGAAGACCAACTCAACGGCATGAAGATAGGCACAAAGTTCAAAGCCTTCATTCCGGCATTCGGCAAAACCATTGAAATGCGCGTTACCCATATCAAAGACCAAGGATCCTACGCCGTGTGGAAAGCCACAAAATCAAAAGGACAATACGACCTCAAAACCTTTGAAGTGAAAGCCAAACCCATTCGGAAAATAGACGGACTGCGACCCGGCATGTCGCTCGTCATCAAGTAGCCATCCACAAGGGCAGACGTCATGATACGCCGGATATTCAACATAGCAGCACGAGAGACGGGCATAATGGCACGAACGCCCATCTACCTCTTCTCCATGGTAATCTTCCCGATTATCGTCGTCATCTTCTTCACATCCCTACTCGGAGAAGGACAACCCGGGAACATGCCCTGCGGCGTGGTGGATAACGACAAAACAACCGTCAGCCGCGCACTCATCCGACAGCTTGACGCCTTCCAAAACACAAAAGTAACCACACACTTCAACAATCCCAATGAGGCAAGACGAGCCATTCAATGCAACGAAATCTACGGTTTCCTCTACATACCCAACGGAACAACCGAAAAACTCGTCTCGGGACGCCAACCCACCGTTTCCTTCTATTACAGCAACGTTACACTCTTGGCGGGCTCCATGCTCTTCAAAGACCTCAAAACCATCACCACACTTGGCTCCGCAGCCATGGGACAAGCCAAATTGCAAATGCTCGGAAAGACCGACAAGGAAATAAAAGCCACACTGCAACCCATCGTCATCGATGCCCACATGCCCGAAAACCCATACATGAACTACAACATCTACCTCACCAACGTCATGGTGCCGGGCATCTTCATTCTCTTCATCCTGCTCATCACCGCCTATTCCATAGGAACGGAACTGAAATTCGACAGGTCGCGCGAGTGGATGCAGATGGCAGGGAAAAACATTTTCGTGGCACTTACTGGGAAAATGCTGCCCCAATTCCTCATCTTCTTCACCGTCTTCACCTCCTATGAATGGTACATCTACGGTCATCTCGGCTTCCCACACCCGGGCGGACTGCCCATCATCTTCCTGCTGGGCATCCTTATCGTTATCTCATCACAAGGATTGGGCATCTTCTTCTTCGGACTCATGCCCTCGCTGCGCCTCTCAATGAGCGTCTGTTCACTATGGGCAGTCGTCGGATTCTCGGCAGCCGGAGCCACCTATCCCACTTTCGCCATGGATCCGATGATAGAAGCGGTGGCGGAACTTATCCCCCTGCGCCATTATTACATGATACAGCAAATGACTATCTTCCACGGCTATCCGCTCATCAATGCATGGTGGAATTTCTCGGTACTGACCCTCTTCACGCTTCTTCCACTTCTCACGGCGAGAAACATCAGGAAAGCCATGTTGGAATACGTATATATACCCTGAGCAATGGCAGAGAAAACAACAGAACAATCAACATACAAACGGCAGAACGAATACAGATTGCCCGACCATTCCCGACGCGACAACAACCAACCGGGACTGCTGGCATCAATCTGCTATATATGGTGGCTGGAGATGAAGAACTCCATCAAGGACGAAGGAGTGCTCATCTTCTTCATTCTCGTTCCACTGGCATATCCGTTGCTCTACTCTTGGATTTACAACAATGAGGTGGTACGCGACGTTCCCGTGGCAGTAATCGACAACGACAACTCCATCGATTCAAGAGAGTTCATCCGACGCCTCGACGCCTCTCCCGATGTTCATGTGGCTTACCGATGTCGGAACATGCAGGAAGCCCGAAACCTCATGGCAAAACAGGACGTGAAGGGATTTATCTACTTCCCGGAGGACTTCCGGCGAAAGCTCCAAAGAGGCGAACAAGTTCAGGTCAGCGTGTTTTGCGACATGACCTTGATGCTTGCCTACAAAGCCTTATACCTGTCGTCCGTGCTCGTTTCCATCGACATGAACTCCGATATACAAAAGGAGAGAGGAGGCAACATCACCACTCGCGATGAGGAGATAGCCACGCAGCCCATGATTATCGAGGAACAGCCCATCTTCAACACCACCGGAGGTTATGGAAACGCCATACTGCCCGGAGTGCTCATCATCATTTTGCAGCAAACCTTGTTGCTCGGAATAGGATTATCGGCGGGAACGGCACGAGAGAACAACCGTTATCAAGACCTCGTTCCCATCAGCAAACACTACAACGGAATACTGAAAATCGTATTGGGCAAATCGTTCTGCTACTTCATGATATACAGCGTCATGGCAGCCTATCTGACATTGGTGGTGCCAAAGATGTTCGGCTTCACCACTCTCTCAAGTCCATCCGACCTCTTTGGGCTGTTGCTGCCTTATCTGCTTGCCACCATCTTCTTCGGAATGACGCTCTCCTGCATGATACGCTATCGCGAGAACGTCATCCTGCTCGCCGTCTTCACTTCCGTTCCCTTCCTCTTTCTCACCGGATTGAGCTGGCCCGAGAGCAACATTTCCGGAGTGTGGAAAGGCATCAGCCTGCTCATTCCCTCCACCTTCGGAGTGCAAGGTTTCCTCGGAATTTCCTCAATGGGTGCGACACTTCAGGACGTCCACACGGAACACATCGCGCTATGGGTTCTCGCCGGCTGCTACTTCCTTAGCACCTGTCTTGTTTATCGATACCAAATCATCAGGGCACGCCGACACGCCATCGCCCACGTCAGGGATATTCAGGACAAGATAAGGAAAGAACGGCTGTTGCGCGAGAACGCAGAAGGGAAAGAATCAGAATAAACCAACAAAGAAAAAACATAAGAAAACAAATGAAAATTTCAGAAGAACGAGCCAGTATGCTCAACGGCGTGCTCCTCATGGCACTCTTTGCCTGCTCCGCTTTCTACATTGCTGATATGCAATGGGTGAAAGCACTATCATTCAGTCCGCTGGTTGTGGGAATCATACTCGGAATGATTTATGCCAACAGCCTGCGCAACCAACTTCCCGAAACATGGGTTCCGGGCATCGCTTTCACCGGCAAACGCATCCTCCGCTTTGGTATCATCCTCTATGGATTCAAACTCAGCTTTCAAGATGTCATTGCCGTTGGTCTGCCTGCCATCGTCATCGATGCCATTGTCGTAACCGCGACCATCCTTTTGGGCATCGTGCTCGGCAAACTGCTGAAGATGGATCGTTCCATTGCCCTGCTCACGGCAAGCGGTAGTGCGATTTGCGGAGCGGCGGCGGTGATGGGTGTCGATGGAGCCATCAAGCCCAAGCCTTACAAAACGGCAGTGGCAGTGGCTACGGTAGTTATCTTCGGCACACTCTCCATGTTCCTTTATCCCATCCTTTTCCGCGCCGGCATCTTCGATCTCCCCCTCTCACAGATGGGCATCTTTGCCGGCAGCACCATCCATGAGGTGGCACACGTGGTAGGAGCGGGCAACGCCATGGGCGGAGCCGTGAGCGACAATGCCATCATCGTGAAGATGATTCGAGTGATGATGCTCGTCCCGGTGCTCCTCGTCATTGCATTCTTCGTGGCAAAGGACGTGGCAGACCGTCCGGAAGGCGGAAAAAGCAACATCACCGTTCCATGGTTTGCCATTCTCTTCCTTGTCGTCATCGGGTTCAATTCGCTCAATCTGCTGCCCGAAAGCGTGGTTTCCTTCATCAACACCCTCGACACCTTCCTGCTCACCATGGCAATGACGGCACTCGGAGCAGAGACCAGCATCGACAAATTCAAGAAAGCCGGCTTCAAACCCTTCCTCCTTGCCTTCCTCCTTTGGCTGTGGCTCATTGGCGGTGGCTACTGCATGGCGAAATATCTCGTCCCCATCATGATGTAAAGCGCGAAGCTCGCGAAGTTCAAGAAGCAATTGTAAAAATCCCCGCCCTAAAGCCATTCCATTGCCCACGGTGAGCTTTCCGCCCGGAAAAACTTGCCCACTTCAACGGAAGTTCGTAAATTTGCAGTGTTATAATACCGATTATTTATGAAGGAAAAAACAATGATTCAGGAAGAACAAATTCTCATTCGCATCACCGGACAAGACCGACCGGGACTCACAGCCTCCATCATGGCAATATTGGCACGCTACGATGCGCAAATACTTGACGTGGGACAGGCGGATATCCACTCCACACTCTCGCTCGGTATCCTCATCCGCACGACAGAGGAAAACTCCGGAAAGGTAATGAAAGAACTGCTCTTCAAAGCCACCGAACTGAATATCAACATAGGGTTTTCGCCCATCCCCGACGATGAATATGAGGAATGGGTGGAAAAACAAGGGAAAAATCGCTACATTCTCACCATCATAGGGCGCAAACTCACAGCCAAAAGCATTCAGGCGGCAACGGCGACTCTCGCCGAACAAGACATGAACATCGATTCCATACGCCGACTGACGGGACGTCCCAGCCTGCGCCGACAAAACGCAAACGTAAGGGCATGTGTGGAATTTTCCGTGCGCGGCACACCCACCGACTACGACCGGATGCAGGCACACCTCATGGAGATGAGCCACGAACAAGGCATCGACTTCTCCTTCCAAAAAGACAACATGTACCGCCGCATGCGCCGACTGATTTGCTTCGATATGGACTCCACACTCATACAGACCGAATGTATCGACGAACTGGCGAAATGCGCCGGGGTGGGGAAAGAAGTGGCAGAGATAACCGAACGCGCCATGCGAGGCGAGATAGATTTCCGCGAAAGCTTCAAACAACGCGTGGCACTGCTCAAGGGACTCGATGCCGGAGTGATGCAGGGCATTGCCGAACGCATGCCCATCACCGAAGGCGTGGACAGACTCATGCGCGTGTTGAAAAACTGTGGTTACAAAATTGCCATCCTCAGCGGCGGATTTACCTATTTCGGAGAATATCTGCAACATAAATACGGCATCGACTACGTCTATGCCAACGAGTTAGAGATAGATGCCGACAACAAACTCACAGGACGCTACCTCGGAGAAATAGTGGATGGCAGAAGAAAAGCAGAACTGCTGAAACTCATCGCACAAGTGGAGAAAGTGAACCTCGCACAGACCATCGCCGTGGGCGACGGAGCAAACGACCTGCCGATGATTTCGGAAGCCGGACTCGGCATCGCCTTCCATGCCAAACCACGCGTGAGAGAAACAGCAGAACAAAACCTCAACACCATCGGACTCGACGGAGTGCTCTATTTCCTCGGATTCAAGGACAGCTACTTGGGCGATGAGGGGAAATTCTAAGAGGGAGAAACAACTTAAAAAACATAAAAATCATGACCCTGACCGAGATATTGGAACACCGAAGGGCAATCCGCCATTTCGATTCTGAAAAACCACTCGACACCGAGCGAGTGAAGGAATGTCTGAAAATGGCAACCCTCGCACCCACAAGTTCAAACATGCAACTCTGGGAGTGCTACCACGTTACCGACAAAACGCTGATGGCAAAACTGACACACGCCTGTTTGGGACAGCTCACCGCCAAATCGGCACAACAGATGGTAGTATTCGTAACACGACAAGACCGATACAAGGCTCACGCTAAGGCAGTGATGGAATTTGAGGCGGGAAACACCCGCCGCCACAGCCCGGAAGAGAAACAAGCAAAACGCGTGAAGAAATGGAACCTTTACTATGGCAAACTCATGCCCTTCGTCTATTCCCGATTCCTCGGCGTGTGGGGACTGCTGCGCAAACTCCTCGCACAACTCATCGGACTGTCCCGACCCATTGTCCGACAAGTTTCCGAAGCAGACATGCGAGTGGTGGTGCACAAGAGTTGCGCCTTGGCGGTGCAGACCTTCATGCTCGCCATGAGCGAGGCGGGCTACGACACCTGTCCGCTCGAAGGCTTCGACAGCCGTCTCGTGAAACGCGCCCTCGGACTGCCCCGCGATTGCGAAATCAACATGATTATCACCTGTGGCATCCGACTTCCCGACGGCGTCTGGGGCGACCGCTTCCGAGTGCCATTCTCCGAAACCTATCACTACAGAGGATAGCATTTCGCTCATGCGCGTGGGCAAATTATCACCTTGGAACACTAATAATTTACCCAATAAATTTCACCCTGTCGAGACAAAGCCCAACCCCTGCATTTCCAAAAGCTAACCTTTTGCCTTCCAAAAGCTAAGCTTTTGCATTGCAAAAGGTCATGTATTGCGTTGCAAAAGCTAAGCTTTTAAATCGCAAGCAGTATCGCCCTGATTATCAATAGGTTACAAACCGCATATTGACCACTGGTTTTCCATGCGGTTTTGCAGATGTCGGCAGGCAGAATCTTCTGCGCCACGAAGCCATTTGACACCACGCGAATACGAATTGACGACATAAGAAAACGCAGGTGCCGTTCAGCATTTGGAAGAAAACACGTTAAATCGCACGACCGGATGCAACCTTGTGCGAACTTTATGGAATTATTTAGAACACCATTGCCTTAAAGCAACATTTTTTTTGATTATTTCTCACTCTCGATACACTCTATCCAAAATACTTTTCTTACCTTTGCACGAAACGAAACCGAACAATAAAACATGAAAAAAATATCCATCCTGCTCGCCATCCTGACAGCAATCGCGACATTCGCCGCCTGCAATGGCAACGACACCTATGCCGAACAGATTGAGCGTGAACGCAATTCCGTGAACGAGTACATCGTGAAACACGGAATCAAAGTCATATCCGAAGACCAATTTGAACGACAAAACTTCAGCACCGACATCACCAAAAACGAATTCGTAAGATTCAACAACACCGGAGTCTATATGCAAATACTCCATGAAGGAACAGGCGAGAAACTCCGGAAAGGCGAAACTGCCACCGTGCTCTGCCGCTTCGACGAGTTCAACGTCATGGAAGACTCGCTGCAACTCACCAACCGCTCACTCCATTGGAGCGGAATAGTGGACAAGATGTCAGTAACCAACACCAGCGGCACTTTCACCGCCTCGTTCGACAAAAGCTCCAGCCTGATGTTCCGAACCTACAAAAGCGCATCGGTGCCCCCCGGATGGCTTGCACCACTCGCCTACATCAAAATAGGACGAATAAAAAGCGCCACCGACTCACTGGCTCACGTGCGCATCATCGTACCCTCGACGCAAGGACACCAAAACGCAAGCCAAAACGTGTACGCTTGCTTCTACGACATCACCTACGGACGAGGATTGTAAACATAAAAAACGCATAACAAAAAAAACATGACACTCATAAAGTCTATCTCAGGAATCCGCGGAACAATAGGCGGACAAACAGGCGACACACTGAACCCGCTCGACATCGTGAAATTCACCTCGGCTTACGCCACATTCATGGCAAAAAAGAACCCCGGAAAAAAACTAAAAATCATTGTCGGACGAGACGCACGCATATCCGGAGAAATGGTGAAGAACGTCGTGTGCGGCACCCTCATGGGAATAGGAGCCGACGTAGTGAACATCGGACTTGCCACCACACCCACAACAGAACTTGCAGTGCGCATGGCAGAAGCCGACGGAGGCATCATCATCACCGCATCGCACAACCCACGCCAATGGAACGCATTGAAACTGCTCAACAACGAAGGAGAGTTTCTCACCGCAGAAGAAGGAGCAGCCGTGCTCGACATCGCCGAACGAGAAGACTTCAACTATGCCGACGTGGACGCTTTGGGCACCTACACGGAAGAACACTCCTACAACCAAAAGCACGTGGAAGCCGTAACCACACTCCGACTTGCCGACCTCGACGCCATCCGAAAACGAAAATTCCGCGTATGCGCAGACACCATCAACTCGGTGGGAGGCATCATCCTCCCCCTGCTCTTCGATGAGTTGGGCGTGGATTACACCTTGCTCAACGGAGAACCAACAGGCGATTTCGCCCACAACCCGGAACCCATCGAGAAAAACCTCGAAGGCATCATGAACGAAATGAAACACGGCGGCTACGACCTTGGCATCGTCGTCGATCCGGACGTCGATCGCTTGGCATTCATCCGTGAAGACGGCATCATGTTTGGCGAAGAATACACCCTCGTCAGCGTGGCGGATTACATCCTCGACCACGTGAAAGGAAACACCGTCAGCAACCTCTCATCCACACGCGCCCTGCGAGACATTACCGAACGACATGGCGGAAAATACTATGCCGCCGCCGTGGGCGAAGTAAACGTTACCACAAAAATGAAAGCCGTGAACGCCGTCATCGGAGGAGAAGGCAATGGGGGAGTAATCTATCCCGAAAGCCACTACGGACGCGACGCACTCGTGGGCATCGTACTCTTCCTCAGCTCATTGGCACAAAAAGGACTCACCGCAAGCGAACTGCGCCAAACCTATCCCGAATATTTCATCGCAAAAAACCGCATCGACCTCACCCCCGAAACAGATGTCAATGCCATCCTCGAAAAGGTAAAAGAACTCTATGGCAGGGAAAACAACGTACAGATAACCGACATCGACGGCGTGAAACTCGATTTCCCCTCATCGTGGGTACACCTCCGCAAATCGAACACCGAACCCATCATCCGCGTTTACAGCGAGGCAGGCAGCATGGCAGAAGCAGATGCCTTAGGCAAAAAACTCATGCAAGTGGTGTACGATATGCAATAAACCATTGGGAAGTGCGGACAAACACCATGTCGGTCCGCACACGGCGGTGCAATTCCATTCCACCGCCGACATTCATCCGTTGCAACCCATTACCCGAACAGCCCAAAGCCATAAACTTTTCGTTGAAATGGTGGCAATGGTATATAAAAAAATGTGTAAATTTGCGACATGGATTATAAAAACATCATTTTCGATATGGGCAACGTGCTCGTGAAACTCGACGAGGAAGCCACAATGAAACAATTTGCGGCACTTGGATTGGGACACGACAAAGCACAGACCGAACACGACGAAGTGGCAGACCTGATAAGAGGAATGGGGATAGGGACGGTGTCCAACGAAACATTCTTCGATGCCGTGCGGCGCATTACACACCGCGACCTCGCCGACCACGAGATAACCAAAGCCGTGAATGCAATGCTGCTCTATGTTCCCGAAGAGAAAAAACGCAAACTATTGGAAATCAGGAAACAAGGCTATCACACCTACCTGTTGAGCAACACCATCGACCTGCATTGGCAATATTGTAAGCAACAACTCTTTCCCATGGGCAAACATACCGTGGACGACTATTTCGAACGAATGTTCCTCTCACAAGTGATGCACAAAAAGAAACCCGATGACGAAATCTTCCAAACCGTCATAGCCGAAACGGGCATCAACCCTGAAGAAACACTATTCATTGACGACCTAAAGGAAAACTGCCAAGCGGCAAAGCGACAGGGATTGCACACCTTTCAAAACAAAGAGTTCAACGACTGGCTACAACTATTTTAAAAAACGCAAAAACAAACACCAAAAACTAAGATGGGAAAGGAACAACCCGACCACCCCTAAAGAAAATTCAGCAAAATAACCGCTCCACGACAGAAAAACAATAAAAAATTCGTTGAACCATCAAAAAATAATTATCTTTGTGGAACAACATGACATAATGATTCACAAAAAAATAAGAACATGACCGAAAACTACTTTGCGCCATCAGAACTCATCATCAATGAGGACGGCAGCATATTCCATTTACACCTGAAACCAAAAAACCTCGCCGACAAAGTTATCCTCGTTGGCGACCCGGGACGCGTGGCACTCGTGGCATCACATTTCGACGATGCCGAATGTGAAGTAAGCAACAGAGAGTTTCGCACAGTAACGGGAACCTACAAAGGAAAACGCATCACCGTGCTCAGCACCGGAATAGGATGCGACAACATCGACATTGTCGTGAACGAACTCGACGCGTTGGCAAACATCGACTTTGAAACACGCAGAGAGAAAACCGAAAAACGACAACTCACCCTCGTGCGCATCGGAACCTGTGGCGGACTACAACCCCACACGCCCATCGGCACTTTCGTGGCATCGGAAAAAAGCATCGGTTTCGATGGCTTGCTCAACTTCTACGAAGGAAGAGAAAAGCTCGACGGAGAATTTGAAGCAGAGTTCAAAAAACAAGTAAAATGGATGCAGCAATTAGGAAACCCATACGTTGCCAACGCCGACCCGGAACTATTGAACAGAATAGCGCAAGACGACATGGTAAGAGGCGTAACCATTGCCTGCGGAGGCTTCTTCGGACCACAAGGAAGAAGATTGCGATTGCCACTCGCCGACCCGGACTTGAACAGGAAAATAGAGGACTTTGAATACAAAGGACACAAAATAACCAACTTCGAGATGGAATCATCCGCACTCGCCGGATTGGCATACCTCATGGGACACAAAGCCCTGACTTGCTGCATGGTAATAGCCAACAGAAGACAGAAAGAAGCAAACGCGGGATACAAAAACACCATTGACGGACTCATCAAAGAAGTGCTGGAAAGAATCTAACAGAAGTGGACAAACCTTCACACCGCGATAACGCAAAAAGATAGAGCCCTCCCGTTTTTTAATTATGAATAAAACGCAATCGCTTCATGACAATTCCTACCTCACCAAACGGAGAGGGGACGGGAGTGGCACTATCTGCGCAATGGCAACACCACCGGGAGGAGCACTCGGCGTTATTCGAGTGTCCGGACCGAAAGCCATCGACATCGTAAACAGCATCTTTTCAAAAAACATACTGAACGCACCCGCAAACTCATTACACCACGGAGAAATAACCAACGCGAAAGGGGAAACCATCGACGAGACCGTAGTGGCAGTTTGGCGAGCACCACATTCCTACACCGGAGAAGACACCACAGAAATATCGTGCCACGGCTCCACCTACATTCTCAACAAAGTGCTCCAACGACTCATAGAAAAAGGATGCCGACAAGCCGAACCCGGAGAATACACACAAAGAGCTTATCTCAACGGAAAACTCGACCTGTCGCAGGCAGAAGCCGTAGCCGAACTCATCGCATCGGCTAATAAAGCCTCCCACAAAATGGCAATGTCGCAACTCAAGGGACACTTCTCGGGAGAACTCGCAAAACTACGCGAACAACTGCTTAAGATGACCTCACTCATCGAACTGGAACTCGACTTCGCCGACCATGAAGAATTGGAGTTTGCCGACCGATCCGAACTCAAAGCATTGGCAACAGAAATAGATGAAAAAGTAATCGGACTCGCACAATCATTCAAAATGGGACAAGCCCTGAAAAGAGGCATACCGGTGGCTATTGTGGGAAAAACAAATGTGGGAAAATCGACACTACTCAACCGACTCATACGCGACAACCGTGCCATCGTAAGCAATATTCACGGAACGACGCGCGACGTGATAGAAGACACCATGTCCATCAACGGCATTGAATTTCTCTTCATCGACACCGCCGGCATCCGAAAAACCAACGACAAAATAGAACAACTGGGCATAGAACGCACCTATCGGCAAATCGACAAAGCACAAATCGTACTGTGGGTTATTGACGAAGAACCCACAAACGAAGAGACCACGGAGATGGAACAACGATGTCGCGAAAAACAACTCATCATCGTACGGAATAAACAAGAGGCAATACTGAGCGGGAACCGACACCCTCACAACAACAACGATAAGAACGTCATTTCCATATCAGCAAAACAAAACTTGGGAATCGACAAACTCGAACAAATCATCTATCACGCAGCCGAATTGCCCGAACTCACCGAAAACTCGGTCATCGTAACGAGCGCACGCCACTACGAAGCCCTCACAAAAGCACATCAGGCATTGCTCGCCGTAGCACAATCCATCAACCTCGGACTCAGTGGCGACCTTGTGGCAGAAGACTTGAAACTCGTTATCGAGGAACTCGGCACCATCACCGGCACGCAAATCAGCAGCACCGAAACCCTCCATAACATCTTTAAACATTTCTGCATCGGCAAATGAGTTTAAATGTTGCAAATACGACAGCAAAACTGCTACCATTATTATTTTCTTAATCAGTATTATGGTAAATAAGGTATCTGATTTTGTCTGAACGCAGACCGCAGAACTGATTAATATGGATTTATTGGAACTGAAAAAAACATTATTGTTCGCAAAAAGGATTATCCATTCCGCTTAAAAAAATCATCGATTTCATCGGGATATATCATTATTCTATCAAAATAAAATATCGATTTCATCGAAGTAAATTGAAATTCTCTTAGTTATAAATTCATCTATCCATAGAAGTAAATCATCTTTTTTACTGAGGTAAATTGAAGTTCCCATCATTATAAATCCACCCATCCATCGGAAAAAATTGTTTACGGCATTGGGAAAAATTGTTGATTTCATCGGCGATTTTGTCGATGCGACTCTCTGCAAGAACATGGCTGAGATTGGAATTGACAGACAAAATTTAGGGCAATGTATTCTGTTGATAATCAGAAGATTATGAACAGACTTCCAAAAGCTTAGCTTTTAGGCTCCAATAGCTAAGCTTTTAGATTGCAATAGCTAAGCTTTTAGATTGCAATAGCTAAGCTTTTGTGTAACAACAGTTCGACTACAGAACTTCATGGCTAAAAATCAGGAAAAAAATGCCCGCGTGGCGTTATCTGTACGTGGGCTGTGTGGGCTTGATTGTCGGTAGTTTCTCGGTTTGTATTTGAACTTCCGGAAGTTGGCGGAACATATTGCAGAACTTTAATCAGCTACATATAGTTAGCTGTAAATAAGGTGGTTGTATCATCTTAGTTCATCTTTATATGCAAGGATGGCTTTCAGTGCTATTTGTCCGGCTTCATCAATGGAGCAATGAAGCTTTCCGCCTGCGGCATCCGCGTGCCCCCCACCATTGAAGAACCTCGTTGCCATGGGCTGACAATGAAAGCCGTTGGCGGAGCGCAGACTGACGAGCACGGTGTTGGGTTTATCGGTGTCTTCGCGAAGGGAGATGCTTAGTTTTAATCCCTTGATTTGCAATGGTATGTTCACTAATCCCTCGAGGTCGCCTTTAATGAATTTAAAGCGTTTCATCTCCTCTTTTGTTACGACGAAGTAGGAGGCGTGGAGCTGTTCCACCACCTCGAGCTTGTTGAGGATGAGGTGTCCGCGCAGTTTCATGGCGTGTGAGGAATAATTGTGGTAAACTCGGTTGTAGATTTTGTCCTTATCCACCTTTTTTTCGAGCAGTTGCGTGATGATGAAATAGATTTCCGGGCGTGTGGAGTTATAGGCAAATCCTCCCGTGTCGGTCATCATGCCACAATAAATGCAGCGCGCGCAATCTCTTGTCATGCCCTCATAGCCACCGAGTTGCCATATCAGCGAGAAGACAATCTCTGAGGTACTCGAGAGTTCGGGGTGTGAAATGGTGAGCCGGTTGTTGGTGTCGGGTTCGAGGTGGTGGTCTATGAGCAATCGTTTTGCCTTGCTTTCGTCGAGCAGCGGCTGCATGTCCTCCACTCGCATGGATTGGTTGAAGTCGAGACAGCAAACGAGGTCGGCGTTTTCGAAGGCTTTTCTCACGTCGTCGGCTCGTTTGTCGTATCGCAACACTTCGTTTGAGCCCGGCAGCCATTGCAGAAAGTCGGGGAAGGCATCCGGCACGCAGACGGAAACGTCGTCTTTCCCAATTTGTTTCAGATAGGATTTCCACGCCAGCGAAGAGCCCATTGCATCGCCGTCGGGTGATTTGTGGGCGCAGATGACGATGTGGTGCGCTTCGTCGATGAGCGTGCGCAGTTGTCCCAAACGTTCGTTGTCTAAGATATTGATGTTCATTCGCTTTGATTTGATGTAAGAGTGAGGCTTGGTGTGCCGGTGGTCGTGTCAGAACAGGCGGTTGGGATAGATTCCGTCGGCTACGAGTCGGCTGATGCGCGCCACCACTCCATCGCGGTCTTCGGGATAGGTAACGCCAAACCACGTGCTTGTGGTGTCGAGTACTTTCACGGTTGCCGTTCCGTCGTTGATGAGTTTGTTCACCATCATGGGGATGAAGTATTCCGATTTTTTATTTTCCATGTTCTTCGGATCGGAAAGGAAGACCTTGAAATAGTCCTCGCTGTATTGCAGATAGTCGGGTGTGAAGCCCCAAACGTTCATGGACGTGGGCGTGTTGTCGTCCACCGTAATCCATTTTTCGTTGTCATCGAGATACTGCACTTTGCCTTCGTGTCGTTCTATCTTCGTGCGTTCCACCACGGTGGTGAGGTTGCCGGCGGCATCGGTGGAACAGAGTCCGCGCGACACGGTACCGTTCTCGCTCAGGGTGTTGCCCACGCGGAAGCCCACCATGGCATAGCGGTTCTTCGCTCCTTGTGGGAGATCGGAAAGATATTTGCCTATGACTTTGAAACAGTCGCGGTTGTAGAAGTCGTCGCAGTTGATGACGCAGAAGGGTTCATTGATGACGTTCTTCGCCATGAGTACGGCGTGGTTGGTTCCCCATGGTTTCTCTCTGCCTTCGGGCACGGTGAAGCCTTCGGGGAGGGTGTCGATGCCTTGGAAAACCAGTTCTGCCGGGATGTGCCCCTCGTATTTTGAGAGCACCTGGCGGCGGAATTGCTGTTCAAAGTCTTTTCTGATGACGAAGACGATTTTACCAAAGCCTGCTTGTATGGCATCGTAAATGGAATAGTCCATAATGGTCTCGCCATTGGGACCTAAGCCGTCGAGCTGTTTCAAGCCACCGTAGCGACTTCCCATCCCGGCGGCGAGCAATAACAAAGTTGGTTTCATGCGAGTGATGTTTTTTATTTCCTTTATGCGAAAACTCGGTTTTCGACTTGCAAAGGTAATAAAAAACAATGAAAAAACGGAGAAGACGAATGCTTTATTTCCATATGGCATTTGTCTTCTCCGTTGATTATGTCTTCGCGGATTTGTTCTATTCCGCCTTATCGTATTCCAAATGGAAGGTTGCCACCGCCTCCATGCCCTTCCACAGCATGTCGAGCGGAATGTTCTCGTTGGGCGAGTGGATGCTGTTTGATTCCAATCCGAAGCCCATCAGCACGGTCTTCACACCGAGTATCTGTTCGAAAGTGGCAATAATGGGGATGCTTCCGCCGCGTCGAACTGCCAAAGGGCGTTTGCCGAAGGCTTTCTCGAAACCCTTTTCGGCTGCTTTGTAGGCGGGGAGGTTGATGGGACAGACGTAGCCCTGCCCCCCATGGAGCGACCGGATGTTCACTTTCACGCTCCGCGGGGCTACTTTTTGGAAATATTCAACGACCATCTGCCCTATTTTCTCATGGTCTTGGTGAGGCACCAACCGACAAGAGAGTTTGGCATACGCTTTCGATGGAATGACGGTCTTGGAGCCTTCGCCCTGATAGCCGCCCCAAATGCCACAGACATCGAACGAGGGTCGGAAACCATTGCGTTCGATGGTGCTGTAACCTTTCTCACCGAAAAGTTCCTCCACATCGAGCGAACGTTTGTAAGCCTCGATATCGAAGGGTATTTGCTCCACCATCTTGCGCTCTTCCGCCGGTACATCCTCCACATCGTCATAGAAATGGGGAATGGTTATCTTGCCGTCGGCATTTGTAACGTCGGAAATCAGTTTGCAAAGCACATTGATGGGATTGGCTACCGCACCTCCGAAATGCCCGGAGTGCAGGTCGTGGTTCGGACCTGTTACCTCTATCTGCCAGTAGGCAAGCCCACGCAGCCCGGTGGTGAGTGAAGGGAGGTCTTTTGAGAGCATGCTGGTGTCCGACACCAAGATAACATCGCTCTTGAGCAAGTCCTTGTGGGTGGAACAGAATGTGCTCAAACTGGGTGAGCCTACTTCCTCCTCACCTTCGAGAATGAACTTCACGTTGTGTTTCAGCAGATTGTGCTTCACCACGTATTCAAAGGCTTTTGCCTGAATGAAGGATTGCCCCTTGTCATCGTCGGCACCGCGCGCCCAAATGTGTCCGTCGCGTATTTCCGGCTCAAAGGGTTCGCTCTTCCATAGTTCGAAAGGTTCTGCCGGCATTACGTCATAATGACCGTATATCAAAACCGTCTTGGCTTTTGGGTCGATGATTTTTTCGCCATACACCACCGGATTGCCCTCTGTGGGCATCACTTCCACCTTATCGGCTCCGGCGGCGAGCAACAGTTCTTTCCATCTTTCCGCACAGCGTATCATGTCCTTGCCGTGCTTCTCGGGCTGCGCACTCACACTGGGAATGCGTATCAGGCTGAACAACTCTTCGAGCATGCGCTCTTGGTTTTCTTGGATATATTCTTTTATCATATTCTTGGTATTAAGTGAATTATTTTCCAAAGGGAGCAGATACCGAATAGGGTTTCATGCCACTGCCACAGCCTCTTCATGGGTGCTTCGGGGGGCATCCGCTTCTTGTTGCAAACTTACGTAATTTTTACGGATTACGCAAGGAAAAGGAGGAACGGGGATTATAAAAAACATTAAAACACAGTCCTGTCAGATTTTCGTGGCGTGTGATGTCACGGTGGAAGAGGGGGTAAAAACATTAAAACCCGGTCGGGAATGTGCCTTCTGTCCTTACCCGGCTACCACATCAAGGGTCATCATTAGTGCAAAGCCCACGGCAAAGCCGATGGTGGACAAGTTGGAGTGCTCTCCTTCGGAGGCTTCGGGTATGAGTTCTTCCACTACCACATAGAACATGGCACCCGCCGCAAAGCTCAGGAGATAAGGTAAGGCAGGTTCTATGATGCCGGCAAGCAGGATGACGAGTACGGCGCCGATGGGTTCCACCACGCCACTGAGCGATCCGATGACGAACGATTTGAGTTTGGAATTGCCGGCTTCGCGCATTGGCATGGAGATGATAGCTCCCTCCGGAATGTTCTGTATGGCTATGCCCACAGCCATTGCCAAGGCGCCCGCCATGGTAATGTCGGTGCTTGCCTGCATCGCACCTGCCAGCACCACGCCCACAGCCATTCCTTCCGGAAGATTGTGGATGGTAACGGCGAAGGTGAGCATTGCCGTCCGGCTCAAGTGCGACTTGGGTCCTTCCGGTGTATTGCTGCCAAGATGGAGGTGAGGTGTGATGAAGTCGATGAAGAGCAGGAAAGCTATACCGATGAGAAATCCCGTTACGGCGGGGATGATGCGTGCTTTTCCTGCATCGTCCCACATTTCCATTGAGGGAATGATGAGCGACCAGATGGAGGCTGCCACCATGACGCCTGAGGCAAATCCCAGCAATGCTTTCTGCAAACTTGCGGACATTTCTTTGCGCATGAAGAAAACGAAAGCCGAGCCCAGCACTGTTCCGAAGAGAGGGATGAGGAGTCCGAGGATGATATCTTGCATGTTGTTGTCTTTTTGTTTTTTTATCGCAAAACCTTCATTGTGCCGGTTTTGTGGTGTTCAGGGTAATTTTCTCGCCACAAAGTTACGTATATTTTTTCAAAAACAATACCGTCATGGAAAGTCTTTTGCTTCTGTCGGGAAAGCGGTGGAGCAATCAGCTCGTTTCCTCCTCATACCATTTCTTTGTCCTCAGATAGTTGTCGGCAAAGGTTCGCGCCTGATGGGGGCTTGTTTCTTTCAATCGTCTCGCGGGAATGCCGCCCCATATCTCGTTGGCGGGAATCTTTGTCCCTGCAAGCACCACCGCTCCGGCAGCCACCACCGAGTTTTCGCCCACTTCTGCCCCATCAAGTACCGTGGCATTCATGCCGATGAGCGCGCCACACCGTACCGTGCAGGCATGAACCACGGCACCATGTCCCACGCTGACACCGTCTTCCAGCACCACCGGCATGCCAGCCGACTGGTGTACGCAAGCTAAATCCTGTATATTCACCTCGTTGCCGATGCGCACTTCCGCCACGTCGGCGCGGATAACGGCTCCGAACCACACCGAGCAGTCGTTGCCCATGATGATGTCGCCTGCCAAAGTGGCGTTCTCGGCGATGTAACATCGTTTTCCCCATGTGGGAGACTTTCCTTTTACGGTTTTTATTGTTGCCATGATGAATAACGTTTTTTCTTGAATTTTCAAGCAAAGTTACGAAAAAACCGGGAGTTTTCGCGATGTTTTTCGTAAATTTGTTGCCGGATAAACCGAAAGCGGAGTTATATCCACCTATTAATAAAGGAACATTTACACACTTATTGATTTATGGAAACAAACAGAATGAAACTCATCCTCTCGTCTCTGCTTTTGCTCTTCGCATCGCTCTCGGCACAGGGGCAAAACGAGCAAAAGCAAACCGAAATCTTATTGGAGACCGACAGTGGCAACATTCGCATCCGGCTCTACGACGAAACGCCCTTGCACCGCGACAACTTCATCCGACAGGTGGAGAGTGGTGCTTACGACGGGGTGCTCTTTCATCGTGTCATCAGCGACTTCATGGTTCAGACCGGCGACCTTGGCTCTAAGACCGCGCTGCCGGGACAGCCGTTGGGCGACACGCCGGAGGCTTACTCTGTGCCGGCGGAATTTCGTTATCCGCGACTCATCCATAAACGTGGGGCAGTGGCAGCGGCGCGCGAATCGGACGAGGTGAACCCGGAGCGGGCTTCCTCTTCCACGCAGTTCTACATTGTTTGGGGAAGAAAATTCACCGACGACGGGCTCGACAAGGTGCAGGAGCGACTCAATCGTGCCACCGACAGCACCGTACAGATGTCGCCTGCCACGCGCGATATTTATAAGAACATCGGCGGAACGCCCCATCTTGATGGTTCCTACACCGTTTTTGGCGAGGTGGTGGAGGGTTTGGACGTAGTGGAACGCATCCGGCGTGCCGAAACGGATGCCAACGACCGCCCCATCGCCGACATACACATTCGCAAAGCGATGCTCGTCAGGCAATAGCCGCGAACAAAAGCACGTGAGAGAAAATCAATAAATCCGCACCTTATCGCCCACTCGCACGCCATCTTCGGCGAGTTGGCGATTTTTCTTTACCAGACTCTTCAGTCTTATGCCATACTTCTGTGCTATGTCGTACAAGCTCTCCGAGTTGCCCACGATGTGCTGCCGCTTCTTGAACTCCTTCGGAGCGCGTTTGCGTTTCTTTCCGAGCCATACAATTTCGCCTTCTCTGAGCGTGTCCTTATATTTCCGCTCGTTGTATCGTGCCAGTTTCCTACCGCTGATGCCGGTCTCTCTGCCTATACTCTTGAATGTGTCGCCACGTCTCACCACGAGATAGCAGTTGCTGTTGTAGGCGCGGAGCGAGTGCATGGCCGAGGCATTGCCGGCCGTCGGTGGTTGGCGCGAAGCTCCCGGCGAAGGCTTTTCGCTATCTTTCCCGGCGATGAACACATTATCCGGGAAAGCGTTGTACGACGTTGCGTTGTCATATCTGTAAAGCTGATAAAGCTCGATGATGGAAATCAGGCTGTTGGCATAATTGGGATTGGTGGCATAGCCCGCTCGTTTCAATCCGTATGCCCATGCGCGATAATCCGTGCGCGGGAGCAGGAACAAACTGTTGTAACGTTGTCTGCCGGTGAGAAACTTCGAGTGGTCTTCATAGCTTTCGAGTGCCGAGTTGTATGCTCTGAAACACTCTCCGTCAAGATCATCGTTGTGCGAGACGGTGCGCCCCGTCCAGTCATGGCACTTGATGCCGAAATGGTTGTTTGCTTCCGTGGCGAGTCTGCTCCGCCCTGCCCCGCTCTCCAGCACTCCCTGCGCCAAGGTGATGCTTGCCGGTATGCCATAACGCAACATCTCCCGGATGGCGATGTCCTTATATTTGATAAAATAGGATTGATAGGCTTGATTCCATTTGATTTTCGGTGTACCAAATGCAGAACCAAGAAAGAACAATAAACCAAAAACCAACAGAACGTATCGTTTCATGAGGCTGATGATAATGCTTGCGTTATTTTCGCAAAGTTAAATAATTTAACGACCAATTCAAAATATTTACTCTTAAAAAACGCAAAAACACGAAATATAAGGAACAGGGGGGCGATAGTGTCCGAAATGGTTTTGTGTCCCACGCAAGGTTTCATCAAATCATGAGACTTGATGTATTTTGTTTCAATGGCGAATGACACATGCCTCCTCATCCTCCAAATCGTAATTCGGGCAATGGCAAAAAGGCTCTTGACAGCGAACATTCTACCCATCCGGCACCACGAAATTATATTACAAAAACCGCATCCGGGACGCGTTTCGTAATCCATTGATAATCAGAATAATACGAATTGCTATTTAAAAGCTTAGCTTTTGCACGCCAATTCATGACCTTTTGCATTGCAAAAGCTTACCTTTTGGAACACGAAAGCTAAGCTTTGGATAAACGAATGAAGAATATTCAGGACATTATTAAAAAGGGGCACATCCCAAAAGATGTGCCCCCATGATTTAAAAAACAATTTTATTTAATGTTTCTGATACCTTTTATTTCAGCACAATCTTCTTGCTGACCGTGCCTTGTGGCGTTACTACGCGCAGAATATAGACACCGGCTGTTGCAGGCAGTTGGAGAGAAGAGCCAACGGCTGTCGCAGAGAAGACCTTGGCTCCGGAAATGCCGTAGAGTTCCACGCGACGGATGTTTCCGGCGTTGCCAAAGCGCAGTTCGTTGCCATTGATGGTAAACTCTGCCGATTGTGTCGTGGTTTGCGCATCGTCGATGCCTGCCGTAATGCCCAGGTAGATAACCTTCGTGTTTTCGCCACTCACGGTGATTTCTTCGCCACTCTTTTTGCCTTGCGGACGATATTCCATATAGAGGAGGTAAGCTCCGTTGGCGAGTGTGGCGGAAGGCTTATAATCGAAGACAAAGTCTTTTGTCTCGCCTGCTGCCATGCTGACAGACTGCATGTTGGCAAGTTGGCCTGCTCGGTAGGAAGCTGGGCGGAAACGGATGTATAACATTCCCTTAGTGGCTTGGTTTGCTTTCAGCGTAAACTTGATGTTCTTCACGCTTGTTCCTTGTTTCCATTCGATGCTCGGAACTTCGAATGTGGTTGCGGCAAGTGGCAGGGCATTGTTTTCTTTCACTTCAATGATGCAATCCTCGAAAGTACCTTCCATCGGGTATTCCGTGTCCTTATATACGAAATAGGGCAGCAACTTGTATTTGCCCGGTTTCAAATCCGTGCGGACATAATACTTCGGATCCTGACGTTCCTGCTGTTTGAATGTTTCTGCATCGAGACGGATGAAGTCGCGAGTTTCCTCCTCGTTCTCTATATTCTGCACCTTGAGCAAGAGGTTCACCGTTCCTTCCAATCCATAGTTGCGGACGGGGTGTGTGAAGAGCACTTTGTCGCCCTGCACAATTTCGTTCTCGTTTGCACCGCTGCTGAGCCATGCAAAGTTCCCCAATTGGCGGATAATCGGTATTTGGGCAGTTTTCTTCACTTCAAGGATGGTTTCGCCCGCGATGTCTTCCTTGAACGGATGTTGTTCGAAGTCGGCACCTGCCGGGTCTTTTGGCTTTGCTTTATCGAAAGCGATGACCTTATACTTGCCTTCGGGCATGTCTGCCGGAAGATTGATGAGCAGGCTGAGTTCTTTTTCGCTACTGTCATATACGTTATTGAGTTTCTCATCAGCCTCGTGCAGATAGTAAACCTTCGAGGGGTCGTCGATGGAAGTGAACTTCAACCATACGCGTGTAACGTAATAATCGGTTGAATTGTTGCGGATGTGCACTTTGAAACAGCCACTTCCTCCGGCATAAAGCGTTCCGTCGGGTGTTATCTTCTCGAGCAGCGTTACGTCGGGCACAGGTTGGTGCGTAGTTACGGCAGTGATTCTGCCGTCCTTCACCGTTGCGACGGCATAGTTGGGGAGGCTGTTCGGTGCAAGGACAATGTTCCAATCCTCCGTTCCTTTGGCTTTCACCGCATAGATTATCTTATAGTCATTGCCGTCAGCCACACCGGGTACATTGACCGAGCAATCCTGCATCGTAGTCCATCCGCCATTGGTCAGCGGCTTCTTGTCGAGGTTCACGCCCTTTACGTTAAGGGGTTGCTCCTTGAGGTTGGCAACAATCTTTCCATCTTTGTCGATGAGCACTGCGGCGATGACACCGTCGAAGTCGTCGCAATCGTGGTTGCTGATGATGGACATGCACTGTATGCCGGTGGGAAGGAGTGTTGCTGTGAAACGCGTATCGCAATAGATGTCCCATGAGCGTTTGCTACCCTCCACGGGTTTCTGTATGCCCGTGATGATTTCCTGTTGCAGATTGTAACCTCCGCCGTTGGCACCGATGCCGAGGTCGTAGGGGTTCAGCGCGTTCACGAGGAAGTAGCCGTTGCTCTTGCCATACCATCCCCAGTTGATGTGCACGTAGTCTTGGTCGTCGTAACCATCGCAAACGTAGGCGTGTCCGCCCTGTCCGTCCTCATTTGAGGCACTGTAGAACACGGGGCGTTTTGCGTTGAGTTCTGCCTTAATCATGTCCATCCACTCTTTGGTGCTGAAATATTCGCGTTTCTTGTAGGCAATGGCTTTGTCGTAGCCGAAGTAATTGACGAGTGCGCCCGTAACGGCTTGCGAGAAAGCGCCACTGCCTGCCGGTGCGAACGACATGTGAACCGATACGGCAGCCTGATAGCTGAGCGTTGCCACCTGTTTGTTCTGTTCAGCATTGGCATTGTCTTTTTCGAGCCATCCCGGCATGTTGTTCCAATCGTAGGTGGTTGTGCCGAAGTTGGCGGTGAGGTCTTGTCCGATATTACTCTTATAGGTTAGTTCGCCAATGCCTTGTTCGGGCCAACGATGGTAGCGCATAATTTGTGCCATTGCCGTTGCCACGCAACCCACGAAATAATGCTTTGTGTTAGCTTCGGCGGTGTAGGTGGGCATCATGCCGTTGAATGGCGCGTCCTGTCCCCATTGAATACCGTCTTTGTCGAGCAGCGGTGCTACCACCACTTTTCCCTTAGAGGGCACTGCATCGCCAACGTGCGGTGCCTTGCGTGCGGAAGCGTTCTCCACCACGCGGGCAAACATTTGCAACATGGCTACCACGTTGTCGGGTGCATTCTCCATGTCGAAAGAGCCTGAGTCGGAATAGCCGAGGATTGTTCCCACGGCATCGTCGCCAGAGACAATCACGAATCCGCGATTGCCATCGGCGTTATATACATAGAAAGGTTCGTAATCTCTGTCAGTGCTCTTGCTCAATCGCAGTTTGGCAGGAATGGCGGCATAGCGTGCCTTTGCTCCACGGTGTAGCTGCCCCGCCATGAATTTCCGGGCGATTTGCTGTGCCTGCGCTTTCGTTACTTTCTCTGCGAACGATGGCAAAGCAAGCAACGTAAACAACAGTAAAAGTTGTAATGTTTTTCTCATTTGTTGATTTCTATTAAAGTTTAACTGAATATTCTGTTTTTCATATCCTGAATGAGGAGGGTTCGCCAACCTCCAATCTTTTACCTAAATAAAAAACTAAGTGCACAAATTTAGAGTAATTATTCAAGACTAAGGGACTTACCTTTCGTTATTTCACAACTTATAACACAACTTAACATTATAAAGTGTTCTGTAACCAACCGGCGGAATGTCGATGCTGTGGAAATTCGCGTCCGAAGTTGCTTCTTCCGCTTCGGAAAGTTAAGAAATATATTGATTGAAGGGGAGCGTTTCTCGTTGTTTTTGTTTATCTTTGCAATCGTTCCATACAAAAATAAAAAAAGCGAAGAAATGACATTATATCCGAAACTCATCACCGACGCTTTGTCGAAGGTGATTTATCCCGGTACGAAGAAGAATCTCGTGGAGAGCGAGATGGTGGCTGACGACATCCGAATAGACGGCATGAAGGTGAGTTTTACGCTCATTTTCCCCCGCCAGACCGACCCTTTCATGAAATCTACGTTGAAAGCGGCTGAAGCCCAGATACATTATTCCATAGACAAAGCGATGGAGGTGGAAATAAAAACTGAGTTCAAGTCGGCTCCGCGCCCGGAAGTGGGCAAGCTGCTGCCCAACGTGAAGAACATCATCGCCGTAAGTTCGGGAAAGGGCGGTGTGGGGAAAAGCACCGTTTCAGCCAATCTCGCCATCGCCTTGGCACGATTGGGCTATAAGGTGGGACTGCTCGACACCGACATCTTCGGACCAAGCATGCCCAAGATGTTCGGCGTGGAGAACGAACACCCTTATGCAGTGGAGAAGGACGGCAGACAACTCATCGAACCGATAGAGAAATATGGGGTGAAACTGCTCTCCGTGGGCTTCTTCGTACATCCCGACACGGCAACGCTCTGGCGTGGCAGCATGGCATCGAACGCCCTGAAACAACTCATCGCCGATGGCGACTGGGGCGATTTGGATTACTTCATTCTCGACACACCGCCCGGAACAAGCGATATTCACCTGACGTTGTTGCAGACACTTGCCATCACCGGGGCTGTCATCGTCTCAACACCGCAAAACGTGGCATTGGCAGACGCGCGCAAAGGCATAGACATGTATCGCAACGAAAAAGTGAACGTGCCCATTCTCGGACTGGTGGAGAACATGGCATGGTTTACACCTGCCGAACTGCCCGACAACAAATATTACATCTTTGGCAAAGAGGGTGCGAAACAATTGGCAAAGGAGACAGGTTGCCCGCTGTTGGCACAAATTCCCATCGTGCAAAGCATCTGCGAGAATGGCGACAAGGGGGAACCTTCTGCCATACGGACAGACACACTGACGGGACAGGCATTCATCAATCTGGCGCAAGCCGTTGTAACGGTGGTCAATCGGCGCAACAAGGCGCAAGCCCCCACAAAGATTATCAACGTTACAAGAAAATAAAAAAGGCAACAGAATTGCCGTGGCAGGGCTGTACGCTCCTCCCTCCCCCACACCTTATATATATAGGCGGTACGCAAATCTCCGCTCATTCGCCAACCGGTCATTTGCCATCGGCGGACATGCGTGTTGCGAACCATTGAACCACACGGCGACAGACGCGTTTCCGAACATTTTTGGATAGGGCTGAACCACGATAGGGAATGTGGTTCCGACCGGTTTTTCAACAGCTCATCCGGAAATCGAAACATGACGAAAAAATTTTACATTCGGAAGGATTGTCCCGACACTCGCAACACACTGAAAGACAACAGATTAAAAAACAGCTTTTAAAAGCTTACCTTTTGCAGTGCAAAAGCTTACCTTTTGATTGCCGAAAGCTCATCTTTTACACGGCAAAAGATGAGCTTTCGGGAACTGATACTGAATATTTTTTCACAATTATTTGTTCGATTTGCGGAATTTCATTATATTTGCAAACAATTAAAAACATAACCTATGTCTTCGAGAGCCTAACCAAACAAAACCGCTTGAAAAGACACTTAATACATTATACAACATGAGAAGAGATCTTGAGATTTTTGATCTTATCGAGAAAGAGCACCAGCGCCAGCTGAAAGGAATGGAGCTGATTGCATCGGAGAATTTCGTAAGTGAAGAGGTAATGCAGGCAATGGGTTCCTACCTTACCAACAAGTATGCCGAAGGCTACCCCGGTAAAAGATATTACGGTGGCTGTCAGGTAGTTGACGTAGTGGAAACGGTTGCCATCGAGCGCATCAAGAAAATCTTTGGCGCAGAATATGCCAACGTTCAGCCCCACTCCGGAGCACAAGCCAACCAGGCAGTGTTCCTCGCTTGCCTGAAGCCCGGAGACACTTTCATGGGTATGGACCTCGACCACGGAGGGCACCTCTCTCATGGAAGCCCCGTGAACACATCGGGAATCCTCTACCGCCCCATCGGCTACAAGCTCAACCGCGAGACGGGACGCGTGGACTATGAGAACCTTGAGCAACTCGCACGCGAAAACAAACCAAAACTCATCGTGGCAGGCGCATCGGCATACAGCCGCGAATGGGACTACGCACGCATACGCAAAGTTGCCGACGAGGTAGGCGCCATCTTCATGGTGGACATGGCTCACCCTGCCGGACTAATCGCTGCCGGACTGCTTGAGAACCCGGTGAAATACGCACACATCGTTACCACAACCACACACAAAACACTGCGCGGTCCGCGCGGAGGTGTCATCCTCATGGGCAAGGACTTCGACAACCCATGGGGCATCAGACTCAAGAACGGCAACCTCAAGAAAATGTCAGCCGTGCTCAACTCAGCCGTCTTCCCGGGCAACCAAGGAGGACCACTCGAGCACGTCATCGCTGCCAAGGCAGTGGCTTTTGGCGAAAACCTCGAACCAAGTTGGAAAGAATACGCCACACAGGTGAAGAAAAACGCTTCCACACTGGCACAGGCATTAATCGATCGTGGCTTCGACATCGTCAGCGGCGGTACGGACAACCACTCCATGCTCGTGGATTTGCGCAGCAAATTCCCCGACCTCACAGGTAAGGTGGCTGAGAACGCACTCGTGGCAGCCGACATCACCGTGAACAAAAACATGGTTCCGTTCGACAGCCGTTCCGCATTCCAAACCAGCGGCATCCGCCTGGGTACGGCGGCAATGACCACACGTGGTGCGAAAGAAGACATGATGCACCTCATCGCCGAACTGATTGACACCGTGCTCACGGCTCCGGAAGACGACAAGGTCATCACCAGCGTGCGCGAGAAAGTAAACGCTACCATGAAGGATTATCCTTTGTTCGCTTACTAATCGACAAGCAAAGAAAAAAAGAAGATTTTTGAAATTATATTTTATGTTCGGATGTCCGCTCTCTTCGGGGAACGGACATCCTCTTTTTCACCCCCTCTCACTCACATTCCTCATCCGAAAAAAGGAAAAATATTAAGAAAAATGAAATAATTTATATTTTTTAGAGAAAAAACAAACACTTTTCACAAACTTTTTGTATCTTTGTCGCATGCGACATACGCATGAGGTATATATTCTAACCGTAATTACTAACAAGTTAATACCTAAACTTATGAAAAAAATTCTACTCTTAGCCCTCGTGGCAATCAGCAGTCTTGCAGCATCAGCACAAGAAGTAACAATCATCACAGAACAACCGAAAGGAACCGTGAAAGTTTACGACAGAGACGGTTCGGCACTTTATTACTACAAAGGTGCAGACGGAAAAGGAAAGCTGGGAAAAGCGAAACAGGACACTCTGGGCACCATGACGATTGTCTATGCACCTGACAACAAAACCATCTACATCAAAGATCCCCTTTCCATCGAAGATATAGGCACATGGGTAAAAGGTACCATTGAAGGAAACAAAATCACTGTTCCGTGTGGTCAATACATCTATCAGAGTAACGAAGGATGGGGCGTACAAGTAGGCATGATGAAAATAAATTCCGAAGGATCGTCGTTTGAAATCAATAATGATATGCCAAACTTCACCTATACTGTTGCCGGCAATACAATCAGTTTGGATAATACAAAAGAAGACTTAACGAGCGTATTGAGCGGATGGTACTCCGATAATAAGGAATGGATAGTTTCGACAGATATAATGTCCAAATATACTTTCAATGCAGAAGCAACTGCCATTGACAAAGTTACAAACAAGGAAAACAACGGCGAAATCAACAATGAAATTTATTACGACCTCAACGGAAAGAAAGTCAATAAGGAAACAAGAGGCGTACTCATCAAGAAATCAATCTTCAAGAACGGCACTGTAGAGACATCGAAATACATTGCAAAATAAGTTTCAATTTTTTTTCATTTTTTCCGCGACGTTCCGACTTTGGGGCGTCGCGGTTTTTGGTTATTCACAAATGGGAAGCAAAGAGAGATTCACGCCGATACATCCGAGGAATTCCCACCAACAAGAACTTGCCCGGGACTTGCAACCACAAAGCAACACTCCTGCCATACCTGACAAGAAGAAGCCTCACAGCCACCTTGTCCGGTGATGGAATGTGGCAGATTTTCCTGCAATGGCTGCAAAGAAAAACCGCCGTATGCCGAAAGGCACGCATGGCGGTTGAGCAATCGGTGAACACAAAAGTGGGAGATAAACCCCTATGACCGGTGTTTACCTCCTACTCGATTCATATGAGCCAACGCGCAACGCCGACTCTGTCTTCCACTTATCAGACTTTGCTTAATAATCGCGGTTCTGTGGGTCGAACTCCGCCCATCCTTTCGTCCAGTCGGTAGCACCGAATGCCCCGATGAAGGGTACTTTCTCGAACCAATTGCCCGCGAAATCGAACACAGCCCCGGTGAGCAACGCACTGCCCGCTACCGGTGTGTAACCATTAGCTCCCACCAATGATTTCCACGAGTCCATCACGAGGTTGCCTTTCTGTGCCTTAAAGAAGGTGCTTGTGAAAGAAGGTTTGCCCGGATCGGTTGTATTGGTCTTGTAATCGTACAACTCATCCTTGTAAACTCCGTTGTAGTCGGACCCGATGATGTCCATTCCTGCGAACCAAATGTTCTCCAATTTCATTTTCCCGGCTTTGGCTGCACCCTGTGTATCGCCCTTCTGATTATCAAGAATCAATCCAATGGGGTAGCCCATGGCAACAGAGTTGTAGCAATTCATGCGCGAGTTGCGACGGATGTGCATTGCAGCCTGAAATTTACCGAGTGCCGCGCCATTGTTGGGGTTCATGCTTCCGCCTGTGATGTAGTCGGTGGTGTTCTTGAAGTTAGGGTCGAGCACCTTCGGACCTACGAAAGTGATGTTCGAGAAAGTAGCAGCCGTGAATGGACTGACATCTGAGCCACTTGCGTTGTTATCGCTTTCAAATCCGTTGCTCTTCGATGTGTCGGCAAGTTTCGAGTCGCGCACCACGAGTCCAAACTGCACGCTTCCGCGGTAGCCGTTGTCGGTATCAAAGTCGTCGTCCCATCCCTTGTAAGCGATGAGGTATTTAGCGTTCACCGTACCTCCGAACCACTCGTAAGAGTCGTCGTTGCTATATGAAACCTGGATGTGGTCGATTTTCGTTCCCGAGCCTACGGAACCGAATGTCAAGCCATTGATTTCTCTGTCTTTCTCAAAAGGATACCCGGCAAATTCGATGCGTACGTAACTGAGCACGCCCGAGTTGTCTGCATCGTCGTTTCCGCCGTGTTTGGTGCGTGGTCCGCCCTCTATCTGCTGTTCTCCTTGATTGGTTTTAGCCTTTCCACAGAGTATGACTCCACCCCAATCGCCCGGTTTGCGTTGTCCTTTTGGTTGTGCGGAGGTGAAGACGATGGGTTCGTTCTCCGTTCCCTGTGCGATGAGTTTGCCTCCACGTTCGGCGATGATTGACGCTTTGGTGGTTTTGTCGCCCTTGATGATGGTTCCCGGTTCAAGAGTGAGTTCTGCTCCGTTGGCAATGTATATCCAGCCTTTCAGCGTGTAGGTGCCTTTTTTCAGTGTCTGCTTGCCGGTGAAGACAAATTCCTGATTGCCGTTGCCTATTTCCTTTCCTTTTGGGTCTTCCATTCCATTGGTAAAGAGCAGGTGGTCGCATGATTTGATTGAGCCGTCCGTTCCCCAGACATATTTTTCTCCCGGTGTGGGATTAGGGTTGGGGTTGGGGTCATCACTGCTGCATGCTGCGAAACCCAATGTGAGGGTCAGCATTGCAGCGTAACCGAAAAACTTAAAATTCTTGTTCATAACTGTTTTGTTGATTTTGTTTCCCTTCTTTATTGCCGATGATGAGTCGGTTTTTCTGTTGGGAAGAAGTTAGAAATTATTTTTGTTGTTCTTGTGTTAAAACTTATAGATGGCAGAGAATCCGATGTTGTGTCCGGGTCGGTAAGACCGGGTTACTTCTTCCACCTTGCGATAGGTTCCGTCGGCGTAGGTAACGTCGGCAAACTGTTTGTAGTTCACCTTTTGTGCGAGCAGGTCGCGCAGGCTTAGTTTCAGTTCCCAGTGTTTTCCGAACTTCTTTGATGCCGTGAGGTCTATGACGTCGCGTGGCATTTCGTAGCTATCGGGTACGCGAGAGTTCACGTCGTTGCCCGAAGTTGTTCCTTCGCTGCGTCCCACTCCTATGATGCGTTTTCCTATTCTGTTGTAGAGCAGCGAAACGTTCCATCCATATTTCTCGTTGATGTAGAAGAAGCCTGAGTTGATGAGGTAAGGCGATTGTCCCTGCATGGGTCGGTTTGCTTCTTTTGCTCCTGCTTCGAAGTTCACTTTCGACTTGATGAGTGCGCCGTTGAACGACCAGCTGAAGTCGGGCAGTCCCATGAAGTCGAGTCTTTTTCTGATGTCGAGTTCCACTCCGTAGCTGTTTGCCGATTGTGCGTTCTTGTAGGAATAGATGAGGTCTGTTCCTCCCGACACGGTGTAGGTCCATTCTATTGGCGAATCGAAGTGTTTGTAGAAAGCTGCCAATGATATGATTTCGCTTTTTCCGGGATAGAACTCGTAGCGCAAGTCGATGTTGTCCACGTAGCAGTTTTTCAGTTTCGCGTTACCTTGTACGTTGGAGGCGAGGTCGAAGTCGTAGAATACGGATGATGACACTTCTCTGAATTCGGGTCGGTTGATGCTTCTTCCGTAGGATGCTCTCAACTGGTGTTGTTCGTTGAATTTATACGTGGCGTTGAGTGATGGGAAGAAGTCGTTGTTCTTGTAATATGTGCTTACATGGCTCACTTCTGTGTCTTTTGCGTTCGAGATGAGTTCCATGTTGTTGTGTTCAAATCGGACACCGGCGTAGATACCGAGTTTCCCAAAGGGGAGAGAGACCGACAGGTAGCCTGCGCCTAAAGTATTGTGTCCGATGTAGTCGTTGCGCATGTTCATCTGTTCGAGCAGATAGAGTTTGTCGCTGCCAAAGTTGTTGGGATTGCTGAGCAGTTCTGTCATGTCCATGTAGCGGAATCCCATTGGCATATTGTTGTCGGAAGCGTCCCAGTTGTAGATGAACTCGCGGGTATCGTAGTCGCGGGTTCGGTATTCCGCGTAGGCTCCCGCCTGCACTATGGGTTCAAAGTTGCCGAAGGCAAAGTGGTGTTTGTCGTTCACTCCTGCCGAGACGATGTGTTCGTTGAGTCTTGTCCATTCTCTCGATATGTCGTTTCCCGTGGTCAGTGCCATTCGTCCTGTTTCTATGGCGTCGTCGGTGAGGTAGCGACGGCGGTCGGGAATCATGCGATTGGCGTAGGCGTAGCCGACGTTCCAGTCCAATTCATCGTTTTTTATGGTGTGTTTCCCGGTGAATTGTGTGTTGTAGGTTGCACGACTTCTGTAATAGTATTCTGCCGAATGTTCTTGGTTTGATTGTGCGCTGATTCCTTCTCTCCACGTGTATCGACTGTTGCCTATTTGGTTAAAGATGTTCTTGAACTGAAACTTGTTCAATCCGTTGGCAGTGAGAAATGTGAGGTTGAGCATGGCTCCGAGTCGTACGTTGTGGTTGTACTGGTCGTCTAAGGAGTGGCGCAAGTAGTTCTGTTGGTCGTTTTGTGCATCGTAGATGCCGAAGAGGTTGTTTTCCATTCCTCTGTAAGCGCGCGTTTCGTTGCTGTAGTTCATCATTGCAATCAGTCCCATGCGGTGTTCGCCCAGGTTCCAGCGGTGGTTCCAGTTCAGTGCCATCTTCAGGTCGCCGAATGGTTGTCGGGTGTGTGTTGTCCAGTCGTTGTTCAGTTCGTTGCCCATCAGGTCGATGCGCTCGTTTCCAAAGTTGTTGAGGTGTGCCCGGAATCCTCCGCCGAGCATTCGTTTCCCACTGTCGAAGCCGAGGAAGTCGGTGCCCGACCCTTTGTAATACTTAAAGTCCTGAAAAGCCGACTGGGTGTTCCAGTTTCCGCCGAGAAGTGCGCTGAACGAGTTTTCTGTTGGGATTTCCTTCGTATTGACGATGATGAATCCTCCGCTGTAGTCGGCAGGATATTCCGGTGCCGGTGTTTTGACGATGGTGAGGTTGTCGATTTGCGAACTTGGGATGATGTCGAACGAGAAAGCCCTTGAGTCGGCTTCCGAGCTGGGCACTGCTCCACCATTTATCCACACGTTGTTGTAGCGTTGCGACAGTCCGCGCACCATGACGAATTTATCCTCTATGAGGCTCACGCCCGGTATGCGTCTTATCACCTCGCCGGCGTTGGAATCCTGAGTTCTACTTATTTCTTGTGCCGATATGTTGCTCACTATGACGGAGCTGTTTTTCACCACCTGAATCATCGCTTGTTCGGTGTTGCGCCTTGCAACTGCCGTAACCGATACTTCCTGTAGTTGTTTCTCGTCAGTCTCCAGAGCCACTTTCAACATCTTATCTGCTCCTGAAGCCTGCGTTTCAACTCCGTCAATTTTTTTTGTTTTGTATCCCACATACCTCACAATGAGGTTGTATTTTCCCGCTTTCAAGTCGGTGATGGTGAAGTTTCCGTCGATGTCGGTAACTGCCACCGGTTTGTCGCCCTCAATTTCTATGGTGGCGCCAATGATGGGAAGATTGGTCTTCGCCTCGTAAACATTTCCGATGATTTCCTGCGCTTGCAGCCGCAAAACTCCGATAAGGAGCAAGAGTGCCGCGAAAAATCCCCTTTTCATACAATTCATCTTTTTTGCTTTTCGTATTTTAATTTGTCGCTGCAAAAGTACGGACGTTGTGTTAAAGAAAAATTAACAAGATGTGAATAGGTTTTTACGTCTTTGTTACGAATTTGTTGCAAACGTTACAAAGTTGTGAAGCGTGGTGTTCGTTTGATTTTTGTAATAAAATGCAGAACTTCTCCGCAGTTCACGCGGAAGAAGAAGCATGATGAAAATATTTTACTTCCGAGGATTGATTACATGGTTTGTAACTTATTGATACACAGAACCATAAAAATTGGGATGCAAAAGCTTACCTTTTGTCTTGCAAAAGCTCACCTTTTGACAGCCGATAGCTTAGCTTTTAGAAGGCAATGGCTTAGCTTTTGCAAGTTGTTGCGGAAGTTTCTTTACAAACTTGCTCCTTGACAGGCAAAAAAACAAGAGGTTTGCCTCCATGACGGACAAGGATGGCGAAGGGGGAAATGAAAAAAATAATGCGGGAACGGCTGATTTTTACGGAAAATGTGATTATCTTTGTAAATTCAAAACATAACCACTACGCGGACATAATGGTCATGGGGAGGGAAAAATTCCATGACACACGAGCGTAAAAACAACAGAAAACAGAACCATGCAGATTATTTTGGCTTCGGCAAAGATTATGAACCCGGATAAAGAACGCTACGAGCAAGGGGCATTGCCACCCACCTCGGAACCGCCTTTCCTGCGTGCGGCGGAACGTTTCGCGCAAGAGATGGCAGGACGGTCGGTGGAAGAGCTGCAGGCAGAACTGAAGTGCAACCGCCAATTGGCAGCAGAGACGAAGTTGCGCTATCAGGAGTTCCCCAACCCGAATTGCAGGCTGCCCGCCGTGTTGGCTTACTTCGGGCAGGCGTACAAATGTCTGGACGCCGCATCGCTCAACGCCGACGACCTGCTTTTTGCCAACCGCCGACTGTGGATTCTCAGCTTTCTCTATGGCATGTTGCGCCCCCTGAACCACATTCACCCCTACCGCATGGAAGGAAAGGTAATGACGGGCGTGTCAGCCGGCAGAACCATGTTTGAATATTGGAAACCGGTGCTCACCGATTTCCTCATCGACAACGTGAAAGCCGATGATGGCATCTTGGTGCATCTTGCCACGGCGGAATATCAACAACTCTTCGATTGGAAACGCGTGCTGAGCGAGGTGTGTGTCGTTCAGCCACGCTTCTACGTGCAAAAAGGCGACGAACTGAAGAATATTACCGTCTATGCGAAGAGCTGTCGGGGAGCCATGACGCGCCACATCATCAGAAATCGCGCCACACTGCCGGAACAACTCACCGACTTTGAATACAACGGCTTCCGCATCGTGCCACGCAGCGTGGGCGAGACCCTGCCGAAAAGCGGACCGGTGGAATGGCTGTGGACGGCACAGGGATGAGCCACGCGAAACGTTACGCCTGCTTGCGCTTCGCCTCGAGAGCCTTGCGCCGAGTGTCGCGTATCTGCTGCAAACGCAGGGTGAGCGTGGTGCCCACCTCTTGATTCTTGGTAATTAACTTTTCCATTGCTTTTCCTTTTTTTTATTCTTCCAAACGTTCGCAAAGATAGCCCGGATTGGATTTGCCGACAAGCATTTCAGACGGTTTTCAGCCTTTCACCACTGTTTTTTTGATGTGCGTCAATACATTTGACCTACATCAAGAAAAACAGCATGACAGCCATGCGCAAACGCAAAATCATTGCCCGACTGCCTTTATTTCATTACCTTTGCACCGAGTTAATAAGTGAATAAAAAATAACCGCGTGTCAAAGGGACGCGCACAGAAAAGAAGAAAGGACAACAATCATGTTTACATTTGGAGTTTTAACCACATTGGCAGCCGTAGTTGCCGAAGTCATCATCATGTCAAAGAAGGACAATTTCGACAGATAAACATCCATATATATGGATTAATTAATGTGGGAGGACACGCAACCGGCGAGTCCTCCCATATTCTTTTTCCGCATCCACACAAAGAACACAGCGCACACAACCGGGAAAAGGGAAGAAAAAAGAAATTATTTAGTTTCCGTCTATATTGAGAAGAAAGACCGAAAAGAAACCAAAATAATTATGAAATGTGAAAGAAATATCGTAAATTTGCAGATGAAAAAACATTGTAAAGATTACAAATATCGAGACGCAACACGCTGAAGTTGCCTGAGGCAGATTTATCGCTCCGCCTCGCGCGCCCGACAATCACCCAACAATGAAGCCACGCTCCCCGCGAGAGAGGAGAAAGGCAAAAAACAAGAAACAACAAACTCATTCAAATACAAAAACATTATGAAGAAAAAATTTATTTGCACCGCTTGCGGATACATGTACGAAGGTGCCGAAGCACCCGCAGAATGTCCCGTTTGCCACGCTAAGGCAGACAAGTTCAAGGAGTTCAACCCATCTGCCCTGAAAGGAACAAAGACAGAAGCCAACCTCCAAGCAGCATTCGCCGGTGAGAGTCAGGCTCACACCAAATACCAATACTACGCTTCGAAAGCTCGCAAAGACGGCTACGTACAGATGTCGGACATCTTCATGGAGACCGCTCGCAACGAGAAAGAACACGCAAAACTCTGGTTCAAGTTCCTGCACGAGGGCGATATCCCCTCCACCGACCGCAACCTGAGCGACGCAGCAGCAGGCGAGAACTACGAATGGACCGATATGTATGAGCGCATGGCAAAAGAAGCCATGGAAGAAGGCTTCCCCGAAATCGCCGTGAAGTTCCGAAAGGTAGGCGACATAGAGAGAAAACATGAGGAACGCTACCGCAAACTGTTGAAAAACATCGCCGACAAAGCAGTATTCGCAAAGGACGGCTCCGCCGTATGGCAGTGCATCAACTGCGGACATATCGTAGTGGGCAAACAAGCACCGGAAGTATGCCCCGTTTGCGACCATCCACAGAGCTTCTTCCAAGTAGCTCCGGAAAACTTCTAATCCATCAGTGTTGAAACATGAACATCAATCTTGCCGCGTCCCGTCTGGACGCGGCTTTTTTCGCTCATCAGACAAACCAACACCGAACGGCAATGACCCGAAATCAAGTGCCGAAACGCAATGCCGCTTGTACCGGAAAACACAACGTCGAAACACGGAATTTAACCCGGTTCGCAAAGTCCGACAACCGAGAAAAAAAGATTACGCGAAATTTTCGTGCATTTCAAATATATTTTTCGTAACTTTGTTTCCCAAATAGGAAATCATAACATAAAAAGAAACATGCTTACATTAAAGCTCATCAGTGAGGAAACGGAACGTGTGATAAAAGGGCTTGAAAAAAAGCACTTTACCAACGCGCGCAAAACCATAGAAAAAGTATTGGAACTCGACAGACTTCGTCGCACCAACCAACAACAACTCGACAGCGGAAAACAACAACAAAACCAACTCTCAAGGCAGATTGGCGGATTGATGAAGGAAGGAAAGAAAAACGAAGCAGAAGAAATAAAAAACAAAGTGGCAGAACTGAAAGCCACTGACAAGACACTTCGCGAGGAAATGGAAAAGGCACAAAATGCCCTAAACGAAGTGCTGCTCACCATTCCGAACATCCCCAACGATGACGTACCGGAGGGAAAAGACGCTTCCGACAACGTGGTGGTGAAAGAAGGAGGCACAAAACCCATCTTCAACGAAAAGGCATTGTGCCACTGGGACTTGTGCAAGAAGTTCAATCTCGTGGACTTCGACCTCGGAGTGAAAATCACCGGAGCGGGATTCCCCATATATATAGGTAAGATGGCACGACTGCAACGTGCGCTGGAAGCATTCTTCCTCGATGAAGCACGCAAGAGCGGATACTTGGAAATACAACCCCCGCTACTCGTCAATCAGGCATCAGGACTCGGCACGGGACAATTGCCCGACAAAGAAGGACAGATGTATCACGCACAGACCGACGACCTCTACCTCATTCCCACCGCAGAAGTACCCGTTACCAACATCTTCCGCGACGAAATCCTCGAAGAAGAACAGCTTCCCGTGAAACGTTGCGCCTATTCGTCGTGCTTCCGACGCGAAGCAGGTAGCTACGGCAAAGACGTACGCGGACTGAACAGGCTGCATCAGTTCGATAAAGTGGAGATTGTACGCATCGACACACCACAACATTCCTACCAATCGCTCGCCGAAATGCTCGACCACGTGGAAAGACTGCTCCAAAAATTGGAACTCCCCTATCACATCCTGCGACTTTGCGGCGGCGACATGAGCTTCACTTCAGCCATCTGCTACGACTTCGAAGTATGGAGCGCGGCACAAGAACGCTGGCTGGAAGTAAGTTCCGTGTCCAACTTCGAAAACTATCAGGCCAACCGCCTGCACTGTCGTTACCGCCGCTCGGCAGACAAAAAGATAGAACTCTGTCACACCCTCAATGGTTCGGCATTGGCATTGCCCCGCATCGTGGCAGCCATCATTGAGAACAACCAGACAGCTGAAGGCATTCGAGTGCCGAAAGTACTCGTACCCTACTGCGGATTCGAGTTGCTTGACGACAAGAACTGACCCTTCTGAGGACATTCCCTTTCCACAAAAACATCAACCCCACTCCACGATTAGCACCAAAAATGCCAACCGGGAGCGAAAAGGACAAAGAAAATATCATGAACAAGATTATCAGCAAAGAACAATTCTCAGAGAAGGTGTATTGCATCGTTGTGGAAGCACCCCTCATTGCACGAAGTTGCAAACCGGGAAACTTCATCATCGTTCGCGTGGACAAGAACAGCGAGCGAGTGCCTTACACCATTGCCAAATCCGACCCTGACAAAGGAACACTCACCATGGTCATTCAGGAAGTGGGACTCTCCTCCACCAAGTTGTGTAAATTAGCACCCGGCGATGAAGTACTCGACATCGTAGGTCCGTTGGGCAACGCCTCGCACATCGAGAACTACGGTACCGTGGTCTGTGCAGGCGGAGGTATCGGCATCGCAGCCATCCTGCCCATCCTCACGGCACTGAAAAAAGCCGGCAACCGCGTCATATCCGTACTCGCCGGACGCACCAAAGAACTGGTAATCATGGTGGACGACGTGGCAAAATATTCCGATGAAGTCATCATCATGACAGATGATGGATCTTATGGGAAGAAAGGTGTCGTAACCGTAGGTGTGGAAGAAGTCATACAACGCGAGCATGTGGACAAGGTGCTTGCCATCGGTCCACCCATGATGATGAAGTTCACATCGCTGCTCGCCAAGAAATACGGCATCCCCAACGATGTATCGCTCAACACCATCATGGTGGACGGAACGGGAATGTGCGGCGCTTGCCGACTGACGATTGGCGGAAAGACGAAATTCGTCTGCATAGATGGACCGGAATTCAACGGCGACCTCGTGGATTGGGACGAGATGTTCAAACGAATGGGAACGTTCAAGGGAGTGGAACGCGAAGAGATGGAACGCAAATCCGCTGTCATCGAACACACGGAAAAGAAAGACGAGAACGCAGCACCTGCCGGGACGGACAACTTGCACCCTGCGGAAGAAACGAAAGTGCCACTCGCCGAACTTACCAACCGCGATGCTGAATGGCGAAAGGAGCTGCGCAAGAGTATGAAACCCAAGGAGCGAACAGCAATAGAGCGTGTGCGAATGCCGGAGCTTGACCCAATCTATCGCGCCACGACACGCACCGAGGAGGTGAACAAAGGACTGACAACGGAAATGGCAATGCGCGAGGCTCAACGTTGTTTGGATTGTGCCAAGCCCACCTGCATGGAAGGTTGCCCGGTGAGCATCAACATCCCAAGTTTCATCAAGAACATTGAGCGCGGACAGTTCCTCAATGCCGCCCGTGTGCTGAAAGATACTTCCGCTTTGCCGGCAGTCTGCGGTCGCGTCTGTCCGCAGGAGAAACAGTGCGAGAGCCGTTGCATCCACCTGAAGATGAACGAGCCTGCCGTTGCCATAGGTTATTTGGAACGTTTCGCTGCCGACTACGAACGCGAGAGTGGAAACATCACCCTGCCCGATCTTGAACCATCGAATGGCATCAAAGTGGCAGTCATCGGGTCAGGACCCGCCGGACTGAGTTTTGCCGGCGACATGGTGAAAAGAGGTTTCCAAGTATATGTCTTCGAGGCACTCCACGAGGTGGGAGGCGTATTGAAATACGGCATACCGGAGTTCCGACTGCCCAACAAAATCGTAGAAGTGGAGGTGGAGAACCTCAGAAAACTCGGCGTACACTTCCAAACCGACACCATCATTGGAAAAACCATCAGCGTGGAGGAATTGGAACGAAACGGATTCAAAGGCATTTTCGTGGGGTCGGGAGCCGGACTTCCCAACTTCATGGGCATACCCGGCGAGAACAGCATCAACATTCTTTCGAGCAACGAATATCTCACACGTGTCAATCTCATGGATGCTGCCAACCCCGATACCGACACTCCCATCATCATTGGCAAGAAAGTGCTCGTCGTGGGAGGTGGCAACACCGCCATGGACTCCTGTCGCACGGCAAAACGGCTGGGTGCCGACGTTACGCTGGTTTATCGCCGTTCCATCGAAGAAATGCCGGCAAGAGCCGAAGAGGTGAAGCACGCTCAGGAGGAAGGCATCAACTTCCTCACGCTCCACAACCCAAAGGAGTATCTCGCCGATGAGAATGGGCGCGTCAGCGGTGCAATCCTCGACGTAATGCAGCTTGGCGAACCCGACGAGAGTGGTCGGCGCCGTCCGGAAACCACGGGCAAGACAATTACCATCGACTGCGATCAGGTGGTGGTGGCAGTGGGTGTATCGCCCAATCCGCTGGTTCCGAAATCCATCAAGGGCTTGGAATTGGGCAGAAAGAACACTATCGTCGTGAACGAGAGCATGCAGAGTTCGCAAGCCGACATCTATGCCGGTGGAGACATCGTGCGTGGCGGTGCCACCGTCATCCTTGCCATGGGCGATGGCAGACGCGCAGCGAAGAACATGGCGGAAAGCCTTCTGCAAAAAGGAAAATAGGCAAAAGCCGATTGGCAAACATACGATGGCAGGCGATTCTCCCTGCCATCATTCCTCAAAAGAAACGAGCAGGCGCATTGCGTCCGCTCGTTTCTTCGTTATATACTGCTGCTTCCATGAATATTCTTTTATCTCAAATCGCTCATTAGGATTTTTCGGTGTTCCATGGCAGTGAGAAAATCTTTATCTTTTCCCGATGGCACTCTAACCGCCATGAAATAACATTACAAAAACAACGTTCTCGACACATTTCTTAATCCACTGATAATTAGCAGGATATTAACTGCTGTTTAAAAGCTTAGCTTTTGCACCATAATACATGACCTTTTGCATTGCAAAAGCTAAGCTTTCGGCGTGCAAAAGCTAAGTTTTGGATTGACGAATGAAGAATTTTCAGGACATTATTGAATTTTCTCCATGCCGCCGAGGAAGAATTTTCGTGTTTTCAACGCTCCAAAAACCAAAGAATATGCCTGTCGGTTGTCTTGCCCCGACAGGCGCAGATGTCGATACATGAGTTTATGGAAGATGACTTGTGGTGAGAAAAATTGCTCACTAAGCCCAGCTTCCGCGCCAAGTGGGTGGATAAAAGATGAGCAGGAAACCGAAGATTTCCAATCGTCCGATAATCATCAGCACGGAGAGAATCCATTTCCCGGCATCGGGAAGCAACGCCCACGTGTAAGCCGGACCAAACTTGCCCAAGCCCGGACCGGTGTTGCCCATGGCGGAAACAACGGTTCCCGTTGCCTCGGTGAAGCCTACGCCCAACAACATCAGCAGCAGGCAACCCACAAAAATCAACACAAAGTAAGTGGCAAAGAAGGCAAGAACCGTGGTAACGACCTTGTTGTCGAACATCTTGCCGGCACGCACGGGCAAAACGGCATGCGGATGGAGGATTTGTCGGAACTGATTTTTGATGCAGATGGCAATAATTGCCAGGCGAAGGCTCTTGATTCCGCCACTTGTCGAACCCGTACAACCTCCCGAGAGCATGGCGAAGAGGATGAGCATCCACGTGAACGGCGGCCAAAGGTTGTAGTCATCGGTGGCAAAACCACAGGAGGTGTGCAAGGAAGACATTTGGAAAAATGCCTTTCTGAACGCTTCCTCCACTCCATAACCATTCTGCCAAATCAGCGTAAGGGTGATGATGATGGTGAGAACTCCCACGGAAGCCAAGAACCAACGCAGTTCGACACTGTGCCAAACCTGTCGGAAATGCCCCTTGACGGCTATGAAATAGAGTGAGAAGTTCACTGACGAGAAAAGCATGAACAGCGAAATGACATATTCCATAAATGGCGAATTCCAGTAAGCCACGCTCGCTTGTTTGGTGGAAAACCCACCCGTGGAAGTGGTGGTAAAGGCATGGCAGAGAGCATCGAAGACACCCATGCCGCCCGCGATGAGCAATACCGTCTCAAGGGCCGTGATGATGCAATAAATAGTCCAAATATAACGTGCCATGATGCGCGTCTTGGGATGTATCTTGTCATGCGTAACGCCCGTGGCTTCGGATGAAAAGAGCATCTGTCCGCTGGTGCCGAAGCCCGGCAGGAGGATAATGGTGAAGCAGACAATGCCCAGTCCGCCAATCCATTGCGTCAGACTGCGCCAAAAGAGTATGCCGTGGGGCATCTGCTCGATGTTGTTAAGGATGGTCGCTCCGGTGGTGGTGAATCCGGATATAGTCTCGAAGAAAGCATCTGCCACCGAGGGAATGTACCCACCCACGACATAAGGCATCATGCCAAAGAGTGTGTAGAACACCCATGAGAATGCAACCACGATGTAACCCTCCGTCCGACTTGCCGTGTCGCTGCTGTTCCTACCGTAAATCAGCAGCGTAACACTGACCAACGCACAAGCCGACAAGGAAATAAGAAACGCTTTCCAGTCTTCCTCGCCATACCATAGCGACACGCCACAACAAGCTAAAAGCAACAACGGCTCAAAGAGCAACAGCTGTCCCACCATGTGGGCAATGAGCTTATGGCTCGCCTTATTGTCCGATTCCTTCGGGCGCGCCGTGAAAATGTTGAAATTCATAATCCGTATTCTCTATATTCAATCATCCTGCGGAATGAAGCGAACTCTTGTCGCAACCTGCTTCGGTTTGCATCTCGGGAGCACCGCCCACCCATATCCCGACATCATCCGACACCATCCGTGCAATTACTTCAATGACGAATGTAGTCTTGATCGGGAGGCGGGGAGAATTGCCGTTGCGCAACATCCGCCCTGCCCTTTCAGCCGGCAAAGGTACGCAAAATATATGATATGCAAGCGCAGGAAAGCAAAGAAAGTTAGAAGAGGAATCCCGATGGGAAAAATATTGAATGAAGAACGCTTCGCAACGACACTTCCACCCCCTTTGCCACACAAGATTCAGCGTTGAAAAACAAAAGCTAAGCTTTTGCAATCCAAAAGGTAAGCTTTTGCAACTCAAAAGGTGAACTTTTGCAACCCAAAAGGTAAGCTTTTGCAGACCGGGGCGTAAGCTCTTGAAACACAACTACTTGGAAAGCAGGAAAAGCAAGGGGAAAAAGACAGCCGGATTCTGCACTGCACGAGCCCCCTCGGCATGACTTTCCGCGCACGTCGGGAAGCAACAAGGAAGGGCAGTGTTGTCCCTTCCACCCACGCTCCGCAAGCCACGCCGGGGCTTGCGTGTGGAAAACAATCCATGAAGAGAATGGAAGCGATGATGTTAAAAATTGGAAAGATAAAGATTTTATCCCCTTCCCTTGTATATTTCTGAATTTATATTCTTATCTTTGCACCAATAAATTAGAGAATAACATACCCGTCGGACAGCCCGATGGGAACGACAAAAAATCTGATGATACGGATGAAACAGTTTAAAATCGTGGACATCGCAATGGGATGGCTCGCCTTTCTGATTGCGGCATTCACCTATTGCTCCACCATCGAACCGACAGCCAGCTTTTGGGACTGTCCCGAATTCATTACAACAGCTTACAGATTGGAAGTGGGACATCCCCCCGGGGCACCTTTCTTCGCCCTTACCGCCAATCTTTTCTCACAATTCGTCAGCGACCCCTCGCAAGTGGCACGCATGGTAAACACCATGAGCGCACTGCTCTCTGCCACCTGCATCCTGTTCCTGTTTTGGACCATCTCGCACCTCGCACGCAAACTCATCGTGCGCGATGGTGAGGAAATCTCCTTGCCAAAACTTATCGCCATCGAAGGCTCGGCACTGGTGGGCGCACTGATTTACACCTTCAGCGATACGTTCTGGTTCTCAGCCGTCGAAGGCGAAGTTTACGCCTACTCATCGGCATTCACGGCAGTGGTGTTTTGGCTCATCCTGAAATGGGAGGACAACGCCAACCAACCGCACGCCGACCGCTGGCTCGTGCTCATCGCCTACATGACCGGACTTTCCATCGGCGTGCACCTGCTCAACCTGCTCTGCATTCCTGCCATCGTTTTAGTCTATTATTATAAAAAGGTGCCCGATGCCACACTGAAAGGCTCTCTGCTGGCATTGGGAGGCTCCGTCCTGCTCGTGGCAGCCGTGCTCTACGGCGTCGTCCCGGGCATCATCACCGTGGGCGGATGGTTCGAACTGCTCTTCACCAACACACTCGGCATGCCATTCAACACGGGAACAATCCTCTATATCTTCCTGCTGCTCGGCTCATTCATTTGGGCAATCTGCGAAACCTGTAAATGCAAGAATACGCCACGTGAGAACATCGCCTTCCTCATTGCCTTCGCGCTCATCGGTATCCCATTCGTGGGCTTCGGCTGGAGAGCATTCTTCACGGGCATCATCATCCTTTCCATCCTCTTCTTCGTACTGAAAAGAAAAAAAGACGGAAAGGCATGGGTCAGCTCGCGCACAAAGAACACCGCACTGCTCTGCATGCTCATGCTCATCATAGGCTATTCGTCCTACGCACTCATCGTCATCCGATCCACTGCCAACCCACCGATGGACCAAAACTCACCGGAGGACATCTTCACCTTAGGCAACTACCTCAGTCGCGACCAATATGGCGACCGACCGCTGCTCTACGGACAAGCCTACACCAGCCAACCGGCAGTGGAAGACGACGGAATGCACTACAAATTCAATGAGGGCGCACCCGTCTATCAACGCAAGGAAAAGGCTTCAGCCAATGAAAAAGACTCCTACTTCATCGTACGCCACAAGTCCACGCAGGTGTTCCAACAAAATATGCTATTCCCACGGTTGTGGGATGAAAGTCATGCCGCACAATACGAACAATGGATGGGCGGCATCGAGGGACACGACGCAGAGGGAGTGAAGATACCTACGCAATGGGAAAACCTGAAATTCTTTATCTCCTATCAGTGCAACTTCATGTATTGGAGATATTTCATGTGGAATTTTGCAGGCAGACAAAACGATATTCAGGGCAACGGCGAACCGGAACACGGCAACTGGATAACAGGAATAAGCTTCATCGACAACATGCTCTACGGCAATCAAGACCTCATGCCCGACGAACTGAAGGCAAACAAGGGACACAACGTATTCTACTGTCTGCCACTGCTGCTCGGCTTAATCGGACTTTTCTGGCAGGCTTATCGCGGACGCCGCGGCGTACAGCAATGCTGGGTGGTGCTCTTCCTCTTCTTTATGACAGGATTGGCCATCGTCTTCTATCTGAATCAGACACCGGGACAACCACGTGAGCGCGACTATGCCTACGCCGGATCGTTCTACGCCTTTGCCATTTGGTGCGGACTCGGCGTAACAGCCATCTACGACCGACTCAGGAAACTCAAGGTCGGAGGCGTGGCAGCTGCTGCCATTGCATCGCTTGCCTGCCTGATAGTACCCATACAAATGGCATCGCAGACATGGGACGACCACGACCGTTCCGGACGATACGCCGCTCGCGACTTCGGACAGAACTATCTGAACTCCCTGCAAAGGGAAGGTAGCCCCATTATCTTCACCAACGGCGACAACGACACATTCCCGCTGTGGTATAATCAGGACGTTGAGGGCGTCAGAACCGACGCAAGAGTCTGCAACCTCTCCTATTTGCAAACCGACTGGTACATCGACCAAATGCGCCGACCGGCCTACGACTCGCCGAGTGTCCCCATCAACTGGCAAAGAATCGACTATGTGAGCGGAACCAATGAGTATGTTCCCATCGACCCCTCGATTAAGGAGGAACTAAAGGCATTGTACAGGGACGACCCGCAGGCGGCACGCAGCGAATTTGGCAACGACCCATTCGAACTGAAGAACATATTGAAATATTGGGTGCGCTCGAAAGATCCGCAACTCCACGTCATTCCCACCGATACCATCTACATGACCATCGACAAAGAGGCTGTGCGCAAGAGCGGAATGATGATACCAACCGACAGCATTCCCGACCGAATGGCAATCTCGCTTGCAGGAAAACAAGCCATTTACAAGAAAGATCTCATGATGCTTGAGATGATAGCGAACACCAATTGGACACGTCCGCTCTATGTAGCCATCACCGTGGGTTCGGAAAACTTCATGAACCTTGGCGACAACTTCATCCAAGAAGGATTGGTGAACCGCATCACACCGTTCTATACCAAAGGAGGCAGGAACAATTACGATACGGAAAAGTCATACGACATCATGATGAACCGATTTAAGTGGGGAGGAATGTCCACCAAAGGACTCTACATTGATGAGACCATCATGCGCATGTGCTACACCCATCGGCGTGAAATGGCACAGCTCGCCCTCAGACTACTCGAGGAGAAGAAGCCCCAGAAGGCACTGAAGGTGCTCGAAAAAGTAGAGAAAGAGCTGCCTTGTTACAACATCCCCGTTAGCTATCTCTCCGGCTCCGGCTACATGGCGCAAGCCTATGCCATGCTCGGACAGAAGGCAAAGGCAAGAAAGCTCTTCGACACGCTGTGGAAAAACTCATGGCAGTACATACAATACTATCTCAGCTTGGATGAGCGTTACTTCAACATGAGTCAAAGCTCGTGCATGATGCACTTCCAAATCATGAAAGAAATGATGGATATTTGCAATGAAACTGACCCGAATTGGGCGGCAAAGCACAAAAGACAATTTGCCATGCTGCTTCAAGCCTACCAAATGAAGGGCGGACAAATGAATTAAACTCATATGCTGATAGAGCAACCGGCAAGATGGATGAGATGGCTTTACCCCCACGCCTTGTGGAGGATGTCGCCCGATGAGCACGCCGTTTACCTGACATTCGACGACGGGCCCATACCGGAAGCCACTCCGTTCATCCTCGACACGCTCGACAAGTATGATGCCAAAGCCACTTTCTTCATGGTGGGCGACAATGTGCGCAAACATCCGGAAATCTTCGATGAGGTTGTGCGACGCGGACATCTCGTAGGGAATCACACCTATCATCATCTCGGGTCGTTCAGGCATTGGACTCTGACCTATGCCATGGATGTAATGAAGGCAAACCTCCTCATCAAGTCGCATTTCTTCCGTCCCCCTCACGGCTGGTTGCGCCATACGGTGTATTGGTGGGTGAAACAAAACTATCGGGTGGTGATGTGGGATCTCGTTACGCGCGATTACTCGAAATGGCTCACGGGCGAAGACGTGCTCCGGAACGTGAAGCAATATGCTCGAAACGGCTCCATCATCACGTTCCATGACTCGCTGAAAAGCATCGACAAACTCCATTACGCACTGCCCAAGGCTTTGGAATGGCTGAAGAATGAAGGGTATGAATTCAAAGTATTCAAAATTGGCGACTAAGATAAAAGCCGAGGCTAAACGTCTCGGCTTTTTCGCTTGTGGGGCGGCTCGTGCCGAAAAGGTGGACAAGGACACTGCACGGAGGGTCAGGACGTGGATAGAAAAGGGCGGAAACGCGGAAATGGGGTACATGGCAAACCACACCGACAAACGACTCGACCCGGGATTGCTCGTCCCCGGAACGAAAACCATCCTGTCGTTGGCGATGAACTACGCACCGGCAGAGCACATTCCCCCCGAAGGCTATCAAATTGCTGCCTATGCTTACGGCAGAGATTATCATGAGGTAATGAAAGAAAAACTGCGCGAGCTGTTGCAACGACTCAACGAGGCAGACGCACTCCCGCCCCTACCCGCAGATGGCAATGCGGAAATACGCACATTCGTGGACACGGCACCGGTGCTCGAACGCTATTGGGCGTGGCGATGCGGACTGGGATGGGTGGGGAAAAACCATCAGCTCATCATTCCCCATGCCGGGTCGATGTTCTTTCTCGGCGAAATTTTCCTGCCTTTCGAACTGGATGCCTACGATGAACCCATGCGAAACCACTGCGGAAACTGCCAACGGTGCATCGACGCTTGTCCCACGGCAGCACTCAGCGAGGACAAGGAGTTCGATTCCGCCAAATGTCTGTCCTACCAACTCATAGAAAATCGTGGCGAACTATCCGACGAAGCAAAACGCACCATGGGCAATTGCATCTATGGTTGCGACCGGTGTCAGCAGGCTTGCCCATGGAATCGGTTTGCCATACCTTCGGACAATCCCGATTTCATGCCGCGACGAGAACTCTTGAGCATGACGAAAGAGGAATGGAACAACCTCACCATAGAGGAATATCGCCGCCTGTTCAAAGGTTCGGCGGTGAAACGCGCCAAATATGAAGGTCTGAAACGCAACATTGAGGCGGCAGGGACACCACCCACCGGGGACAAGGGCTAAGTCCGCACGCGAGAAGTCTTTTCCGTCCATGGGGAGGAAAAAAGTTCGATAATGTCCTAAATTTTCTTCATTCCTCCATCCAAAGCTTAGCTTTTGCACGCCGAAAGCTTAGCGTTTGCAATGCAAAAGGTCATGTATTGCAGTGCAAAAGCTAAGCTTTTAAACAGCAATTAATATTCTCCTGATTATCAGTGGATTACGAAGTGTGTCGAGAACGTGGTTTTTGTAATGTAATTTCATGGCGATTAGAACATAATTGGGAAAAGATAAAGAAATTCTCACTGCCATGCGCCACCGGGAAATCCCAATGACCGTGGGGAGAAAACAAGAGCTTCATGTTACAAAACTATGAAAAAAAACGGAAGAAAAGGAATTATTAACAAATTAATAGGTCATATTCGGCATAAATATCTACCTTTGCACACATCCTTACGCCGCAAAACTGAAAACAAGCGGCATGATGACAAACCAAGAGCATATATATAAAAGGTATAAGATTCTGACTACATGAGATGGAATAAATCGGACGCGGCATCCTGTTATGTTTTGTTTCTCCTCGCGGTGCTGCCAACATTGTTCCTGAGAGACTTCACCCCCGCCAACGAATTGCGCTATCTGAGCATCGCCGAAGAAGCCCTGCGCAACCATACGTTCTTTACTTTCACCAACCACGGCGTAGCGTATGCCGACAAGCCACCACTCTATTTTTGGTGGGTCATGCTCGGGAAGTGGATGTTTGGAACTCACCGAATGTGGTTTCTCTCGCTTGCTTCGCTCGTTCCCGCCCTCATCACCGTGAGAACCATGGATAAATGGGTGGAAGGAGAAATGCCCGACACCAACCGAACCATCGCCCGCATGATGCTGCTCACGGGCGGACTCTTCGCCGGTCTTGCCGTAACGCTGCGCATGGACATGCTCTTATGTATGTTCATCGTCCTCGCCCTGCGCGAGTTCCATCGCATGACTCGTCTGCAGGAGAACCGCAATCGCTCCGCGCTCCTGCTGGGTCTCTACACCTTCCTCGCCGTGTTTAGCAAAGGCATGGTGGGTCTGCTCGTCCCACTCTGCTCCTCCGTGGTTTACCTGCTGTGGAACGGCGAAATCAAAACACTCTTCCGCTATTGGGGATGGCGAACCTGGGTGCTTCCATTGCTGGGTGCCACGCTCTGGCTCGGCGCCGTCTATGCGGAAAGCGGTACGGAATATCTCCATAACCTTGTCTTTCATCAGACGTTCGACCGTGCGGTCAATTCCTTCCATCACAAGGCACCATTCTATTATTATGCCATCGCCGTGTGGTATTCCATCGCACCATGGTCGCTCGTAGTCATCTCCATCATCGGCATGGCTGCCGTTCGCCGCCTGCCACTGTTCAATCTTCAACGCCTCTTCGCCGCCACCGCCGCTTCCACTTTCGTCATGCTCTCCTGCATCAGCTCCAAACTACAGGTTTATCTGTTGCCTGCCTTTCCTTTCATCATCTATCTTGCTGCCTTCCATCTGCAGACGATGGCAAGAGAGCGATGGCTGAAAATCATACTCTCCGTCACGGCAGGCATCTTCGTCTGCGCCCTGCCGACAATCATCATCGTTGCCAACATCGGAGAAACGGCTTACCTCGCCCACCGGCTGCTCTTCGCCGCTGCAACGGTCATGACACTCGCCGGATTGCTCGCGCTGTGGCGCGTCTTCCGAAAGCAAAGCGAAGTCAAAGACGTTGTCGGCACTCTCTTCCACGGACTCTTGGCAACCCTCTTCATTGGCGGATGCGCACTGCCGGCAATCAACCCGTGGATAGGCTATGGAGCATTGTGCCAAAAAACGAAAGAGATTGCCAACGAGAAACACACGCGAGAAATCAGCGCGTTGGAGTTGCGCCGACCGGAGAACATGGATGCCTTGATGGGACTGCCGGTGAATGAACTGAAAGAGAAAGATTTGGGACTGCTGCGCACCTCGCATCGCACGGTGGTGATGCTGCGCCGAAAGTATCTGAAATACTTTCCCGACAAAAAAGCATGCATTGTGGGACCCAATGCCGTCATTTACATTGATTGACGATACCCCACTCAAGAATACAATCCATTTGATAAAAAACAACACCAAAGAGATGAATACAAATCTGACGTCGGAATACGAGCTGACCATCCTCGTGCCCGTGTTCAACGAAGAGAGCAACATAGAGAATTTGGAACGACGACTTGTCGCTTTCCTGCCACAATCGCTGCGCAAAGCCTGCGTCATGTTCATCGACGACGGCTCAAAGGACGACAGTCTGCCACGCATCAAGGCGGTGTGCGAGCGAAACAGTCACTTCTTCTTCCTCGCCTTGACGAAGAACAGCGGACTGAGTGCCGCCTTGAAAGCCGGAATCGACAACTGCCAATCGGCATACGTGGGATACATGGATGCCGACCTGCAAACGGCTCCGGAAGATTTTAACGTGCTCCTCCCCTTCATCGATGAGTTCGAACTCGTTACCGGCATACGTGCCAACCGCAAAGATACGTTCTTCAAGAAGTTTCAATCGCGCATTGCCAACGGTTTCCGCAACATGATGACCCACGATGGCGTACGGGACACAGGCTGTCCGCTGAAAGTGATGCACACCGACTATGCACGCCGCGTTCCTTTCTTCACGGGAATGCACCGCTTCCTGCCCGCACTCATTCTCCTGCAGAACGGAAGAGTGAAGCAAATGCCCGTGCGCCACTTCCCCCGCGTCAATGGGAAGTCGAAATATCACCTGCAAAACCGCCTCGTTCAACCGTTCTTCGACTGCTTTGCTTATCGCTGGATGAAAACGCGCTATATCAACTACAAGGTAGCAGAAAACAATTACATGAAACCAAACCGCGAAAATGGCTGACGGCATCCTCACACTCGCCATCGGCTTCTTGGCACAAACATTCTTCTCGGCACGCATCCTCGTACAGTGGATTCTATCGGAAAGGGCGCGCCACGTGCTCTCGCCCACCATCTTCTGGGTGCTGAGCCTCATGGGAGCCTATCTGCTCTGCATCTACGGATGGTTGCGCAACGACTTCGCCATCATTCTCGGACAGTTCATTTCCTATTATATCTATCTCTGGAACTTAAACCTCAAAGGAGTATGGAAACATCTACCCGGCATCGCCCGACTGGTCTTAACGGTTACGCCGTTGGTGGCAACAGGCTTTGTGGCAGAGAACGCCGGCGAGTTCGTGACACGCTTCCTAAACAATGGGGAAGTGAAACCGTGGCTGCTCGTTTTCGGTTCCGCGGGACAGGTGCTCTTTACACTGCGTTTCGTTTATCAGTGGATTTATTCCCACAACAAGAACGAATCGCGTCTCCCTGCAGGTTTTTGGGTCATTAGTCTCATCGGTTCAACGCTCATTCTCACCTATGGCATCATTCGATCCGATGCCGTGCTCATCGTCGGACAGCTTTTCGGCACCATCGCTTACACGCGCAATCTCTTCCTCATAGCCAACGAGAAGAGAGTGCGAGTTAATCACCCGTCATCCCAATCCCGATAACGAGCTTCACCCATTTCCATGAATACATAAGGTAGTGTCCTTAAAAGTGTGTAATTCATCTTTCCTTTCTCTGTACTTCCACTGTTATTTTATTCTTTTCTTTCCAGTTCTTGAATTGATATATTCTCCTTTCATATGTCGTCTTTGTTTCCTCCATCGCCACGGC
>NZ_LR027822.1:0-1438 GCF_900607215.1 Prevotella rectalis
AGATTGATTGGAAGCAACTCGACAACCTCGGTCTTACCCGTGAACGACTGGAACAAAGTGGAGAGTTAGAAAAGATGCTTTCTTGGCAGAAGAGTAACCTTGTTACTATTGCCGTACCTATTGGTGATACAACTATCTACACTGAAGCACGTCTTGCTTTCCGCACGGACGATAGCGGCAATGTCGGCTTAGCTATCCACCCTTTACGCAAGGAGCCACAGCTCGACTTCCCCTATATGGGCTACAAGTTCTCGCCCGAAGAGAAAGAACAACTACTCACTACGGGCAACCTTGGCAAGACAATCGAAGTAACGCCCAAGAACGGCAATCCTTTTTCTGCCTATGTCTCCATCGATCCACAGACCAACGAAATTGTCGCCCTGCGTGCCGACCGTGTGAACATTCCCAAGGAGATCAAGGGCGTCTCGCTTTCAGATGCGCAATATAAAGACCTTGTGGAAGGCAAAGCCGTGAAAGTGGAAGGTATGACTGCCAAGAGCGGCAAGTCTTTTAATGCCACGCTTCAGGTCAATGCCGAGAAGAAAGGCATTGAGTTCATCTTTGACAACAACCGTGGTTTCAAGGAACATCAGCAGCAGACACAGCAGCAGGGTGCACCCCACAAGCTCTGCGGCTTGGAACTATCCGAGAAGCAGCGTGAAGCCTTGGATAGCGGTCGCACACTCTATTTGAAGAACATGGTCGATAAGGAGGGCAAGTCCTTCAATGCCTACGTCCGTATGGACAAGGAGCAGAACCGCCCACGTTTTTACAAGTGGAATCCTGACAAGAAGCAGGATGCTGGCAAGGAAAAGGTGGTAGCTGTGGCAGAAGAACACAAGACGCAGGTAGCCGTGAACAACCACGGCAAGACCAACGAAGCTACGAAGAACGTGAAAGAGCCATTGAAGACTGGGCAGACACAGCCCACTGCCGCCCAAAAGCAGAAACAGGACGAGAAGAAACAACAGCGTCGCGGACGTAAGATCTAAAAAACAAGAGACTCGCTTTTGCGAGTCTCTGTATGTGGCGGCAGCGGGGTTAATCACTATATGTATTAGGAATATATCATCTTTATGTACAAAGGTCTTTATCTGCCACAACCCCAAGAGCCAATATAATATAATTTGAATTCATAGACTGTTCCTCCTTTTTGGTAAAACTTAAGATTGTCAAACAATCTGCTGTGAAACTTATCAATAAAGGCAGTATATGACTGATTATACCAAAGCCTGATGATATTCCACACAAAGTGCAGAAAATATATTGGTGCAAAGTTACAAATTAAAATTATAAAAACAAATGAATATATGTATTATTGCCGAGAAACCCTCGGTAGCCAGAGATATAGCCCGTATAGTAGGAGCTAATACCAGACAAGACGGATTTTTGGAAGGTAGCGGTTATGTGGTAACATGGGCGATGGGACATCTCATCA
>NZ_LR027822.1:1539-8829 GCF_900607215.1 Prevotella rectalis
CTTTGTGCCCTATGGGTTACGAGTTGGTAACGGAACTATTGCCGTTTTTCGCTCAATCTTGCCATATCACAAAATGCAGAAAAGTGCATAAGTTGTTATTGTTCAAGTGTTTCCGTTCGTGTTTGCCCTTTCTTCTTTCATTGTCATTATTCTATGAACTATCCCCGCACAGGCAGCCGATACATCAGTGAGGATGTTTTCGAGGAAGTACCCGCCCTACTGCGCAAAATAGGAGAAATGATAGAAACACCATTAAACCGCCATTCGGTGAACAAGGCAAAGATTACTGACCACCACGCCATTATTCCTACAGGAGAAACACCTTCAGGAATATCGGCAGATGAAACAACTATCTATCAAATGGTGGTTAATCGCTTCATTGAAGCCTTTCTTCCCGATTCAGAGGAAGAGCGTATGCTGGTGCAGTTCACGGACGGCGCCAACTCCTTTACTTGGAAGGCGTGCCGACAAATCTCCTTGGGCTGGAAAGCCGTGCAGAAAGAGCAGGTTACTGATGTAGAGAAAAAGGAAAACGACAATGAACAGGTTTTACCTTCATTGCCTGATTTGACGGAGGGAGAGGTTTTACCACTTGTTTCTACTGACATCACCGAGCATAAGACCAAACCTAAACCTCTCTACACAGAAGCGACACTGCTTTCTGCGATGGAGAACGCAGGAAAAGAGGTCGAAGATGCAGAAAGTAAGAAAGCAATGGCAGAGTGTGGCATCGGAACACCTGCCACCCGTGCCAACATCATCGAGACACTTATTCTCCGTGACTATATCCGAAGGGACAAGAAAGCAATTATACCGACCGAGAAAGGCTTGGCTGTCTATGAGATTGTCAAGGACAAGCGAATCGCCAATGCGGAGATGACAGGAAGCTGGGAACTGACACTTGCTGCCATCGAAGCAGGACAGATGCCGCCCGAAAAGTTTGCACAAGGCATCAACTCCTACGTTGGCACCATTTGTGAGGAACTGCTTTCTCTTGCCCCCAAACAGAAGTCTTATCCCACCTATCGCTGCCCCAAGTGTGGCACTGAGAGCGTGGGTATCTATGCCAAGGTTGCCAAATGCAGACATGAGGGCTGTGACTTTCATGTCTTCCGTGAGGTCTGTGGCACGCTTCTCACCGAGGACTACATCCGGGATTTGCTAACCACAGGACGTACACCCATTCTCAAAGGATTGATCAGTAAGGCAGGCAAAAAGTTCAACGCCCGACTTGTCCTTAATGAGGATTACACCACTTCTTTTGAATTTGAAAACAGGAAAGGAAAACAACGAGGGAGATAATCCTGACAGAAACAGAGAGGAACAGAAGAGGTCGGGAGGTAATATACTTTATATCTTCCGACTTTTTCCTCCTCCTTAATTAAAAAAGGAACACTATGGCATACAATAAGAAAAACGTCCTTGAAGCCAACACAGAAGCCATCCGTGTTGTGCTTCGCTTGGAAAAAGAACGCCGCGAAGCCACCGAAGCCGAGAAAAACATATTGCGCAACTATCAGGGATTCGGTGGCTTGAAATGCGTGCTGAATCGATGTGACAGTCCCGATGACCTCCGCTATTGGAGCCAATCGGAGCAACAACTTTTCGAGCCTACCCAAAGGCTCAAACAGATGATTTACCGTGATGCCGTCGATGCCAATACCGCCAAGCGGTACTGGGAGAGCATCAAGGCAAGCGTACTCACGTCTTTCTATACAGATACCCGTATCGTTTCTGCGATTGCGGAAGCACTCACCATTACCGATGTGGAGATAAGACAATGCTTAGACCCTTCAGCAGGTATGGGAGCTTTTGCCGAGATATTTGCTAAAAGGGCTGGTATGGTCGATGCAATGGAAAAAGATTTGCTCACTGCCCGTATCTCACAATCCATTCATCCTTATGGGCAAGGTAATATCATTGTCCACCAAGCCCCCTTTGAATCCATTGGAGAGTTGGAAGATAAGGACAAATACGACCTTATTACAAGTAACATTCCTTTCGGGGATTTCATGGTCTATGACCGTGAGTACAGCAAGGGCAAGGATGTTCTTAAGAGGGAATCCACACGAGCCATCCACAATTACTTCTTTGTAAAGGGATTGGACTGCATCAAGGAAGGCGGACTTCTTGCGTTTATTACCTCGCAAGGTGTATTGGACAGTCCCCGCAATGAAGCCATCCGCCGTTATCTGATGCAGAACAGCCGACTAATCTCTGCTTTACGCCTGCCATCGGGTATGTTTTCAGACAATGCGGGAACGGACGTGGGCAGTGACCTCATCGTCTTGCAGAAGCAGACAGGTAAAGAAATCAGCGAGGGGATTGAACAGCAGTTTGTAGAAACTCTTTCCGTTCCCAAAGAAGAAGGCTCTTCTGTCGTCTTCAAGCACAACTCACTTTTTGCAGGAGATTGGAAAGACATTGCCCACCGCACCATTGCCACGGAACGAATAATGGGCAGAGACCCATACGGCAAGCCTGCATGGGAGTATCGCTTCGATGGCAGCATTGACGATATGGCGGAGAGTATCAGGACACAGCTCTCCTTGGAAGTTGAGCAACGCTTTGACCGCAAACTCTATGAAACAGGCATACCTATGACGGAGGAGGAACGGCAGAAAGAAGCCGAAAAACAACTGAGAAAGTTAGGTATAATGGTAAATTTACCCAAAGAGGATCCCAAAATGCACAAGGAGGCGGAGAATGCCTATAATTTGATGCCCGACAGTATCAGGAAGCAACTACCTAAACTTTACAGTACGGAAAAGGAACTTATTGGTGATAAAGTCGCCTACGCACGTTATTTCTTCCCGATGGGAGCTTACACGGCTTATCTTTTGGAGTACGACCCTAAGAGCCGTATAGGTTTCGGTGCTGTCACGATGGGCTACGGCTGGGAGTTGGGCAATATGTCGCTTGACGAGATGGAGGAAGTGAAGATTCATGGGCTGGGCATCGAGCGCGACCTGTACTTCTCTCCTAAGAAATTGCACGAGATAGCCGAACTGGAAGAAATCGTCAGGGGACAATATACCAAAGAAGAAGTGGTGACAGAGGAAATCAAGGAAAAGGCTGCACCCGAAGTTCAGACTTCGACAATGGAAGATAACCTTTCCACGGAAGAACCCAAAGAGGAAGTTCAAGTTGAAAAAATCAGTGAGCAAGTTGATAAAACGGGCGGTGAGCAGACAGTACAGATACAAGAGGCAGACTCTACTATTGAAGAATCAGCCCCAGAGGGAGTACCTGTGCTTAACCTTCACCGCCAATATGAGCAGGAAGTGAAAGAAATCCGCACCGATGTGGAAGCCCCACGGGAGATGAACGGGCAGACTGTCTATTTCGATGATGACCACCACCCAGTGATGGACGGCTTGGACGAGCGACAGGAAACGGAGCAGCCTTCACTGTTCGCTCCGGAGGAATACAATCTCTGGACGCAGGAAGTAAAGCGCGTGAACGGCGAGATTAAGGAAGTCCCTAAACCACAGATACAGGCTTCCGAAGAACAAAGGCTGACGGGAAATAAAGGAAGAAACGAGAATAAGGAGAAACAGCCAACAACTGCAACGCAGCACAGAACCAAGGGCAGAAGCAGCAAGAAAACTTCCTCTCAGTCATATAGTGAACCGTCTCTCTTTGATTTTATGAATGAAGCCGAAGAGCGTAAGCCACAGCCGATAGCGGAGGTGAAAAAAGAGTTTGATGCTTCCCCGCGCCCTTTTCTCTCTTCGCCGGACTCTCACCTGAGAGACGGCTCCATTGTCGTGCAGAAAGGGCAGGTCGGCTTTCTTTCTGACTTAAAGCGACATCCAACCTTTAATCCGATGGACTTGCCGTATGCCCAGCTTTCCCGACTAAAAAGCTATATCGAGATACGGGAGTGCTATCATCGTCTCTATGACTACGAGGCGGAGAACCATGCAGAAGACAAGGAGGATCGCAGCAGACTCAATCACTTGTATGATGACTATGTTGCACGCTGGGGCTACTTTAACCAGAAAGCGAACACCGACATCATCAAGATGGATGCTACAGGTGTGGAAATGCTCTTCTTGGAACGCTCCGAGAACGGCAGGTACGTCAAGGCGGACATCTTTGACCATCCAACAGCTTTTTCTACCACAGAGCTGACCGTTGCCACAGACCCGATGGAGGCACTGGGTGCATCGCTCAACAAGTACGGCACGGTGGAACTTGATTACATGAGTTCCCTTTTACCTGATATGGAGGAAAGCGACATCATTTCTTCCTTGGAAGGTCGCATCTATTATAATCCCGAAGAGAATGCTTATGAGGTTGCGGACAAGTTCATTTCGGGCAATGTAATAGAAAAGGCGGAGCGCATTGAGTCGTGGCTCTTGGACCATCCCGACCACGAAGAAACAAAGCAGAGCCTTGCTGCGCTGCGTGCAGCCACGCCAACACCCATTCCTTTTGCAGACCTTGACTTCAATCTCGGTGAACGCTGGATACCTGCCAAGGTCTATGGTAGGTTCGCTTCGGAGTTTTTCGGCACGGATATTGGCGTATCCTACCATTCCAACATGGACGAGTACAGCATTGTCTGCGACCAAAAGAATGCCAATATCTGGCACAAGTATGCCGTACAGGGAGAGTTCCGCCGCTATGACGGCATCAATCTCCTAAAGCACGCCCTGCACAACACCATTCCCGACATTAACAAGAGTAAGGAGGTGACAGATAAGGTTACGGGAGAGACCAAGACCATTAAAGTAAGAGATGGACATGCCATCCAGATGGCAAATGCCAAGATTGAGGAAATCAGGCAGGGCTTTGTTGATTGGCTCGGACGCACACCCGATACCTTCAAACAGCAGCTCTCCGACAGGTACAACCGACTTTTCAACTGTTTTGTGCGACCAAACTTTGACGGTACGCACCAGACTTTCCCCGACCTCGACCTCAAACGGCTGGGCATTGCCGACCTCTACAAGAGTCAGAAGGATGCCGTGTGGATGCTCAAAACCAATGGTGGCGGCATCTGCGACCACGAGGTGGGAGCGGGTAAGACGCTTATCATGTGTACGGCAGCCTATGAAATGAAGCGATTGGGACTGGCAAACAAACCGATGATTATTGGGCTGAAGGCAAACGTATTCGATATTGCCGACACCTTTAGGAAAGCTTATCCCAATGCTAAGGTACTCTATCCAGGCAAGAACGATTTCAATAAGCAGAACCGCCAGCGTATTTTCAACGACATCAAGAACAACGACTGGGACTGCATCATCCTCACGCACGAACAGTTCGGCATGATACCGCAAGCTTTGGAGATACAGGAGGCTATCCTGCAGAAGGAGAAGGACTCTGTGGAGGAAAACCTTGAAGTCCTGCGTATGCAAGGAGCGGAGATTTCCCGTGGTATGCTCAAAGGCTTGGAAAAGCGCAAGCAGACCCTTGAAGTCAAGTTGCAGAACATACAGGACAGCATCGCCGAAAGAAAAGACGATGCCGTGGACTTCAAGATGATGGGTATCGACCACCTCTTTGTAGATGAATCACACCAATTCAAGAACCTGATGTTCAATACACGCCATGACCGTGTATCGGGCTTGGGCAATCCTGATGGCTCACAGCGTGCCTTAAACATGCTCTTTGCTATTCGTACCATACAAGAACGGTCCGGCAAGGATTTGGGAGCCACTTTCCTTTCAGGAACGACCATTTCCAATAGTCTGACGGAACTGTATCTTCTGTTCAAGTATCTGCGCCCGCAGGCTTTGGAGAAGCAGGGAATCAACAGCTTTGATGCTTGGGCAGCGGTTTTTGCCAAGAAATCGACCGACTATGAGTTCTCCATCACCAATGAGATTATCCAGAAAGAGCGGTTCCGCACCTTCATCAAGGTGCCGGAGCTGGCTTCATTCTATGCGGAAGTATAGGAGTTGGAAGCAAGAAAAGGAGAAAAATGCGTATCTGATTGAAACACAAGATATATTGCCTGCTTTCTCATTGGGTTGCATCAAGGTAAATAGGCGAAAAATGGAGTGAAAAAGCAAGAGTTCAGTTACCAAATCGTTCGAGAAACGATGAAAGGAAAAGAACAGCTAAAAGTGGTAACTAAAACGGTGTTTTCTCTTTTATTATCAATGTTTTGCATCGCTCAAAGTTCCTCTGGGAAGTATAATTTTGTAAGCAAAAAAACAATGGAAAAAGAAAAAATCAAGCTGCTCTTCTACCTCAAAAGAGGTACGCAGGACAAAAACGGAAAAAGTCCCATCATGGGACGCATCAGTATCGGTCGCTCAATGGTTCAGTTCAGTTGCAAATGCGCCTGTACGCCAAAAATTTGGGATAGTCGTAAACAGCGACTTGTGGGTAAGAGTTCCGAAGCCGTATCAGTGAACAGGGAACTTGACCGACTGCAAGTAAGTGTCCATCAAATTTATGAATCGCTTTCGGGCAAGTTGAACAACACTGTCACGGCAGGGAAGATAAGGGAACTTGTATTCGGGTTAAACAGCGAGTCGCAGGGGCTGCTTCATCATGCGGACGAGTATATCGACCGCTTCCGTGAACGAGTTGGCATAGATCGCAGCGAAAGAAGACTGAAATGTCTGCTGCTCTTCCGCAAGCATCTGTCTGAATTTCTGAGATGCCGCTACCATGTGGACGATATCCCCGTGCAAAAAGCCGATACAGCCCTTATCAAGGACTTGGAAGAGTATTTTGCCAAAGAAAAAGGGTTTAAACTCAACACTTCGGCTGGTTATCTTACTATGCTGGCATCCCTGCTCAAAGACCTGCACAAACGACACATCATAGACACCTATCCTTTTATCGGTCATTCCATCCGCTGGAACGTTGGAACACCCCGATACATTACAAGGGAGGAAGTAAACAAGATTGCGGCATTATCCGATAACGAACTGCAAGGCTACGAGCAGGTGTCGAGGGATATGTTTCTCTTTTCGTGCTATACAGGGCTTTCCTACACGGATGTGTACCACCTCACGGCAGAGCATATCATCCACGAGTCTGATATGGATTGGATACGCAAGCCGAGAGTGAAGACGGGCAATGTATGCCACATTCCACTATTACCCGAAGCATCCGCCATCATTGAGCGGTACAGGGGCATTCATACGAGGGCGTTCCGCCACGAACCCCCAAAAGGGTATCTGCTGCCCATACCAGGCTGTGACACGTTGAACATACACCTCAAAAAGATAGCACGGCTTTGCGGTATTCAGAAAACGCTGACCTATCACATGGCAAGGCATACCTTCGCATCGCAGATGACGCTTTCAGAAGGCGTGTCCA
>NZ_LR027822.1:9006-17334 GCF_900607215.1 Prevotella rectalis
GGGCTGTGACACGTTGAACATACACCTCAAAAAGATAGCACGGCTTTGCGGTATTCAGAAAACGCTGACCTATCACATGGCAAGGCATACCTTCGCATCGCAGATGACGCTTTCAGAAGGCGTGTCCATCGAAAGCGTATCGAAAATGCTCGGACACAGCCAGATAAAGACCACACAGGTGTATGCAGAGACTTCTCCAGAGCGTGTCTTTCGGGATGTGGAGAAGATTCTCCCTCTCATCGCACAATATCGTTTAATCAACTAAAAGTCCAAGAACAATGAAAAGTACATTTTCAATTCTATTCTATATAGACAGAAGCAAGACAAGCGAAAGGAATGAATGCATTATCCGATGCCGTATCACCTGCAATGGTGCGTCTTCTTCATTCTCAACAGGTTTATACACCTCTCCCGATGATTGGCAATCAAAGAAAGGGCGCATAAAAGTGGTGGCAAACAGAGCGAATGCCGTCAATCTGCAACTGAACTCAATAGAAGACCAACTTCACGCACTCTATGAACTCACGTTAAGAGAAGAGAACTACATTACGGCTGAATACCTCAAAGAGCAGTACCAGCACCAAAACAAACCCACCCCGACACTCATAGAGATTTACCAATCCGTCTGTGAAAGCAAGGAGGCATTGCAGGGCAAGACGATAGGAAAGGCTACCGTCAGGGCTTTCAGGGACAGTAGGAAGAATTTTGCACTTTTTCTAAAAACAAGGGGAAATGGGGACTGTCTTCCCAAAGAGGCAGACAAGGACCTCATAGAACATTACCGCCTATTTATGCTGCGGGACTTGGGAAACAAGGAAAGCACTGTTTCCAATCGTCTGCGCCACCTGCATCAAGTCATCCGAAAAGCACTGCAAGAGCGATATATCCGTGAAGACCCTTTTGAGCAGATAGACATTGAAACGCCCACCTACGAGCGCAATGCCCTCACTTCTGACGATTTACACAAACTTCTCTCATATCGCCCACACCGCTCGGTGGACAACCATTGCAGGCTCATCTTCCTCTTGGGCTGTTTCACGGGGCTGGCATTCTCAGACTTGAAGAAACTCCGAATGGACGATGTTTACACATTCGGGGATGGGCGTAGGTACATATCGCTCTGTCGCACAAAGACACAGAACAGGAGCATTATTCCTTTATTGCCCATTGCCGAAGAGATACTCACCATTGTCAGCGACGGACGAAAGGAGGGTTTGCTCTTTCGTGAATTCCCCACGAATAGCCATTTCAACCGCAAGATAAGGGACATTATCATCAAGGCAGGACTCCCACCTCATACCGAAGCCACCTCGCATACGGCACGGCATACCTTTGCCACGACCATCTGTTTGGAGAACGGTTTGCCGATAGAAACCGTCAGTAAGATGCTCGGACACCGTTTCATTTCCACCACCGAACTTTACGCAAAGGTCAGCAAGAGTAAGATTGCCCGTGAGATGCAGCCACTCATGGGCAGCAATACCACAAGGGAACTGCGAAAGGCTTTGCGTGTCTGTCCGCCAAGAAAGCCAAGCGGAGGACAAGTAACTTGTCCTTTGACCGCAAAACAACCATCATTGAACATCAACGCTAAATAAAATTAAAAATGAAAGAGAACAAAAAGCTGGAACTTTCTTACTTTCGATTGAAATTAAGAAGTTACATGAGTGAGCATCACCCTGAGAAGTTGCAAGATGCGGAGTTTATCACCGCACGGGCAGATATGGCTCTCACAACTTACTGCGATGCCGTGGCGCAAGGTTTCACTCACCCCGAAGCGGAAAGCATGGCAAGCGAGGTTTTGTATCAAGGCTTGCACTTTTCCAAGTATGATACGCTTGTATCCGTGTTGGAAAACGAGTTTGAAAGGGAACTGCCTGCATCGCTTCCTGAAAGACTCGCAACCATCTTGTTGTCGAATAAGGCTATTCAAGCCACATTCGACAAATTCGGTTTGACGGACACATTGGCTTCTGACGAGCAATACGGCCGTCTTTACACCGAACTCACAGGCACGATAGTGCTGCTCATCGAGAGCAACAATCTGCCAATGGTCAGACTGACGGAGGAAGCAAGCCCGAAGGCGTTGTAAGCAAAGGCACACGCAAAGTCCCTGATGCCGTTTCTTATCGTGCAAAGGTACAACGGCAGCCAATCTGCCCCGACAAGGTCGAGTCCTGCGGATGGAGAGAAGAATCTCCACCGCAGGATTTTTCTTTTCAAGTTGGTATTGCCATTTTCAATATTCGTGCGGTCGTATTCATCTCTCCCAACCTTGCAGGGCAGGGTTGCCGTAAGAGAGTATAGGCACGACAAGAATACGGCATACTCAGGCTCTTTGGACGCAAGGCGTAACAGCCAACAATAGATAGGACTGACGATAATACGGACTATCTGTTGTTTGTACAATTTATTGTCATGACTATCTGTTGTCATGACTATCTGTTGTCAAAACTATATATCGTCAAAATAATCTATCGATAAAACTATCTATCGACACTTCGACATCTCGATTTGTCGAACTATCGAACTGTCGAAAGAATAACTATGTGATAAAAGGAAAGAGCCGGCACCTCATCTCATTACCGCAATAACACAGATGGATCTCCTTTGGTCTTTTCTCTTGTTTTCTCTCTATTTCCCTGCTTTTCCTCATTTCTTGCAGCGGTCCTTCCGAACACTTACTTTTGCACACGAGAAATACGGCAACGGATAGCGTAACAGTTTGTTTGCCGAGTAACAATAAAGTAATCAAAACAAAATCAAGGCAATGAAACTCATTATCATCGACCGCAAAGCGTGGGAGCGGCACTGCTCCGAATTTGCAGACTTTATCCACAGTATTGAACAGCTTATCGGCAATCCGCCCGAAACGGACGAATGGCTCGACAATGAAGCCGTATGCCGCAGGCTCGGCATCAGCAAACGCACCCTGCAATCCTATCGCGACACGGGTAAAATACCCTTCTCCATCATTGGGCATAAATGCTATTATAAGGAGAGCGACATCGCAGAGTTACTGAATGCAAACAATGAATGAAATCAAACACAGAATGAACTATGGAAGAGAAAGAAATCATTACACAGCAAGACCCTCAAATGCAGATGTTTGCACAGTTGATGGAGGGTACTTTGAAGAAACTGGAGCGTTATTGTTCTACAGCCCGTCCGATGTTAGGCGGAGAGGTTTACCTCACTGGCGAGGAGGTTTGCAGCCAATTACGGCTCAGCACACGTACGCTCCAAGAGTACAGAAATGCAGGAATACTTCCTTTCTACAAAATCGGAGGGAAGATACTATACAAGCAGACTGACATACAGACAATGCTTGAAAGGCATTATAATCCAATACCGCAAACAGGTAAGTTATGAGTTAAGTTAAGACATCAGTCGCGACTTAAGTCAAATGGTCAGTTATGACTTTGGTCAAGAAATTAGTTTCGACCTAAGTCAAAATTAACTTTAGTCAAAAATATGTCAGCTCATAAAGTCAGTAAGTCAAGAAATTAGTCTAAACTTATCTCTTGATTTACTTCTTGAACTTTGAACTCTCGTCTATTAAAAGCACCCCAGAAAGGTTACTTTATGGAACATAACAAACTGTCTCTTTCTTTATACAGGCAAGGTGTGTCTTTGTACCACAAATTGTCATTTGTACCACAAAGACCCTTGCCCCGAAAGGGGATTAAATCACTCCAAAGTCGTGATTAGAAAGCAATGAAAAAGCAGAAATCCAAGAAGCCCGATGGCAGACGTGCCACCTGCCCAAGATGGGACAGATGGCACATCAGAATACCTAATTCCGAAGACCAGCAGAAACTTATCAATCTCTACCGCAAGTCGGGAGCAAAAACGAAAAGCGATTTTGTCCGAGTAAGACTTTTAGGTGAAGCCTTTAAGGTCATCACCCAAGACCCTGCAAAAGAGCCTTACTTGGAGAAACTCTCCGAAATCGTCTCCATGATGAATAAGATAGGCGTGCTGTACAACGAAGCCGTGAAAGCCCTCAATACTTATCATTCTGTCGCCATTTCTCAACAACTGCTCGGCAAACTTGAAACTTATTCCCAACTTCTTATTAGACTGCAACAACAAGCAGTACAACTGACAAAATCCCTTGAGAGTAAATAAGAATGAATGCTGATAAATCATAATGCCCAACGTTAGTATCGTGCTGTGATTGCCCAATCCCTCTTTGGTCAGTTATCAATGTTAGGAAGATAGGCTTTGTATGTTGTAGACGGTAATAAAACGGTTCTGCCAATTCTTACATCGGTAGCGTTGTTTACCTGTACTACTTTTACCACTTTTAATAATATTGTTTGAGTGGCAATGCGGACCATTAAAACTCAACTCCCAATCTGGAGCATAAAGTCCCGAAGCGTTCTCGTAAGGTCATTTCCTGACTTCGTCATCGTGTCACCCAAAAATCTTCGTTAAAGAGTTTAGCTATTCTCTGATGTCTTGCCATCAGCATAGTCTGCGTATAAACCTCCTTGTTCAGAGGTAGCTTGATTTGTATCGTTGTAATGGTCTTTGCCAATGCAAGCACCTTGTCTATGCTCATCTTAATCTCTGAGACTTTCAACATACGCTCCAATTCCTTGTATACTTTCAAAGCCACGAAGCAGATGCATATATGGGCCTCGATTCGTTTGCGCGTAAAGTGAAACATGGGACGTATCTCTATCTTTGATTTGGCTATGCGGAAGGCTCGTTCCACATGCCAAAGGTTGTGATATGCCGTGTATACGTCCTGTATTGGTATATCTGTATTGGTGAGATATCCCTTTAGGCCGTCCCATTTGGAGTCGTCGGCAACACGGTCATAATTGATGGCGACTTTCACTTCACCATCCATGGATAAGAACTTATTGTAACCTCTCTTGTTGATGTTGCCTTTCGTGAGTGCACCATGCTTGTAAGCCTTTTCCAGCCTACGTATACCCTTTTCCCGATTATAGGCATCTTTCTTTGCACGGTCATCTGTATAGCCGACCGGGAGACGGCGTCCACCTCCTTTGTCATATTCAGCCATCTGGCAGTCGCGCTTGGGCTGTTCCAGTATCCAGTTCTTGACCTGCTGACTTTCATTCTTTATCTTCGCACATATTATATACTTGTAGCCTTGCGATTCAAGTTCTGCTATGTTGGCATTGTTCATCAGACCGGAGTCTGCCACCACAACGAAGTTCTCCAATCCGTATTTGCTTACAAACTCGTTTATCGTCGGCAGCATCGTATGACCCTCATATTTGTTGCCTTCATGGATGCAATAGGCAAGCGGATAGCCACCAAGGTTGACAAGCAGTCCAAGTATGATTTGAGGATTACTGTGACGTCCCTCTTTCGAGAAACCTGTCTTGCGTAATTCGTCCTCATAATCCGCTTCAAAGTAAAGTGTGGTAACATCATAGAATAACACACCGATATTTCCACCGAACAGTTTAGCTGTATGTTGCACGCTTATGTCCTGTACGATTTCGTGCTGATGGTCGCTAAGCTTGTCAAGATAGCGATAGATTTTTGAGAGATCCATATCTTCGTCAAAGTGGTTTTTCAGGTATTACACCGTGGCAGCCTTGCTTGTTGGATATGCCAAACGAGCCTTAACAAGCTTGCGGAATACATCATCGTCAATACGATTGAAACCAACCCTGTCAAACGTGCGGTCTAATATCAAGTCGCATCCGTTGAGAAAGATATTGCTGACATTGGACAGGACACGGCGGACTTCTTCACGCTCATGGTCACAGGCCTCACGTTCCTCGCCGAATAGATCAAGCTGGGGCTGGCGGCGTGAATTCTCTCTGGAAATCCATTCTTTTGCTTCAATGACAAGATTTTCAACCTCACCTTCATTATAGGCTACTCCAATTGCGGTAAGTTCCTTCATTTTGCCTCCAATTTTCTCGACAACGATAACTCCGATATTGCCAGATGGATATTTCTTTTTGCGGACAAACATAGTTAAAATATCTTTCGTGTCACCCAATATTAGGTGACACAAAGATACAAAATATTGTTTATCAACCAGTTATAAAATACATGTTTTTTGAGTGACGAAGTCAGGCAAAGCGTTCTCGTAAGGTCATTTCTTCTTTGTGTTGGGTTACAAATATAGCAAAAGGCAGAGAATTATCCCTACCTTTACGCCTAATCTTTAGAAATCCGTTGATAATCAGATAATTATTTTAACAATTCCCTCTTTGGAGCATTATCTCTGAAATTGAGCATATTAAAAATACTCCTCAATTAGTCCACTTAATCTGGAATCAGTAACCTCTTTTGCAGTTATTAAATTCATTATTTACTTCGAGGATTATTCATTGGCCTTACATTGAAATGTGGTTTAGATGCATCTCCTCCATATTGCCTATGTCCAATGGAATGTTCCTGTATAATCGCTCCTCCATGACACCCACTTCATTGGAATTATAGGATACGAAAAGCCCAACTTCATCACCATCAACTGCTTCCACAACCGTGTCAGAGACGAGCTAAACAACGTGTTCACCCAATTGATGGTGCTACTTGCTGATCGAAGCTTAGTGACCCTTAACGTGGAATACATCGATGGGGCAAAGATAGAGGCTAAGGCAAAGTCGCTGCTTTCACCATGTTGTAGTATTTTACTCTCATCAATCATAAGCCTATCGGACAGTTAAATACGCTTTAATTTGACCAACGAATTTTTATTTACTGATATTAGCCCTCTTCTACGTAAAATTTACTTTCTTTACTCAAAGCTAAACTATCTTCAACTATAAAATCCCTTATTATTATCGGAATCAATTCTGATTGCTCCTTTAAAAAAAACTCATCATCATAGTCATATACAACCATGTGTAGTTTCCCTTTTTCCATATAGCAGTTATTGATGTTTTTAGATAAGCTTACAAATTCATCAACAACTCTACCATCATTATTTAAAACAATCCAATGGTAAAAATTTGTATCTAGTCCTGTTGGATTTTTTGTAACAGATAATAAAAAATAATAACCATTTTCACAGATAAAAACGTCGGGAGGATATTCCATATTTTCTGCCCAATTGGATAGTTTGATTGATTTTTTGATGCTCCTACTTATGTTAAACTTTCGATAATTTTTTAATGCTGATGTCTTGTTTTTTGAAAACGTAGCCAAGGAGGAGAATCTCATACTTGCATGTTTAGTTGTAGTATGAACTTCGTTGATACTTATGCCTCTACACTTTGTCTTATAGGAACAAGAAGTTCCTATAAGACAAATGAATAGAAATGTTAGAAAATAATTTGCCGGTATTTTCATTTTTTTCTTCCTCCTGACCAATGGTTACTATGATTTTCTTTCATCCATTTATTGGATAAACGCATAAAGGTTGTGCCACCATAGGCGGCTGTAGATTCATACTGATATGACCATTTAGAGTTTGGAGAAGGATGATCTCCCATTTTCCAAATGTCATGTGACTTGTCGGTAAAATGAAATCCTACTTTATAATAACTATTGTAGGCATTTTGAGTCTTTATAGAAAAATCTTTCCCATGCCAGAAATATCCACCATTTGAATAATCTTTCTTATCAAGAATCCCACGAATTAATCCCTTATACGCATTTTTAACAAGATTTTTAGGTGCAAGGTCACTTGATATTTTAGACCTTTTGGAATATCCATATATACCTCCACCTGATGCTACTTGCAAGGTACTTTTACCATCCTCGTTTCCTCGATTTTCCAAAACAGAGTATATAGCAGCGGCCTCTAACCAAGTATTATTTTTATTATTAGACATTTCTGCATATAACGTTCCTGCCAAATCATTAAAATCATCTTTTGTTATAGGACTATTCTTATTATCACGAAGCTGTATTGCTTTATTGCGTGTGATTGCATAATGCCCTTTCTTGTACTGCCTATATCCACCAGCAGAAACAACATATACATATTGAGTTTTCTTATTATTATCTCCAAGATATTCCCCATCCATTGTATAATATGAATCTAGACCTCGAAGATCTATAAAAATAATAGGATTATTATTAACAAAGCAATAAGTAGATGACATTGGGTAATCTTCTTCCTTGGGATCGACACTCATCCACAAACTCAACCTCGGCTCATAGTATCTCGCACCATAGTAGTACATACCCGTCTCCTCATCAAACTCCTTGGCATTGAAGAGATAAGGTGTGTTCCACGTGTTGTTGCGTTCCTCGATAAATACTTCACCGAACGGTACATACTCGATGTGCTGAGCCACCTCGCCGTCAAGGTTGGTGATGTAGCTACTGCTGCCCAAATGGTCGGGGTGGTAGTAGAACTGCATCTTTTCGTAGGCGTCG
>NZ_LR027822.1:17442-23732 GCF_900607215.1 Prevotella rectalis
TTCACCGTGCGCTCACCGTCGGCATCATACCAATAGTTAGCCACAAAACCGTTCTCATCAGTAGCAAGAAGACGATTTTCCTCATCCCAGCGGAACTTCTGCTCGCCTGCCTTCTCGTCCTCCTTGCCGTCACGCTTTACACGAGAGGTATTGATGTAGACAAGGTTTCCGTTGGCATCGTAGATGTACTTGTGTCCGTTGTTGATGTTCGTGCTGTCCGTAGGAGTTTCTTCCGTTCGGTAGTTGATATCACGAACATTGTCGAGTTGGAATAATGGGTCATAAGTCACACCTATTCCCTCCACACACATAGGCTTGTGCATGGAGGGAAAATTAAGCGGGTTATGGTTTTGAGCGTACATCAATTAGGCAATAGGTGTGCTGTTAAGGATTCAGATCTTCTTCCTCTTTGGGCTTTTCGTTATCGCCTTTCTTCTTTTTGACCACTCGGAGTTCTACAGATTTTGCAGCGTTACGCATGGCAGCTTTTGGCGTAAAGACTATTTTCGGTGCCTTCAGACTGTCGGCCGTAACTTCTACCTCTGTGTCCATCATCTTGGCTGGCACTACGATGCGGAACGAACCGAGGTCTGCCAAATCCACGCTCTGTCCCAATTCGAGGGCATCGCGCACGATTGCACCAAGGCTGATGAGGGCATTACTCACATCACCTGCCGAAAGCGAGGTCTCACGGACGATACGGTCTACTACCATTTTGTTTGTCAGATGCTGTTGCGATACTGGCTGTGCATAATACACGATCTGTCCCTTGCGCTTGCCGATAGGCTGCGTCTTTGATTTTACTTCAAATTCTATCATACTCTTTAATTGTTTATGGTTATCAACTATATAACGTTGTTCTTTCCTGTTTATTGCTTACGGCTTTTAATACCCATATAAGGGTAATGATGAACACCCTTATAAGGGTATTGCCTGTTACCCTTATAAGGGTGTTGGGACATACCCTTGTATGGGTAAGTTCAAATCGATTATATATAGGCTAACCAACGAAACTATCTTTCGTTTCAAATTTATAATTGTCAAAATATTACTGATATACCACATTAGCACATTTTACTATTTTTGAAATATGATAATCAGAATCATAACTATATGAAATCAAGAAAAAGAGACATCCGGTATTACTTACTAAATAATTAGAAGTCGTAAATTGCCCATTCCCTTCTTTCTTTATTATTGTTTTATAGTCTATTCCACCACTTGTTGCATTTAATATAGTATCTCTAACTACCGAAAAAAATAATATGGAATCAGACGAGCTAAAGTATTCACCATCTTTTTTAAAAAAATGGTCCTTCTCTGTCTTTGTTGATGATTCTATTACTATTTCCTTTTTTGAATATGTTATATCGAAAGATTGACGTGTATTAGAGGATAAACTTTCCCTCCTCTCACTACATGAAGATAGTGGCATCAATAAAGATGCCACTATAATCGATAGAAACCACTTGCTATTTACCAAATTCCCTTTCATATCTTCTTTGCTCTTTATCAAATTCTTTCTTTGTGGAAGGATATCTCTTTATTAATTCTCTTTTTACTTGATTATAATTAGAGACACCCACATGTTTTTTATCTTGTTTTGCTAAAGATCTATGATCCATATCTCCATTAGGATCCTTTGTGAATAATTTCTGTACGGCTTCTATTCCATCCTTTTCATAGGCACTACGAACATCATTTACAGAGACTACAAAACATGCTAGATGTGCAATCCATAATCCAAATTATTTTTTTTGATTCAGGATAAATTTAAATCTCTGTATCCGTTTTGCATACAGTTATTTGTTTTTTTATATTCATAGTTTTATCTATTTATAACCAAGGAACATTTTCTTTTTGAGAGAAGATTTATAATTACCATATATTATAATGACAACTCCCAATCTAGGGCATTACCAATACTTTAAATATCGTTATTCAAAGTATTCTGCAACATTCTGAAAGTTTTGCTTTTTTTGTCTATTTTGTATAATTTATAGATACTATCATAGCTGCTTATAACAATTACTGAATCACTGATGCTTTTTATATTATATTTATCACCTCCTAAAATTAATAGACTATCATTATATAGCGACCACTTCTCGCTCCATAATTGATCGCGTAGATAATATTTTTGTATTTTATTTCTATCAATATGCTCGTAAATAAACCATTGCCCATCTTTGTTAAAATAATAATAAATAAAATGATTGTCATCTTCATGTTCCTTTGTTTTCCAAAAGCAATAAGAGTCTCCACAAATAATTTCAGCACCACTTTTTTTATGAGATTCACATGATATTATCCCCAAAAAAACAACAATAGAACCTATAAAATAAAAGTAATATATTTTACAGTCCACTAGCTTCTTGCCAGTGGACTGCACTTTATGTTTAAAATTGTATTTCATTTCCACCATTTAAATAAGTTGGAACACTATTTACCCCATTTGCTTTTAAAAGTTCGGATGCTTTTTCTATATACTTATTAAATATGCGATTATTTTCTTTGTATAATTTTTGTAATTCCTTTTGAAGATATCCAGCCGTTCCTTCCTTAAATGAAGCTGTTGTCTTCTTGAACTCTGGTGCTTGCATTTGTCTCATTATAACTTGAATTTCTTCCTCACGAGATTTTCCACGTATTTGTGTGTGGAAATTTTCGTGAGATAGCGTACTACTCATATTATATATTTGTGATAATTTTTTATTGAAATATCCTTTTTTAACCAACACACGAATAATCTTATCATTGAGAGTATATGCTAAAGTATTTGCGTCTGTACCTTTTGGAGTTGACGCATCTACTCCTATTGCTGTGGCATGTTGGGTTGCTCCTGTCTTCTTTGCATAATGGTACACTATTCTCATCATTTTTCTAAGTCCTCCACTTTTGTAATTACCAAAGTTATAGTCAGATAATATGACGTTTCCATTTCTAGTTTGAATATAGATATAAGGATCTTTATCATTTCCGTTTGAACGTATAAATTTTCCACTCGTGCTAAAATAATCAGCTAATCCATTCTCGTCAATTCTATTAATTGGATTATTATGACAATAAGTATAAGTGCTTGAATATGGCATATTTTTTTCCATTGGATCTGTACTCATCCATAGACTCAACCTTGGCTCGTAGTACCTCGCTCCATAGTAGTACATATCTGTCTCCTCATCAAATTCTTTTGCATTGAAGAGGTACGGCGTATTCCATGTGTTGTTGCGTTCTTCTATGAATACTTCGCCGAACGGCACATATTCGATATGCTGTGCTACCTCGCCGTCAAGGTTGGTGATGTAGCTACTGCTGCCCAAATGGTCAGGATGGTAGTAGAACTGCATCTTCTCATAATTATCCTTATCGTGGAAATTATCGTTTGCAGCTCTTGTGCGTGCCATAGCACGGGCTTGTGCTGCTTCAGGCGTACCATCGTCACAGCAGAAGCCTTGACCGTTCACGTAGTCATCGTTGTCCTTACCATTATATGGCAAGTCAAACGCCTTGTAGTTGTCTTTAATGGATTGCAGTTGCTGATTGTATTTATCCTTGTAGTTAATGATCAAGCCATCAGCCTCATTACCTGCATACGGGATGCGTCTTGGGTCTGCACCGTAGCTGGCAAGGTCACCTAATTTGCTAACAATACGCTGTGAACCGATGTAGATATGCTTGGTGTACTTACCACCTTGCCCTGCCACGAGATATGGGCTGACATAGAGACTGAATCTTGCCGTACTGGTGTTGCCACCCGAGAACTCGGAGTTCACATAGATGGCTTCATTCTCGCCTGATGTCTTCACTGTGCGCTCGCCATCAGCATCGTACCAATAGTTGCTCACAAAGCCGTTTTCATCGGCTGCCAACAAGCGATTCTCCTCGTCCCAACGGTACTTCTGCTCGGTTGCCTTTTCATCCTCCTTGCCGTCTTTCTTTACACGAGAGGTGTTGATGTAGACAAGGTTTCCGTTGGCATCGTAGATGTACTTGTGTCCGTTGTTGATGTTCGTGCTGTCCGTAGGAGTTTCTTCCGTTCGGTAGTTGATATCACGAACATTGTCGAGTTGGAACTTCTTACCCGCATCCTTGCCGTAAGTATAAGTGAGTTCGTAGCCTGCGTTGAGCGTGCCGTCGAACTGCACACCTGTCTGTGAGAGGTGTTGCTTCTTACTCGTGATACGATGCATATTGTCGTAGCCCATAGATAACGTATAAGAAGCGGATTTATTGTCCGTTCCCTTATAAGTTCCCGTTGCGCTTGCCAAACGATACAATGGGTCATAAGTATAATTGTGGCTCATCTGTCCGCCTGCCTTTCCACTCTGTGGGAGTGGAGCATTGTTCTTAATACCGAGTACGTTACTCACTGCATCATAGCTGTAGGCATTGTCCATAATAGTACCAGCCTTAGCATTGACCACGAGGTTCTGCAATCGTCTGCGTGCAGGGTCGTAACTGTAGAACGTCTCCGCTCCGTTGCAGTACTTCAGATAGGTGCGTTGCTCAAACTTGTCATAACCTATCTTGTTCACATAGTCGTAGCCATAGGACTTGTAACCACGCACATGGTCTACCTGTCCACCGAGGTTGTAGCCATAGGTTACTTTCTCCTCATCGGGGTAAATCATTTCCAATAGGCGATTGTGGCTGTCGTACTTCCACTGCGTTACGTAGGTTGCCACTGCCTGATTAGGCACAATCAGGGTGCGCACGGTCTTCAACACCTCACCCATCTTACCGTAGTAATACTCGATAGCGCCACTGCCGTCCTCACGGAGCATCAATCTGCCGATACGGTTGTGAGAAGAGTTGATACCACCATAGTGGTACTTCACGTTATTTTCCGGATGGTCGGGATAGTTGATGGCTGTCAGACGACCGTAATCGTACTCGTAATTGATGGTCTTGCCCTCTTTTTTGAGGTTGGCTGTCTGCTTGGTTATCACATTACCCAAGGCATCGTAGGTAAAGGTGGTGGTACCGCTGGCAGGGTGTCTGACCTCGGTGCGGCGGTCGCCCATATCATAGACAGATGTCGTTACGTTACCTTCTGTATCTGTTACCTTAACCAATCGGTCGATTCCGTCATATTCGAAGGAGGTGGTAATCGTACCGTCAGGTCCGCTGAGTTGCTCGGTCTTTACGGTCTTGCCACTACCATCGGTATAGGTAGCCTGACGATTACCCAACGCATCAGTAACAGTCGTTACGAGTGCATTGCTACCTGCATCGGTGGTGTATTCCGTCTTGGTCTCGGCATTGTCAGGAAGCGTTACTTTCATGGCACGGTCAAGCACGTCATAAACCGTTACGGTTGGCGACACGTTGTCAAATGCCTTGTTGAAAGTTGTCTTGCTTCCCACAGCTTCGGTTACAGGGTAGTAAGCCTTAGCCACACGACCGAAAGCGTCATAGACATTGCGTCCGCTGACAATCATCACGGTCTCGTCTTTCGGAGCACTACCCTTGGCAGCTGTCGTTACCACACCGTCTTTCTTCACCTGAACGGGACGCCCGAAGCCGTCCACGAAGGTTACGGTCTCCATATCATCGCTTGGGTGCTGTATGTCGTAATGTTTAGTCACGGCATAGGCAGGCACTGTGATACCATTAGTACCGAAAGTAGCCTTAGGCTGATAGTCAAAGGCAATGATGTACGGCACACCTGTAGCCAACTCATTAGGCCCACGCACAGCTTTCACACGTCCGAGGTTGTCTATATCCGTTTCATAATAGAAGTGGTTGAGATCCATACGGCGGAGTGCCATACCATAGCGGTAGTCGAAGTTGGCTGCCTCGCTACGGTAGCCAAATGCATCGTCTATGCGCTCCACATACATATTCATCACCGGCTCATAGCGGTAGGTGTACCACATGCGCTGTCCCTTGCTGTTAGCAGGAAGCGTAGTCTTGATAATGTTGCCGTAAGCATCATAAGTATAGTCAGAGACAGCTTCACCGCTTCCGAGTTGTTGCTTAATCTGCGTGATATGGTTGGCATAGTTCAAATCGTAAGTCGCAGAGACTTGATGATAAGTCTTACCATCACCGCCCGTTACGGTTACGTTGGTAGGTAGCCCGAAGATATGTTTGTTATCATTGTGAGCATATTGTATTGCGGTTTGGTAGTCGAACTTACCCGAACCGTCAGCACCCAACTTACCCTTATCACTGAACTTGTAAGACTTCAGCTCTCCGTGATAACCTGTGAGATAATACTCATTCCAAGCCTCTGAGGTGGTGATACCGGTTGCCTGCCCCTCATACTGCTTATTGGCGGTATAGCG
>NZ_LR027822.1:23899-37338 GCF_900607215.1 Prevotella rectalis
AGCGCATTGAGTCGTGGCTCTTGGACCATCCCGACCACGAAGAAACAAAGCAGAGCCTTGCTGCGCTGCGTGCAGCCACGCCAACACCCATTCCTTTTGCAGACCTTGACTTCAATCTCGGTGAACGTTGGATACCTGCCAAGGTCTATGGCAGGTTCGCTTCGGAGTTCTTCGAGACAGATATTAACGTATCCTACCATTCCAACATGGACGAGTACAGCATTGTCTGCGACCAAAAGAATGCCAATATCTGGCACAAGTATGCCGTACAGGGAGAGTTCCGACGCTATGACGGCGTCAATCTCTTGAAGCACGCCCTGCACAATACCATTCCCGACATCAACAAGAGCAAGGAGGTGAGGGACAAGGTTACGGGAGAGACCAAGACCATTAAAGTAAGGGACGGACATGCCATCCAGATGGCAAATGCCAAGATAGAGGAAATCAGGCAGGGTTTTGTTGATTGGCTCGGACGCACACCCGACACGTTCAAGCAGCAACTCTCCGACAGGTACAACCACCTTTTCAACTGTTTTGTGCGACCCAACTTTGACGGTACGCACCAGACCTTTCCCGATCTTGACCTCAGACGATTGGGCATTGCCGACCTCTACAAGAGTCAGAAGGATGCCGTGTGGATGCTCAAAACCAATGGCGGTGGTATTTGCGACCACGAGGTGGGAGCGGGCAAGACGCTTATCATGTGTACAGCAGCCTATGAGATGAAGCGGTTAGGACTTGCTAACAAGCCGATGATTATCGGACTGAAGGCAAATGTATTCGATATTGCCGATACCTTCCGCAAGGCTTATCCCAATGCAAGGATTCTCTATCCGGGCAAGAATGATTTCAACAAGCAGAACAGGCAACGCATTTTCAACGACATCAAGAACAACGACTGGGATTGTATCATACTCACGCACGAGCAGTTCGGCATGATACCGCAAGCTTTGGAGATACAGGAGGCTATCCTGCAGAAGGAGATGGACTCTGTGGAAGGTTCAGACTTCGACAATGGAAGATAACCTTTCCACGGAAGAACCCAAAGAGGAAGTTCAAGTTGAAAAAATCAGTGAGCAAGTTGATAAAACGGGCGGTGAGCAGACAGTACAGATACAAGAGGCAGGCTCTACTATTAAAGAATCAGTCCCAGAGGGCGTACCCGTGCTTAGCCTTCACCGCCAATATGAGCAGGAAGTGAAAGAAATCCGCACCGACGTGGAAGCCCCACGGGAGATGAACGGGCAGACGGTTTATTTCGATGAGGATCATCACCCCATTATGGACAGTATTGATGAGCGACAGGAAACGGAGCAGCCCTCACTGTTTGCACCAGAAGAATACAGTCTTTGGACGCAGGAAGTAAAGCGCGTGAACGGCGAGATTAAGGAAGCCCCTAAAACACAGATACAGGCTTCCAAAGAACAGAGGCTGACGGGAAATAAAGGAAGCAACGAGAATAAGGAGAAACAGCCAACAACTGCAACGCAGCACAGAACCAAGGGCAAAAGCAGCAAGAAGACTTCCTCTCAGTCATATCGTGAACCGTCTCTCTTTGATTTCATGAACGAAGCCGAAGAGCGGAAGCCACAACCGATAACAGAGGTTAAGAAAGAGTTTGACGCTTCACCACGCCCTTTTCTATCATTGCCGGACTCTCACCTGAGAGATGGTTCCATTGTCGTGCAGAAAGGTCAGGTGGGGTTTCTTTCTGACTTAAAGCGAAATCCAACCTTTAATCCGATGGACTTGCCGTATGCGCAGCTTTCCCGACTAAAAAGCTATATCGAGATACGGGAGTGCTATCATCGTCTCTATGACTACGAGGCAGAGAACCATGCAGAAGACAGGGAAGACCGCAGCAGGCTCAATCACTTGTATGATGACTATGTTGCACGCTGGGGCTACTTCAATCAGAAGGCGAACACCGACATCATCAAGATGGATGCCACAGGCGTGGAAATGCTTTTCTTGGAACGCTCCGAAAACGGCAGGTACGTCAAGGCGGACATCTTTGACCATCCAACGGCATTTTCTACCACGGAACTGACCGTTGCCACAGACCCGATGGAGGCACTGGGCGCATCGCTCAACAAGTACGGCACGGTGGAACTTGACTTCATGAGTTCGCTTTTACCTGATATGGAGGAAAGCGACATCATTTCTTCCTTGGAAGGTCGCATCTATTTCAATCCCGAAGAGAATGCCTACGAGGTGGCGGACAAGTTCATTTCGGGCAATGTAATAGAAAAGGCGGAGCGTATCGAGTCATGGCTATTGGACCATCCCGACCACGAAGAAGCAAAGCAGAGCCTTGCTGCCCTACGTGCAGCCACGCCAACCCCCATTCCTTTTGCAGACCTTGACTTCAATCTCGGTGAACGCTGGATACCTGCTAAAGTCTATGACAGGTTTGCCTCAGAGTTCTTCGAGACAGATATTGGCGTATCCTACCATTCCAACATGGACGAGTACAGCATTGTCTGCGACCAAAAGAATGCCAATATCTGGCACAAGTATGCCGTACAGGGTGAGTTCCGCCGCTATGACGGCATCAATCTTCTGAAGCACGCCCTGCACAATACCATTCCAGACATCAACAAGAGTAAGGAAGTTACGGACAAGGTCACGGGAGAAATAAAAACAATAAAAGTGCGTGATGGACACGCCATACAGATGGCAAATGCCAAGATTGAGGAAATCAGGCAGGGCTTTGTTGATTGGCTCGGACGCACACCCGACACGTTCAAGCAGCAACTCTCCGACAGGTACAACCACCTTTTCAACTGTTTTGTGCGACCAAACTTTGACGGTACGCACCAGACTTTCCCCGACCTCGACCTCAAACGGCTGGGCATTGCCGACCTCTACAAGAGTCAGAAGGATGCCGTGTGGATGCTCAAAACAACGCAAAAGTCAAAGCCTTCAGGGCACAGTTCAGGGGAGTAACGGATATTCCTTTCTTCCTTTACAGGCTTATGAAATTATGTGCATGAGGGGAGAGGGGTGCAACTGGGTTTTACGACTGACCCGAATTTTACACGAATAAAAGAGAGGGTTTTAGACTATGCCATGTCTTTGTGGGAGATTGATGATGCAAGATTGATAGACCCTGTGGTTGATTTGCTGCTGGATGTCGTCGCTTATGAGTTTTACAAGCTGCACCAAGAGATCGAGAAGTCCGATGCCCAAATATTAAACCGTCTTGCCAGAATACTGATTCCGCAAATATGGTCGCTCCCATTCCCAGCCCACGGATTGCTGACAGTACATCCTCAGTTTGGCGACAATTCCGCAGTATTGGGAACAGAAGACCAATTCTATGCGCGCAAGGTAGCTTTAGGCAAGGATGATATGCCTTTCTATTTCACCCCTTTGGTGGAAGAGCCGTTATTTGACATAAGAATTCCATTTCTGGCATACGGAACAGAACTTCAATATAATATCCGTAAACGAACGGAACATATAGAACTTCTGCCATCCACTCATCGCATCGCAGATTTCACGTTGTGGATAGGTCTGTCCATCCCGGATTCTCAGTTGGGAAAAATCGCGACACTGCCTATTTGTGTTTTGCCGGAAGACAGGTCTTTACTCCCTTTCATCCAGAATGTCAAGGCTTATGATGACCAAGGTCGTGAATTAAAGACAGCTCCTCATCTGTTGAAACAATCTCACGAAGAGGAACATTATTTTGAAGAAATATCGACCTATTATCAACAAGCATACATAGACTTAAATCTACCTGTAGATCCCGTAGCAAAGACGATAAAAGAGATTTTTCCGAGTGCTCTGTCTGAATTAGACCAGATTGAGGGAAATGAAAATGCGGTTTGGATTCGTTTGTCATTTCCTGAGGTCTTCAACAGAGAGGAACTGAGGAACATCAAGATTCTTTTTAACACCTTTCCTGTCGTGAACAGGCAATTGGTCTTGGTAAATCATAGTTTCAGGACACATGGGAGAATAGTTTCATTGCCCTGCTCACATAACGCTTCATTGCTGAACATACACAAATTTGAGGACAATAATGGTTGTGTGTTTCGCAATAGGCTTTCCTTGTATCAGAAAGAGGTCAAAGGTGTCTATAGTTTGTATTTCGGGAATCTGGAGCGTTTCGACAGTGACAATGCCCAGAGTGAGATTAGCAAGGTTCTGCGGTTAATCCGAGAGGAAGGAAATGCTTTTGCCTCCCTTGACACAGACAGCCTTTCCTCCGATCTAAAAGTCCTGCAAGAAAAATTGGACGCTACTGAAAAGAGCATAGATCGTCAAAACTTCAAAGGGAACAAGAACAAGGCTTTTCTTTTAACTGTTCCGCACAAAGAAAGTCATTTTGCAGAATTGAAATACTGGCAAACCCAAGGAGAAAGTGCCAATGGCATCAATCAGAGAAATCTTGTTCAACAGTTGGACATGGATAAATTTGACCCGTCCAGCATTAGATTCCAAACATCAACGGTGGAAGGCAGGTTGCATACGGACGACCAAGAGCTCATCAATAGTTTGCGGTACGGCTTATTATGTAATAACCGCATTGTTTCTGAAGAGGACGTTAAGAGTTATATATACCACCGTCTGGGTTCAATGGTGAATGGGGTTGACATCAAGGACGGCATTTGCATATCCAACGGTTCACTTCAAGGAATAGTCCGGACTACGGATGTCAGCATACACCTGTCATCTGAAATAAAAAAAGTGGACTCCAAAATGAACCAATTAGATTTTTTGGCGAACACACTTGCCGAGGAAATGCAAAAGAAATCCATTAGTCACAGTACCTATAAAATTAATTTTATATGATGGAAAGAAACATAAGCAATAGTGTGCAATCCGCCATGCGCTTGTCAGCATCTATGGCAAACGCGGACAACCATACAAGCTACGGTATTTCCCATCTGGTGCTTGCTTTGCTTTCAGAAGGGACGGGGACAGGATTGTCCAATATACTGAGCTCAATGAACAAGGATGTCGGCTATATTCATGAATGGTTTGACGTGCGCCGTGAGATGTACGTGTCAGAGGAACATGAAGGTGATGGTATTGTCGCAGACAGTCAAGTGACCCTTGTGCTTGAGGAAGCGGAACGCTCAAAGATAAAGTTGGGCTCCGACAGCATAGACGCTTTATGTGTATTTACAGCGATTATTCGCCAAGGTGTTGTTTTCTCGGACAGTCAAATTGAGTCCTTGTCCGTTTCTGAGGATGATGTCCTTTCTTTCTTCAATGCACAAGCGGTTAATCATTTTTATCAAGGAGAGGAGAATAAACTCTTGGCAAGTTTCCCTTTCGCGTATAATCTAAAAGAAGAGGCATATATCCTTCGAGGAAGGATTGTTTTGGGACGTGAGAAAGAAGTACGTACTATCTTGGAAGGCTTAGAGCGTTGTGCCAATAAAGCTATAATGCTTATAGGAGATTCCGGTGTAGGCAAAACGGCTATTATTCATTCTCTGGTAAAGGAGGTCTGCGAGAACCACGACGAGTTGATTTCTCAAATCAAACTTATCGGCTTACACACAGCAAAGCTGTTGGCTTCTTCCGGCAATGAAACAGAGCTAGCCCAGAAAATCTCCTATTTTCTTGGAAAATTGGATGAGATGGAGGGACAAACCGTTTTGCTGATAGACGACCTGCAAATGTTGTTGGAATTTGGTGGGCAAACAAAATCGACAACCCTCATCAACATATTCAACTCCCAAATTAGCGACGGTTCAACAAGTATTGTATTCACAATTACTCCAGATGCATTCAGAAAGCATATCGAAAAAAACAGTATAGAGAGCAAATTGGATATTTTGGATATTTCGGAACTGGACAAGTTCACTGTTCTAAGTATGCTAAGGGAGCATTCCAACCGGATGGAAGAATACTATGGTCTTTCCATAAGCGACAACGCCACGCAGGAGTCGATGACATTATCCTCTCGATATTTTAAAGAGAAGAAACAGCCCGCCGCAGCAATAGACCTGTTGGACGCGACTGCTGCCGCAGTACGCTTGAGCAACAAAAATTCTCTAAACGAGTTGGATGTGTTCCTTTCCAAGTTTGAATCCCTCAAACAGGAGGATCCAAACCGTCAGCAACAGGATTTACGTCTTTTTTCTAATAGTCTGAGATCGAAAATCAGCGTAGTACTGATCTCTAAGCTCCCTAATGGCATTAGTTTTTCAGAAGGTACTTTGGAAGAAGAACTGGCGAAAACGTCTGAGACTCTCAGGAACCTGTCCGTCCTAGCCGAGAATGGCATTCCGCGCGTTTCTCCAAGTGAGGTCGAAGCGGTTGTCGCAGAGATGACCGGGATTCCCTTGGGAAAGATTCAAGCCCAAGAAAAGGACCGGCTGTTAGGAATTGAGAGTCGTCTGGAGGAAAGGGTCAAAGGGCAAAATAAAGCAATCACAACGCTCTCGGACGCCATCATAGAGTCCAGAAGCGGACTCAGTGACCCTCGCAAGCCCATAGGTTCCTTCTTTTTCTTAGGTCCGACAGGTACAGGAAAAACTGAACTTGCCAAATCACTCGCCGAATTGCTTTTTGACGACGAGAACGCCATGATAAGGTTTGACATGTCCGAGTTCAAGGAGGAACATTCAGCAGCTTTGCTTTATGGTGCGCCTCCGGGATATGTAGGATATGAAGAAGGTGGCTTGCTGGTGACAAAGATCCGCCAAAAGCCCTATTCTGTCATTCTTTTTGATGAAATCGAGAAAGCGCACTCAAGTGTATATGATGTCTTCCTGCAAATCATGGACGAAGGAAAGATACACGACAAGTTAGGGCGCGAAGGGGATTTTTCAAACGCCATCATCATATTCACCTCAAACATTGCAAGCAGTTGGATTGCAGAACAGTTCAATCAAGGAATCACACCAGACTCAAAACATCTGACAGAAGTCATGTCCCAGCATTTCAGACCAGAATTTTTGGGACGCCTAACAGAAGTCGTACCGTTTGCACCCATTAACGAAACGGTAGCCCAGTCTATTTTCCGCTTGCACTTCTCTCGTTTGCAACAGCAACTGCAAGAGCAAAAGAACATTCACATACATATCACTGACGAAGCCTTGCGTTTCCTGTCAGCCAAGGGATACTCTCCCCAGTACGGGGCACGCCCCATCGCTGGCGTCATACGCACTTATCTTAAAAAGAGCATATCTCGCTTAATTGTTTCCGAGGGTATCAAGGAAGGAGACAGTGTCAAAGTTTATTACCGAGACAACGGTTTGGAATGGAAAAGACTGGATATATAAGTAAGGAGGAAAGGTTGGCACTCTTCCGCAGAAGTGAGTCAAGCAATCTTCTGGCGGAAGTGTTCCTCGATGAGCTGCAATTTATCTTGGGCGAGGATATCCTTGAACAAGTGGTTGTGGCAAATCAAGGCATGAATCCTCGTGTAAAGTCCAAGGACATCCTTGATGTAAAGTTGCGCCACGTTTATGCCTTGGGAGAGTTGGTAGAGTTGGTTCTGGCGCGTAACAGCATCTATCACCAGCTTCCCGAAAGCCTCTTCCATCCATTGACTCTGAGTAAGCCAAATATGTCCCAGAGAGAATTGATAGAGGCTATCAGGCAAAATCGCAGAAAGGAGAAAGAAGCCCTACACTTTTTTGCCCCTTTTGATACAGCTTTTTTCAAAGAACGGGTACGGATTCACAGGCGCTATCTGAATTTCTTTTCGGAAAAAGACGAGCATCCCATAAGAAAGGCATTGATGAAATACATTCTATATGACAATAAGACACTTACCCCGGACGAATGCCAGCGCCTTTTCTTCTTTGCAGGGAAGTCAGATGCATCCAAGGAGAACCTCTCGGAGATAGGCATTCTCCTTCACGAGATTTTAAACTTGGATGTGAAATTACAATTTAAGTCATGCAAGGTGGAGAATTTGCCATATCCCGTACTCGGAAAGACCCAGCTTGGTCTTGACGCGGGTCTGGATGGAGTTATACAGTCCGAAATAGAGGATGTCGAGGGCATGATCCACTATCACGATAGCGTCCCCGCAATGAAAGAAGTACAAAAGCACATCGAGTCCGTCAAGTATGTATTGGGTTTCTTTATCTTGTCAGCGAGGAAAACTAACATCAAGTTCACGCTTGACGGGACTATGGATTTTATCTTGGGAAACAACCGTTTGGGATATGACACCCAACTATAAATTAAAATAAGTGCAATTATGGAAGTTTTGATCACATATTTTCTTAAATATCTCCTGGCACCCTTTCTGGTGGCCGCCATTCTATTGATAATGAATGGAATCAAGGCAATAAAGAAGCAGTTGAAATTTAAAAATGTAATCGTATATATCTTAATAACAGGACTGCTTTTGGGAATACCCGGTTGCCTGTCCATCCTCAAAGATGAATTCGTTTGGGGAGGTGTCTTCATTGTCAACGTCCTGTACCTTTTCTTGGGGTGCTTGTTCGCCTATACGATGAACAACAATGTGGCAAGGAAGATAGGTGTTGACGGCAACATGGTGTCCCAGGTTCTTGTCATGCTGATTTGTGGGTTACTTGGAGGATGGATACATTTTCTGCTTTTTGAGAAATTGGGCGGAATGCCGTATGCCCCTTGGTCCATGCTGTCCGTTATTTGGTACACCTTGCCTTTTTTGACACTACTTAGCCTTAGGGCTTTCCACAAGATTCCGCCTCCTTTATATGAGCTGTGGTCTTTCGGTCAGAGTGGGTTCAACAGGAATCAATGGGATAATACGGATAATTTTCAAGCTATTCCTGTCAAAGTCCGAATAAAAAGGAGACAGGAAGACGAGGAATATGCCTCTCTGACCGTCCGCCTTCAGGACAATATAAGCCTAGGGGACTGGTTCAACTGGCTGGTGGAAGACCAGAACAGGCGTTCCCCGATGCACCAGATAGATGTCAATGATTCAAGTGTGAATGCCGGGTGGATTTTCTATACGACACGATGGATCAATTACCCATTGTTCATCAGGGTGCTGAATCCAGAACAAGACAGAAAGGAAAATGCAATAAGAAAGAACCAGATCATATATATAAAACGAATTATCGTTGAAGAATCAAAAGCACATGAAACAGATTAAATACCTTCCAATCAACTGGAGCAATGGACTGAAATTGTCCTGTCAGCACTTCATTGATGCCCACCTTCACATGGTAGAGTGTTTTCAACATCTCAGGGCAGAGCATGTCACGGAATACAATTACGGCATTGGTATGCCTTTGGAGCACCATTCATCTTCTGTATCAGTAGAGGTTGTCGGAGCAGGGGCAGAGAGCTCAACCATCAGGCTCAACCATTGCAATGCCATTACGCTGGGTGGCAGTACCATCGTTTTTGAACCGGAACTTTATGGCAGTTTCTCTCCGGAGTTAACGCTTTCCGATCTTGGAAAAGATGCAGCTGACGGTGGCGTTTATATAGCGGTAACAGCTTCTTACGATCGTCTCATTCCTGTCGGTTATCCAGACCCGAACGAGATACCGCTTCGCCACCCCCATCTGCTTCCTGAGATTCGGATAACCGCCGTCCCGGTGCAGTCCGGCAACGAACATTTCCTAAACAAGGATTTTGTCATCATAGGAAAAGGCTTGCTTGAAGGTCGTGGATTTGTTTTGGATGACGAGTACATCCCACCTGTACAGAGGTTGGCCTATAGCCAGAAGTTAAGGACATCTTTGAATGGCACCATTGTCCATCTGAATCATATGGAGGATTGCATTGGTCAAATTTACCAAAAGAACGTAGATGACAGCCGAAGGAGTACTTTGACATCCAACGTATTTACTCTATGTCGGGCAATAGACGAGTATTACGCACACCAGTCCTTCCAAATTGAGAACATACTCATCGAAGAGCCGCCAATCCGCTATCTCCAAAGCATCAATATTCTGGCTTGTTCCATCTTCAACGCATTAAGGACAATCCCCAATAAGGAGTACGAATATATGCTGCAGTATTTCTATGAATGGACAGAAATCAGTCCGTCAAGTTTTGAGACAACTGTCGGAGATGTCCTTTCTTTGAAATACAACCACTTGGACATTGCAAAAACCAACCGTGTCGTCCAGAAGTTTGTGACCACACTTGACACTATCATCAAGAAAATGAGTGAGCTGGATTACATTGGCTTAATTCGTGAGAATATCATTATCAGTGATGACAGCAATGTCGAGCAGGAGAAAACCCAAAAGACGTGGCGTTTCTTAGATTAGGCTTATGGAAATCAAGAATAAAGAAGATAGAAGAAGAACGATCCGGCAGTTCTGTCTGGTATTCTTCCTGTTGTTAACCGTCATGTTCGTGGCGGGAGCCGTCACGCTGGTGACAGCACAAAAAGGAGCCGCCCTCTTGGAAGAGAAAAAAGCCGCCTACGAACGGACCATTCAAAAGCAGGCAGAGATCAATTTCCAATTGGAGCATATCTTCAAGGATTTGCACAATCTCAGGACGCAACCGCGAACCATCAACGAATACAAGCAAATGCAGAAAATCATCACGGAGCAAAGGATGATGATGGAGCAAGAAATTGTGTCCCTTTCTCCGGAAGAGCAGGAACGCTATGTCATATTCTCTCAGATACTGGAGGTAGTCAAGAAGACACAGGAGACATTGGACGCCTCTGACGCGGAAAGCCGCAAGAGAGTGTATAACATGGATCAGCTTGAGAAGTGCAGACAAAAGTATCAAGAACAAACCCGTCTAAAAAATGAAAAGAACCAATGACGAGCAGGCGTGGACGAATTTTCGTTTCACCCTGCTGCTAATCTTTTTTACAGTCGTAGTGTTTACATGCTTGTGTAAATATATTTTTCGAATACCTGAAGTAGAGAGTGACCATTATATCTCAGACATCAAGGAGACCGAGCGTCTTTTTGACGAGCAGAAAAAATGCGCCGAGCAGGTTAAGGAAATCGGGAACAAGATTGACTCTTTGGACTTTAGCGTCCAACAAGTTCAGCGGCTGGATGAAATCAAAGAAGAAATGTTTCTGCTACAAAACATCTACCAGAAACACAACAACAGTTCAAAATATCTTTTTGGCTCTCACTCGTTTCGCATTGTCAAGGAATATTTTGATGTTAAGGAGGAGTTTTCCGCCACGACGGAAAACAACAAGGTGATAGTGCAGTATTTGGAGGAGTGCAAAGCAAATTTATAGTTATGACGGAACGACAAAAGATCCTATCGGTGTTTTTAGGCATACTGGTGCTTGGCGGCATCATCCTGATAATAGGGCTCCCCTTCCGTACGGTGAAGGGTGACGTAGACTTCAATATCCATGACAGCAACAACAATTTCCATTACGAGATTGGAGAGGTGCTGGAATTTACCGTAAACGAGCCGGAACGTGTCAAGGGGAAGTCAATTCTCTGGCAAATGGGTAACGGTGATTCCATCAGCAACAAGATGGTCGCCAAGTATGCTTACCCAAAGTCAGGCAAGTATCTGGTGACACTAAAGGTTGACGGTCATACAGTAGCCAACCGCTACATACAGGTTGTGTCAGGCATAGAGGCGGCAGCAATCGACTCCGTGCCAAGGATCCATGCCGTATCCGAGGGATACCAGGGGGAGGAACTCACCTTTTCCGCGGATGGGGTCGGTGTGGACACATGGATGTGGGAGTTTGGTGAGACGGGGACAGTTGATGCTTATGAGCAGCAAGTGACATACACTTACGAAACACCCGGGAATTATGTTGTACGCCTACAGACCAATACTACGAAATATCCAATAGAACACAGGATTAAGATTTTACCGAAATTTGAAAAAGTAGAGGAAACTATAACCGAACCACCTGTAGATTCGCTGGGATTAGCCCAAGACGACATTCGTAGGAGGCTACAGATTATAGCCAATCTTTCCGTAAGGGACAACAGGGCTTACAAAGAACAGGTCAACCATATTCGCGACACTTATTTCTGTACGCCGTCAAGCCAAGTCGTCGTAGTCGTCAATGGGGATAAATATAATGACTTTTCAGGGTATTGCCAAGGCTTGCACTTCTTGGAAAGCAGTCCCAATAGGCGAATTAAAATCCAAGAAGTAAAAATCGACAACCAGAATTGTGTGAGAACAATTCAAGTAACACAAAGCGTAGCAGACAAATGAAAAAGAAGATAGCCTTTATTACATTCCTTTTTGTGGGTTGTTTCCCCCTTTTCTCATTTGGACAGGTTTCCACTTATCAAGCGACACAAAGAATCAAGGGGGAAACATTCAACTTTTATCCCGATTCCAAGGCTCCCTCTCGCTTGCGGAATAATCACGATGCGAGAATTGTCTTTTCAGACAGGAACTCCAATAAGGCATTCTCTACCGCCTATGGACAGCATCCATTGGGGGAGTACAAGGTTGGCGAGGCTTTTTATGTCATAGGCGAAAAAAACGGATTTTATCAGCTGGTCAAAGCCGACCCGAAGTTGCTTGGCAGACCAAAAGGTTTGTTTGGCTGGCTCTATTCCCCCAAAAATCATTTTTCAGACAAAGCGAAAGTTTCCTATTATTACTGTCCGCTAAACATCCCACATTTTTTATGAATTAGGGCTGACACTTCTCACGAGGTATCAGCCCTTTTTGTTATCTTTGCTTTTGTTTCCAAACTCAGATAACATGGGCAAAAGTACACATTTCTTCGGACAGCCGGTATATGGTCAGCTGATAAAATCTCTCGACCATGATAAAATAGTTGAAATAAGCCGTCGGAACGGCGGTGAGCGGTATGTGAAGACCTTTGATGGCTTCACCCATCTTCTTACGATGCTGTATGCAGTCATCATGCGCTTCGACTCCCTGCGCGAGATAGAGGCGGCAATGACGGCTGAGGTGCGCAAGCTTCATCACATAGGCATTGACAGGGTTCCTAAGCGCAGTACCCTGTCAGACGCGAACGCCAGACGCTCGGAGAAATTCTTTGAGGACGTGTATCACGACCTTTACGAGTCCAATAAGGACAAACTTTCTTCGGACAGCCGACGCAATGGTACGGAGGAATGGATAAAACGTCTGAGAATCATCGATTCCACCACGATAACCCTGTTCTCTAACGTCATCTTCAAGGGCGTGGGCCGTCATCCTAAGACGGGAAAGAAGAAGGGTGGCATAAAAGTGCATTCCGTCATTCATGCAAACGAGGGAGTTCACTGTGACGTGAAGTTCACCTCTGCCGCTACCAACGATTCCTTCATGCTCGCCCCCAGCCATTTCAAGCATGATGAAATCGTTGCCCTGGATCGTGCATATATTAACTATGAAAAGTTTGAGGAACTGACCGAGAGGAACGTCGTCTATGTCACCAAGATGAAGAAAAATCTCAAATACGAGGTGTTGGCAGACTGCATGGATATGAACGAGGATGGGCTGATGGAATATCGTGAGCAGGTGGTGGTGTTCAGGAAGGGCGGTATCAACCATATAGCGCGTATCATCACCTATGTGGATATCAAGAA
>NZ_LR027822.1:38171-50241 GCF_900607215.1 Prevotella rectalis
AGACTGCATGGATATGAACGAGGATGGGCTGATGGAATATCGTGAGCAGGTGGTGGTGTTCAGGAAGGGCGGTATCAACCATATAGCGCGTATCATCACCTATGTGGATATCAAGAAAGGAAAGATGCCAAAGTTGGTGTCCTTGCTTACCAACGACTTTGACATGTCCATGGAGACTATCGTAGCCATCTACCGCAGGAGGTGGCAGATAGAGTCTCTTTTCAAGCAGATAAAACAGAACTTCCCGCTTAGATACTTCTATGGGGAGAGTGCCAACGCCATCAAGATACAGATTTGGGTTACACTCATTGCCAATCTATTACTGTCACTGCTGCAAAGCTCATTGCAGAGGCGGTGGAGTTTCTCAGGGCTGGCTACTATGGTGCGCATTGTACTTATGGAATACCTCAACATGAATAATTTCTTCAACATGCCGGATGCCGACATGAAACTCATGCTTGAAGCAGCGGCTGAATCGCCACCCGAGGTAACAGAAAATGAATAAGGGGGCTTGTCACTAACATGCTGTCATCCGAACTATTGTGTCTCAATGAGTTGGAATGAGGATTTCTATGTTTAGCGGACAGTAATAATTTTCAAACAACGTGAAGTACCACTACGGTGGTATCAACTCTTCTCACAACCGTATCGGCAGACTAATGCTCCGTGAGGACGGTAGTGGTGCTATCGAGTATTACTACGGTAAGATGGGTGAGGTCTTGAAGACGGTGTGCACGCTGATTGTGCCTAATCAGGCTGTGGCAACCTACATAACACAGTGGAAGTACGACAGCCATGACCGTCTCTTGGAGATGATCTATCCCGATGAGGAAAAGGTCACCTATGGCTACAACCTCGGTGGGCAGGTAGACCACGTCCGTGGTTACAAGTCCTATGGCTACGATTATGTGAACAAGATTGGTTACGATAAGTTTGGGCAGCGCACCTACCTGAAGTATTGCAACGGAGCGGAAACCTTCTACAGCTACGACCCTGCACGCAGACGTTTGCAGAACCTCGTGGTGAATGCTAAGGCAGGTACTATTATGGACAATGCCTACAGCTACGATGCAGTGAGCAACGTGCTTGGCGTGAAGAACAATGCTCCACTCCCACAAAGTGGCAAGGCAGGCGGGCAGATGAGCCATACCTACGGCTACGATGCACTGTACCGTCTGGCAAGTGCCAATGGCAGCTATAAGGGTGCCGACGGCAAGACGGCTTCCTATACCCTTGCAATGGGCTATGACAACATGCACCGCATCACGAGCAAGAAGCAACACCTCTCGCAGAGCGGCGTACAGTTCGATGGCACGCTCAACGCAGGCTATGACCTCACCTATACCTATCAGAAGGGAGACGGACATAAGTTCCAGTTGGGCAACGTGCGTGATCTGAACTACCGCACGGAGGAGACTCCTACCGACAGTGCGACCATTAACAACGGTCACAAGTACGAGTACGATGCTAACGGCAACCTTGTCTACATCAACACGAGCCGCATGAAGAATGACGGCAAGGAGGACGAGAAGGCAGGCGAGCAGAAGTTCCGCTGGGATGAGGAAAATCGTCTTCTTGCTACTGATGAGAACGGTTTTGTGGCTAACTATTGGTATGATGCCGACGGTGAGCGCACGGTGAAATCGAGCGGTGAGAATGAGGAAATCTACGTGAACTCCGAATTCTCAGGCGGACGCACCAACACGGCTAAGTTCAGCCTCTACGTCAGTCCGTACTTGGTGGCAAGTCAGGGCGGCAGATACACCAAGCACATCTACATCGGTTCACAGAGAATCGTCAGCAAATTAGGTGACCTTGCAAGCTACGGTGCCGATCCGAGACGAATACCATACGCAGGCAATGAGGCGGACGGTATCACGGTAGATTATAAGGCGAAGTACGTCAAGCAACAGCAATCCATCAAGGACAGCTACAAGGACTTCGGTATCGCTTACAACGGCGAGGACAACGACGACTATGTCAATGGCGAAGGCTTCTGTTGCAACGACGGCTCATTGGAGGCTGCTCATGCAAGGCTAATGGCAAAAACTAGGGTCAAGGCAGATGACAACTTCCATGACAAGGACGCCTACGAAAAGATGCAGTTCTACTACCACCCCGACCATTTGGGCAGCAGTAGCTACATCACCAACCTTGACGGCGAGGTGGCTCAGCACATCGAGTATGTACCGTTCGGTGAAGTATTTATCGAGGAACGCAACATCACGTGGAACACGCCTTACCTCTTCAATGCCAAGGAGTTTGACGAGGAGACGGGTATGTACTACTATGGTGCAAGGTATTATGAGTCAAGGTTAAGTTTGTGGATAAGTGTGGATCCTATTTCAAATTATGACCCACGAAATAGCGAAAATTATTTGGATGGCGAACATAATTTAGGGGTATATTTCCATTATAATCTAAATCCGTATAGTTACTGTTATTTGAATCCGATTGTTTTCTATGACCCAAATGGACTGCAATCTAAATTTTGGACAAGATTTTGGGGTGGTGTTCAAATGGTCGGTGGAGCTGTTGAAGTTGTCGGTGGAGCTACTACAGCATTGGTAACTTCAGAAACAGGAGTAGGTATTGCAGGAGGAATTGCAATAGCTGCTAACGGTATTGATAATGTTCAAGCTGGATTCAGACAAATGGTTAGTGGTGAAACAAAACAAACCGCCTTACATCAATCGACGAAATATGTTGCAAGGAAAGTAGGAGCAAGTGAAGATACAGCAGAAAAGATTGCAAGAGGTGCAGACTTTGCGACAATCTTTTTAGGTAGTACGGGTAGTATAAAATCGCTATTAAAATTAAGTAAAACTTCTAAATTAAGTACTTTCGCAGACATAGCAATGAAAGGTGGTCAAGCCAGTAAAACTAAGGCTGGTTTTAAAATAGTTCAAGAAGGAGGTGCTAAAGAGGCCATGAAAGTCTACAAGAAACTTATAAAAGCTGGGTACAAATCGGAAAAATTAGAAAAAGGTGGATATAAGTTAAGCAAAGAAGGCGAAAGCATAATTTTCCGTAGTTCCAAGTCTGGAGGTTATCGCAATCTGGATACATTTACGAAAAAAGAAGGTAATAAAAATATTGATATTTTTTATAAATAGGAAATAATGATAAAAAGTATTATTGATTCGCGTATAACAGAGCAACTGTATAAAATATACAAGTTAGATATTGACGGTTTTGTCAATAATCGAAAACAAGTAAAAACATTTAATTTTGAATATGAATGGCCAGTTGTTGATTTCTTAGAACCAATTTTTATGCCTTTGTTTCAAAACATAGACTCTAATTTTATCTATTTAACAAAAGGATATGATATAGCTTTAAATGAAATATATTCTAAGTTTGCAAGAGAGGATTTTATAGAGTTTATGAGAGGTAACAAAACTTATACTCCTCGAGGACGTAGTAAGGAAAGCATCGATATTTATTATATGATAGGACTAACTATTTTTGACGAAACGTTCGAATGGTTAATTCATAATAATGTCGATGTTGGATATTTGACTTTTTCTTTTCAAGTTGATAAATTTAATAATGAGGATGTACTAAATTCACTTATGAACAACAAATGGTTTGTCCATGATAAGAATTAGTGACGACGACAGCAATGCCGTCGAATACTTCTACGGCAAGATGGGCGAGGTCGTCAAGACCAGAACGACGCTCATCGTGCCCAATCAGGCCATCGCCACCTACGTGACGCAGTGGAAGTACGACAGCCACAACCGACTCTTGGAGATGATCTATCCCGACGAGGAGAAGATTACTTATTCTTACAACCTCGGCGGACAGTTCACCCATGTGCGCGGCTACAAGTCCTACGGCTACGACTACGTTCAGAAGATAGGCTACGACAAGTTCGAGCAGCGCACCTATCTGAAGTATTGCAACGGAGCGGAAACCTTCTACAGCTATGACCCGCAACGACGCAGGTTGCAGAACCTCGTGGTGAATGCCAAGGCTGGTACTATTATGGACAATGCCTACAGCTATGATGCCGTGAGCAACGTGCTTGGCGTAAAGAACAATGCTCCACTCCCACAGAGTGGTAAGGCAGGCGGACAGATGAGCCATAGTTACTCTTATGACCCACTGTATCGTTTGGCAAGCGCAACAGGTACTTATAAGGGAACAGACAATAAATCCGCTTCTTATACCTTATCTATGGGCTACGACAATATGCATCGTATCACGAGTAAGAAGCAACACCTCTCACAGACAGGTGTGCAGTTTGACGGCACGCTCAATGCAGGCTATGAACTCGCTTATACTTACGGCAAGGATGCGGGCAGAAAGTTCCAACTCGACAATGTTCGTGATATTAACTACCGCACGGAAGAAACTCCTACGGAGAGTACGAATATCAACAACGGACACAAGTACACCTACGATGCTAACGGAAACCTTGTCTATATCAACACCTCTCGTGTCAAGAAAGACGGCAAGGAGGATGAAAAGGCGACCGAACAGAAATATAAGTGGGACGAGGAGAACCGCTTGTTGGCAGCCGATGAGAACGGTTTTGTAAGCAACTATTGGTATGATGCCGATGGTGAGCGCACGGTGAAGACCAGTGGCGAGAACGAAGCCATCTATGTGAACTCCGAGTTCTCAGGTGGCAATACTGGTACAGCACGCTTCTCGCTCTATGTCAGCCCATACCTCGTGGCAGGGCAAGGTGGCAAATATACGAAGCACATCTATGTAGGTAATCAGCGTATCGTCAGCAAGCTCGGCGACCTCGCTTCTTATGGCGCAGACCCAAGACGAATTCCATACGCAGGCAATGAGGCTGATGGTCTTACCATTAACTACAAGGATAAATACAATCAGCAACTGCAATCCATTAAGGATAACTACAAGGCGTTTGACCAACCTTATAACGGTCAGGACAACGACGACTATGTGAATGGTCAGGGCTTCTGCTGCAACGACGGTACACCGGAGGCAGCACAGGCTCGTACAATGGCACGCACAAGAGCTGTAAACGGCAACTTTAAGCCCAACGACGACTACGAGAAGATGCAGTTCTTCTACCACCCTGACCACTTAGGCAGCAGTAATTACATCACCAACTTGGACGGCGAAGTATCGCAGCATATCGAATATGTACCATTTGGAGAGGTGTTCATAGAAGAACGCAACAACACTTGGAATACCCCTTATCTCTTTAATGCGAAGGAATTCGATGAGGAAACGGGATTGTATTACTATGGGGCGAGATACTATGAACCAAGGTTGAGTTTGTGGATGAGTACGGATATGTTATCAGAGCTTTTCCCCCAGGTAACAGCCTATTGTTATACTGATAATAATCCAATAAAGTACAAAGATCCTGATGGTAATAGAAAATGGCCAGTTAACACTACATACAAAGGAGCTTCAAGGCATATAGATTCTTGGTATGGTCCAAGAAATATTAGCTATGGTTCAAAATTCCATAGAGGACTTGATATTAATTTTGGAACTCAAGATTTTGATTATGGTGCCCCTGTATTAGCTACTCATGATGGAGTTGTTCAGGCTATTAATAGCAGTCCTAAAGGAGGAGGAGGGCGGTTTATTATAATCAATTCTCCTGACGGCAGCTTCCAAACTGGTTATCTTCATCTAAAATCTATAAATGTAGAAGTTGGTCAAAAAATATCAGAGGGTGATGTTATTGGAGAAATAGGAGGTTCTGGAAAAGGTAAAGAACGTGGATATGTTCCCCATCTTCACTATCAAATTAAGAAATTAAATCAGAAAACAAGAAAATACGAACATTTTGATCCAACTCAAGGTAAAGGAAAAAAGATAGAGAATATTGTAGATCCCCAACTTTGGATAAACAAGAAAAGTTCTGATGTAGATATCAACATGTCATCTCCTATACAGCTTCCTGAGGTGATAGTAATAGGAAATGCTCCCCAAAAGAATGATATCGTATTCCCCCCGATTATAAATATTCCTAAAGAGATTAATTTACCTAATTCCACGCAACAAGAGCAATAAAAAATGAGACGGGATTGTAATATAATCCCGTCTCATAAAAATCAAGTTATCATATATTATGAATAAGTTTATTTACATACTATTTGTTTTCCTCTGTTTAATAAGCTGTGCACAACCAAATAATAAAAAGCAAGTTTTAAAGGATAGGGCTGTGATATCACTAAAAAGAAATGTGACAGGAAAAACAACTTTTTATGATTTTTTCAAAAAGTTCGCGTCAGACTCATGTTTTCAACGGAAACACATTTTGTTTCCGTTGAAAATTATATATAAAGGTTATGATTATGAAGAGACAGACTCGATCCTTCATATCAGCAAGAGTGATTGGATATATACAAATTTCAACGATTCTATAATAGAAGGGCAAAAAATAATGTTAAAGGTTGATACAATGGCGCATACTGTTATCTTAAAGGGCTATGATTCGGGAATATATATGAGATATTTATTCAAAACTGACAAGCGTTCTTGGATATTATTTCAGATAGATGACTATTCTAATTAACGTGAATTCGACAAATTCAGAATATCTTTGAATAACAGAGTTCTAAAATATAACAAATTTCGGGTAATGCTCCAAATTGGGAGTTGTTGAAATAATCATCTGATTATCAATTTGATTATAAAATAGGCGTAAAGGTAGGGAAAATTCTCTGCCTTTTGCTATTTTTGTAACCCAAAACAAAGGAAAAATGAGCTTACGAGAATGCTTCGGCACTTTATGCTCCAGATTGGGAGTTGAGTTTCAATGTCCGCATCGCCACTCAAACAATATTCTCAAAAGAGGTAAAGTAACAGGTAAACAACGCTAATGATGTAAGAATTGCCGGAAGCGTTTTATCAGCGACTACACATACAAAGCCTATCTTCCTAACATTGATAACTGACCAAAGAGGGATTGGGCAATCACAGCACGATACTAACGTTGGGTATTATGATTTATCAGCATTCATTCTTGTTTACTCTCAAGAGATTTTGTCAGTTGCACTACTTGATGTTGGAATCTGATAAGAAGTTGGGAATAGGTTTCGAGTTTACTGAGCAGTTGTTGCGCAGTGGCGACAGAATGATAAGTATTGAGGGCTTTCACGGCTTCGTTGTATAGCATGCCTATCTTATGAGTCATGGAGACGATTTCGGAGAGTTTCTCCAAGTAAGGCTCTTTTGCAGGGTCTTGGGTGATGACCTTAAAGGCTTCACCTAAAAGCCTTGTTCGGACAAAATCACTTTTCGTTTTTGCTCCCGACTTGCGGTAGAGTCTGATAAGCTTCTGCTGGTCTTCGGAATTAGGTATCCTGATGTGCCATCTGTCCCATCGTGGGCAGGTGGCACATCTGCCGTCTGGCTTCTTTTGTTTCTGCTTTTTCATTGCTTTCTAATCACGACTTTGGAGTGATTTAATCCCCTTTCGGGGCAAGGGTCTTTGTGGTACAAATGGCAATTTGTGGTACAAAGACACACCTTGCCTGTATAAAGAAAGAGACAGTTTGTTATGTTCCATAAAGTAACCTTTCTGGGGTGCTTTTAATAGACGAGAGTTCAAAGTTCAAAAAGTAAGTCAAGAGATAAGTTTAGACTAATTTCTTGACTTACTGACTTTATGAGCTGACATATTTTTTACTAAAGTTAATTTTGACTTAGGTCGAAACTAATTTTTTGACCAAAGTCATAACTGACCATTTGACTTAAGTCGCGACTGATTTCTTAACTTAACTCATAACTTACCTGTTTGCGGTATTGGATTATAATACCTTTCAAGCATTGTTTGTATGTCGCTCTGCTTGTAGAGTATCTTCCCTCCGATTTTGTAGAAAGGAAGCGTTCCTAAGTTTCTGTACTCTTGGAGCGTGCGTGTGCTGAGCCGTAATTGGCTACAAACCTCCTCGCCAGTGAGGTAAACCTCTCCGCCCAGCATCGGACGGGCGGTAGCGCAATACCGCTCCAGTTTCTTTAAGATACCCTCCATCAGTTGTGCAAACATCTGCATCTGAGGGTCTTGCTGTGTAATGATTTCGTTCTCTGCCATAGTTTATTCATTTTTTGAGTTCAGTATCTCCATGATGTCGCTTTCCTTGTAATAACACTTGTGTCCAATCATTGAGAAAGGGATTTTCCCCGTATCTCTGTATGATTGCAGGGTACGCTTGCTGATGCCCAAACGCTTGCACACGGCTTCGTTGTCAAGACATTCGTCCTTTTCGGGCGGATTGCCGATGAGTTGTTCGATACTGTGGATAAAGTCTGCAAATTCGGAGTGGTGTCGCTCCCACGCTTTGCGGTCGATAATAATGAGTTTCATTGCCTTAATTTTGTTTTGATTACTTTGTTGTTGCTCGGCAAACAAACTGTTATGCAGTCCATTGCCGTACTTATCGAGTGCAAAAGTAAACCCTCGGAAGTACCGCTGCAAGAAATGAGGAAAAGCAGGGAAATGTTAGGAAAACAAGAGAAAAGACCACGAGAAAATTCCTCAGCGTTATTGCGGTAATGAGATGAGGTGCCGGCTCTTTCCTTTTATTGCATATTTGTTGGTCTATCGACAGTTCGATAGTTCGACAAATCGAGATGTCGAACTATCAATAGTTTGTTTTGACGATAGTTTGTCTTGACAACAGATAGTCTTGACAATAAATTGTTATGACAACAAATTGTTATGACAACAAATTGTTATGACAACAAATTGTACAGACAATAAGTTGTACAAAAAAAGGCTTGTCATATAATAAGATTGTCAAGACAATCGTTAGTTCTAACTATTGTTTCTATAATTCGCTTTTGCGTCCAAAGAGCCTGAGTATGCCGTATTCTTGTCGTGCCTATCTCTCTACGGCAGCCCTGCCCTGCAAGGTTGGGAGAGATAAATACGACCGCACGGATATTGAGAATTGTAGTACCGCCTTGAAAAAGAAAAATCCTGCGGTGGAGATTCTTCTCTCCATCCGCAGGACTCGACCTTGTCAGGGCAGATAGGCTGCCGTTGTACCTTTGCACGATAAGAAACGGCTTCAGGGGCTTTGCGTCTGCTTTTGCCTACAACGCCTTTGGGCTTGCTTCCTCCGCCAGTTTGACCGTTGGCAGGTTGTTGCTCTCGATGAGCAGCACTATCGTGCCTGTCAGTTCGGTGTAAAGACGGTCGTATTGTCCGCTTGCGGCAAATGCGTCCGTCAGTTCGTACCCAGCGAATGTGGCTTGAACAGCCTTGTTCGCCAACAATAAAAGTGAAAGCCTCTCGGGGAGCGGTGCAGGAAGTTCCCTCTCAAACTCGTCCTCCAAGACAGAAACAAGGGTATCGTACTTTGAGAAATGCAGTCCACTGAAAAGCACTTCACTTGCTATTCTTTCTGCTTCTAAATGATTAAAGCCTTGCGCCACGGCATCGCAGTAGGCGGTCAGTGCCATGTCGGCTCTTGCCGTGATAAACTCCATATCACTCATTCTTTCGGGATGATGTTCACTCATATAGCTTTCCAACTTCAATCGAAAATAGGAAAGTTCCTTTTTGCTATTATCTGTTTTCATACATAAATTTTTGCTGATTTCTAGAATATTGTTGCGTTTTGCTTTTCGATAGCTTCCGTATAGTCAGAAAAAGCCTTACTTTTATGTTCCTGCAAACGGTTCATGTCCTCTCTGATTTTCAGGTCGGTAATTTTTCCATAAATCTGTGTCGTTCCAATGTCGCTGTGCCCGAGCATCTTGCAGAGCGTTTCCATTGCTATACCATTGGAAAGGCAGATGGTCGTGGCGAAAGTATGGCGAGCCATGTGAAAGGTCAAGCCCTTCTCAATTTGGCATATCTGACCAATGTTTATACAGGCGAAAGATGCCTTGCTAACGTTCAATGTTGGAAATATCAAATCATCGTGTTGTTTCCCTTTTATATGAATGTCAAGTATCTCCTTTGCGATGGGCAGAAGTGGAATGATGGCTTCCACGTCCGTTTTCTGTCGCTTGATACGTATCTCACAAGTTCCGTCATCATAATGGTGGATATGTTTAGGTGTCAGTCGCAACATATCCACACGAGCCAGTCCCGTAAAGGCACAGAAAATGAAGAGTTGCCTTGCTCGCTCGAACTGCTTGTTTAAGATGGGCGTTTGCAAAATGCGCTTGAGTTCTTCCGTTGTGAGATACCTTCTCGTGCCACGTGGTTTTTCCGCCTTAAAATCCACAAACGGGTCTCGGCGGATGTATTTTTTCTGTTGTCCGATGCTGATGAGCTTTCTCAAGAAAATAACCGTCATTTGAATGGTGGCAGGTGATAATCTGCGCTTGCTTTTAAGATAGAAATCCAATTCTTCGACAAAGCCATAGTCCAACCGTGAATAACCAATATCGGACATTCCGTATTTTTCCAGCAGGAAGGATACTATGAGCTGCTTGTCATAGATGTAGTTGCGGAAAGTGGATTGGGCGATGGAAATTCCCACACAAGGGCGTTTTTCCTCTATAAAACGGTCTGCCTCTTCCATGAGCATTCCATTGCTTTGTGAATCCTCCGTCAGACAATTTTTGAGCAGTTCTGCACTTACATACCCCTTTTGCCAAACCAGCTCATTGTATTTGGTTTGTATCTGTCCTTCCTTTTCTGTCAGTATGCGGTTGATGTTCTTCATCTCATCAGTGTCGCCTTTGCATCTGCCATGCTTTGCGTCCCAATTGTTTGGATTGACATCCAATCCCATACTGTATTGTACTTGTTGCCCGTTTATGGTGATTCGCCCCATTATCGGGCATCTGCCGTTCTTCTTCTGTTTGGAACGGTTAATGTAGAACAATGTCTTGAATGTACTGTGTGCCATAAGCTATAATTTTAAGGTGAAAGTGTGTTCTATCCGCTGTTGAATCTTCTGCATATCCTGCCTTATTCTTTCTGAATTGACCGCAGCATACACTTGTGTCGTTCTCAAATTGGTATGTCCCAACATACCGCTTACGGTTTCTATCGGAACACCTGCCGACAGGGTAATGACCGAAGCAAAAGTATGGCGAGCCATGTGAAAGGTCAGAGGGGTTTCCATACCGATACTTCTCTGTATGTGGTGCATCGCATTGTAAACCACGTCTCTTGGGGGAACGTCAAACACATATCCCGCACGTCTGCCCCTATATCTTTCCATAATGGTCTTGGCTGGGGAGAGAACTACTACACGAAAAGGAGTCTTCGTCTTGACACGCTTGCTTTTAATTATTACTGTCCGCTAAACATCCCACATTTTTTATGAATTAGGGCTGACACTTCTCACGAGGTATCAGCCCTTTTTGTTATCTTTGCTTTTGTTTCCAAACTCAGATAACATGGGCAAAAGTACACATTTCTTCGGACAGCCGGTATATGGTCAGCTGATAAAATCTCTCGACCATGATAAAATAGTTGAAATAAGCCGTCGGAACGGCGGTGAGCGGTATGTGAAGACCTTTGATGGCTTCACCCATCTTCTTACGATGCTGTATGCAGTCATCATGCGCTTCGACTCCCTGCGCGAGATAGAGGCGGCAATGACGGCTGAGGTGCGCAAGCTTCATCACATAGGCATTGACAGGGTTCCTAAGCGCAGTACCCTGTCAGACGCGAACGCCAGACGCTCGGAGAAATTCTTTGAGGACGTGTATCACGACCTTTACGAGTCCAATAAGGACAAACTTTCTTCGGACAGCCGACGCAATGGTACGGAGGAATGGGTAAAACGTCTGAGAATCATCGATTCCACCACGATAACCCTGTTCTCTAACGTCATCTTCAAGGGCGTGGGCCGTCATCCTAAGACGGGAAAGAAGAAGGGTGGCATAAAAGTGCATTCCGTCATTCATGCAAACGAGGGAGTTCACTGTGACGTGAAGTTCACCTCTGCCGCTACCAACGATTCCTTCATGCTCGCCCCCAGCCATTTCAAGCATGATGAAATCGTTGCCCTGGATCGTGCATATATTAACTATGAAAAGTTTGAGGAACTGACCGAGAGGAACGTCGTCTATGTCACCAAGATGAAGAAAAATCTCAAATACGAGGTGTTGGCAGACTGCATGGATATGAACGAGGATGGGCTGATGGAATATC
>NZ_LR027822.1:50342-50934 GCF_900607215.1 Prevotella rectalis
AGACTGCATGGATATGAACGAGGATGGGCTGATGGAATATCGTGAGCAGGTGGTGGTGTTCAGGAAGGGCGGTATCAACCATATAGCGCGTATCATCACCTATGTGGATATCAAGAAAGGAAAGATGCCAAAGTTGGTGTCCTTGCTTACCAACGACTTTGACATGTCCATGGAGACTATCGTAGCCATCTACCGCAGGAGGTGGCAGATAGAGTCTCTTTTCAAGCAGATAAAACAGAACTTCCCGCTTAGATACTTCTATGGGGAGAGTGCCAACGCCATCAAGATACAGATTTGGGTTACACTCATTGCCAATCTATTACTGTCACTGCTGCAAAGCTCATTGCAGAGGCGGTGGAGTTTCTCAGGGCTGGCTACTATGGTGCGCATTGTACTTATGGAATACCTCAACATGAATAATTTCTTCAACATGCCGGATGCCGACATGAAACTCATGCTTGAAGCAGCGGCTGAATCGCCACCCGAGGTAACAGAAAATGAATAAGGGGGCTTGTCACTAACATGCTGTCATCCGAACTATTGTGTCTCAATGAGTTGGAATGAGGATTTCTATGTTTAGCGGACAGTAATA
>NZ_LR027822.1:50945-54710 GCF_900607215.1 Prevotella rectalis
GTAACCAATGAACGGATACATGTCTATCATGCCATTTTTGACAGCCTTGTTCACAACTGCCTTCAATGCAGCCAAGGCACTGCATATACTGCCACGTTTCAGTTTTCGGTCTATTGTCAGAAAGTATTCATAGCCTTCTATAAAGGAAATATCCAGCTCCATGAGCGGAATATCACTTAACTTGTATTTCCTACGCACATACTCCCGAAGAAGAGTTTGCTGATAGGTACGCAGCTCCAGTGTTTTCATTGCCCGGTCTATGCCCACTCTTTCATGAATCTGTGTGAGGTACTCAGCATAGCACTCTAAAAGCATTGCGCTTTGACAAAGCTGTCCCTGATAGGCATTGCGCACATCCGTAGCCGTGAATGACTCTCCACTTTCGCAAAGTTCCCGATAGCGTGCATGAATGAGTGCAGTGCATTCATTCAAATACCGGTTGATAGAATTTGCGATGGCACTCTTGCCGAGAAGACGTTGCTTTCTGCTATCCCAAAGAGATAATGGGACTTTCTTTTTGGCGGAAAAGGCGGAATGCTTCCTGCCCAGTTCTATCCGTCCGATAAGCGGCACCATGCCTTTTTTGTCCGCTCGTTTAGCCTGTGTGAAAAACGAGACTTTCAGTTTGTTTTCTTTCATTTTTCTGTCATTTTTTTCTAATTTCCTTTGCTTGCAAAGGTACATACGAACAAGAGTTCTTGAGCTATGCAGAAAAATGAAAGATGAGGAATAAAAACCTATGCCACAGTTGTTTATATTCAATTCGTAACCCCTTTTTGCTTTGTGCCCTATGGGTTACGAGTTGGTAACGGAACTATTGCCGTTTTTCGCTCAATCTTGCCATATCACAAAATGCAGAAAAGTGCATAAGTTGTTATTGTTCAAGTGTTTCCGTTCGTGTTTGCCCTTTCTTCTTTCATTGTCATTATTCTATGAACTATCCCCGCACAGGCAGCCGATACATCAGTGAGGATGTTTTCGAGGAAGTACCCGCCCTACTGCGCAAAATAGGAGAAACGATAGAAACACCATTAAACCGCCATTCGGTGGACAACGCAAAGATTACTGACCACCACGCCATTATTCCTACTGGGGAAACGCCTTCAGGAATGTCGGCAGATGAAACAACTATCTATCAAATGGTGGTCAATCGCTTCATCGAAGCATTTTCTCCCGATTCAGAGGAAGAGCGTATGCTGGTTCGTTTCACGGACGGCAACAGCACTTTTGCTTGGAAAGCGTGCCGACAAATCTCCTTGGGTTGGAAAGCCGTGCAGAAAGGTAAAGAAGCGGAAGCTGAAAAGAAAGAAGGGGGTGAAGAACAGGTTTTGTCTTCATTGCCAAACCTGATAGAGGGAGAAAACTTGCCTGTACTTGATGCAGAAATCACCGAGGATAAGACCAAGCCAAAACCTCTCTATACGGAAGCTACTTTACTTTCAGCAATGGAGAATGCTGGGAAAGAGGTCGAGGATGCAGAAAGCAAAAAAGCTATGGCAGAATGCGGTATAGGAACACCAGCTACCCGTGCCAACATCATCGAAACACTTATCCTGCGTGACTATATCCGAAGGGACAAGAAAGCAATTATACCGACCGAAAAAGGCTTGGCTGTCTATGAGATTGTCAAGGACAAGCGAATCGCCAATGCGGAGATGACAGGGAGCTGGGAACTGACACTTGCCGCCATTGAAGCAGGACAAATGCCGCCCGAAAAGTTCGCACAAGGCATCAACTCCTACGTTGGTACCATCTGCGAGGAACTCCTCTCGCTGGCTCCCAAACAGAAGTCTTATCCCACCTATCGCTGCCCCAAGTGTGGCACTGAGAGCGTGGGCATCTATGCCAAGGTTGCCAAATGCAGACATGAGGGCTGTGACTTTCATATCTTCCGTGAGGTTTGTGGCACGCTGCTCACCGAGAACTACATCCGGGATTTGCTAACCACAGGACGTACACCCATTCTCAAAGGATTGATCAGTAAGGCAGGCAAAAAGTTCAACGCCCGACTTGTCCTTAATGAAGATTACACCACTTCTTTTGAATTTGAAAACAGGAAAGAAAAACAACGAGGAAGATAATCCCTATAGAAACAAAGCGGAACAGAACAGGTCGGAAGGTGATATACTGTTATCTTCCGACCTTTTTCCTCCGTAATTAAAAAGAAAATACTATGGCATACAATAAGAAAAACGTCCTTGAAGCCAACACAGAAGCCATCCGTGTTGTGCTTCGCTTGGAAAAAGAACGCCGTGAAGCCACCGAAGCCGAGAAAGACATATTGCGTGGCTATCAGGGCTTCGGTGGCTTGAAATGCGTGCTGAACCGATGTGATAGCCCCGATGACCTACGCTATTGGAACCAGTCGGAGCAACAACTCTTCGAGCCAACCCAAAGGCTAAAACAGATGATTTACCGTGAAGCCTTAGATGCTAACACCGCCAAGCGGTATTGGGAGAGCATCAAGGCAAGTGTACTGACTTCCTTCTATACCGATACCCGTATCGTGTCTGCTATATCGGACGCACTTGCCTCCACAAACCTGCAGATAAGACGATGTTTAGACCCTTCTATGGGTATGGGTGCCTTTGCTGAGACCTTTGCAAAGCAAGCGGGTGTTGTAGATGCAATGGAAAAAGACCTGCTCACTGCTCGTATCAGCCAAGCCCTGCACCCGTATGGAAAAGGAAACATCTTCGTTAGAAACGAGCCTTTTGAAGCTATTGGAGAACTGGAAGGCAAGGACAAATACGACCTTGTTACAAGCAACATTCCTTTCGGGGATTTCATGGTCTATGACCGAGAGTATAGCAAAGGTAAGGACACTCTTAAACGTGAGTCCACACGTGCCATTCACAATTACTTCTTCGTGAAAGGTCTGGACTGCATCAAGGAAGGTGGCTTACTGGCATTCATCACCTCGCAGGGTGTATTGGACAGTCCCCGCAATGAAGCCATACGTCGTTATCTGATGCAGAACAGCCGCCTTATCTCCGCTCTCCGACTGCCATCGGGTATGTTTTCTGACAATGCAGGAACGGACGTAGGCAGTGACCTCATCGTCCTACAGAAGCAGACGGGTAAAGAAATCAGCGAGGGCATTGAGCAGCAGTTCGTAGAAACTGTTTCTGTTCCCAAGGAAGAAGGGTCTTCAGTCATCTTCAAGCATAACTCTCTTTTTGTAGGAGATTGGAAGGACATTTCTCATCGCACCATTGCCACGGAGCGCACGATGGGTACAGACCCCTACGGCAAGCCTACATGGGAGTATCGCTTCGATGGCAGCATTGATGATATGGCGGAGAGTATCAGGACACAGCTCTCCTTGGAAGTTGAGCAACTCTTTGATCGCAAACTCTATGAAACAGGCGTACCTATGACGGAGGAAGAACGGCAGAAAGAAGCCGAGAAGCAACTGCATAAGTTAGGAATAACGGTTGATTTGCCCAAAGAGGACCCAAAAACGGACAAGGAGGCAAATAACGCCTATAATCTGATGCCCGACAGTATTAGAAAGCGACTACCTAAACTGTACAGCACAGAGAAAGGATTGATAGGCGATAAGGTCGCCTACGCACGTTATTTCTTCCCGATGGGAGCTTACACGGCTTATCTTTTGGAGTACGACCCTAAGAACCGTATAGGTTTCGGTGCTGTCACGATGGGCTACGGCTGGGAGTTGGGCAATATGTCGCTTGACGAGATGGAGGAAGTGAAGATTCATGGGCTGGGCATCGAGCGCGACCTGTACTTCTCTCCTAAGAA
>NZ_LR027822.1:54716-62495 GCF_900607215.1 Prevotella rectalis
GCAGACTGCATGGATATGAACGAGGATGGGCTGATGGAATATCGTGAGCAGGTGGTGGTGTTCAGGAAGGGCGGTATCAACCATATAGCGCGTATCATCACCTATGTGGATATCAAGAAAGGAAAGATGCCAAAGTTGGTGTCCTTGCTTACCAACGACTTTGACATGTCCATGGAGACTATCGTAGCCATCTACCGCAGGAGGTGGCAGATAGAGACTCTTTTCAAGCAGATAAAACAGAACTTCCCGCTTAGATACTTCTATGGGGAGAGTGCCAACGCCATCAAGATACAGATTTGGGTTACACTCATTGCCAATCTATTACTGTCACTGCTGCAAAGCTCATTGCAGAGGCGGTGGAGTTTCTCAGGGCTGGCTACTATGGTGCGCATTGTACTTATGGAATACCTCAACATGAATAATTTCTTCAACATGCCGGATGCCGACATGAAACTCATGCTTGAAGCAGCGGCTGAATCGCCACCCGAGGTAACAGAAAATGAATAAGGGGGCTTGTCACTAACATGCTGTCATCCGAACTATTGTGTCTCAATGAGTTGGAATGAGGATTTCTATGTTTAGCGGACAGTAATATTTCTTTGTATGAAATTCTTTTTTTCTCCACTTTGGAGAATCGATAAAACTGGATGCTCTCCTGAAACAGTATATCGATATAGATAAATTGAATCATTAGTTATTCTATTCAACAATACATAATTCTTTTCTTTGACTAAACGGTCTCCTCTTTGGGGAGTTATGATATTCATATCTGCTTTGCTTATCTCAACTGAGGAAGAAATATCTTTTAGAATATAATTGTTGCCATTAGGGCATATTCTATCAATTCGCATATCATAATTTATACATTGAATACTATCGATAATATTTTTTCTCTTAGCGTGAATGTTTTGTATAAACATACGAGGATCTCTAATCGCATGTAATACTATATTCTGGTTATTCTGTGTAAGGGTGACAATAGAATCATTATACCTTGATATAACGAAATAATTATCATACAATCCCATATATAGTAATGTGTCATTTTTTATACTCCAACGATGATCCCATTCTACATCATGGGAGAAAACAAAGTCCTGTAATCTCCCCCTTTCGTCTTGACTTTTTACTTGCAATTGTCCATCTTTGTTAAAAATAAAGTATAAAGGAAGATTAAGTATTGTATCACTCTCATTATACCAATATCTATATCTATCCCCAGTTAGAATCTCTTTAACATTATTATTTCGGCATGATACTAATAATGAGGATATTAGCAATAATTTTATTATATGTATATGTTTCATTATTGTCAAAAATGAATCTTATTTCCTCCTTCTATAAATTCATAACTACTTTTAGCCCCATATTTATTTAACATTTTTTGTGCCTTACCTATCACCTTATAAAAATTACGACCTGATACAGCATACAACTTTTCCAATTCTTTTTGAAGATATCCAGCTGTATTATCTTTAAAAGACCGTGTTGTTTTTCCAAATTCTTTCCTACTCATCTCTTTCATGATTACAAGAACTTCTTCATCTACTCCATTTGGAGTATCTATATGAAAGCCTTCATGTGCTAATGTACTTCTGAAATTATATATTTGGTCCATTGATTTTTTAAAATGCCCATTAACAGTAGAGACTCTTATCCTATTATCATATGTTGTTATCGCTAATTCTCCCTCAGGATTCGACTTCATTGATTTTACACCAATAGACTTAGCCTTACCTTCTAACCCAACTTCCTTAGCATAATGATACGTAATACGCATCATAGCACGTAAATTTCTCTTGAAATTATATTTAGATAATAAAACGTTACCAGAAGAAGTTCTTATGTAGATATTTTTATTATTGCTGTCCGGTAAAAATTAACTGAAAGCTCTGTATCTCTTTATCCATCGGTATTGCAGCCGTTTTACTCATCCTGGGGCTTGGTTTTCAGTTTCAAACTGTAAGCATTATAAAATGCACTTATTTTGACAAGAAAAGACCTAAAATAACCGATAATTCTAAGAAATAATAAGTTTAAGTCTATTTTAACTAACACAGATAGCCCCAAAAAAGTTTTACCGGACAGCAATATATTTTTATCTTTTGATTTATCCGATCTAATGAACTTGCCACTAATGCTAAAATAATCTGCACATCCATCACGATCAATTCTAACTATTGGATTACTATGACAAAAAACATATCCACTGACATTTGTATACTTTTCCATTAATGGGTCTACCCCCAACCACATGGAGATTTTGGGGTCCATGTACCTGGCTCCGTAATAGTACAGCCCCGTTTCTTCGTCAAGTTCCTTGCCGTTGAACTTATACGGCAGGTCTTCGGAACTGCTGTGCTCATCAACTAACAGTTCACCGTATGGAAGGTAAGCATCATACTGCGTGATGTTGGCTTTATCATCTGTGATATAAGACGTGCTGCCAAGGTGGTCACTATGATAGAAGAAGGTCTCTTCTTTTGTAGTGTCATTTGGAATATAACCATATCCAGCCTGTGAATCATCAGGGTTGGTTGGGTCGTTTCAGCTTACAGGTGGACCGGGATTAGTATTCGGTGTAGTGTTAGGGCGTGGAGTCTGAATCCACCCCTGTGGCACATCATGGTTGCCGAGTTCTGTGAGAACGGCATTATATCCAACACCCGTGTTCTCTGGATCACCGTACGCACCCTTTTCTGTCGGTACACCAGGAGCTACACCCACCTTCTTATAATACGCCTCTTTCTGTGTCTGAATCTGATTCATACGCTCTGCATAGTCCTGCTGACCAGCGGTGATATAACTGCCGTTTCTTCCGTAAACGTTATTAAACAGACCCGTTCCTATCCTTGAAGCGATTCGTTTGTCACCAATGAAGTAATGTTTCGTAAATCTGTTCTTGTTGACAGAGAGGATACTTGCCGGATAAAGCGTAAAGTTGTCCGTCTCGTGGAATGTGATACCCTGCGGTGCACCATTGATATACACACCCTCCATCGTACCGTAACTCTTCATAATGCGTTCGCCAGCAGCATTGTAAGTGTAACGACTCGTCTTGCCGTTATCAGAGAGTACCATCAGGCGGTTGTCTTCATCCCAGTACATCTCACGGGTAGTATTCGTAGAGTCATTCGTTACCAGCGTTGGATTACCGTTGGCATCGTAGGTGTAATGATCGTGCCCAATCTGCGTTGGAGCCGTCGGATGGTTACTGTCCTCATACTTATAAGCGAAGTTATAAGACTTGGCAGTTGTCGTTGAGTCCACCGTCTGAACTTTTGTCAGCGGTTCACTCATCCGTCCGAACGACATCACCATGTCATACGATGCACGCTTAGCCTTACCGCTTGCATGAATAAGGCGGTTCAGCTCGTCATACTCATACGTATGCGAACTCCTTCCTCCCAGCTTCGCCTTGTTGAGTTTCGTCAGCGACGTTGGGTTGGCGGCATTCGTAATACCGAGGATATTATCCACAGCATCATAACGGTACCTGTTCTCCATCACAGTCTGACCATCCGCTGTAAGGTTCATCACCTGCAGACGCTCACGCTGCTTGTCATATGTATAGGTAGTCTCCGTGCCATTACCGAGCTTCGTATAGACCGTATGACCCTCCTTGTCGTAACCTATCCTGTCAACAATAACGCTCTGACGTCCCTGTTTATTGCTCGTCAGGCTCTCCACCTGTCCTGCAGCATTGTAGTGATAGGTAACCACTTCACCATCAGGATAAGTCATCGTCTGCACCCGGTTCCAGCTGTCATAGGTGCATTATAGGTACAGGGTATAAATTTTATTGATCAGCTGTACATATGGTTCGAAGACTAGAATTCTTCTATTATTTTTGCTATTTCTTTATCAATCTTTTCCATTTTAGGACAAAAAAAAGTTCTCTTATACATTTTTCTAAAGATAAGCACATCTGTTATATTATTTTTTATCCAAAGTTCAAAGACGATCAGAAGGTCTAATGATAGTTTTTTCCCTGTATAATCAGTGATTAGAACATCATAATCACCTATTCGTTTATAGACTTGATTCCCGTTCGGATATAGAGTATATCCATTATTATTAAAAAACTTGATATTTCTCTTTATAAAATATGAATATTCCATAATAACGCTTATTTTGTAGAAGGAACATATCCTAGTCCTGGTATAATAAAAATAATAGCAGGATCAGCCCCATGTTTTATAGCATTGTCTATATTCTTAGCACCATTTTCCCAAGTTGGACGAACAGCCTTATCAAAGCCTAATCCCCATAGAGTACCAAAATAGGGGATATAAGAAGGCGTTTTTAGAACTCCTTCTGTTAAATAATATGATTGATCTTGGATAGTATTAGAAGTGATACCCTTATAAATACTCCCTCCAATATCTATTGTTGTAAGTACCGCTGCAGCCCGTCCAAAAATGTTAGAATACCTTGTAAACACAGGGAGCTTCTTACTTAAAGTTTGATTGACAAGCCGAGAAGTATTTGCGTTTCTCCATATTTTACCTGTCTGATCTATTTGAGTCAATCTTCCATTATATAAATATTGAGTAAACATGGAATTATACATTTTAGAAAGATCCTTTGTCCTTTTATATGCTGCAATATCGGCAAAACCTGCTATGGGGGTTGAAAAATCATTAACTATCATATTGTCAGCTATTGGTAACTTCTTAGGCCCAAAATCCCTTGTTAACGTTCCACCTGTTGTATATGCCTTTGTTCTTGTCTCGTCCATAGCGACAAACCATTCCCCACTTTCGCTATCTTTGTGGTATTGTGCACCCCTTTCTGAGGCTACTTTCTTAGCAGTATCTTCATCATATAATCCAGTAGGATCTATAAGCCTAATCGGATTATCATGGCAATAGGTATAAGAACATATATTAGCATACTTCTCTGCCAACGGATCCACCCCATACCATAAACTTGTCATAGGATTCAAGTACCTTGCACCATAATAGTACAAGCCGGTTTCCTCATCAAACTGTTTGCCGTTGAACTTATAGGGTAGTTCTTCACTGCTACTGTGCTCGTCAGCTAATAGTTCGCCGTATGGCAAGTAAGCATCATATTGCGTGATGTTAGCTTTATCATCTGTGATGTAAGACGTTGAGCCGAGGTGGTCACTGTGATAGAAGAAGGTTTCTTCACGTGTAGTATCATTTGGAATATAGCCATATCCAGCCTGCGGGTCATCAGGGTTGCTCGGGTCATTCCATGAGATTGAGGCACCGGGGTTGGTATTCGGTGTGGTGTTGGGGTGTGGAGTCTGAACCCAACCCTGTGGCACATCGTGGTTACCGAGTGTGTCAATGATAGAGTTATATCCTCGTTTTGTATTCTCCGGATCACCATACGCACCCTTCATTGTAGGTACACCTGGGGCAATGCCCTGCTGTTTATAGTATGCCTCTTTCTGCTTCTGAATCTGATTCATACGCTCTGCATAGTCTTGCTGACCAGCGGTGACATAACTGCCGTTTCTTCCGTAAACGTTATTAAACAGACCCGTTCCTATCCTTGAAGCAACTCGTTTGTCACCAATAAAGTAATGCTTCGTAAAATGATTCTTGTTAATACTGATTATCGAAGTAGGATAAAGCACCTCATGCAGCCGTTCGAAGTCGTAGGTGTAAGAGATGTAACCCTTGTCAGATATCGACCTCCTAAGTTTCGCCGTAAGCTTCGTCAGGAGGTTACCTGCCGCATCATAAGTGTTCCTACCTTCGTGGTCAGGCAGTTGACACTTGCCTCATCGAAGTTCGATTGGAAGAAGGGGAAGGCTGAAAAGAGTACCTCGGTGTTATCAGTTCTGAATATAAATAGGTATTCTAGTTATATGATACATCACATCTTTATTGTATATATGATATTATGATTTAGTTCATATTGGACAAGCCCCAATGACTTATTCCAAACAATAGACTTTACTTCAAGATGAGGCTGATCACCTAAATTATTATTCATGTTGTTTGAATTAATCACAAGGCAACTATCTAATTTACATCCATGTATCTGATATTGAGAAAATTGGACATTTTCATATGAAGTGCTTTTTTCACCAAATATTATGCTATAACGTAGAGGATCTGTATTTTTATTTCTTCGAATATAAAATCCTACGACAAATGATGTACCGGAATGTCTTAATTTCATCTCAACATATGCATTCCCATGAAATTCATGGGAGCCATCATACCATCTAACACCTTCTGGGTCAAATACAAAGGTATTCCTTGGGTTTGAAACTCGCATTGAAATTAATGTTAACGTATCCACCCCCTTGTTTGATGTGAACACAAGTGTATCTGTATCATGGTAATGGTCAATCCATGATAAGTCATCTTTAGTTAGTTGAACCTTGTGTACATAAGGTAAACCACACGATGTTAACAGAACAAGAAAAGAAAATACAAATAGTTTATTCGTCACGATCCTTATAAAAATAGTTGTAGAAATCATCAATCGTATGAGTTGCACCAGTCCCAAGTTGAATGTAATTTATAGCACCTGGTATATCTACATTAGTATTTGACTGGAAATTATGTAACATATCCCCACCATAATAAACGTCTTTTCCAAAAATAGTAAATAATTTCGTTCCTAATGCGATATTATTGGTAATATGACTAGGATTCCCTAATAAATCATCACTTGTTACAGCTGCTGGATTGAATGTAATTGCATCAAAACCAGTTGCCATACTTGCTGCTGCCGCCTCTCCACCACCAAGAGAATGACCAACAAATGTAAAATCTACATTATTGCCATACTTTTCTTTCAATATACTTGATAATATCTCTGCGTTTGCAACTGCCATTTTGTACTGATTTGGGCTTCCTCCATAGTATTGGTCTATGTCGTCAACAACATCACTCCAATCGTCTGTACCAGCAAAAGCATAAACAAATTCTACATGTCCATGATTCGTTCTTTTATATAATTGAGCTTTATAACCATTATCAGATTCACTATTTAACAATACATCATTAATGTTTTTCGTAATTTTATCCACTCCCTTTACAATTTTCCACCCGGAAGCTCGTAGGTCTTTCCGAGTTGTAGTAGCATCATCGCCCCCATAAACATGTTTGGATATAAGAGCAGCTTCAGCAGTTGATGGACGTTTGCCTCTCTGATCTATTAATCTTATGGGATTATCCAACGTATAGACATATCCTCCCGTCGTTGCATATTTCTCAGCTAACGGATCTACCCCATACCAAATACTCGACATAGGGTTCATATACCTTGCACCATAATAGTACAAGCCTGTTTCCTCATCAAACTGCTTACCATTGAACTTATACGGTAAGTCTTCACTCGATGAGTGCTCGTCTACAAGGAGTTCACCGTATGGTAGGTAAGCATCATACTGGGTGATGTTGGCCTTATCATCTGTGATGTAAGATGTTGAGCCGAGGTGGTCACTGTGATAGAAGAAGGTTTCCTCTTTCGTAGTGTCGTTTGGAATATAGCCATAACCAGCCTGTGGGTCATCAGGGTTACTTGGGTCATTCCAGCTTACAGGTGGACCGGGGTTGGTATTCGGTGTGGTGTTGGGACGTGGAGTCTGAATCCAACCCTGTGGCACATCATGGTTACCGAGTTCTGTGAGGACGGCATTATACCCTACACCAGTGTTCTCTGGATCACCATACGCACCCTTCTCTGTAGGTACTCCAGGGGCAATGCCTTGCTGCTTATAGTATGCCTCTTTCTGCTTCTGAATCTGATTCATACGTTCAGCATAGTCCTGCTGACCAGCGGTTA
>NZ_LR027822.1:62506-84487 GCF_900607215.1 Prevotella rectalis
GTGTTCTCTGGATCACCATACGCACCCTTCTCTGTAGGTACTCCAGGGGCAATGCCTTGCTGCTTATAGTATGCCTCTTTCTGCTTCTGAATCTGATTCATACGTTCAGCATAGTCCTGCTGACCAGCGGTTACGTATGATCCGTTGCGTCCATAGACGTTATTAAAAAGACCTGTCCCTATCCTTGAAGCAACTCGTTTGTCACCAATGAAGTAATGCTTCGTGAATCTGTTCTTGTTGACAGAGAGGATACTTGCCGGATAAAGCGTAAAGTTGTCCGTCTCGTGGAAGGTGATACCCTGCGGTGCACCATTGATATACACACCTTCCATCGTACCGTAACTCTTCATGATGCGTTCACCAACAGCATTGTAAGTGTAACGACTCGTCTTACCATTGTCAGAGAGTACCATCAGGCGGTTGTCTTCATCCCAATACATCTCACGGGTAGTGTTGGTAGAGTCGTTCGTTACCAGCGTTGGATTACCATTGGCATCGTAGGTGTAATGGTCATGACCAATCTGCGTTGGAGCCGTCGGATGGTTACTGTCCTCGTACTTATAAGCAAAGTTATAAGACTTCGCAGTTGTCGTTGAGTCCACCTTCTGAACTTTTGTCAGTGGTTCACTCATCCGTCCGAACGACATCACCATGTCATACGATGCACGCTTAGCCTTACCGCTTGCATGAATAAGACGGTTCAGCTCATCATACTCATACGTATGCAAACTCCTTCCTCCCAGCTTCGCCTTGTTGAGTTTCGTCAGCGACGTTGGGTTGGCGGCATTCGTAATACCAAGGATATTATCCACAGCATCATACTGGTACCTGTTCTCCATGACAGTCTGACCGTCCGCTGTAAGGTTCATCACCTGCAGACGTTCACGCTGCTTATCGTAGGTATAGGTAGTCTCCGTGCCATTACCGAGCTTCGTATAGACCGTATGACCCTCCTTGTCGTAACCTATCCTGTCAACTATAACGCTCTGACGTCCCTGTTTATTGCTCGTCAGGCTCTCCACCTGTCCAGCAGCATTGTAGTGATAAGTAACTACTTCACCATCAGGATAAGTCATCGACTGCACACGGTTCCAACTATCATAGGTAGCACCATAGACATAAGTCCTAATATCCGCCACGCTCGCCATGACCGTACGGACGGTCTTCGTCACCTCACCCTGTCTGCCGTAATAATACGCTTCACCGCCACTCGCATCCTCAACGAGGGCAAGACGACCAGCGCGATTATACTTATCGCCAGCTTTACCATAGGTATAAGTAACACGATTAAAGAGATTTTCTGGATAAAGTACCTCATGGAGTCGCTCGAAGTCGTAAGTGTAGGAGATGTAACCCTTGTCAGATATCGACTTCCTAAGCTCTGCCGTAAGCTTCGTCAGGAGGTTACCTGCCGCATCATAGGTCATATCCGTTTCACCAGCATCAGGATGGTTCACCATCAGTTTGCGACCAAGCAAGTCATAGGCATACTTCGTCTCCCTACCGTTAGGATGCTGAACCGTAATCACCTGACCGACAGGGTCATAGCTGTACTTCACCGTGATATCCTCACCACGAGCATGCTGCACCGTTTCACGGTTGTGCCCCTTGGCATCGGTATAGCTCTCCGCATGTCGTCCCAGTGCATCCGTGACTGTTGTCTGGAGCATCGGTTCACCGTCATGGCTGCCGACAGTATAAGCCGTACGTGTCACACTGCCGTCGGCAAGCGTAACACTCGTGGTACGGTTGTGCGCATCATACTCCGTTTTTGCCTGCAGATCACCTGTAGCGTGGTTGTAAGTGCCGATGTTACCATAGCTCTCCGTCATTGGGTAATAAGCCGCAATGCTGCGTCCGAAGGCGTCGATAACAGCCCTCCCGCTGACGATGGAGACCTTTTGATTGCTGCCACCAGACCAAACCACACCCGTCTGCTTCGTCTGAACGGCACGCATCAGCGAGTCGGCAAAGGTATAGGTGTCAATGTTCCCCTCCTTGGAATAATGGATGGTATGCGCCTTACGTTCTGCAGGGAAGTACTCAAAGCGGATGGTGAACGGCTGACCGCTCTCTATCTCATACGGAGCACGGATAGTCATCTGTCTGCCCAGGGCATCGTAGGTGTATTCCATCTTCTGCCCGTTAAGGTCGGTCGTTACAGACGGAGCATTCCAAAGACCATCATAAGCCGTGCTGGAGCTATAGCCGTATGCATCCTTGACACTTGTCACAAGACTATGATAGCGGTCGTCATACGTATAAGCATAGAACATACGCTGATGATTGTAGTTCTCCGGCTTCGTCATACGTGTGATGTTACCATAGCCATCGTAAGTCATGTTATAGACAGAAGGTTTGTCACCGTTATGGAGCATGATCTCCGTTATCTCACCGTTGCCGTCCACCTTCGTGCTGCGTTCACGATAAGTCTTACCGCTACTGCTGACAGTGATATGGCTCGGAACACTGACAATATACTTATCTGCTATCTTATGATAGTTGATATTTGCCTCTAAGCTATAGTCAGTTGTTGTCTCCTTATATCCCTGCAGGTTACCATAGTCATCGTAAGTATTGCTGACAGCAACTGCCAGACTATCGCCACTATCTACATCAAAGTTACTCTGAACGAGTGTCTTTAGGGCAGGGAAGACAACAGCATCTGTCGTATTATTACCAACGGCGAGTGTCTTTAGGTCGTAGTCATAGACAGCACCCTGCAGTTTCTTTCCATCAGCGGTATAGAGATACTCGCTCGTAACAAGTCCATGCGCATAGTAATCCCTGTTCTTACCATAAGTCTGTACGGAGTAACGATAGAGTCTGTCACCGTTCTCAGTGTCTATCTGATTGGTACGCACCTGCTTGAAACCGTAGAAGTCACGCTCACGGCGGTCACGATAGCCACCACTATATTCAAAGGTGTTCCTGCTTCGTATTGCTCCGTTCTCTTTGTATCCACCCGTCGTCTCAACCGATGACATCACCCAGCGGCGTCCTGGCAAATCGTAACTTGGAGTTGTCTGCTCATACCCGATATTGATATGTCCGCCGAAAGGAAGTGTCACAGAGCGCAGCAGGTTCGTTCTGCCCGTAAGGTTGCGATAAACAACAAGCTGCTTTGCCCCATCAGATATGATAAGATCAGGTAGTCCGTCACCGTCAATATCTCTCAAGGCTGCGCTTGTAAAACTAACGCCACTTGACCAAGATTTGGTAACCTTAGCTGTAAACCTTAGTTTTAAAAACAAAATATGTATTGGGATGGAGACAGCAAAATTACCATATTGAGAAACGGACGTTGCCAATGACTCATTGAAACTACCTTGTTGCTCTTCGGAATAAGGAATAAATCCCGACCCAGTATTCAACATTATAGTGAACTTTTCACCACTACGAGTTACCATATCAGGTAAACCGTCGCCATTAACATCTATAAAAGACACATTGTACTTTGTTGTTGTCTTCGTTCCATTGACGCCAAAGGATATATCGGCATTACCAAGTACTTCAATGGATGTACCAAGTCCTGCACCCCATGTGCTATTTTCAGAAGACTCCAATGATGTAACACCGCTACTCTCTTCATTTGTAAAGTTATATCCAAGACCAAACTTTACTTTGTCATCAAAGAGCATATCAGGAAGTCCGTCACCATTGAGGTCAGTCCAATCACTTTCTGTATGAGAAGTTCCAGAAGTAAAGTTTCCACTTGCGCTCACTGACACACTGGAGATAGCATTACCATTGGAAGAATTCCTACCTTCACCTCCACTTTGAGTTTCATCGTCTTGTGGTTTAGGGTTGATACTGATAGCTAAAGCGTTCTTTGACGAAGCCCGTTTTGATAGACTTGCATCTGCTCCTATAGTAGAAGAACTTGCTTTAAATTTTGGTCGATTGACATTTAATTTCATGCGACCTGCCCCAAGTGTACCAGTTGCATTGGTATATTGAGTAACAATATTGCCATCTACCTCCTCTAACCAATCAGGATAACCATTACCATTGATATCCATTAGAGCCACCTTGCTATAAGAAGTCTGTGTATTCTTACTGCCACTGAGTCCTGCATAAGAAACTCCACCGCTTACACCATAGCCATTACTCTTTGACTCACTCATAAGTACAGGTGCAGACAATTCGCCCGCATTTTTAGCATAATGAACACTGTCAATTATAATAGCATCCTCGCCGATACGAGAACTACAGATTGTATCTAAAGAGATAAAGACATGCTCAGATCCACCAACATACATCCTCTTGTTTGCATCATATCCCATAACAAAGAAGCGCTGTTCGTTGACAGGAGTAAGACTCTTTGCAAGTTGATTGCCATCGTGTGTAGATTTATAATGCTCGGCTATATCCTTATATTTATCCCTGTCAATGGTCAGTGCTGATACTTCTATTGGCTGGGTAGCATAGGCTTTATTGCCATTATAGGCGAATTGTCCCCATCCTCGATAGAGCCTTCCATAATCAACAGAGTTATACCCAGAGAATACACAAGCCTCTAATGTATCAACAAGTACACGTTGTTCACCTGTTACTACCATTGATGTTGCACTCTGATAAGAAAGACTGTCTCGAAGGAAGTTTACTTTAGCCTGTCTCACACTTGCCAATTCATTCTCTATGGCAAAGGTTGCCGTTATCTTGCCTAAACTCAATCGTTTGATAAGTGTTGTGTCTGTAACTACGATAGTATCTGCTTGGAGCGTATTGGATGTTTTCAAACGACAGGTGTGATGCAATACTGGAATTCCATCCTTATTGTGTAAGGTCAGATAGACAGTAGCTGTATCTATGTCATTTCTATTGTCCTTGCGTACGACAGAGAGCATAGGAACAATAGAAAGCGTTGGTCTGTACTTTCTACTCCGTACCGTTGCATCCTGTTTTAGGTCTTTACGCTCTGCGATGCTGACAGGCTTATTAAACATCCTACGAGATGCCACAAAGCGTACACGGTCTTGGTCCGTCTCATAGAAATAGTTACCTGCCCATTGTACCTTTGTCCAATCAACTGGGGATGTAGTTGTGATTTCAAAGAAGAATGAAACAGAATCTTTCTCATTTATGTTATCAGTATAATCGTAGGAGCCATTGACTACACTATCAGCAGGAAGTTTAAGTCGTTTTACAATTGTTTCACCATTATGATCCAATCGTGTAACGATAAGTGTAACATCATCAGAAGTCTTCCCCTTCATATAAGGAGCGTGAAGCGTAACCTTACCAGTACGATTAAATATAGCAACATTGTTTTCACCCTCTATATAATCAGTCTTGCTATTATATGTTTTTAAGTCTTCTGACAGATACCGATCCTTGCCAACAGGTAAAGAGACATAAGTAATTATAGGATTCCAAAGGACCTTATCATCCTCACCATCATATCGGGACTGAAGACGGAAGAAAATTCTGTCTCCTACTTTTACATCACAATTAAGATTGTTGGTTTTGCTACCAGCTTGTAATAAAGAGTCGCGGACCATGAAGCCATCACTCTCATGTTGAATGCTGTAGATGATACCATCACCTTGATTGCTAAGTTTTTTTATAGTACTTTGTATGTTGACCTTGCCAGCAAAAGGTGCGCACCACATCCGGACGGCATCATTCAGGGGATATTCCTTTTCCAGGGAGTCACGGATAACCTTATAGTCTGGAATAAAATGCTTATCAATAGGTGCTCCTTCGCCAATAATAGGATTAGCAGTCACATTACTTGCAGGACTAAATACAGGTTTACCGTCTACAATATGATTGAAGTAGACCTGACCATTGACAGCTATGTCTGTAAGTCCATCACTGTTGAAATCATAAAGATAGGTGGTAGTCTTATCTTGGTCTTTTGAATGTGTATAAGAAATTCCAGCAGAGGCTTTAAGTTTACTTGAAATACCAAATTCAATAGCTGCATCAGCATTAAAAGAGTGACTGGTACTATTTCCATCAGAGAAAGACTTTACTCCTGATATCAATATTGTTTTTCCAAAGAGTAAATTCTTTCCATCTGCACTCATGTTCTTACGGTAGAAAAGTCTGTTACCTCGTTTGAGGAGTTTATCGGGCAGTCCGTCACCGTCAATATCTACAAAAGCAACTTTACCTGAATTTGAACTCTTACTATTAGAGAAAGATGGACCAATATTTACTGTTCCAGCAGCGAAGCCAATACCTACCATTGTTCCCCAACCCGTAGTGTGGCTTTTTGAAGCTCCACCACCAAGAATACTAAGATTGTCATCACACCCACGAACCGAATGACTGAGGAATGCTTCGTAATCTTCTCCTTCGGCCTTCCATATCTCTGCCTTAGAAGAGAAAAGCCCATTTTTGAGGTCATTGTAATAGTCAAAGGATTGTGTAGCAACCTTACCATCCCTACTATCGTTCTGATCAATGCTCTTTAGCAGCATTTTGCCAAACGGCCCTTCTTCATAGTTTAAGGTATAACTGCGGAGCTGCTGACCATTATTCTTCACAGTGACCTTACGGAGTAGCCCTTTTTCCTTTTGCATAATGCCAAGTCTTCCGCGACTCGTCACATCTTTTCGATCTGTGGCTATAGAGTCAATATCAAACTCAATACTATACAGTCCTTCCGTCTCCCCGAATCCTGTCCATGTATAACGTTCAGGATAAAGGTTATTGCCAGATTTCATGTAATGGAAAGCGGCAAAGTTTCCGTGAACATCGGTAACACGGTCAAGTGCCCATTTGATACGGTTCCCTTTGGTGTCGGTAAGAGAAGTAGCATCACTGACACGACCACCATGACCACCATAACTGTAGACTGTACCATCCTTACCAGTCACTTCCCAGTAATAGTTCTTCGGGCTGTTACCCTTTCGGATAATCCTACTGAACCCGCCTTCAGTCATTGGATAGAACTGCTTGTCAGTCTGACGTGACAAAGAGTCGGTCCTACGATAGAGTCGGTCATTGAGTTGCTGTCCCATGAGGAGATAGCTCTCACTTTCTGACTTATCATCGAAACGTGGTACACCCCATCGGGTCTCTACGTCAATGCTCTGTACAGGAAGGCTCCATCCATAGCCTACAAAGCTACTGCCTCCCTCACTGCTGTACTGTAAGCCGGCACTTACACCAATATCATTACGCCCTGCAGGAACTTCGAAAGGATAGGACAGTGTTGCCGTACCATTCTGATTAGCTGATGGGGCTTCTATCTGCTGAATACCTGCTGCTGGGTCAGCAGCCTTCAGCTCACTGATACCTGTAGGGACATAATTCTGTGTTTCGGGACTCTCTGGAACCTTGATGATACCGTTGATGACATCCGTAAAGTGTGATGTCTCTGCCATTGCCACCTCACGTTTAGTATCAATACCTTTTGACTGGAGCATTGTCCAGCGTTGGTGCAGTTCATCATAGTAATAGGTGTGAATATCATCTACAGTATAGCCTTTCGGAATCAACGTGCTGTCGTAAGGTACTGAGATACTTGCCAGATGATGGACGAAGTGATTACCATGAGGTAAGAAACGATAACCTGACACCGTATCAGTTCTTGCCATTAAGGTGTCACAGCCACCTGTAACATTCACCATACCCGTAGGCAAGGTTGGTAGTTCACCTTTTCTAAGTGGTGTAATACTAAGAACTTTACCCTTTGCCATAGCCTCACGTGGAACGGCAAGCTGAGCACGCCCAACATTGAGTGTATCGCTGTCGGAATTAGTAAAGAACTTGCTGACGGTACGTTTGCCTAAGTCTGCAAAAAGTCTTGCAGATTTCCTATTCGCCTTGTGAATAGCTACACGATTCCCCTTTTCTTTTCTTGCGACTTCTTTGGAGAATCTCTTCACAGAAGAGTTCTGTACACTGTCCTTAACTTGTGTATGTAAGGAAGTAGCCTTTCGGGAAATGCTATCTTTTTGTACAGAAGAGACTGTATCAGTACATGTAGAATCACTGATTACTGTTTCTTTAGCAGAACGACTACTTCCACCATTACAGGAGTTTAGTATGATTCCTGCCAGCAACAGGAAAGGAAGGAGGAGTGAATGTGTAGAATACTTCATTATTCTTGCTATTTTGTTTCAGACCCAAAGGTCCTCAATATATATACTTGCGTTGGAAAATTTTATAAAATAAAAATGAGATTTACTTCCTCACCAGTTTAAATGTCTTTTCTTTGCTACCACTTTGCAGTGTCAATAAGTAAACACCTGTCTGTGGAAGATAGACTTTGGTTGAGAAATATGTATCAGGCATATTAGTCTGACGACTGACAAGAGCTCCACCCGTCGTATAGAGTACCATATCCAATGGAGCTGCTTCACTTAGTTCCACCTGCACACCGACATATCCATTCGTCGTTGGATTAGGACTTACACTTACATTTGCAAAGAAGTCACTACTTCCGTCAGAAGGGTTCATGGAAGGAATCTCTGTGATACCTGTCTTCGAAATCTGAAACTCATTCTCAGCCTTGTTGCCCACATGATCTGTCGTCGTAAGAAGGTATTTCCCTTCTATGAGTCTGTCAGCAGATTGTATGCTGTCGCTTGTAGTACGGTTGAAAACAGACATGTGGTCTCTCTGTAGGGTCATCTTGTAAGGGGCAATACCACCTGTTACTCTGACAGAAAGTGTTCCTGTACTACCGCTCTTCTCCGTTGGCTGCTTTACTTCTATTGTCGTAAACATATCTTTGGCAGCTCGCAGCGTGAAGACATCACGTTTTCCTAATGGTATATTCTTAAAGACAATACTGTCACCAACTGTCGTATTTGCCTTATGATAGCTTAGAGTTTTGACAGAAAAGCTACCCGTTCCTGTAGGATCAACGGCAAGATAGTAGCTCTCGCCTTCTGCAAGAGGCTGTATCTGGCGTAGCTGCTTTCCATCAGCTACAACATCAACATTAGGCTTGTCAATCCGTGTTGCAGTATCCATCCATCGTCTCCCGAGCCACTTGCCGTAAGCCTTACTCTGGCGGAAAGAAAGTTTACCATTGTTGTCACCCCAAAGAATACTCTCACCATCTTCAAGAGACTTGCTCATACTGATTGCAAGAAAACCATCATCCTCACAGCTCTTAGCTCTTGTCTTATGTAAGGCAGAAGCCTTGTCTGAGATAAGACCAGTTATATGGTGACTATAGGCTTTGTTGGTATAACCATTCCAAATGACCTCGCTTCTTGAATTAAGGTAACTGCTGCGAAGAGTCACGTCATATTTCAATGCAAGATAGCTTTCCACACGGCAACGTTCTGTATCGGAAAGGCGGCGATCGAAGACGGCATACTCAACAGTTCTACCATCAAGGTTCTTTACAGGTAGCTTGGTATTCCCATTCCGACCGATATGCAGCGTCTGACCATTGCCCATATTGGAAGAGGTCGTATAGCTGTAAAGTCGCATTTCAGGGAGCGAGTCCTTGGCATAATTCATGAAAGTACCATCGCCAAGGTTTGCAGCACGTTTAGTTGTCTGCATACGAGTAATAGCTTTTCCGCTTCCAAGAGACCATATTGCCTGCTCCTTTTCGCCATATACCTTACTTACGCCTATATAGGTAAGTCCAGCACCAGCAGAGACACAGACAGAGGTAGAATCGTGTGACCATACCATTGGCTTATCTACACCACCAGGGGTCTGAGCAGTAGCAGAAAGAGTGAATAGAAAGAAGAAAACTGCTGTGAGGTATTTATGTTTCATTTAAAGACCGTTTTAATATGATTGTAGTTATGCTGCTTATTTAGCTTTGCCAATAGGAAGACTGTAACCAATGGTAAGGCTGACAGTCTGAAGATTATTCATACGCTCCTGATAGCCATAGTCATTGGCACTGGTGCGGAGCATATCATTAAATTCGAAACCGTATTCCAGTCCTGCCTCAAGACCGTTCTTTATATCAACATAGCCAATTTTTATAGTAGGAATGAATACTACTCGTGCTTTGACAGATTCTCTCAGATGATCCTGGGTACGTTCAGCCTGCTGTCGGTATACCTCTCCAATGCGGTCATTGGTGAAGTCGATATTACGGCTGCCAAACGGAATAGCGGCACTAATTCCTGCTCCCATATAGAACTTTGGGAAAGCATAGAAACGAAGCAGGACTTGTGGAGTAATGAAATTATAATGAAATCGTGTAGTCTCGGTTACATTTTCAGGTATCTTATGCTCTGTCAGCTTGCTGAGAATACGGGTGTAATCAATGCCCAGCTCAGCACCTAATCTACGATATTGCCATGTGCCAAAGACACCAATACGAGGACTGATACCACCACGTTCACTCATTGTGAAAGTAGGGCGTATGTCATAGTTCTCAATAATACTGCTTAATCCTGAAATGCTGGAATAACCTACTCCTGCTCTGAGTCCAATCCGAAAAAGGTGATAGTGAGGAAAAGAATAAGTTATCAAAGATGATGTATCTTTCGGAATTTCCTCTACTATGGTGGGCTGGCTATTCATAGAGTTGTCAAGAACATGTTCACCTGTTTCCAGATTTGTTGGTTCATTGTCTGGTTCGCTCATCTCATGTTTTCTAATGGCTATTTTATCGTTTACAGATGAAACGTCAGTTGATAACGATGGAGAAAGGATAGGCTGCTCTGACGAGGAATGTTTGCCATTAGCAGTTTTTCTTGTCCTGCTTGATTTTTTAATTCTCCTTGTATTGATACTTGTAACGTTTCGGGACACATTCCCCAGCTTATTATATACACAATATGAACGTCCCGAATCTTTCTGCACATTTGTCTTGTCTAAAGAAGAAACATGTGGTGTAGAAGATTGTGATGGAGCCTTGTCTGCTGTCTTTTGTTCTATACGCTGCACAGACTCTGGTTCGTCATTAACACAACGTTCTATACCAAAAAGAGTAGCTATGCCAAGAAAGATTCCTGCCAGAATATAACGTTTTTTTCTGTTGCTCTTGTCCTTCATAGATAAACTCATAAGGGCTAAAGTTTAAAAAGATAGCTGATACTTAGCTCTATGTTCTGTCCATGGGTTGAATGTTCTGCCCAGTTATAGTCATTACGTTCTGTCTTAATGGTAGAGTTCAATCCGTGAAAGTAACGTAAATCTAAAGCCCAGTGGTTGCCAATTTCATATCCAAAACCACCGCCAACGGCAATATCTGGCTGCCCTGTTAACTTCTCTTTCATTAGACGTTCCGTCTCATCGACAGTGGCAAAATGATAGTTTGTAAACTTACTTTCTTCTTGATTACTCTCGTAAGATATGCCCTTGCCATTAAGGTTAGCTCCCGCGCGTCCTCCAATTGAAATATTGAAGCCTTTGCGCCAAGGATAAATCTTCAACAGAGCAGATACGCCAATGCAATTATAACGAGGTGTAACTTTATAGTTTAACTCCTTATTATCATTATAGACAAGCTGTGAAGCCTTCTGCCAATAGCTAAATCCACCTTCAACACCTATGATGGAACCATCGACATGATACTGAGCAAATACACCAACTGTTGGCGTAAGCTGCCACTTGTCTTTGAAACTGTAATTGGAATAATAGTCTTCAGGAACAAGAATCTTATCCAGACCAGTAGTGACAGACATGCCGCCACCCAAACGGATGCCTAACTTGAAGGTGGAATCCTGCGCAGATAAATGCCCGCATGAGAGACATAGTGCTAATACGGTGACTGACTTGATGATGTTCATATTGCTAACTGTTTGATAATTTTTGCAAAAATACGAAAAACAGTGAAAATCAACCGCAACTGTCGTAAATTTAACATTTTTGTAGGCTTAATTCCCTGTAAAAGGAATGAATAGTATGAAAAACTGTGGACGAGAGGTAAAATCCATTGAGTTCGTTGGATATTTCATTTTTAGTTACTATCTTTGCCGTATCTATTGGTCTTTGAAGCATTGCAGAATAAAGAAAGGAAAAGAAACTCGCTCGTTTCTTAATCGTTCACCTTAATTATATCATATATTCTGCTTTCTATTAGTAATCAGCCAATTACATTCATACCCACTACTTTTATGCGGAGATATGCGACTTTCGCACAGCCAAGGACATCGGTATCGACCGACCCGAGAAAAATGAGATACTGCATAACATACCACCTACGCCCGAACAGGAAGAATTCATCGGCAAACTGATGGAGTTCGCCAAGACGGGAAATGCCACGTTGCTCGGGCGCGAACCACTCAGCGAGAGCGAGGAAAAGGCGAAGATGCTTATCGCAACCGATTACGCCCGGAAAAGATTCAAGAATTTTGTATCTTTCAGATAATCAACAAACTAAGAACGAATAAAGGATAAATGGGTTACGACTTGGAAACGAGCGAGTTTCTTTCCATTTCTTTATCCTGCAATGCCTCAAAGAACACATCAATTCGATAATGCAAAGATAATATATTCTGATGAAAACAGTGGGGTTTTATGGAAATAAATTGTAGATACACCTTAAAATATTCACATCTAATTCTATTGGCACTTATTTATTCAAGTTTTAGTGTTGTTATTATGCTATCAAAAAGGCTCATAATCAATTATTTTACACTGTAAAGTAAGATAAAGAGAGAAAAATGAAACTTTTTCGGGAAAAATCATCAGAAAAATTTGGCGGATTGAAATAATTTGCATAATATTGCACATACAAGCACAGAACAAACGTTCTGTTTTGAATTTAGCAAGTATGAAATAATGGAAAAACAAATAGATAAAGAAAGCATAAGCAAAAGGGACATTATCCTTAATGAATCGTTCAGGCTGTTTCTGAAAAAAGGTTATGCAGCAGTATCATTTTCGGATTTAGTGGAAGCTACTGGCATTTCTCGTGGCAATATGTTTCATCATTTCAAGAATAAGGAGGATATATTCAATCATGCCGTTGATAGGTTTGTATTTGAATTCTTGACAAATGATGCTACAGACTTTCTTGAACTTACAAGCTCGACACCATTAAAGACCTTCATTGATAATCGTGTAGAAAACATCGGTCGCCGTATGAAATCATTTTTTATAATGACAAAAGGCACAGTCACTCCTGCCAATTTCATGTCATTTATCTTGTATCTGAAAGACAACTATCCGGATTGGAAAGAGAAGTTTCAAGAATACGAGAAAAGAAAGAGCCTTGAGTGGAAAGAGGTGATAGAGCTTGCCAAACAGAAAGGAGAGATTACTCAAACTGTGGAAACAGAAAAGATTATATCTTCCATTAGAAATATATATCTTGGATTGTCATACAGAAGTGCATTGAGCAGCCAACTTTCTATTTCCGAATTGAAAGAGCAAATATACACAATATACTATTTAATAACCAAATAATATTCCTATGGAAAAAGCAGCATATATCAATAGCGTATCGGCATATCTTCCTAATTCTCCCATCGCCAATGAGGATATGGAAGACTATATCGGAAAAATTGGTGGAAATCCTTCAAGGGTTCGCTCAATTGTACTGAGGCAGAATGGGATTAAAACACGATATTACGGGTTGGACAAAAACCAAAGCCTAACACACTCGAATGCAGAATTGGCAAAAGAAGCCGTATGTGGGCTGTTTGAAAATGGAAATATTCCTGACGACTTGACCCTTTTGGCTTGTGGGACAAGCACACCCGATCAATTGCTTCCTTCCCATGCGTCTATGGTTCATGGAGAATTAGCCAACTATCCTATGGAAATATTTTCCTCTGCAGGTGTATGCCTTACCTCATTGCAGGCATTGAAAATATGCTATAGCAATATTCTTGCAGGACTGCATCAAAAAGCTGTATGCGTGGCATCAGAATTAACTTCACCTGCATTGGTATCCAAATTTTATGACCCGGAGTATGAAGCTACACACGACAATCCTGACAAAGACCCTTATATGGCTTTTGAAAAGGATTTTATGCGGTTCATGCTTTCTGATGGTGCAGGAGCGGTATTGGTACAAGATTACCCCGAAGGAGCGTGTCCTCTAAAAATTGAATGGGTCGATATGACTTCCTATGCCAACGAACTACCTACCTGTATGTTTATGGCATCGGAGTTGCAGGAGGACGGGCGGCTCAAAAGCTGGAAAGAGTTCTCTCCTAATGAGATTAAGGAACGTGCCGTGCTTGTGGGCAAACAGGACATTCGGCAGCTAAAGAAGCACATTATTAAGTATTGGGTAGACCATATCGAAACCGTACTTGCCAAACATCATGTAAAAGCAGAAGAGATAGATTATGTCATACCTCATGTATCATCAATGTTTTTCTATGAGAAATTAAATGATGAAATAGCTGCTCGCAACATTGCTCTGACAAAAGAGAAATGGTTTACAAATCTGACTTCTGTCGGCAACATCGGTTCAGCAGCCATTTATGTAGGATTGGAAGAACTCATAAGGACAAAGGGTATAAAGCAAGGAGATAAAATTCTTCTCCTTGTACCGGAGAGTGGAAGATTCTCGTATGGAACAGTGCTTCTATCTGTATGATAGTTAGCTCCTGTATTTATGAAGTCCCTTGCAAGGAGTTTGTAAAAAACAAAAGAGAACGGAATAAGAATTAAAGAATAACTTGCATTTAGAAAAAATAAAAAACACAAGCTATTAGCTTGGAAGTTGCAGTTATCTGCAATGCAGTAATTCCTACCGAATAACTCGGGAAACTGTATGAAATAAAGGACGCGGATTCGAAAAGCGACACGAGTAGAATTATATAAACACTGCTATCTATGATAGAAAATGATTTTATCACCATTATTGATGGAATTGAAAATTTAGATTCTAACTTAATGGGAATGTTGCATGGAGGTCTTTCTAGCAACATGAATGATTGCAATTGTGGCTCGGGAAATAGCAATACGGAACAAACAGAACACGGTAGTAACGATTGTACTTGTGGATCAGGAAACAGTAACAAGATTGCAGCTCCTTCTGATTGCACTTGTGGGTCTGCAAATAGTAATAGTACACATTCAACAATAAGACAATTACAATTTGGATAATCTTTATTAGCCATATCGAATTAGTTGGATTTAGTCCTGTTGATTTGATATGGCTTTTTATATATTTTTAAATATGAGTGATTTTATTATTTCTAAGTATTGCATTCCTTTTTTATCATCAGATGAAAAAGCCTATTTTTATTTGTCAAACAACAATTCTCTACATAAAGTGAGTCGTAAAATTTATGACTCGGTCTGCGAATGTAAAAAAAATCCTTCTTCAATAAGCCGTATTCCAGAGAAGATTTTCCAAAAATTGAAAACAGTCAATATCATTACCACTGTTGAAGAAGAAACCAATTATTACCGTAAAATAAAGATGGATTATTTTATGGAAGTTTTCTCCCATCAAAAACTACTTTTAACAATAGCACCAACAAGCGATTGTAACTTTAATTGTCCTTATTGTTTTGAAGAGAACAAAAGACCCATAAGAATGTCTGATGCCGTAATTGAAAATATAATTCTTTTTATAAAACGTTACAAACATCTTGAATATCTATATATTACATGGTATGGGGGAGAGCCGTTAATGGCAATAGATATTATAGAAAAAATTCTGAATAGAATTAGTATCGAGATACCAAATATTAAAATATCTCATCATTTCCTTGTTACAAACGGATATTTGATAAATGAAAAGATGCTTTCTCTTTTTTCCAAATATCCACTTAACTCAATTCAAATCACATTAGATGGCAATAAACCACGTCACGATAATTTGAGAAAACTAAAAAAAAGTGGGATGGGAACTTTTGATAAAATAGTTAGAAATATTGACTGTATTTTGAAAAGCATGCCTAGTACGCAAATTTCTGTTCGCGTTAATCTTGACAAGGATAATGTTGGAGATTTTGAGAATATCAGAAATGAGTTGCTTGAAAAATGGAGTTCTTATCCAAATATAACAATATATCCAGGCATATTACGAATAGAAGACACTGTAAACAAATGTATGGGATGTCAATCTTTATTACACGATGACGTTCGAGATTTGTTTTATGGATTAACAGAAGCCGTCAATTTCTATCCTGTTTTACAAGGTAAAGGGTGTTCGGCAACTCATCTAAACTCCTTTTTAATTGGTCCTTTAGGAGAGTTATATAAATGTTGGAATGAACTTGGAGATAGCAAGAAAATAATTGGTTATATTAACGATCAAGACTTCAAAAACAAAGATTTAATACGAAAATATGTATTATCAGCCAATTGTTTTGAAGATGAAAAATGTAAGGATTGCGAATTTATACCTATTTGCATGGGAGGATGCGCCTTTTATCGAATCAAGAATATGTTTGACAATGGGAATTTTGACATTTGCTCACTCTACAAAGATAACGGAGTAATAGAAAAATGTATTTGTTTACATTTGGATAAACTGAGGATTAAAACACCTTCTATCTGAAATTTTAATATAATCTATATGCAAAGACTATTTTTGTTCGCGTTCATGGTTTGCACATTTAGCAACATAAATGCGCAGTATTCTATTATTGGAAAAGTCCTCATCGAGAATGGTGACACCCTTGAATCCAATGTAGAGCTGTACACCAAAAGCCATACGGTTGTTTCTGCCGTACAAACACAGAAAGGAATGTTTTCATTCTCAAATCTCGCAAAAAACAATTTTTATTATGTGGTTGCATCACATGTCGGATATACTACTGACACAATAAAGATAGACCGCATAACAAAGGATCTGAACATTGGGACAATGTTCCTTAAAAACAGTCTTACTACGTTGGACGAAGTTACCGTTGTGGGAAGCAGTATAAGTTTTCAAAATGGAAGCAAAAGAATTTTCCCCAATGAATTTCAAAGAAACAGTCCTGACGCTATGGTTATGCTTGACAAGATGAACCTGTCGAGGATTAATGTTGACCCACTAACAAAAAGCCTGACACTGAACGGTGGCGGAAGCGTTAAGACATTGCTTAACGGAAGGGAGGTATCAGCCGTTGAAATTGCTGCACTTTCCCCGGAAATTATACAGCGCGTAGAATACCACGACACGCCGGAAGCACGGTATGGCAATGCAGACGTGGTCTTGGATTTTATTACCAAAAACGACCAAGTTGGCGCAAGGGTTTACCTTTCTTTGTGGCAGGGGCTTTTAACGAGTTTCGGAGAGGACTACATTTCCTTGAAATTCAACCGCCGGAACAGCCAGTTTTCATTAGACTACAATATGGCATACCGCAATTGGAAACACCTCAGCAGGGAATATGAAGAGGACTTTAATCTGCAAAATGAGAACTTTTCGAGAACCGAACTGGGGCATCCTGGACGATTCAGATACGACAACCACAACGTACGTTTCAATTACAACTATCAGGAGAACAAGAAAATAATTAACTTTTCACTGGGGACTGCCATCCAAAATGCGCCGTATAAAGAGTGGAACAGTGATTTGCACTATAAAGGGACAGCACTCAACTTATACGACAATGCGAAATCATCGGCCACAAATCCTTATTCGCAACTATATATACAGTTGCCCATAGGAGAAAATCAACTATATGTAATGAATCTCTCTGGTCAATACAACAAAGGGAAATACAACCGTCTGTATCAGGAGGCAGACAACGAAAGTGAATCCAACCAATTCTGCAGTAATGTCCGTGAGATTCAAAAAGGCTATGCGCTGTCGCAATTATACGAGAACAGGCAGAATTGGGGAACTTTGACCATTGGAGCAAACTTCAACCAGCAGTTTACCAAAAGCGACTACAATTCAGTCCGAAACGATATGACACAGGAGCATCACACAGGCCAACGCCAGACCAACCTTTATTCTTATGCACAATGGGGAAAGGCATGGAGCGAACTTTATTGCCGAGTGGGCATTGGACTGAACCAGCGATGGATGCATGTGGGAGAACAAAAACAAAGCACCTTTACGATTCGTCCGATGCTATTCGTCCGTTATACCGTTTCTCCAAAAATCGAACTTCGTTATCAGGGGTCGGTCTCTAATATAATGCCTACACTTTCGGCTATTTCTGACTATTCACAGGATATAGATTTTATACAGGTACAGCGAGGTAATCCTAATCTCAAGCCGCAGGTTGATTTCTATAATGCGTTGGTATTCAATTATAAATTCACAAAAACAGCATTGGCTCTCTACTTGAATGAAACATATTCAAAGTCGCCAATCATGGAATGTACATATCTGGATAATGAAAAGGTGGTCAGAACCATGGAAAATCACAAGAATTTTCAGAACTATAATGCGGAATTTGAATATGGAGGGCAGCCTTTTGGCAATCTGCTGTCGTTCAAAGTTTATACCGGCTTAAAATTTTATAAAAGCAATGGCAACCAATACACTCACCGCAAAACAATACCCTACTATGGGGGTCAGGTTTCTGTTTACTATAAACAATTCACTATGAGATGGCAGTTTCGCAAGAATGTGCAGGACAGGTTTTGGGGAGAAACGCTTTATCGGTATGAAGACGGCCACATGTTGTCGTTTGGCTATCAGACAAATAAACTCAGCCTTTCTGCCGATGTGCTGAATCTGTTTTCTTTGAAGCATATTTCCGCACAAGAAAACTATTCAAGCGTGGCTCCTTACAAACGCTATGAATATCTTGATGAAACAAGAAATCTTATACGTTTAAACCTTACGCTGAACCTATCGTATGGTAAAAAATACAAGGAGGCTTCAAAACGCATAAACAGCAACACAAGCAGTGAATCATCCGTCATTAAAGGAGAGAAATAATAATAATTTTTGATTTTAATAATGAGTTTTGCAATAAAACGACAACGAGATGCTATGGATTGCGGTCCTTCCTGTTTGGCGATGATAGCCAAACATTATGGACAGCAAGCTGATAAGGAGCAATTGCGGAAGATCTGTTCCTTAGGCAAAGAAGGTGTTTCTCTTCTTGGTATCAGCAAGGCTGCAGAAAACCTCGGTTTCAAGACCATTGGAGGACGTTTGAGTTTTGAAATGCTATACCAAGAGGATCCGATGCCTTGTATTATACACTGGAATCAGAACCATTTTGTCGTTGTCTATAAGATAAAAAAGCACAATAAAGGAAAATATACCGTATATGTAGCAGATCCGGGCAAGGGACTTGTTACCTATACCAAGGAAGAGTTCTGCGAGCATTGGATAAGCACCAAGACCAACGGCGAGGAGAAGGGCATAGCCCTTCTTCTTGAACCGACAGAACAGTTTTATGCTCAAAACGATACGAAAGCAGTGCCGACTCAAAGGCGAGTGAAATTTCTCTGGAGCTATCTCAAGAAATACAAGCGTTTCTTTACGCAACTCATTCTCGGTTTGTTACTCGGCTCACTCCTGCAACTTGTCTTCCCGTTCCTCACCCAAGCTATTGTAGATACAGGTATAGGGGGAAAGGATGTCGGCTTTGTGTGGTTGGTGCTGCTGGCAGAGATGATGCTTCTTTTCAGTCGTACCGCCATTGACTTTATCCGATCAAAGATACTCCTGCACATCTCCACCCGTATCAACATCTCGCTCATCTCAGACTTCTTCATCAAGCTGATGAAACTACCGATGAAGTTCTTCGACACCAAACTGATGGGTGACCTCCTGCAACGCATCGAAGACCACAGGCGTGTAGAGCAGTTCCTCACATCGAGCAGTCTTAGTTTACTTTTCTCATTTTTTACCTTCCTTGTCTTCGGTGTTGTGCTGGCAGTCTATAATCTCGGTATCTTTGCCGTCTTCCTCATTGGCACAGTCCTATATGCAGGTTGGATTATCCTTTTTCTCAAAAAGCGCAGACAGCTTGATTACAAATACTTTGAGCAGGCAGGGCGCAACCGCAACGTTACCTACCAGCTCATAGGGGGTATGCAGGAAATCAAACTGCAGGGATGCGAGCAGCGCAAACGTTGGGAATGGGAGGACGTACAAGCCGACCTGTTTAAGGTCAATCTACAATCGCTCAATCTGCAACAAGTGCAACAGGCAGGAAGCATCACCATCAATGAGGTGAAGAACATCCTCATTACCGTACTTGCAGCCACAGCCGTGATACACGGCAACATGACACTCGGTATGATGCTGGCGGTACAGTACATCATCGGACAGCTCAACAGCCCTGTGGAACAACTTATTCAGTTTATCTACTCATGGCAAGACGTAAGCATCAGCCTTGACCGCATGAACGAAATCCACACCGAGACCAACGAGGAAAATGTCGAACGGACACGTACCGCCTATACGCACAAGACCACCGAAGGACATTCCCTCACGATAAAAGACCTATCCTTTAAATACGACATCTACAGTCCGAAAGATATTCTCTCCGACATCAATCTCTCCATACCCAACGGCAAGGTAACGGCAATCGTGGGAGCGAGTGGAAGCGGAAAGACAACGCTCGTAAAACTCCTTTTGGGATTCTATGAGCCACTGAATGGAAACATCGAGATAGGCAATGCCAATTTGAGTGAATACAACCTCGGCTGGTGGCGAAGCCAATGCGGTGCGGTGATGCAGGAGGGGTATCTCTTCTCCGATACAATTGCGAGGAACATTGCCATATCAGACGATGAGCCCGACATCGAACGTATCCGTCATGCTGCCCGTGTGGCAAACATCGCTGACTACATCGAAGCCCTGCCTTTGGCTTACAACACGATGATAGGACAGGACGGACAGGGCATCAGTCAGGGACAACGACAACGCATTTTGATAGCAAGGGTAGTCTATAAGAATCCAATGTTTGTCTTTCTGGATGAAGCGACCAATGCCCTCGATGCCAACAATGAACGAGCCATTACAGAAAACCTCTCGGAGTTCTACAAGGGAAAAACAGTTGTAGTAGTGGCACACCGCCTTTCCACTGTTCGCGATGCCGACCAAATTGTAGTTTTGGATGAAGGTAAAATTGTAGAGGTAGGTACACACGAGGAACTGACTGCTAAACGTGGTAAATATTTTGCCTTAGTAAAGAATCAATTAGAACTTGGCAACTAATATGGAAGAAGAAAAGAAACCAGAACGAAGCTTTGAACTGCGTAGCGAAAAAGTTCGTAGTATCGTGGGACAGATACCCTCCTCGCTTATCCGTTATGGCATTACCGCCATCGGAATGGTGTTGCTCTGCCTTTTTGCTGTAGCCTATTTCCTGCCCTATAAACAAGTATATTCGGGTACGGCTACCATACACAAAACGGCTACCACACCAGTAGACAGCACAAATATAACCATCTTGCTTAAGTTTGAAAACAAGCGTCCTGACAAGATGAAGGGACAAATAATTTGTCTGCAATCTCCATATAGAACGTTTGTAGGACAGATACGAGACCTGTCTCCTGTCCGTGACACATTGGAGCGCCAGGAAGCACTATGCCGTTTCAAGTCAGCCGACATAAAAACTGTAGAAAACCAAACGGTGGATTTCCAGATAACTCGAACATCGGGTAATCTGCTGCAAAAAATGCTTGGGGGAATATAATCTCATCGCACATTCTTTATCTCTCCCGAAAGTCAATGGTTAAACTCACCGTCTTCTCTTGTAGGGCGATGAGTTCTTTTGTCAGATGGATAAGTTCCTGCAACAGGGTTTGTGTCGTTGTTTCCCTCTCGGTGATGTGGAGAAAGCGCACCACCTGATTGTAGGGGAACGTAAAGAAATATGACAGTGCTTCGGTATGATTTTCTTTCTGTTCGTGCGGAGCTTAGCTTTTGCTTTCCAAAAGGTAAGCTTTTGCAATGCAAAAGGTCATGAATCGAAGTGCAAAAGCCCAGCTTTTAAATTACGGTTGATATTATCCTGATTTTCAATTGGTTATAAAATATTATTGCTGTCCGGTAAAACTTTTTTGGGGCTATCTGTGTTAGTTAAAATAGACTTAAACTTATTATTTCTTAGAATTATCGGTTATTTTAGGTCTTTTCTTGTCAAAATAAGTGCATTTTATAATGCTTACAGTTTGAAACTGAAAACCAAGCCCCAGGATGAGTAAAACGGCTGCAATACCGATGGATAAAGAGATACAGAGCTTTCAGTTAATTTTTACCGGACAGCAATA
>NZ_LR027822.1:84498-84957 GCF_900607215.1 Prevotella rectalis
AATAAGTGCATTTTATAATGCTTACAGTTTGAAACTGAAAACCAAGCCCCAGGATGAGTAAAACGGCTGCAATACCGATGGATAAAGAGATACAGAGCTTTCAGTTAATTTTTACCGGACAGCAATAATAGCAAACATTCAACCCGACCATCACCATGAAATTATATTACAAAAACGGCATCAGGGATATGCTTTGTAATCTATTGATAATCAGGATGATATTAGTTGTGATTTAAAAGCTTAGCTTTTGCACTCCAATTCATGACCTTTTGCATTGCAAAAGCTTAGCTTTTGAAAAGTGAAAGCTAAGCTTTGGATAGATGAATAAAGAAAATTTTGTCTTTTCCTGAATTCACTTGTCAGATCTGACGATGTTTTTCTGTTTTACTTGTCAAATATTTTCTTATTTACTGAATGACTTGACATTAACATTATATAGTTTAAATTTGAAGTCAGTGC
>NZ_LR027822.1:84968-86194 GCF_900607215.1 Prevotella rectalis
ATAAAAGAAGATGGACAACACCTAAGTTCCGTCATATTTTCGGCAAGGTCTTAGGGGGCTCGATGCCCCCTGGGACCTTTGGTGAAGATGGCATAAGACCGTCGTTCGCCATATTTTCGGCGTTCCAAAGATACTTTATATTTTTCTTTTTTGCAAGCATTTATCTCTTTTTCCAAAGATTTCTCCCGGGCTGTTCGCCTCTATAGACATCCATCGGACATTTCATTCCTATGCTCATATGCGGTCGTCTGTAGTTGTAGAAGGCTATTGCCTTGGAGATTTCCATGTTGGCCTGGTCATAATCTCGGTACATCTCCTGCTGGTAAATCCACTCAACCTTAAAGGTTCCATTCGTCCTTTCCGCCACAGGATTGTCCGTAGGATTGTACCGTTCTGTCATACTAACCCTGATATGGTGGCACATAAGAGTTTCAACATATAGGTGGCAGGCGTATTGCGAACCTCTGTCAGAGTGGTGTATCGTTCCGCAGAGGTTGCCTCCTCCGGCTGCCTTAACTGCCATTAGCAATGCCTCCTTCGTATTTATAGCCTCCATGGTTTCGGATAAGCACCAGCCTATGACAGCATGTGAGTAAACATCTGTAATGAGATGGAGGTACAGGACGTTGCCGTAAATCCAAACGTAGGTTATGTCGGCTGCCCAAATGTGGTTAGCATACATTGCCGTAACACCTTGTACAAGATTAGGATACTTCCTATAAGGATGATTGGAGTCCGTTGTACGTCTTCGCTTGTTCTTGGGAAGCATAAGTCCTTCTGAAGCAAGTAGTTTTAAGAAGGAGTCGCGACCATGAGTAACATCTTCACCTAGCTCCGACTTGAGGAGGACGTGCAGTTTCACACCGCCTATCCCGGGACAGCAGGCACGATAGTAGAGTACATTGTCAACTATCAGTTTACGCCTTTGCCGCTCAGAAATCACAAGCTTGCTGCTTGCGTAATACCACTGGCGTTTCTTGCCAAACAGCCCACAGAGGAATTCCACGGATACACCGGGAAACTCCTCACGCAGCGCCGTTACTGTTTGGCACCATCTTTTTTTAAGATGCTGATACCCTCCTCGGATTCGGCTATCTCTATGAGTTTCTCATAGGCACGGCTGCGCATCTTCTCCAAAGACAATGCGTGTTGGAGGTTCACTATCTTCTGGCGCAATATCTCATTGTCTGTCAAATTCGTTTCTTTATGAGCCATACGATACCTCT
>NZ_LR027822.1:86205-86689 GCF_900607215.1 Prevotella rectalis
CGCTTGAGAAGAACCGCTAGAATAATAATCAATTAACACTTGCAGCTTGAACGAATACGAAAATTCGCGCGGGGTTTTACGTTTTGTCATAATTTCTTACTTTTTTTATAGTCAGAATTGTGACAAGCTAAATCCGTATAAGACATTTTAAAATGGCTTTGTAAGTCGCTGTAAATCAATAAGTTTTTTAGATGGATGTCGAAAGTGTGGAAACGAGCGGTTTATACCATCGGTTTCACATCCGTTTTGTTTGCAATCTCACGCAAAGGTCTCTATAATAAAATGAATACATTTGTCCCCGTGGCGGGGTGGGATTGCAACAATTGGATGCGACTTGTCGGAGCAGATGGTAGTGTCCTTAAAAGTGTGTAATTCATCTTTCCTTTCTCTGTACTTCCACTGTTATTTTATTCTTTTCTTTCCAGTTCTTGAATTGATATATTCTCCTTTCATATGTCGTCTTTGTTTCCTCCATCGCCACGGC
>NZ_LR027822.1:86700-87724 GCF_900607215.1 Prevotella rectalis
GACTTCTCTGATGGCATGGATGTTCTCATTTGGATGGTTCTCCTGTACTTCCTGTTGAGCCTTTCAATCCAGTTGGTCGTATATATGCACCTCTGCACTTGAGCCGGGAAGTCCATATACGTGAAATAGGCACTGTTGCGTTCGGCCTTGTATTTTCTTAGTGCAGGATATTTCCTTTCCCATTTCTCGACAAAGGTAATGAATTGTTCGTATCCCTGCAAGGAATTCATCTCGTTGTTCTCCAATTGGAACACCTCACTGAGCTGCTGCGCCATTACCAGTTTGTCTTTATGTGATGCGCCGCTGAGTATCTGTCGCTTAACGTGTGCCACGCAGAACTGGTGTGCGGCACCGGGAAAGGCTGCACAGACGGCATTCTCTATTCCTTGCAATGCATCGGAAACAACTAAGTCTATCTGTTCGACGCCTCTTTGCTTCAAGGCCTCAAGCTCGTCTTTCCAGCAAAGAGCCCCTTCTGTGGGATGATTGACAACCGTGAGCACCTCCCTGCTGCCGTCTTCTAATACCCCCAGAATGGTATAGTAGGCTTCCTTGGACACCTGTCTGTCCCTACGGGTGGAAATAAAGGTGGCGTCGATATAGACGGCTAAGTAGTGGGAGGAAAGGCTACGGCAAAGCCACCGTTCGACGTCCTCACGGCAGCTGCCGGCAAGATGCGATACCTGCTGCTTGCTGTAGGAACGACCATAGACGCAATTTGAAATCTCGCCTATCTGCTCCGTGGTAAGACCTTTGGTGTAGAGGAGATTGAACAATTTGGCACGTTCCTCGCTTTCGCTGCGTATCAACCCTAAGAGAATGGGATAGAAGTTTCCGCTACGACTGCGCGGAATACGGAGCGAGAACTCAAAGCCGTGACTGTACCAACGACGAGAACGGAAACCATTGCATTGCTCATGGGCATTTTCGCTGACGAACAACTCTCGTTCATGATACATCAGGGAGTTCATGATTAATGACTGAAGGGTAACAAAACCCTCGCTGCTGCTTGTGTAATTCGAAA
>NZ_LR027822.1:87732-137627 GCF_900607215.1 Prevotella rectalis
AGCCATTGCATTGCTCATGGGCATTTTCGCTGACGAACAACTCTCGTTCATGATACATCAGGGAGTTCATGATTAATGACTGAAGGGTAACAAAACCCTCGCTGCTGCTTGTGTAATTCGAAAGAATTTCCGAAATTTGCGAATGTGTAAGTTTCATTTTTTTCTTTTTTAAAGTTATCAAATACAAAGATAAGAAAAAAGAAGCTTACACACTTTTATAGGACAGTACCTGGTCGAGAGATTTTATCAGCTGACCATATACCGGCTGTCCGAAGAAATGTGTACTTTTGCCCATGTTATCTGAGTTTGGAAACAAAAGCAAAGATAACAAAAAGGGCTGATACCTCGTGAGAAGTGTCAGCCCTAATTCATAAAAAATGTGGGATGTTTAGCGGACAGTAATATTACAAAAATAGCAAAAGGCAGAGAATTTATCCCCGCCTTTATACCTTAATCACATAGAAATAAATTGATTATCAGGTAGTTATTACAACAGTTCCCAATTTAGAGCATTACCCCCAATTTGGAGCATACAAAAAATACTATGCATATTTTCTAATGACAAAGTCAATTATCTTACTCCATTATTAAACTGTTCTTTCAAAATATTCTCAATTTCAGGGTCTTTCCTGAAAAAAGGATATGATTGATAGAACATATCAAAATCAATGGAATCTGTATAGTTTTCCATTATCCATGAAGATACGATATAAATCATCATATTATGGTTAGCCTTGCTTTGTTGTTCCATAGGAAGTAAACTTATAGCTTTTTGTATTCCTTTTATTTTGTCGGGATATTTGACCAGCATTTGACTCAAACCATCAGCAAAAGTTTCGTCATATTGTTCATCGGTATGTGCAAAACAATGTTTTACGACTAGAACATAGTCCTGTTCTTTGGAAATCTTCTCTTGAAAAAAGTTTCCATCAATAATTCTTTGCACAAAAAGGCTATCATCAGGCTCTGTACTGATGTCTTTACTTGCTTCCTTTTTCAGAACTGTATCTTTATCAAAATCCGATTCCCTTTGTGTTGCTGTATAAGTGATTTTAGAATTATTATTACAACTTGTAACTCCCAAAAAACATAACAGAGCCATTTGAAGCAGGGTATTTTTATTGTTCTGTCTCATGTTTTGCTCCCCCTTTCTCTGTTTCGTTCTTTTCTACCTTTTGAGTTCTATGACCTATGACAACAACTTCAGGTAACTCGTAGGATTTCATTTCGTTTACTTCTTCTTTGATTTTATCTCTATCATTATAGCTGACAGGAACCTGCAAATCATCTTTCAACGTAAGGAATCCTTTTTTCTCGTTGGGATCATTTTTTTCTAACTGTGTAACCATTTCTTTAAGTTCCTTTATGTCTGCATCTGCCATTCGCATACACCCATGTGTTCCCATCAAATCAGGCTTTTGCCTACGGCCTCCATGTGTGTGCATTCCTTGTCTGGTTCCCCCTTCACCACCTTGATACTCTAAAGCAAGCAGGTCATTAGGACCAAAAGATATAGTTGGATAACGCTTTGTTCCCGTTTTCCTCCATCCCAATATTTTATATTTTCCTTGGGGGGTATCTGCATTAGAACTATTCCTGTTTCGATAACTTCCAAGTACTTTTACAACTGTCTTGTAAATTAGATTTCCATTTCTATCATATACAGCATATATAGCATATGGATGATTTGCTCTGTCTGATGATGCAGAAACTTTAATATCCCATTTTCCATCAAAATCAACTCTTCCAGTAGGCGCATTATGAGAATAAGTGTATGAGGATGCTTCTGGTGCTTCTTCTGATCTTGAGTCCACACTTATCCACAGACTCAACCTCGGCTCATAGTACCTCGCACCATAGTAATACATGCCCGTCTCCTCGTCCAGCTCCTTGGCATTGAAGAGGTAAGGGGTATTCCACGTATTGTTGCGTTCTTCAAGGAATACTTCGCCAAATGGAACGTATTCGATGTGCTGCGATACTTCGCCATCAAGATTGGTGATGTAGCTACTGCTGCCCAAATGGTCGGGGTGGTAGTAGAACTGCATCTTCTCGTAGTCGTCGTTAGGCTTGAAGTTGCCATTTGCAGCTCTTGTGCGTGCCATTGCCCTTGCTTGTGCTGCCTCTGGCGTGTCGTCATCACTACTAAAGCCTTTGCCATTGACATAGTCGTCATTGTCCTTTCCAGAATAAGGCAAGTCAAACGTTTTGTAATTGTCTTTAATGGATTGTAACTGCTGATTGTACTTTTCCTTGTAGTTGACAGTCACACCGTCAGCTTCATTGCCCGCATACGGTATTCGTCTTGGGTCTGCACCGTAGCTTGCCAAGTCACCAAGCTTGCTGACGATTCTCTGGCTACCTACATAGATGTGCTTGGTATACTTGCCACCTTGCCCTGCTGCCAAGTATGGGTTGACATAGAGCGAGAATCGTGCCGTACCCGTGTTACCACCCGAGAACTCAGAGTTTACGTATATGGCTTCGTTCTCACCGCTGGTCTTCGCTGTACGTTCACCGTCAGCATCATACCAATAGTTGCTCACAAAGCCGTTCTCATCGGCTGCAAGGAGTCGGTTTTCCTCATCCCACTTGTACTTCTGCTCACTTGCCTTGTCGTCTTCCTTGTTGTCTTTCTTTACACGAGAGGTGTTAATGTAGACAAGATTTCCGTTGGCATCATAGGTGTACTTGTGTCCGTTGTTGATGTTCGTGCTGTCCGTAGGGGTCTCTTCCGTGCGATAGTTGATGTCACGGACACTAGCCAGTTGGAACTTCTTGCCCTCATCATTATTGTATGTGTAGGTGAGGTCATAGCCTGCATTGAGCGAACCGTTGAACTGTACGTTACTTTGCGTGAGGTGCTGCTTCTTGCTTGTGATTCGATACATGTTGTCGTAGCCCATGGCAAGGGTGTAAGAAGCCATCTTATTGTCCGTTCCCTTATAAGTACCTGTTGCGCTTAACAAACGATACAATGGGTCATAAGTGTAGCTGTGGCTCATTTGTCCGCCTGCCTTGCCGCTCTGTGGGAGTGGAGCATTGTTCTTTACGCCAAGTACGTTGCTCACGGCATCATAGCTGTAGGCATTATCCATAATGGTGCCTGCCTTGGCATTGACTGCAAGGTTCTGTAGTCTGCGACGCTGTGGGTCGTAACTGTAGAACGTTTCCGCTCCGTTGCAGTATTTCAAGTAAGTGCGTTGCTCGAACTTGTCGTAGCCAATCTTTCTGACATAGTCATAATGGGTTGTTTTATAGCCACTGACCTTTTCTATCTGTCCACCGAGGTTATAGCCGTAGGTGACCTTTTCATCATCGGGATAAATCATTTCCAAGAGGCGGTTGTGGCTGTCGTACTTCCATTGTGTGACGTAGGTTGCCACTGCCTGATTAGGCACAATCAGCGTGCGTACGGTCTTCAATACTTCGCCCAAATTGCCGTAGTAGTATTCGATGGCACCGCTACCGTCCTCACGGAGCATCAGCCTGCCAACGCGGTTATTGGAAGAGGTGGCACTGCCGTAGTGGTACTTCACATTGTTTTCCGGATGGTCGGGATAGTTAATGGCTACCAACCTGCCGTAGTCGTACTCATAGTTGATGGTCTTGCCCTCTTTTTTGAGGTTGGCAGTCTGCTTGGTGAGTACATTGCCAAGATTGTCATAAGTAAATGTGGTAATACCGCTGGCAGGATGGTTGATCTCCGTGCGGCGGTCGCCCATGTCATAGACGGATGTCGTGACGTTGCCCTCGGTGTCTGTTACCTTGACCAATCGGTCGATACCGTCATACTCGAAGGAGGTAGTAATGATACCATCGGGTCCGCTGAGCTGCTCGGTCTTCACGGTCTTGCCACTGCCGTTGGTGTAGGTAGCCTGCTTGCCGCCGAGAGCGTCGGTAACGAGTGTCTTGAGGGTGTTGCTGCCCGCATCGGTAGAGTATTCGGTCTTGGTCTCGGTTTTATCAGGAAGCGTTACTTTCATGGCACGGTTAAGCACGTCGTAAACCGTTACGGTTGGCGACACGTTGTCAAATGCCTTGTTGAAAGTTGTCTTTTTGCCCACTGCCTCTGTCACGGGGTAGTAAGCCTTCGCCACACGACCGAATGCGTCATAGACATTGCGCCCACTGACAATCATCACGGTTTCGTCCTTGGGTGCGCTGCCTTTGTCAGCGGTGGTAACCACTCCATCTTTCTTCACCTGAACGGGTCGTCCAAAGCCGTCCACGAAGGTGACGGTCTCCATATCATCGCTTGGGTGCTGGATGTCGTAATGTTTGGTCACGGCGTAAGCAGGTGCAGTGATGCCATTGATGCCGAAAGTAGCCTTGGGCTGATAGTCAAAGGCAATAATGTACGGCACTCCTGTTGCCAATTCGTTAGGACCACGAACCGCCTTGATGCGTCCAAGGTTGTCGAGGTCGGTCTCATAGTTGAGTCGGTTGAGGTCTGTACGGCGCAAAGCCATGCCATAACGGTAGTCGAAGTTGGCTGCCTCGCTGCTGTAGCCAAAGGCATCATCAATGCGGGAGACATACATGTTCATCACCGGTTCGTAGCGGTAGCTGTACCACATACGTTGCCCCTTGGTGTTGGCAGGAAGCGTAGTCTTGGTGATGTTACCGTAACCGTCGTAGGTATAGTCTGAAACGGCAGTACTATTTCCTAACTGTTGACTAATCTGTGTAAGGTGGTCAGCATAGTTCATGTCGTACTTCGCCGATACGTGGTGGTATGTCTTGCCGTCTCCTCCCGTCACAATGACGTCGGTAGGCAGACCGATGATGTGCTTGACCTCGTTGGAAGCATACTGAATGGCGGTCTGGTAATCGAACGCCCCCGTGCCTTCTTCACCCAATGTGCCTTTGTCGCTGAACTTATAGGATTTGAGTTCACCATGATAACCCGTGAGGTAATACTCGTTCCAAGCTTCAGAGGTGGTGATGCCGCTTGTCTGTCCCTCATAGTGCTTATTGGCAGTATAGCGCAATGGGACAAATGCTGATGCACGGTCGCTGCAGAGTTTCTGCTGCTTGGTAAAGGTGTACTTGTCACCGCTGGCAGTGAGATAGTAGCTATCGTATACGTTCTTCGTCTCGGTATATTTCTTGCCATTGGCATCCTCCACGGAGGCACTGAGCTGGTTGCCCTGTGTGTAGTAGGTGGACACGTCATAGAGCTGTACTGCCTGACGATAGATGACACTGTCGCCTTTCTCGGTGTCAATATTCTTCGTGATGACCTTACCAAAACCGAGGAACTCGCGCTCGTGGCGGTCTTTTTGCCCGTTAGAGTAGGCAAAGAGAGTCTTCATGAGTGGTCCGTCGTCGTGGATGCCATCATCAACGGTCACGGAAGACATCACCCACTTACCACCGGGAAGCCCATAGGTTGGCGCGCTGTGCTGATAGTCGAGTGTGAAGGCGCCACCGAGGGAGTTGGTCACGCTTTTGAGCATGTTTGTCCTGCCGATGGCAGAGCGAGTAACCTTCAGCTCACTTTCCTTGTCTGATTCCAATATGTCGAGATAGCCGTCACCATCTACATCCTGTAGCGAGTAGTGCGTACGGTTGATGCTGTGACCTGTTGAAGCACCAGGATTTGTAATAATCTTGGCTCCCACTCCAAATAAAGTTACAGGTATACAAATAGTAAATGCGCCATTAACGGACTCTGCCGTGGAAGAAGATTTTGTGAGTGCTGAGACACCTTTCCATTGGATGGGAGTATCGAAGCCCTGTCCGTTGTTCAGTGCAACCATAATACCATTATCAGCCTGCCATATTCTGTCAGGAAGCCCGTCTGAGTTAATATCCATCAGGCTATACTCTTCAGATGTTTCCGTAGCAACGATGCCAATGCCTGCAGTGACGCTTGAGGAGGCGATGTCTATACCAATACCTCCGTTGTATGAAATGCTCTTTCCACCCTGAATCCTATCTATCTGCCAGTCTATCGGTTCGGTAAACGCATAACCGAGATTCAGTCTTACCTTGTTGCCCGATTCTATCTTGTCAGGCAACCCGTCACCGTTGATATCCGTGAAGCTCTCTACAGCTTCGTCTTTATTAGTTGGTTTACTTCCCGAGATAGAAAACTTGCCTAACCATGTTGTTTGAGCTAGTTCCGCTAATTTTGCACCAGCTTTACCTCCTATAATATTAGCAACGGAAGAGATAGGGTTACCACCATAGCCCCAAGCATAAGAAGCATTATTAGAGTAGGATGCATTACCGATTCCGTTATACTTTTCTCCACTCATGCCGCCTTGGCTGTTGGTATATTGTATCGTGTTACCTGCTATGACATCAGGATAACCGTCACCGTTCATATCCATCATGGATACCAGAGACTTCATATGACCTTTGGCATCATTATAGGTAATACCCATGGCACCACTCTGCGTATCGGTACTTTTGTTCTCCGATACCTGTGTGACAGCCATTGCACCGGTTCCCTGTAAACAGTCACCCGTTGCTGCTGCAACATCACCGCCACCTTCCAAAGGATTTATAAGGACAACATCTTGTTCTGCCAGACGAGCAGTTCCCATCTCCTGACCTGTCATATAGATATATCCATTCTGTCCCATCCAACGGTTAAGTGTTTTCTGGTCTGTTGCTATAGGAGTGAATGCCATCGTTCTTGGATCAAGTTTCTCATCCTTACTCTTTGGGAGGGTGAGCAATGACTCATCTATCGGTTTAGCATAACGGCCTTCCGAGGCATTATAAACGAATCCGCCCCATCCTCTGAACATCGAACCGAATCCCTGATTGTCAGCTTGGGCGTAGACGCCTGCCTGTATGGAATCATTGTTGCCTACTTTGGCTGTTGCAAGAACCGTCTGTTCAGAGATATTACCTGAATAGGAATAGTCTACCCATAGTTTACCTGCACTCACATTGGTCAGGGTCAGTGCGTCACCTGACAGAGTTCCGCCACTGAGTGTATAGGTCTTCTTACCCAACAACTTGTCTGCTGTCTTGACTGTCATGGTTACCGTACCGCTGGCAGTTGACGGAACAACTGTCATATTCGGTGTAACAGTTAGGTTGGCAGCATCTGCAGCGAGGGTGAACGGTATTCCCTCTTGCACCATCTGTGGGAACATCGCATAATGGACAGCAGAAGTCATGATATGCTTCTCCTCATTTTGCATCGTTGTTTCTACCTGTGGCATCCATTTAATCTTTGACCAATCCACATTTGAAGTAGAAGTAACGCTGAAGCTCAAATACGGTAGTCCGTTGGGATGAGAAATAGACTCCCTCAGTTCACCGTCAAAAGATTCATTCCACGCAAAAAATCTGGTATAGATTTCCTGCTGTCTGTAGTTAGGATTGGCATTACCCAAGCTGTCCTTCTCATCGTTGGATGCAATGATTTTCAAAACAATGTCATCCGAAGTTACCAGCTTAGTAAATTTTCCTGCCAGTGAAAAGGATGTACCCTGTGGTATGACGATAGCAGTGTTAACATCGTAAACAGCACCTTCCTCAGAATTGTACACAGTTGAAGATAGTCCGTCAGGAAGTGTTTCATTTGTTCCTGTATAGGTGATGACAGGTGCCCATTTCACGTTATCAAAGGCTCCGTTGCTCATCTCCTCCGTTCCCGACTGGACACGGAAGTAGATACGGTCGCCTTTCTTGACAACAATGTTTTGTGCTGTAGCCTGATAAGCCGTAGCATCACCCTTGGCTATTTTCTTGTTCCAAAGTTCGCTGCTACCTTTCTGAATGGCAACCCGGACTCCGTCCGCCTTGGCATATTCCTCCGTATCATAATCACCGATCGGTGTCATAAGGCTAACCGTACCGGACACATTAACCGTACCGTCCTTAGGTGCCTGCCAGACACGTACCATATCTTCCATCGGAGAAGACTGGAGAAGTTCTTGCTGCTCGGCAGGGTCTATTTTAATGACTGAGGGGTCAATTTTACCTCCATAGATGATAGGACTGGGGGTATCAGCACTGCTGAGCGTAAAAGTAGGTATGGCATTACCCGCCTTATCAAACTCGATGTGATTGAAATATACCCTGCCGCCCGAGACAAGGTCTACCAGACCGTCACCATTGATGTCGGAGAAATATTCGGTCGTCTTGGTCTTGGTCTTGGATACATCAACACCCAAGACAGAAGTAAACCTACCATATCCCGGAGTTGCTTTTAAACCACCGGAATTTGTGGTACTCTTTGCCTTTGAAAAGCTTCTGATACCTTTTATTGGTATTCGATCTCCATAAGTAATTGGTTCTCCAGATACATTTTTGATTTGCGTCCTATAGAACAGAGTATTACCTTTACGAAAAACCTTATCAGCCAGCCCGTCTCCATTGATATCCACTAATGTTGTAAGACCATTCGAACTGTCTATAGAATAACTATATGAGCCACCCACGGTGTTACTTCTCCATGGACTTGTATCGGCAGGTCCTATGCCTGCAAAGAACGAACCATTCACGGACGTTCCCGTCGTCCCGCCTAATGCCGTCGGCTTGTCACTGAATCGTTTGGAATCAGAACCTAATCGATTGACAAAACCTGCATTAAGGTTGTCATCCTGCGTGTTCCAAACCTCTTGTTTATTTTTAAATGGCACATACCCTTTGTCGGACTGTACGTCGTCATAGTAGTCGAAGTTTTGGTAGGATACCTCCGTTCCCGCATCATCAAGGTGTTTCACACCTGTGAGGATGTCCTTATGGAAAGCACCTTCCTTGTAGGCAAAGGTATAGCTTCGGAGTACGGAACCCTGGAAGTTGACTACTATCTTCTCCAACAGCCTGTTGGAAGAGGTGAGGAATCCAAAGCGTGCATTGTTGGTCTTGAGATGTTTTTCTTTCGTTCCCTCAAAAGTAACTACGGTATGGGGCTGTTGTCCGCTGTTACCTGCATGGATTTCCTTGAGATAAATGGCTTTCGCCATGAGTCCGCCACGAACAGGTTCGTCGGCTGTCTCATAGACATATTCTATATAGTCACCGTGTGTCTCTTCCACACGTTTGAGCTTCCACTCAGAGATGACTTCACGCTTGGTACCGCTGATATCGGTAATAGCACCTTTGAGTACGGCTCCCTCACCACCATAGATGTACTTGATGCCTTGCTTGTCGGTCACTTCCCAAGTATAGTCGGCAGGTGAATTTCCTTTACGGATAATACGACTGAAGTCACCACCTTGTCTGGTATAGAACTGACGGTCTGCCTTACGTGCCATCTTCTCACCACGGTGGGCAACACCCATTTTACCGTCATCCCCCATGGTAGAAAGCATGGAACCTGACATCAGGTAGGTCTCGGTTTCCTTTGCTGTGTCATAACGGGGTACACCCCATCGGGTGTCGAGCGTGATGGAAGGAACGGAGAGGTTCCATCCCTCACCGAGCCATCCACTGCCACCCTCACTGCTGTACTGAATACCTAAGGACGGTGCCATGCCATTGCGGGCAGGGGGCATCTCGAAGCCATACTGCAGGCTGGCGGAACCTCTGTTGTTGGCTGTCGGAGGAGTGATGAGATTGATTTTTGCTGTCGGGTCTGCCGCCTTGATGTCATTCATCATCGTCGGTGTAAATCCATCGGTCTGTGGAGATTCGGGTGCCTTTATCACACCGTTGATCATATCGGTGAAGTGCGTTGTTCGTGAAACCACGCAAGCTGCTTTCTTATCTACTTTGACCTTTTCTAATGCTACCCAATGCTTGGTATCCTTGTCAAAGTAATAGGTATTGATGTCATCTTCAGTAAAACCGCTCGGGATTCTTGTGCGGTCATACTTGATCTTGACAGTCGCACCTTTCCCGTCGAAATGGTTACCGTGAGGAAGGAAACGATAGCCGTCACCCTTGGCAGTGACGTTGGTCATACCATAGTCAAGGGCAGGCATATCCATTTCACGGAGTGCCGAGATGGAATATCTTCCAGCCTTGCTGATATCATTAGAGGTTACTGCCAATATATTGCCGCTGACACAGAGACTGTCCGCCTTGTGTGCAAAGAACAGTTTTTCTGCACTGCCGCCTACGGAAACGAAGGCACGGGCATAGTCCGCCTTTTCCCGTATGATGGGAACAATGGTCTTACTGACGTTCTTTCCTGCAACGGTAGCTGCGAGGGTGAGCTGCTTCGAAGCTGTGGGAATGATTCCTTCGAACTCGCCGTCTCTGACCGACAGAGTCTTACCGCTAACAGATACCTTCTGTACGTTTCCACGAACAAAACCGTGGACATAGGTCTGTCCACCGTAAACAACGGGAACGGTTGACAGGACGATAGCATCCCGCATATCTGCAGATGCAGGTGTTGTTTCTATGCGTACGTTTTTGACTGTATAGCTGTAGGTGGCATTCGATGGGATGGTGAACAAGACGGTATTCCTACCTTTCTTGAGCCACAGGGGATTGATTTCTTCTCTGACGGTCTTCCAGCCTTGAGACAGCTCGGTGAGATAACCGCCAGCAGCCATGCGATCGTTGATGCTTTTGCTGATGCCAGCACCAGAGCTGACACCCTTGAGATCGTAGACAAGCCATGAGCGTGTGTCGGCTGAAACTTTCTTGAGTACAATCTCAAAGAGGTTGTCCTCGGGGTTGTCCGAAACACGTCCGTCGGGCGTACCGATGACACCGGAGCCTATGGAGGCAAACTGCGCCACCGTTCCCGATGCAGAGGTGGCTGCTTTGACACCAGTCGATGAAGGAGCCGTGGTAAAACCTGGCTGTGCTTTCTTATCCGCTGATGCGGTTATATGTTTTCCTGACTGAGGATTAGGAGCAGTGGTTTCTTTATTGGTCGGCGTCATACTGCCGAGGTCGTTCTTGTCGGTGTATCTTGCAATGGCGATACCGGACACAGCGAGTGTTCCGACCGCCAGTGTCAATGCCAATATTTTTTTCATAGGATAAGAGTATAGTGGGGTATTTTATTTGTTCATCATCTTTAGGGTATATTCCTTCATCGGTGTGATGGCTTTCACGATGTATACACCCGTCTGAGGAAGTGTAAAGGTCGAGGTTTTTTCTGTTCCGCCTTCCATCTGCTTATTGAGAAGAAGCTGACCTGAAGCATCAAAGACCATCAAGTCTGCCGAATGAGAGGTTCTCATGGAAAGTTTTGCAGTAAAAGAATGATTACCGTTATCAATCACCTTGAATGCGCTGTCGTCGGAAATACCAATGCCGTCTTCACGGCTGCTTCTTGTCATGGGCTGGGATTCAACCGAACCTCCGCACTCACTGTTGATCGTCACCTTCTTGTCATATAAGCTGCGTGTAATGGTTTCAACAGAAACATCCGAAGATTTTGTCAGTATTGGACACGGCTGGTCGTTGACCAGAAGATTACTCAAAGAAGAATGGCGTTTCGTGAATATAGAACTGAAATGCCAACTGGAAAGAAGTAAACCTTTGTACTGATTGACGCTCTTGCCGTTGATACGGTAATCCAAGTACTTGCCACTGTATGTTAGGGACAGTACGTCGCCTTTGGCAACGGTGAACTGCTTTTGTTCGTCCTCTTTTCCTTTAACAATGACCGTAACTGTGGAACCGTTCACAGAGAAACCGAAGTCGGGAAGCCCGCCCAGCCTGATGACTGAACTCATACCTGCATGATAGACGGATGTCATGTCGCTGACACTCCACGAGAAAGTGGATTCAGGAAACTTGCCGGGGGAGTTGGCATATGACTCTCCTTTATTTTCAGACATGTTGGCTGTGAGCACGGTACCTCCTGTCTGAATGACATCAACGTGGTAGATACCGGGAAGAAGTTTTTTGATGGTTGCGTGGTCGGTAGTCATCAAGCCCGATTGCACAAGGGAGTCTGTAACTAGTCCTGAAACAGATTCAGCACGTACCTCATAGCGATAGGATGGATTGCCGAAGAGAACTTTCACATCAATACTGCCGTCTGCCTGTGGCTTACTACCTATGCAACTGGCTGGCTTTGGCGTCAGACGAGCGAAGACGCCATCATGATAGCCGAAGGTAAATACATCACTGCCGTTGCCGTCAGTGTCAAAGAATACGTTATGGAAGATAAACTTACCTCTCTTGGCATCCTGTTCACTGCAACGATAGACACGTACCGTCTCAGGATCCCATTCGCCCTTTCCCGTGCCATCAATCAGCAAAAGGGCATTGGATGCGTTTTTAACGAAATGCTTATCTTTCAGCAAATTCGTGGCAAGCTCGATAACATTACCTGTCACACCGAATCCACTGGCGAGAACGTCTCTGATTTCCAGACGATAGGCATTGTCAATGGGACGGATGAAAGCAATTCGCTTTGCTTCGTTTTCAGGAATATCCACAGTATACTTCACATCGCCTTCGGCTGATATGATGAGATGGAGCGCATTGCCTGTCTTGCGGATAATCATTCTTTCTCCTACGTTGATGGCACATAGGGCGTCTGTCTGTGGAATGCCTTTGATGATGGAATATACTTTTCCGTCTCTTATGCGATAGCCGTATACCGTGATGCTCTTCGCTTCGTCCGTGAAGCCCACATCAAAAGGACTGAAAGGGCAAAGCATGGAAATGCTTCCGTCTGTGCCGACAAGGGGCTTGCTGTAGGCTACGGCTGTCATGTCCTTGTCATTTTGTAGGAGCGAGGTGAAATGTCCGTTGCGCTCAAAGTAAAACCCGCTGCCACCCCATACGACCGTCGTGTCAGCCGTTTCGTGTATATTGGTGGCTGTGAGCCACTTTCGGTTCATGACATGCCAAGAGGAATATTCCTCAGGTATGCCGATGGCGGTGTTAACCCCATTGTCACCCCAAATCATATAGGCTCCGTCTGGAATGGGACTGCCATGTTCCTGCCCGATAACTAATAAGCGAGATTCGGAGGAAAGGTTATAGGGCTTGGACTTGTAATAAGTATCATGGAGGGAAGAATACAGAGGTGTTTCCTCATAAGAGGTTGTTGACACGGGCTGGAAAAGCAACTCAACATCCTCACGAGCGATGCCCGTTACGCGGTGATGGTATGCAGCATTAGCTGATGCATCCCAAATGAGATTGCCACGTGGATCAAGGTAGGAACCTTTCAGCGTGACGCCGTACTTTAAACCAAGGTAACTTTCAATTCTAAGCCGCTCAGTATTGGTGAGATGGCGAGAGAATACGATTGCCTCGGGGCTGTAGCCATCAAAGATATTATTGCCAATATCGGTCGTGCTGAAAGCATTTTTGAGATTGACATCCTGACCGTTATAGATGGAACCAACAGAATAGAAACCTCCACATTTCTCACCCCATACAGAACGTGCAGGCTTGTTAGCTTTGATATAGGATACTATCCTGAGGGCACTTTCCTCAAATGTTTCCGTGGCAGTGGTGTCCACACTACCGTAAAGAAGATCTTGTCCGTATTCTTTTCCGTAATCCAACGTACTCGTGCCACTGACACCAACAGCTTTGTCCTTGGACATTAGGACACCGCTACCGGGACGACCACTCAACGTATACAGTACAGCATCCTTTTTGGCATCCGCAGGTTTGTGACAAAAGAGTCCGATAACGGTCGCCTGACCCAATGAACTGTATTTCATCAGGGAAACTTTGGGAGCATTTACTTGGGAGAGGTTAAGGGCAGGGCGGAAGTTAAACGTGCGCACATGCTGCAGGGACTGTATAAATTCCTTTCCATATCGACCGCTCTGTTTGTCCAAGATTCGTGAACGCACGGTATCCCCGGCATAGTCCTTCCAGAAGTAATTGCCAGTTAAATCCGTGTTCATGGGTACCGTCATGTGCCAGAGCTCCGCACCGTCAACGCCACCTGGCGACTGGGCTTCCACATATAGCGGGAAAGATAGCAGGAATAGACATAAGGATAGGTAATAGTTTCTCATAAGCTATTGTGTTTAGTGTCTTTATTTTAGACTATGAAATAGATCCTCAGGTAAGTCTTCAAAAAATCTTTCTTATATTATAGGAAAATATGATGCAAATATATAAAACCAAATTGTTTACAACAAATTTTTCTGCATCTTTTTTCTCTGAATTTCATAATTTTTCCAATTTTTCCAATTTTTCCAATTTTTCCAATTTCATACAGTGAAGTTTTCTATGAATTTCTTGAAATCCGTATACCTTCTTGTGAAAAATTTATATCTTTGCAAACAAGAATAAAGAGTTCTTTGAGGCATTGCAAAAGAAAGAAGGAGAAAGAAACTCGCTCGTTTCCAAATCGTTCACCTTTTATTATTCTTATTTATGCTTTCCTTTTGTAATCAGCCGATTACATTCGCTTCTATTACTTTTATGCGGAGATTTGCGACTTCCGTACAGCTAAGAACATCGGTATCGACCGTCCAGAGAAGAACGAGATACTGCACAACATACCGCCCACTCCAGAACAGGAAGAGTTCATCGGTAAGCTGATGGAGTTTGCCAAGACGGGCGATGCTACACTCTTGGGACGTGCACCACTGAGTGAGAGTGAGGAAAAGGCAAAGATGCTCATTGCAACTGACTACGCGCGCAAAAGATTTTAGAAATTTATATCTTTCAGATAATCAATGAAATGACAACAAATAAAGAAGAAAAGGGTTACGACTTGGAAACGAGCGGATTACTTTTCCTTTCTTTATTCTGCAATGCCTCAAAGAACACTTGATTTATTGCCGCAAATATAATGTTTTTTTAAGAAAGACTATTAACTTTAACGAGAAAAGATATGCCTAATAAAAAATAATGAGTGGTTTTCTTGCAAATACAATATATATTTCATATCTTTGAAAAAAATTTAACCTTTTGATTTTGGTGTTACAAATAAGTAGTTAAGTATGAAACATCTTAAATTTTTCATCGCTATACCAATAGCTTTTATTTCTCTGAATCTGTATTCACAAACAATGATAACAGGAAATGTTATTGATGAAGACGGTAAACCTTTTATAAATTATACATTGAAAGTGGTGGGGGCTTCAAAGTTGGACTCGTTGAAATTATACTCACCAAACGGGAATTTTTCTTTTGAGGGAAATGATTGTCCTTATCATTTTACTATCGCATATTTTGGAGAACAGGTTCTTGATACAATTGTTGGGTGTGACGATGTAAAATCTCATCTTACATTCCAAACTAAGCTGGAAAAAAAGTTGGAGGAAATAATCGTACTAGGCAAGAGACCTATCGTAAAAAGCAAACTTATGGAAGATCAAATACAAATAAAGGGTATTACGATTTTTGAAAATAACAATATGGTTGAAATATTGCAAAAAGTTCCTGGATTTATTCAGAATAGCAGTCAGTTAACTTATAAATCTCTTCCTGTGGTATCTGTAAGATTTGGCAGTCAAGGGATAAGCAGACAACTGACAGCAGATATGTTGCAAATGCTTGAGAGTTTGTTTGCTGAAAATGTTTCATCTATAATTTTTAAAAGATTACCGCAAGGTAATAGTTATGAACTTATTGTAAATTCTGTAATTATAAAAGGATTTGAAACTACAACTACCGCAGAATACTCAAGAGGAGAAGGTGATTATGGGACTATCAACACTCGTGGCGTGTTAAATACTGCAAAATTAGCAAATAGCCTTTATTTAAGGACAAATCCATATCGTTCTCCGACTTCTTCTACAAGGCAATATGTTTTTGATAATGGTGTTGTAAAAGACATTGAGGATGCTAAACAGAAAAAAACGAAAGACTTTTATGTTGATTACGCTAATAATTATAACCTTTCAAAAGAAGTAAATGCAGGAGTATTAATAAATTACCTTGTGTCTAACAACAAAGAAGTTCGAACTTCAAATGTATTTGGTAATATCTCTAATATGGATGCATCTCAATTTTATCGTTTTTTTACCACGGGGGTCTATTTTGATTTCAACAAGAACAAGCATAAACTCCACTTGGAGATGGCATTTAACAACAAGAATGACCAATACAAATTGAGAAGTACTAACAATGCACTACTTCAGAGTATGAAGAGCAATAATATCACGCCCAATGCCTCTGTTGATTATACATACACATTCAGAAACCCTAAATTCAAGATTCGTTTATTCAGTTCTTACTCTTACATGTTTTTAACGTCTAAAGATGTATTTAATAATACCAAATTACAAGACTTTTGGGAACACACATTTAGGCAAGATATGTATTTGAACGGTTCTTTTGGAAAAGTTGAGTTTAATGCAGGAATTACTTTTGATTACTCAACTAGCCATAAAGCGCATTATTTTTATGTAGACCCCCATATTCTACTTGGTTATGAAATAAATGGTCATAAATTTGGTATAAGGTATGATCAAAATACGTCAAGACCTCTTTCTGGGCAACTTGCTGGCATAACAAAAAAAGAAAATGAAGGAATAGATATTACAGGCAATAACGACCTTAAACCATATAGAAACACTCAATTGGAATTATCATACCGAAGAGGGAACTTGGGGGTTAATATTGGAGGATGTCGTCGTATAAACTGGTGGCTTCTTCTCCCTGCCTATCAAAACAACAAATTCCTTTACAAATATACGAGCCTTGGTGTTTCGCATATGTTTACTGCGAGTGTTTATTATTCACAATATTGGAAGTTTTTTTACCTCTCTCCCAATATCAGTTTAGAAACAGGGAATTTCAAAACATCAGAGAATAATTCTCAATATAATAATAAGTATCTTGCTGTTTCTTTACCTTTTGGCTTTAATTATCGTAAGCACAGAGTAAATATTACTTTTTCCTATTTTCCTATTTCACAATTCGAGAATACAAAAGAAGAACCAAGGTCGAATTTATCATTTAGATATACATTCTCAACATTAAATAATGCTTTCAGAATATCGTTATTTGCTAATGATATTTTCAAACAAAATCAGATGCAATCAAGAATATATGCTAATGGTTTTAATGAATATAGAAAAAACAACACAGATACGAGAAGAGTTGGCATTCAACTTGTATATAATTTTTCTTCAAGTAATAGAGTAAAAAAATTCAGTTCTCTTATACATAATGTAACAAGGAACTGAAAATTGTTTAACTAAATTTTAATGTAATTATGAAAAGTATTTTAGATTTGAAAGACTTCGAGTCTCTTAGTGCTAACGAACAAATTCACCTTGTTGGTGCATTTAGTCCTATTGAAGTGGCGGTATCATCTGATTCTGATGACACATCAGACCATGATGATACTTCGAATCACAATGACACGTCCAACCATCATGATCACAGCGAAAGCTATGATAGCATTTCTCAGCAAGAACTAAATGGTATTTAATGGTTGTTCGTAACCCTTAATTTTATCTGTACACGCTACTATTATGTAGCGTGTACAGATTGTTTTCCTTCCTCTTTTATGGTATTAATATTGACTTATAATTTTTACGAACAAGGAACTGACCCTGTAACAGAATGGTTGGAGTATTTTAAGCATCCTTACGTCAAAGTATGTTTAAAAGATTTTATTAACGAAACTAATACTTTATCAATTGATAGTACGACAAAGGAGGTGCTTTATAATTCTCTAAATCTTACAAAAGAAATTGGCTCTATCTTTTATAGGAGATTTAAGGTGAATTTTGATTTTCGTCTTTCATATAATTTGGGAGAAATAAATAGACGCCTTAATGCTGAAACAAATAGTGAACTAGCACATTTATCAGAATTGTTCTTTTATTTACTGAAAGACAAGAATTGGCTACCAAAGCCATCAGTTTTAGAAGTCAATAAGGAAATTGTTCTTTCTATTGCAAAGTCGTGCGGATTATATACTCCAAGAACTTTGATTTCAACATCGAAAGACGATTTATTAAAATTTTACGCAAAATTTCCTATAATCTATAAGCCATTAAACGGTTTTTCTTATTATACGATTGGAGAACAAACGTATTCTTCCTATGTAACAGAAATCAATCAAAAAGTGTTAACTTCTCTTCCCAATAGATTTTTTCCTAGTTTATTTCAAGAACGGATAAAATCGGAATATGAAATTCGAACATTTTATTTGGATGGTGAATTTTATTCTTCCGCAATTGTCCCCCAAAAGAAGGGTAGGAAGAGAACCGTAGATGTAAAACAAAATTATCAATCTTCTAGATGGGTACCTTATAATTTCCCAGATGAATTCAAGGAAAAAATCCGAAAATTAATGAATACTCTTAACCTTAACACAGGCTCTATAGATGTTTTAAAAGGAATAGATGGAAAATATTATTTTCTCGAAGTGAATCCTGTTGGACAATATTTGTCTCCTTCAATTTCTTGTGGTTATTGTGTTGAAAAAAATATTGCAGAATGGCTGATAAAAAAAGACATAACTTTGAACAATTAATATATAATAAGGATCTTAAAAAAGTTCCATTGGTTTTTAGATTTCTTGAAGTAAAGAAAACAGATGAAATTGGAGAACTTTATATGCATGTTAAATTTAGTTCTTCTATTCAACTTCAAACCAAGAGTTTAAACAATTATTTGGATTCTGTACCAATGTCAAACATATTAATAGAAGATTCCGATTGCAATGAAAGGGTTAAATAGTAAATTCTACAATAAGTATTTCTGTTTATTTGGAGATTGTTACCCAGTCTCTGATTCTAAAAGATGCGCTGTCTATTTACTAAATAGCAACAGAATAGAAATACTACCATTAGATGCATTTGAGCTACTTCATTTATTGAAAAATGATACCATAGGTTCAGTAGCTTCGAATTATCATAATTCGGAGGTTATATATAATTGGGTTGCATATTTTCTAAAAATAGGAATTGGCTTTTTAACATCTGACATCTCAGGTTTTTGTTACCCTAAAATCTTGCCCCAATTTTCACCTTCGCATATAAAACGATTACAGTTGGAGTATTCATCTACTTCAAATTATAATTTATCTGAAGTTGCTAAGGCAATAGAAGAATTACATTGTAAACATGCAGAGATAAGATTTTTGGGAAATGATATTACAAATGAATTTGTTTCATTTTTTTTGATTTTTTTTCGAGTGTCGTGTCTGAGGTCTATTATCCTATATATTGATGGAAAGCATTTTCGTGTTAAAGATGCTACACAAATTACTGAAACTAATAAAAAGGTAAATAAAATAATTATTTGTAATACTCGGGAATTATCTTTTGCGGATGATGTTCTAACAACTCAAGGAACACTTCAATATTTTTCACAGAAGAAATGGCCGATTGATAGATTAATCATTAATCGAGCTATGTTTGCTGAGGCTTTTCATTATAATACCTTTTATAATAATAAAATGGCAATAGACAAAATTGGATTCATCCGAAATGATTTGTATTTACCTGAAACATATGGAAAATTTGACAAATGTATTGATATTTGTCAAATTGTTCATAGTTCTAGTTTTCGCCGTTTTTGGAAAATATCTCCAGATCAAATAGAAGAACTTAAAGACAATGCTCTTAGATATGCAATATATCCTGCAAGAGAAATCATTATGTCTGAGGAAAAGTTTCACATTAAAATTTAATTTATGATGCGGAAAACCAAGTTCGTCAATATCAAGCAACGCGATGCTATGGATTGTGGTCCTTCATGCTTAGCAATAGTGGTCAACTATTATAGACGACAGGTTGATAGGGATGGATTACGGAAGATTTGTTCCTTAGGCAAAGACGGGGTCTCTCTTCTTGGTATCAGCAAAGCCGCTGAAACCATCGGCTTCAAAACTATTGGAGGACGTTTGAGTTTCAATACCCTCGCCCATGAAATTCCTCTACCTTGCGTCGTCCATTGGAATCAGAATCATTTTGTTGTTGTTTATAAGATAAAAAATCACAATAAAGGAAAATATACCATATATGTGGCAGATCCGGGCAAAGGACATGTTACCTATACCAAAGAGGAGTTTTGCGAACATTGGATAAGCACCAAGACCAATGGCGAGGAGAAAGGTATTGCTCTTCTCCTCGAACCAACAGAACAATTCTATGCTCAAAACGATACGGAAGCAGTGCCGACTCAAAGCCGAGTGAAATTTCTCTGGAGCTATCTCAAGAAATACAAGCGTTTCTTTACACAACTCATTCTCGGCTTGTTGCTCGGCTCACTCCTGCAACTTGTCTTTCCATTCCTCACCCAAGCTATTGTAGATACAGGTATCGGGGGAAAGGACATCGGGTTTGTGTGGTTGGTGCTGCTGGCAGAAATGATGCTCCTTTTCAGTCGTACCGCCATCGAGTTTATCCGCTCAAAGATACTCCTGCACATCTCCACCCGTATCAATATCTCGCTTATCTCGGATTTCTTTATTAAACTGATGAAGTTACCGATGAAGTTTTTCGACACCAAACTGATGGGCGACCTCCTGCAACGCATTGAAGACCATCGACGAGTGGAACAGTTCCTCACATCAAGCAGCCTGAATCTGCTGTTCTCGTTCTTCACCTTCCTTGTCTTTGGTGTCGTCCTTGCTGTCTATAATCTTGGCATTTTCCTTGTCTTCCTCTTGGGGACATCGCTTTATGCAGGTTGGATTATTCTCTTCCTCAAAAAGCGCAGGCAGTTGGACTACAAGTATTTTGAGCAGGCAGGACGCAACCGCAACGTCACCTACCAACTTTTAGGCGGTATGCAGGAAATCAAGCTGCAGGGGTGCGAGCAGCACAAGCGTTGGGAATGGGAGGACGTGCAAGCCGACCTGTTCAAGGTCAATCTGCAATCCTTGAACCTGCAGCAGATACAGCAGGCAGGAAGCATCACCATCAACGAGGTGAAGAACATCCTCATTACCGTTCTTGCCGCCACTGCCGTGATACACGGAAACATGACGCTCGGTATGATGCTGGCGGTGCAGTACATCATCGGACAGCTCAACAGTCCTGTGGAACAACTCATCCAGTTTATCTACTCATGGCAGGACGTAAGCATCAGCCTTGACCGCATGAACGAAATACATACCGAAACCAACGAAGAAAATGCTGATAGGACACAAAATGCCTATACGGACGAAACAGCCGAGGGACATTCCCTCACGATAAAAGACCTATCCTTTAAATACGACATCTACAGTCCGAAAGATATTCTCTCCGACATCAATCTCTACATACCCAACGGCAAAGTAACCGCAATCGTGGGAGCGAGCGGAAGTGGAAAGACCACGCTTGTAAAACTCCTTCTGGGATTTTATGAACCCCTGAATGGAAGCATTCGGATAGGCAATGCCAATCTGAGCGAATACAATCTCGGTTGGTGGCGGAGCCAATGCGGAGCGGTGATGCAGGAGGGCTATCTCTTCTCCGATACCATTGCGAGGAACATTGCCATATCAGACGATGAGCCAGACATTGAGCGTATCCGCCATGCTGCCCGTGTGGCAAACATAGCCGACTATATAGAAGCCCTGCCATTGGCTTACAACACGATGATAGGACAGGACGGGCAGGGCATCAGTCAGGGACAACGGCAACGCATCCTTATTGCAAGGGTAATCTATAAGAACCCGATGTTCGTATTTTTGGACGAAGCCACCAACGCCCTCGATGCCAACAACGAGCGAGCCATTACCGAAAACCTCTCGGATTTCTACAAAGGAAAAACGGTTATCGTGGTGGCACATCGCCTTTCCACTGTCCGCAATGCCGACCAGATAGTAGTGCTTGACGAAGGCAAAATCGCAGAAGTGGGTACACACGAAGAACTGACCGCCAAACGTGGCAAATACTTTGCCTTAGTGAAGAATCAATTAGAATTGGGCAACTGATATGGACAAACAAGCAAAGAAACAGGAACGGAGTTTTGAGCTTCGCAGCGAGAAAGTACGCAGCATCGTGGGACAGATACCCTCCTCGCTTGTCCGATACGGCATCACCGCCATTGGGGCTGTGTTGCTTTGTCTGTTAGCCATAGCCTATTTCCTGCCCTATAAGCAGGTGTATTCAGGAACGGCTACCATACACAGAGTAACAACCGCAACACCGGCGGACAGTACGGATATAACCATCTTATTGAAGTTCGAGAATAAGCGTCCTGAAGATACGAAGGGACAAATGATTTATCTACAATCTCCCTACAGAACATTTGCAGGACAGATACAAGACCTTTCTTCCGTCCGTGACACATTGGAGCGTCAGAAAGCCCTATGCCGTTTCAAGTCAGCCGACATAAAAACTGTGGAAAACCAAACGGTGGATTTCCAGATAACTCGAACATCGGGCAATCTGCTACAAAAAATGCTTGGGGACATATAATTCCATCGCACATTCCTTATCTCTCTCGATAGTCAATGGTTAAACTCACTGCTTTTTCTTGCAAGGCAGTGAGTTCTTGTGTCAAACCGATAAGCTCCCGCAACAATGCCTGTATGCTTTTCTCTGCCGTATAAAGGCGCATCAGTCGCACCACCTGATTGTAGTTCACTCCAATCTTATGTACTTGGGCTGTGAGTTCAGAGAGCTTGCGGTGGTACTCCACGGCGGACTTGTCCACCGTTATCACCTTGAAATGCTCACCCAAAAGCCTTGCACGCACAAACTCTGACTTGGATTTTGAACCAGACCTGTGATAGAGCTCTATCACCCGAAGTTGCTCTTTCGGGTCGGGCAGGCGGACGTGCCAATCGTCCCACTTGTCGGGCATATCACCATACTTTTTCGCTACCCTTTTCCTTGATTTATCGCTTGCCATATTCTCTTGTTTTTGTTCTTCTAATCACGACTTTGGAGTGATTTAATCCCCTTTCGGGGCAAGGGTCTTTGTGGTACAAACGGCAGTTTGTGTCACAAAAACACACCTTGCCAGTATAAAGAAAGAGATAGTTTGTTATGTTCCATAAAGTAACCTTTCTGGGGTGCGAGAGTTCAAAGTTCAAGAAGTAAGTCAAGAGATAAGTTTAGACTAATCTCTTGACTTACTGACTTTATGAGCTGACATATTTTTGACTAAAGTTAATTTTACCTTAGGTCGAAACTAATTTCTTGACCAAAGTCACAATTGACCATTTGACTTAAGTCGCGACTGATTTCTTAACTTAACTCATAACTTACCTGTTTGCGGTATTGGATTATAATGCCTTTCAAGCATTGTCTGTATGTCGCTCTGCTTGTATAGTATCTTCCCTCCGATTTTGTAGAAAGAAAGCGTTCCTAAGTTTCTGTACTCTTGGAGCGTGCGTGTGCTGAGCCGTAATTGGCTGCAAACCTCCTCGCCTGTTAGGTAAACCTCTCCGCCTAACATTGGACGGGCTGTAGAACAATAACGCTTCAGTTTCTTCAATATTCCCTCCATCAACTGTGCAAACATCTGCATTTGAGGGTCTTGCTGTGTAATGATTTCTTTCTCTTCCATAGTTCATTCTGTGTTTGATTTCATTAATTGTTTGCATTCAGTAACTCTGCGATGTCGCTCTCCTTATAATAGCATTTATGCCCAATGATGGAGAAGGGGATTTTACCCGTATCGCGATAGGATTGCAGGGTGCGTTTGCTGATGCCGAGCCTGCGGCATACGGCTTCATTGTCGAGCCATTCGTCCGTTTCGGGCGGATTGCCGATAAGCTGTTCAATACTGTGGATAAAGTCTGCAAATTCGGAGCAGTGCCGCTCCCACGCTTTGCGGTCGATGATAATGAGTTTCATTGCCTTGATTTTGTTTTGATTACTTTATTGTTACTCGGCAAACAAACTGTTATGCAGTCCATTGCCGTACTTATCGAGTGCAAAAGTAAACCCTCGGAAGCACCGCTGCAAGAAATGAGGATAAGCAGGGAAATAGAGAGAAAACAAGAGAAAAGACCAAAGGAGATCCATTTGTGTTATTGCGGTAATGAGATGAGGTGCCGGCTCTTTCCTTTTATTATTTTGTTGTTTTATCGATAATTCGATAGTTCGACAAATCGAGATGTCGAAGTGTCGATAGATAGTTTTATCGATAGATTATTTTGACGATATATAGTTTTGACGATATATAGTTTTGACGATATATAGTTTTGACAACAGATAGTCATGACAACAGATAGTCATGACAACAGATAGTCATGACAATAAATTGTACAAACAACAGATAGTCCGTATTATAGTCAGTCCTATCTATTGTTGGCTGTTACGCCTTGCGTCCAAAGAGCCTGAGTATGCCGTATTCTTGTCGTGCCTATACTCTCTACGGCAGCCCAGCCCTGCAAGGTTGGGAGAGATGAATACGACCGCACGAATATTGAAAATGGCAATACCAACTTGAAAAGAAAAATCCTGCGGTGGAGATTCTTCTCTCCATCCGCAGGACTTGACCTTGTCAGGGCAGATTGGCTGCCGTTGTACCTTTGCACGATAAGAAACGGCATCAGGGACTTTGCGTGTGCCTTTGCTTACAACGCCTTTGGGCTTACCCCTCCGTCTGACCGATTATTGGCAAATGATTGCTCTTGGTAAGCAGCACTATCGTGCCTGTGAGTTCGGTGTAAAGACGGTCGTATTGCTCGTCAGAAGCAAATGTGTCCGTCAAACCGAACTTGTCGAATGTGGCTTGAATAGCCTTATTCGACAACAATATAGGTACGAGTTTCTCTGGGAGAGGTGCAGGCAGTTCCCTTTCAAACTCATTCTCAAACACGGATACAAGCGTATCATACTTGGAAAAGTGCAAGCCTTGATACAAAACCTCGCTTGCCATGCTTTCCGCTTCGGGGTGCGTGAAACCTTGTGTCACGGCATCGCAGTAAGCTGTGAGAGCCATATCTGCCCGTGCAGTGATAAACTCCTTATCTTTCAATCTCTCAGGGTGATGCTCACTCATGTAACTTCTTAATTTCAATCGAAAGTAAGAAAGTTCCTGTTTGTTGTTCTTTTTCATAATCATTTGGTTTTCAATCGTGAATAATAAATGTTTGGTAATTACTTCCTTTTTATGCGTGTTGCAGTGGCACGTTCTGCCGTGCTATCGACTCACAATAACCTTCAAATACAGTATGCTCCCTGTCTGTGAGTGCAGTCATATCCTCCTGTATCTTGTGGTCGGTTATCTTTCCGTAGATTTGTGTCGTACCTATATTGCTGTGTCCGAGTATCTTGCTGAGCGTTTCCATCGAAATACCATTGGATAGGCATATCGTGGTTGAGAATGTGTGGCGAGCCATGTGAAAGGTCAGGCCCTTCTCTATCCAGCATATCTGCCCGATGTTCACACACGCAAAGGATGCTTTCCTTATTGTAAGATTGGGGAATATCAAGTCGTCCGCTTTCTTGTCCTTTATATAGAGCGAAAGGATTTGTTTGGCAATGGGCAGAAGTGGGATAATCGCTTCCACATTGGTTTTCTGCCTTTTGATGCGTATTTCCTCCGTGCCGTCAGCATTATGGGTGATATGCTTCGGTTTGAGCCGTTGCATATCCACACGAGCCAGACCAGTAAAGGCACAGAAAAGAAAGAGTTGCCTTGCCCGTTCGAACTGCTTGTCAATTATGGGTGTTTGCAGGACCCTCTGCAATTCCTCCGTAGTGAGATACCTGCGTGTGCGATGTGGCAGTTCTGCCTTGTAGTCCGCAAACGGATCGATACGGATATACTTCTTCTGCTGACCGATGCCGATGAGTTTCCTAAGGAAGATGACCGCTACCTGAATAGTGGCAAGAGAAAGGTTGCGCTCTGATTTAAGGTAGAAGTCCAGCCCCTCGATAAAACCATAGTCCAACAGAGAGTAGCGGATATCCTCCAGCCCTAAGCGTTCACGCAGATAGGACTTAATGAGCTGCGCTGCATAGATGTAATTAGCAAAGGTAGGCTTGGCTATCGTCAGTCCTACGCATGGACGCTTTTCCTCAATAAATAGTCGGGCTTCCTCCAAAAGAAAGCCTTTGGGATTGTCTTCTTCCATGAGTTCACGTTTCAACAACTCGGCGGTGATATAGCCACGTTGCCAAACTAATTCTTGGTATTTGCCTTTGGCTTGTTCCTCTTTGGTTTGCAAGTAGCGGTTGATTTCCTTTGTCTCTTCGCCTATACCCTTGCATCGTCCCTTATGGCTGTCCCAAAGCTCGGGAGCGATTTCCTTTCCCGTGCTGTATTGCACTTGCTCTCCGTCTATGGTGATGCGTCCCATAATCGGGCAGCTGCCGTTCTTTTTCTCTTTTGAGCGATTGATATAAAAGAGTGTCTTGAATGTACTTCGTGCCATAATGTCAAAGTTTTAAGGTGAATGTATCTTGTATTCGCTGCTGTATCGCTTGCATATCCCGATGGATTCTTTCGGAGGAAACCGCTGCATATACCTGTGTTGTTCTCAGGTTGGTGTGTCCGAGCATACGGCTCACCGTTTCAATAGGAACGCCTGCCGAGAGCGTGATAAGCGAAGCAAAGGTATGGCGAGCCATGTGGAAGGTCAGCGGAGTCTCCATGCCGATGTTTCTCTGTATGTAGTGCATACCATTGAGGACAATGTCGGTGGTCGGCACGTCAAAGACAAAGCCTGCCCTTATCCCTCTATAACGATTCATGATAGTCAGCGCAGGGGGAAGCACCTGTACACGATACGGGGTCTTGGTCTTCATGCGTCTGCCCTTGATGCAGAGTTTGCCTTCTTCAGTGACGATATTCTCCTCCCGAAGATTGCGGACATCTGAGATAGCCAGTCCTGTGAAGCAGGAGAAGACGAACAAATCACGGACAATGCGGTAGTTTTCCCACTCAATCTCCAAGTCAATTATCTTTTGTAGTTCGTCTTGCGTAATGCTTCTCGGTTCGCCTTTTGGTCGCTCGTAACTGTAGCCCAAGAACGGATAGAAGTCCAGCACGCCTTTCTTCACCGCCATACGGACGATGGTCTGCAAGGTGGACAAGGTACTCAATATGCTGCTGCGTTTCAGTTTTCGGTCAATGGTGAGATAATACTCGAAACCCTCGATAAAGGCTTTGTCCAACTGTGAAAGGGGAATATCGCTTACTTTATGTTTTTTTTGCACATACTCACGGAGCAAGGAGAGCTGGTAGGTACGAAGTTTGAACGTCTTTAAGGCTCGGTCGATGCCTATGCGCTCCTTTGTCTGTGTGAGATACTCCCCGAAACTCTCCAAGAGCAAGGCTTGACAGTGGATTTGCCCCTGATAGGCATCCCTCACATCGGTGGCGGTAAAGGATTCTTCTCTTTCACAGAGTTCGTGAAAGCGTGTGTGGATAAGTGCGGTGCATTCACCAAGTTTCTGATTGACGGACACAGCCATGCTGCTCTTGCCGATGAGCCTTTGCTTACGACTGTCCCAAAGAGTAAGCGGAGTTTTGCATTTGGTGGAGAAGCCCGAATGGGTTCTGCCAACGGAGATTCGCCCGATGACAGGCACAAGTCCTTTCTTGTCGGTTCGTTTCGCCTGAACGAAGAACGATACTTTGAGTTTGTTTTCCTTCATTTTTTTCTGTCGTTTTTTCAAAATTTCCTTTGCTTGCAAAGGTACAGATGAACAAGTATTCCTGAGCGATGCAGAAAAATGAAAGATGAAGAATAAAAACCTATGATACAGTTGTTTACCTTCAATTCGTAACCCCTTTTTGCTTTTTCCTTGATGGGTTACGATTTGGTAACGGAACTCCTGCCGTTTGATGCTTCCTTTCGCCTAACTCGATAATGGCATAAAAATGCTAAATGATGATATTTCAAATAGTTACATTCCTTGCTTTTCCCTCTGTTTCCCTTGATTCTTAACAACTGATTATGCTCGAAAGATGAGCTTAGATTTACGCATGATTGATGAAAATGGGTACTCAGACCATATCGACAACAAGGCAAGCCATTGTGCGAAACTCTTGAATGACTATTACCAAAAGTATGATGCACAAAAGGGAACGCAGTTTGTTTTCTCTGATTTGGGGACTTACAAGCCCGGCGGAGACTTCAATATCTATTCGGAAATCAAGAGAAAATTGGTAGAGGACTACCATATCCCGGCATACGAGATACGTTTTATTCAGGAGTGCAAGAACGAGAAAGCAAAGAAAGCAATGGTGGATGCCATGAACCGTGGCGACATTCGCATTATCTTCGGTTCTACCTCTATGTTGGGAACTGGAGTCAATGCCCAGCAACGGGCTGTTGCGGTCCATCAACTCGATACACCGTGGCGACCGTCAGACCTTGAGCAACGCAATGGGCGTGCCATCCGAAAAGGAAATCTTGTTGCCAAGGAGTTTGCGGACAACAAGGTCGATGTCATCATCTATGCCGTAGAGCGTTCCTTGGATAGCTATAAGTTCAATCTGTTGCACAACAAACAGCTCTTTATCAACCAGCTAAAAACAAACACTTTGGGTAGCCGTACCATTGATGAGGGTTCGATGGACGAGGATAGTGGTATGAACTTCTCAGAATATGTAGCAGTACTTTCAGGCAACACCGACCTTTTGGAAAAAGCGAGACTTGACAAGAAGATTACCACCTTGGAATCCGAGCGTAAGAACTTCCTCCGTGAGCGTGATGCAGCGACGGGCAAGCTGGCAGAGATTGAGAGTTCCGTGTCCTTCCATTCCGACAAGATTAAGGAAGCTAAAGCTGACTTGGCTTGCTTTGAGCAGCGTGTGGAACGGGACAAGGAGGGACTGCCCGTCAATAAACTGACAATCAAAGGTGTAGAGGACAGCACCGACATAAAGGTCATCGCCGCCCGTCTGCATGAGATAGAGGAAAAGGCTCGTACCAAGAGCGAGTACAACAAGATTGGCGAGGTTTACGGCTTTTCCATCATGGTCAAGACGGAGAGCACTTCCAAGGACTTGTTCGACTGCTCGGTGAACCGCTTCTTTGTCAAGGGACAGGAAAGCATCTACTATACCTATAATAACGGTAAGTTAGCGGCAGACCCGAAACTTGCCTGCGAGAACTTCGTAAATGCCTTGGAGCGTATCCCTAAGGTGGTAGAGTCGCATGAGAAGGAAATGGCAAAGGTTGTTGCAAATAAAGAAGTTTATACTAATATTGCTAACAGTTCTTGGAAGAAAGAGAATGAGCTTCGCTCACTTAAAAGTGAAGCTGCTGAATTAGACAGAAAGATTGCGCTTACCCTTGCTCCACCAGAGGGGGAAAAAGAGGAAAAAGAGGAAACAGAAGAAATGAAGCAAGGAGAGGATTTATCCGACCATTATCATTCTGGAGGAGTAAAGAATGAAAGCGATCTTGTCCAAGACAGAGAAGATAATAGCCGTTTACAGAGTTTTAGACCCAAATGGAGGCACTAAGCACATGCCGAGAGGCTAAATAAAAGTCAGACATCCGTATTGAATGTCTGACTTTTATCATTATACCTGCAAATAACTTTTTAGCTTATCTATTACTTCTTTGTGCTTATCGGGAGTCTGTTTCTTAAGTTTACCTATATTCAGTAGTTTCCATTGTACAGATGGATATTGGCTTAAATCACCTGCGCAACATTTCTCCCACTGTGGTGTTCCCTCCTCAAAGGAAACGAGGAATTCCTTGTCTGTATTTGTAAGGCTGTCATTTACCTTTTTAATAATGGATTTACGAGCCTGCTCATAGTCTGTATATGTAAATGGAATATCTGACATTCCCTTGAATTGGTTTTCAAGTGCCTCCTCTTGGTTTATGTTATTAGGAGACAAGGATTCCACGATAGGCTTGTCGCTTCCCAATAAGCATAAGATGAGTCCGCCTTTTACACTTTCAAGCGTTTGGTCTTTCATGTATTTGCAGTCAAACATGTCACGTGGATGCTGGCGGCTGAGGGCGGCCGCAATCTTCCCCCCATAAAGTTGAGAATAAGGAACTATACGTGCCTTACAGCTGGCTTGGAACTCTTTCTTTGCTTTCGGACAGAGTTCCATAATTTCAACCTCTCCAAGTATGCCCCGTTTTGTACCATTTACCTCTATTTTCACCGTAGCACCATCATGCGTGCACTGCAATTTCCATACTTCGGATTTATGTACCACATGTATTCCGGGAATGGCACGTTCTATACTAGTTTTCAGTTCTCCAAGATGTTGATTTATCTTTTCCAAACTCGCTGTGCGTGGCTCTATCGGAATATAGGTGAGGTCAATATCAACCGAGTAACGCGGCATATTCTGGTGGAACAGGTTAATAGCCGTACCTCCATGAACAGCAAAGTCCGTTATCTTGTAAACCAAAGGCAGAATGCGTAGTAACAATGCCACCTGTTTTTTATATTGCTGGTTATTCATAATCATTTAAATCTTTTGGGACAACCATCTTATATTTACTGATATATACACCCGACTTAACCAATTGAAGCTTGTGTGTCCCCAACTCAATTTTTGTAAGGTCTAACTCTTCATACCAATAATGCCCTGCCTTTTCAGCCATATATAGAAACAATCTCTTCATCTTGTAGTGTTTTGTCGTCTCTAATAACGATTGAACAATATTAGAGCGCAGAGTAGTCAGTTGTTCCATGATATAGAATAAATCCATATAATCATATTGGCGTGGTGCAAGCAGCAGACATTCCATAAAGGCCTGCTCAGGGGAGGATATAAGCAGCCTCCAGTCCAAGTATGTTAAAGTTGTTATCTGTGCACTGATAAACACCTCTGTCTTGAAAAACTTAAATTCACGGTCGAAAATGTCATGCTTCATCCATTGTGGCATTTTATCACTTGCCGTTGATACCATTAACAGGGGTTTGCCCATAGGAACATAATGGTTGAAGCCCCAAAGCTCCAAAGCAGAATGCGCTGCAACACGAAAACTCTTTCCTACTTGTTCGTTAAAGGACTGCAAAGCACCAAAAGCGGACAGCGTGTCACCTGTGCGGTACATGACTCCCTTACATAGAGAGGATAACCAACCGGAAGAACGATATCTGCTCAACAACTGCCTGGAATAGCCATGCTCTACGAGCCATGTCGCAAACAGCAATCCGTTCTTTTGCCCAGATTGAAGCATTTGGTTTATTTTTTTTCCTTTTAGTACACTCATAGTTTACTTGCTGTAATTAAAACCAACCGCAAAGGTACAAAAGACTTTACTAATTACAGTTGATTGGTTGAATTATTTTCCTGAAAGTAAACTAATAGTTGACTTGTAGGATAATATTTCAACCATAGTGAGGAAAAAGAGGATGAAATAAAACATGAACATTTCCAACATACCTGTATAGAACTGACTTCTACCAACCTTCTCGCTTCCGTACCATTTCATCTATCTCCTCCCGAAGGAAAAGTAATCTGCCATTGGCTTTGAGATAAGGAATTTTCCCTGCCCAAACCCAATTATAGATGGTCTTTTGTTCCACTTTGAGTATCTTGGACACATCTATGATATCCAAATATTCGGGTTTCAATGGTGGATGGACAGACGTATCGACGGATTGTTCTTGCAGAATAAGCAGACGGTCGAGTTTGTCCTCGACATTCATGAGCTTATCGAACAGGCGTTTTTGCCAAGTGTCTTCTGTATTATAGTTTATGAACGACATAATTCTCCTTTTTGATAGTTGCCATTGATATCCTGTGCCAAAATATGCTGTTCTTTCATGTAGGCGATGTACTTCTTTGCGGTTCTATCCTTTATTTCCATTTCTCGCATCAGAACATCACAAAGTTCCTGATAGGTGAGCTTGAAAGAATTTCGGAAGGCTTCCCTTATAACGCCAACGAGTTCATCGGTCTTACGCTTTTCCTTGTCCTCCTTGGACTTCTCACCACGATAGACGTGCATATCCTCTGCCTTGTCCCATCCAAAAAGCATCATCGGTACGTCCAACGGGCTTCCGTCACGGACTTTCAGAGCTTTCACCACCGAGTATTCAGGATTATCATCTTTCTCTATGGAGAGAATGCCTGCCGCCTTGCGTTGAAGTTCGGAGCCAATATGCCCACGGAGTTTGATACCATTCGGCACGAAGTGCAGTACGCAGATGATGCAGGTGTTGTAAATCCCTGCCAGACGGTAAAGCTCATCCACGATGGCAATGCTTTCCGTTTCATCGTTGGCGGAACGTATCAAGTCAGCTATGCCGTCAATCACCACAAGATGGATGCCCCCATGCTTGTGATGAAACAGGTCCATACTTTCACGGATAAGTTTCAACCGGTCTTTGCGGGAAAGCGAAGCGAGATACAGAGAATGATAATATTCAGGTACTGCTGCCAGAGAAGCCCTGCGCAATGTCTTGCCCAAATTCTTGTGGAGTTGTGCCTCGGACTGCTCCGTGTCATAGTGCAGAACTGCCAAACCTTTGGGATTGGCGGTAATCTCTAATCCCAAGGTTTTCTCTATTGGCAGTTGTTCTTCTCCCAATGTTCCAGCAAGAATGGCTCCTACATAGTTACTCTTGCCCGTACCTTCTCCTCCAGTGATGCAGAATAGGTTATCCTGCGTGCCGAGTGGCACACCGTTTACTGCTACTACTGATTTGGAAATGTCTGGTGGATTCTCATAGTCAATTTCACAGGAACGTAACATCATCATGGTTTGGCTGTATAGGTCTGTAAACATTTTGGCAAGTAAATCCTTCAGTTCCGTTGCTCCATTTCCTAAAGCAAAGAAATCAGAAATATCCTTTTCCGTCTTGGTTCCACTAAGTGGAAGTGTAAGATTCAACACTTTGAATTCTACAAAATGTTCAGCCTGTTTATGCGCCTCCCTTACACCTGTTTCATCCGCATCATACAAGAGTATGATATGCCGAAAGCGAAGTTGAAGGCTCTCAATGATGCTTGTCGGTATTTGTGCTGTTTCACTGTTGAAACATATCGCATTGAAGCCGTGTGCATATAACGAGAGCACATCCTTTTCTCCACCTGTGATGAAAAGAATATCACCTTTGGTGGGAATCTGCTCCATACCGAAGCAATAGGTGACTGGCATCCTTCCACCATAGAGGAAGCGGATTTTCGGACTGTGTGGTCGGTATATCTTTACATAGCCGTTTCCGATATAGGCAAATATCGGTTCTGTCGGTGAACTGTGAAGTTCAAACTTCTTGCCCTCGGCAGATACGCTCTCATACCGTTTAAGACTCCGTACCCGAAAAAGCCGGAGTGTATCTTCATGAATGCCATAATGCGCCCAATAGTTCAGCAATCCATCGTCAAATGGCTGTATCTCGAAACTATATGGGCGTTCTTCCGTACACTTGATGATTTCAATCGTAGGACTGGAGGCTTTAGAATTTTTATATGACGGTGTGATATGTTTGTTATGCTTTTCAGCATCACATAAAGAATACAATCCAAGTTCTTGTACGATGATTTCCAAGACCTCGGGAAAACTCGTTTTCAGATTCAAACTACGCAACGTTGCCACAAACCAGAAGCAATCCCCTGAATAGGTGGTATCGCCATGATCATAGAATTTATAAGAAGAAGTTTTCCTATCATAGTAGATATGACAGGAAGCCCGTCTGTCGTCATAAAAGGGGCTACGGAAGTTTCGGTGAAGATTCACCTCAAAACCAAGGAAATGGGAAAATACATCCAAACCTCCTTGGGTAAGCAAAAGAATCTGTTCTTTTTCTATCATAGTTGTCTGTTTTTAGGGTTAAGACATGAACTCATGATAAGATTGTCCTTAAAACGATTGAGCCTACCAAGAACCTCGTCATTCCTCATACCTGAAACACGGAGGCGGTTGCATTTCGTGGCAATCACGATAGACTTGAAAAAATAACGCACATCACCACCTTCTGTGTAGCGATACCGCACCAACTGCTTCTTGCGCCAACGGTAAAGGGTGGACTCTGAAACATTCAGAGTCCCGATAAGGTCTTTCGTGGTCATCTCCAGCTCATCATCTATATCTTGGATAAGATGAGAGGTGCGCTCAACATACTGTTCAATTCGGTTGAGCCTATCTATCAGTTCCTGATAGGCTTGGCTTTCTACTGCTATTATTTCCATCAGCCTTTATAATTTGGTTTGTAAGATAATGTGCTGCGGTCCCAATTCCTTGGCGAGATCCATTATCTTTCCATAAGTCTCTTCGTCAAACACGTCTATGCCCAGTCGGATAAATGGGGGTGGTATTTCTCTTCTTCTCCTTGCAATGGATGCAAGCAGATCGTCCTCATCCATTTCCAAAACTTTGGCATAGCTGCAAATTTGTACTATACTCATGGATACGGCTCCCGTTTCCCATCTTGAGATGGTACTTGAGCTAACTTTCAGTTTTTCAGCGATATACTCCTGTGAGTATCCTTCATGCTCTCGCTTTTCCTTTAGGGTTTTGTGCAACTGTTTCATATGTATAAAGTTACAAAGACACCTAAATTTGAGCAACCCGCCACATTCAAATGTTTGCATCCCATGCAAGGTGGCTTGCATTAGGTGCAGATGAATATGATGGGCGATGTCAACATGGGATGATTTAATTGGTTTGTTTTCTAGAATTCATAAACGAAAATACATTGTAATAACAATCATTCCAGAACAAAATCAAATAATTTTGAGAAAATCCCTCCAGTGCAAGGTGCAAGTCCCCTTATATATAGGGACTTGCACCTTGCACTGGAAAGTGTAGCAGTAAAATATCTAAATCTTTATGGTACAAAGATTTGGAGGTTAGTACAATTTTATATACTTTTGTACCCAAGAAAAGAGAGCAGTTGTGCTTTCAACAGGTAGTCAGAATGGTAGTCATCAAGCGGTCAAAATACTGCTACAAAAATGCTACACTACCGATTTGTCAAAATTGATAGAACATTTAATTACAACGAGTTAGCAGAGTTTGGTTCATAAACCTCTCTCTCCATAGTTTCCTTTTCCTTTACTGATTGCTTGGCAATGAGCCTGTCCATATCCTCTGATATCTTTTTGTCCGTCACCTGCGCATAAACTTGAGTGCTTGATATGGAGGCGTGTCCCATCATCTTGGCTATACTCTCAATAGGTATTCCTGCGCTAAGGCACATCGTGCCAAACGTATGCCTTGCCATGTGGAAGGAAAGTCTTTGGCGGATACCGCAAGCCTTTCCCACAATACTCAGTTTGGCATCCATGACACTGCGGCTGCAATCACGATGAAAAACAAGGTGGTCGCCTTTTTCTTTCACCGTCTGCTGTACCTCGCTTCTTTCTGGCTCTTTCCGATAATGGCTGATTATGGCTTCCGCTATGGGATGTAACGGCACGATGAACTCAACCTTGGTCTTCTGACGTTCCTTTCTTATATACATCTGTCCATCCGCTGTCGTTTGGATATGCTTGTATTCCAAATTCTCCATATCTGAAATAGCCAAGCCTGTGAAGCAGGAAAAGACAAACATCAGTCTTGCCAGCTCCGCTTCTTTGTCGTTAATCTTCATTGCCATAAGTTTCATCACATCGCTCTTTTGCAAAAAGCGTATCTTCTTTTCCTCTTTCTCATACTTGGCATTCTCAAACGGATTACAGCGGATAATTCTCTTGCTGACCGCACGGAACATTAGTCGGCTCAACCAGCAGAGGTTGCTGTTGACGGTGGATGCTTTTAGTCCACGCTTTTTGAGAAAGAAGCGGTATTCCTCGAACAAGTCCTCTGTAATTGTTCCGATGGATATATCCTGCACTCCTTTGTTTTCTACAAATTCACGGAGATTTCTGTCAGAATAGAACAGGTTCAGATAAGTTCCCTCTGCCCTTGACTTGCCTACGCTCTCCTTGACGGATTGCAATTCTGCCTTACTCATGGCAAGGAGCGTGGTCGGATTGGTGGCAATCCCCTGTAAGCGGTTCTTTACAAGTTCCACACTTACCACTCCATCCTTTACAAGAATGTCCCGATAGGTCTTTTCCACCAAGTCCCTGAACTCAATGATTCTTTGGTTTGTTTTCTTGTTGGTTGTCAACCCCTGCTTGGTGTTCCACTCGGCAGGATGGCACTCTTCGCCTGTGGTAATGGCTGTGTTCTTTCCGTCTATGGTGATACGGCAGAGAATGGCGGTATTGCCGTCTGCCTTTGTTTTCAGTCTGTTGATATAGAACAGTATCTTGAATGTACTTCTCATTGTCTTGGTGGTTTTGAATAATGAATAATGATAAGATAGAAAAAAATAGGAATTAGATTATTAACTGCATATCTTCAGTGAAAGAAAGGAAACGATCAAATTCCTCAAAGAGTTTCTGTGGGGTTACCTTTGCATAACGCTCGGTCATGCTCACGTTGGAATGCCCCAGCATCTTACTAACGGTCTCAATGGGTACACCCTGTTCAAGCGTGATGAGCGTGGCAAATGTGTGCCTTGCCGTATGTGTGGTAAAAGGAAACGAGATGCCTGCACGAAGCCGCAAGGCTTTCAAATAAGATTGGTAAGTGGCATATCCCATGAAAGGGAGCAATGTTTCCCTTTCATCGCTGTGGAGCTTCTCCATCAGCCGTATGGCTTCGGGTAACAGTTTGACACGGCAAGGCACACTTGTCTTCTGACGGTTGAACTTCAGCCAAAGGCTACCCTCGTCATCACGCACAAGATGGGACTTGTCCAGTTCCATCAAATCACAATACGCAGCACCCGTATAACAGGCAAAGAGGAAAATATCCCTTGCCGTTTCCATTTCCTCCTCCAATTCCTCAAAGTGGAGAGTCTTTAACTTCTCAAATGCTCCTCTGTCAAGTGCTTTGGGGAGTTTCTTGTTACCCTTGCTGATTTTTACTTTGTCAAAAAGCAGGATGTCTGCCACCCCCTCACGGTAAGCCTGCCTGCAAACTGTTTTCAAATGGGTGGCGACATTGTAGAATGAGCTCTCCTGAAATCCACACTCTCCCAAGAAGTACTGCTGAAACTCATGGATGAAGTTCTCTGTCAGTTGTGAGAAGGCTAAGTCAGAAACCTTATACTTCGCTTGGATGAACTCCTGCAAGTGGATTCTCGTGGAGTGATAGCTTGCCATTGACTCTTTTCTGATGTCTACACCGATATGACTTTCTTTCTCCTTGATGAGCATATCAAGTCTTTCGATGAGCATGCACCGTGTCTGCACACTCCCTTGAAACTGCTCCTTCACGTCGGTTGCGTCAAATGGGCAACCTCTTGCAAGCAAAGATTGATAAGCTGACTGAATGGACAGCAGCAAATTCTCCAACCTGCCATTCACTTCCACCGCCTCACGACTTTTTCCGTCCATTCTGCTCTCACGGGGATTCCACAGGTCAGGATTACAGGAGAGCTTGCAACTGAACTGCGCGATAGAACGTCCGATGGTTATCCGCCCCATAATCGGAGCCTTACCCGACTTGTCCAGACCGCTCTTTTTGAGGTAGAGCAACACCTTCATTTTTTCTGTTTTCATACGCTTTGATGTTTTGTGGCAAAATTACCAAATTCAAAGCGTTCCTCACTTACGCAGAAAACTGCCGACCGCAGCAACAGCCACACGAGTAAAAATAATTCAGTTACCGAACATTGTTCCATCGTTACCTATGGCAAATTCGGGTAACGGTTTGGTAACTGAACTTCTGCCTAAATCTGCATATTATAACTCTTTTTGAAAAGAGCACTTCTATGCAAATTATTCCGTTTCCTACTCATTATCAGTCAGTTTACACCAACTTCGATATTTCTTCATTTTCGCTGATTAGTTGCACGCTGATTCATGACCTTTTGCATTGCAAAAGCTTACCTTTTGGAAAGCAAAAGCTAAGCTTTGGATAGATGAATGAAGAAAATTTAGGACATTATTGAACTTCTCCCCTGTCTTCGGAAAGGATTTTCGCTTTTTCAAAGCCTCATCTAAATAAAAAATATGCTTATCCTTTATCTTGATTCGGACAGGGACAGGTGTTGATACGAGTTTATTGCGTATGGCTTTTAATTAGTAAACAGCTGAATAACAAACATCTATAGTTGAGTATTTCGAATGGCGTTCATTAGGAAAAAGAATTAAAATAGTTTATAATGACCGATTTAGGTTAATACACAATGGCTTATTTTGTTTTTTTATTCCATTTCTAACACACAACAGATGAAGAGGAAATGGATGTTATCACCTTGAGGAAGACAAGACTTACAACTTGCGTATGAGACAGATTTGCACACTTGTTCGATAGTTGTTTACAAACAAATCAGCTCTTAAAAACATTATCAATCGGTGCGTTTAATCTCCTTCGTCCATTGAAACAAAAAACTGCGAGCTCTTTCGAGTTCGCAGTTTTACCTTTTGACGTTTAGCGTTCCTTATGGAAGGCTGATTGCCTCGTTCGGGCAAACTTCAGCGCATGTTCCACACTCTGTGCATGCATCCGGATCGATCTTATAGATGTCGCCTTCTGAAATTGCACCTACCGGACACTCATCAATACATGTACCACAAGCGATACAGTCATTGCCAATTACGTAAGCCATAATAATTATCTCCTTTGTTTTTATTAATAATGTTTTTGTACAGAATATTTTGATACCTACTTTTAAGTATGCTGCAAAGATAGGAACAATATTTTGAACGTTAGAAGATAATGCTATTTTTTTTAAGTATTTAAACATTATAAAAATAAAAGTGGAAAACATAAGCCGATTGAATCATGCACAATAAGAAGAAAGCTAAAGCGTTATATGAAAGATTATATGAAAAGAACGCTATACATAGTTTGGATGTTATTGTCGGTTATGACGGTTTTTGCGCAGCAGCGAACGGTGCAGAACCGCCCATATACCGATTTAAGAGGGTTTCATTTCGGTGTGATGGTGGGAACCCACCTGCAAGATATGGAATTATTGAATGTTGGTTCGCAAATGGTGGATTTTGAAGACGGAAACGGAATGGTGGAAAAGGTTATTTCTGCCGATCAAGATAGGTGGGACGCCGGTTTCACCGTGGGAGTATTGGGAGAATTCAGACTCAACACCACATTCCAGTTTCGAGTGGCGCCGGCGATGTATTTCGGGACACGCCATATCACATTTCGCAACCATACCGATTTAAACATCGAAGGAAATCCCACGGAACAAACTCAAAACCTTAAGTCGGCTTATGTCGCATGCGCTTTCGATTTGATTGCGGCTGCTCCGCGTTTCAACAATCATAGACCTTACTTGATGCTGGGACTTAATCCGATGTTGAATTTGTCGGGAAAGAATAACGACTACATCAAGTTAAAAGGTGGGGATGTGTTTTTGGAAGCCGGCATCGGATGCGACTTTTACCTTCCGTTTTTCAAGTTGCGCCCTGAAGTGAAGTTCATGTATGGTCTTTCCAACTGTCTTGACACAAAACACTCGAAAGATTTGAAAGATAAAAACATGATTATGTACACCAACTCTGTATCGGAAGCTCACTCAAAGATGATTGCCTTAACCTTCTATTTTGAATAATGAGGGGATGGTACATCACGATTTTCAAGAAAAACGGTCGGTTGTCAGGCATAAAAGCCACATGACAACCGACCGTTTTTTGTGTGCAAAGGACAAGAGTTACTTCCTATTGAGGGTTAATACCATCTTCCCCACATAGATTCCCGACTTCCCATTCTGATCAATACCTACGGGCTTCCCATCTTTGTTATTAACATATAGGAGTTCTTTCAAGAAAGTATGAGAATGACCACCAAGCACTAAGTCGATACCTCGCGTTCCCGCTACCATCTCTTCATCGCTGACACCGGCAATATTCACTCCCAAATGCGAAATGCAAATCACCAAGTCGCAACCTTTCGCTTTCAGTTCATCAGCGCATTTTTGAGCGCAGGCAATGGGATCCATAAATTTCAAGGGTTCATAATTTGCCTCAATCACCAGTCCTCGCAATTCCGGCGACAAACCAAACACTCCTATTTTTATTCCTTTACGATTAATGATGGTGTAAGGTTTTACTATCTCCGCCAATTCCGTTCCCGTGAAATCATAGTTAGCACATACTATAGGATAGTTCAACTGCTTGAACAATCTAATCATGTTCGCCATTCCAAAATCAAACTCATGATTACCAATTGTTCCGGCATCGTACCCCATCATGTTCATGAGTCCCACCTCTACATCGCCTTTATACATTGTGAAATAAGGTGAGCCTTGACAAAAGTCCCCACTATCGAACAGCAACAGATCTGGATCTTTTTCACGTTCGTTTCGCAACATTTCTATTCTGCGCACAAAACCTGCCCGTCCGGCTTTTAGCGTATCGGCCAATGTGGACTTGAAAGGCATAATCTGACTGTGTGTGTCGTTCGTATGCAAGATGGTGAGTTGCTTTCCCTGACCCACTGCCACCAAACTTATCATGCATAGTGTCAGCGACAATATTTGTTTTTTCATTGTTTTTCCTGTTTCTTGTTAATTCCAATTACGCCAATTCTATCATCATTGGGCTTATAGTAAGCGATGCGCCCCTCCGTTGCGCTGTTTACCGTCTTCCCTTCTGCGGTGAGCTGTTTGAAATAATTAAGAATGATATAGCGTGAGTTATTCGATTCGTCTTGCGGAGCGTTAAATTCAGTCTTAAACTTAAACGCCTCCAACTTATCATTGCCTTGTGCCAGATAATCAATGGTCGCAATGCGGTATTTCGCATTTGGATCAATAGGCTTTCCATTCAGGGAAGCATGCAAGAGACGATTGTTCTTGCTCAACATGAGCTCAACACCCTTGCTCACTCCCTCACCGCCGGTGGAGGCTATCTGGCGGAAGAGTTCCATCACCTTATCTCCGGTAAGGGAAAGGAAACAAATCTTGTTTTCAAAAGGCGCGATATCCAGCACATCCCCATAGGTTACGTCCCCTGAGGGCAGATCGGCACGTATGCCTCCCATGTTGTAAACAGCGAAATCCACTTGTTCATTGTAGGCTTTCGCGCCCCAAACCATGATATCCGCTAAAAGGTTAGACAGGTCGCTCTCCGGTCTTCTCGCTTTCATATAGTGATCTGAACGTGCCACGACGGGCTCCATCAGACTATCCACCCGGTATTTGTAAGGCGCGAGGAACGCCATGACGTTCGGATTGGTGGAGCCATCGTAATTACTATCGACAAGAATTCGGCTTCGACTGATAGCTGCCAGCTGATAGTGAGTGGAACATCCCGTAAAAACAAGGAACAATCCGAAACCTATCATCAAAATAAATTTTCTTTTCATTATGTCCTGCAATTATATTTGTGGTAAGAATAAATATCGTATAATCTATCGTTGGAACGAATATGATATTCAATCCGTTGCAAAGATAGCAAAAACTCACCATTATAGAGTGATAAAAAACAGAAGATGATATATTAAAAATGCAAAAATTGTTTAAATGGATATGAAGTAACATATCATATACGTGCGGAATTAAATAAATTATCGTAACTTTGCACCGCTTTTCGGTATAACCGCTGGTCACGGAAGAGTCGTGAGCCATGTTGTATTGGAACGACAAACAATATTTAATTATCAAACAAAATGGATTTAATTAAAGTTGCTGAAGAAGCATTTGCAACCGGCAAGAAGTTCCCGGAGTTCAAATCCGGTGATACTGTAACTGTCGCTTACAAAATCGTCGAGGGTAACAAACAACGTATTCAGCTCTATCGCGGTGTTGTAATTAAAATTAGTGGCGAGGGAGAAAAGAAACGTTTCACTGTTCGCAAAATGTCAGGCACCATCGGTGTGGAGCGCATCTTCCCGATGGAATCTCCAAACATCGATTCCATTGAAGTGAATAAACGCGGTAAGGTGCGTCGCGCAAAGCTTTACTATCTGCGCAAGCTCACGGGTAAGGCAGCACGCATTCAGGAAAGAAGAAAGATTGTTGCCGAAAAGTAAACCTTTCGATAATCCAACAGAATTAAAAAGGTTCGGAATTTTATCCGAACCTTTTTTCATTATCCCCACAACCGGTCATCAGTCTTCATAATTCAATTGTCCGTCGCCATCACCATGGATGGCTTTCTGAAAATCTTTCCAAGACTGAAAGCCGGCAAAAAGCGCCAATCTATCCAATGACTTTTGAGAGGGCTTTTCCTTTGAAACAACATATCCCCAGAGTTTGCGCAACGAACCGGAGCGCAGATGAATATGATGCTTTTCAAGTTTGGCAGAAACTTTCTCAAAGTCGGCTATCATCAAGGAATGACGAGGTGCTTTTCGCCCCCATTCTTCCACCAAATTTCTAACACTCTTACTCATTTTTATCTCTCTAATTTTTCAGATGCAAAAGTACTAAAAGATTATAAATAAAAATAAGAAGCAAGATGAAAATTCAGCAAAAAATCAGAAAACTTGAATAAAACTATCGCCACACGACAGCAGTCTCCGTTCTTTTGACTATCTTTGCAATAATAAATCCATCACGACATTATATATATGAAAGAATTATCACTCAAATACGGATGCAATCCGAATCAGAAACCTTCCAGAATCTATATGGAAGAGGGAGAACTTCCCATCAAAGTGCTGAACGGCAGACCGGGATACATCAATTTTTTGGATGCACTCAACAGCTGGCAACTCGTAAAAGAACTGAAAGAAGCAACCGGATTACCGGCAGCAGCTTCGTTCAAGCATGTCAGTCCCGCAGGTGCTGCCATCGGTTTACCGCTTAACGACACGCTGAAAAAGATATATTTTGTAGATGACATTGATTTTGAGCTCACCCCTTTGGCAGTGGCTTATGCCCGTGCAAGAGGTGCCGACCGCATGTGCTCTTATGGTGATTTCTGTGCTCTCAGCGATATATGCGATGAAGCTACAGCCCGACTCATCAACCGCGAAGTAAGCGATGGAGTAATCGCGCCAGGTTATTCAGCGAAAGCATTGGAAATATTGAAGCACAAGCGCAAAGGGACATATAATATTATTGAGATGGATCCCAAGTATCGCCCTGCAACCATAGAGCACAAACAGGTATTTGGAATAACATTCGAACAAAGTCGCAACGAAGTAAAGCTTTACGTCCCTGAATTGTTTGAGAATATCCCTACAAAAAACAAGGACTTTCCGGAAGAAGCAAGACGCGACCTCATTATATCGCTCATTACCCTAAAATACACACAGAGCAATTCAGTATGCTATGTGAAAGACGGACAAGCCATCGGCATCGGAGCGGGACAACAAAGCCGCATTCACTGCACACGATTGGCAGGCAACAAAGCTGATGAATGGTGGCTCCGCCAATGCCCAAAGGTAATGAACCTTCCATTCAAAGCCGGCATACGAAGAGCCGATCGCGACAATTCCATCAATATTTATATCTCGGATGAATACGAAGACATACTAAAAGAGGGAATATGGCAACTCTTCTTCACGGAGAAACCGGAGCCGCTGACAGCAGAAGAACGCAAAGAATGGCTCGCACAAAATAAGAAAGTGGCTTTGGGTTCTGATGCTTTCTTCCCCTTCGGCGATAACATTGAGCGTGCGCACAAGAGCGGAGTGGAATACATCGCACAAGCAGGTGGGAGCATCCGCGACGATAATGTCATCGATACCTGCGACAAATACGACATCGCGATGACATTCACCGGTATAAGATTATTCCATCATTAATTCCCATATTCCCCACTCCTTGTTATAGGGAATGGGGAATGTATGCCGAATTTACCCACCTAATATAATAAAGATGAGCGACATTGACGAAATAATCGAGAGTGGAATGGTTTTTAAGGGTGCGCCAAAGTCCAAGAAAGCCGAAGACAAGATCAAGACCAAAGCAAAAAAGAAGAAATACATCACGGGGGCTCACGGCTCGGGAAGTGCGAAACAAAAAGCGAAATATCGCCAACAACGAGCCAACAGGCACAAATAGCCTCATGAGGAATAAAGTTTAGCCCAAATCGGTCATTAGGATTTTTCTTTGTCGCACGACAAAGAAAAATCTTTCATCTTGTTCCAATGGTGTCCTGAATGATTTTGTTGAAACCTCACGCAAAGTTGCATCAAGTCATGCGACTTGACGTATTTTGTTCCAATCTCGAATAGCACAAATTTCCTCATGCCTCCAATTCGTATTCGGATGATGGCAAACAGACGCTTGATAGCGCACATTCGACTCAACCATCACCACGAAATTATATTACAAAAACCACACCCGAAGTACACCTCATAACTTATTGATAATCAGAATGATATTAATTACGATTTAAAAGCTTACCTTTTGCACTCCGATTCATGACCTTTTGCATTGCAAAAGCTTACCTTTTGGAAAGCAAAAGCTAAGCTTTGGATAGATGAATGAAGAAAATTTAGGACATTATCGAACTTTTTCCATATCGCCGGGAAGGATTTTCGCTTTTTCAACGAACCGACTAAACAAAGAGAATATGCTTGTCTTTTATCTTGATCCGGACAGGGGCAGGGGTTGATGCGAGTTTATTGCGTATGGCTTTTAGTTAGTAAACAGCTGAATAACAAACCCATATAACTGAATATTTCCGATGGCGGTCATTAGAAACAAGAAGTAAAACAATTACTTTACTTTATGATAATGCCGTTGTAAATTCTACCGGAGCGGATGCCCAATCTTCGTGCCGAGAAGTAATCATCCACCATATCGTAGGTACAAATACCTGTATCAAGGATATTTTCGGCAACAAGTCCTGCTCTTTCCAAATCCAATTGATTACACATCCGGATATCAAGATGCCATTTCATTTCCGGTTCTTCAGCATTCAACCCGAAAGCAGGGAATTGTTTTGCAATGGCAGTCATATCAAAGCCGGCAGAAGCAAAAGCGTCATAGACCTCTTGCCCCACCTCAAAGTTCTCTATTGAGATTCCCGGACCTATCACCGCCTTTAAGTCCTTAGGCTCAGAGCTAAATCCAACAACCATTTCCCGAATTGTTTTCCACACTATATGTCGTAAAGTGCCACGCCAGCCGGCATGAATGGCAGCTGTCGCACGCTTTCTCTCATCATAAACAAGCACGGGAATACAATCCGCCGTCGAAACACCGATACAAACTCCCGGCACATTGGTCATCACGGCATCAACACCATCAAGTATCTTATCACGAGTGATTTGCGACAACGTGAAAAACTCTTCCTCAATACGGCGCGAATCAATCTTATGAATCTGATGCGGAACTATTAGTTTATCAACGGATAGTCCCAACGCTTCAGCCAACGCCTCGCGGTTGGTCGCCACATTTTTAACATCATCGCTACAATACCTATTAATATTGAACTCGGCATGACGTCCCCTGCTCACTCCTCCGTGTCGCGTACTACTGAAAGCCACAATCTCCGCACCCAAATCGTAATAATGTAACTTTGGTTTAATCATCCGTATATTCAAAGTCGTCAAGTTCTTCGATATCATCGATTTCCTCTTCGCTTACACTATCGATTTCTTCCACGTCCGCTCCTTCAGCGTGTATCTCAGCTTCAAACCGTGTCATATCCTTATCGCGATGCACCAACGTGTCCTCCGACGTGATATCTTGCAACTTATTGCTTTCTGCATTGAGCTCTTTCCAAAGTAAATCCTTCAGGCTGTTCAATCCCATTCCTGAAACAGCCGATATAAAAACCGTTGGTAAATCTGTGGGGAGTGTATCTTTCAGCATTTCAATCAACTCATCATCCAACAAGTCGCTCTTGGTTATTGCCAACACCCTGTGTTTATCAAGCATTTCCGGATTGAACTGTCTCAACTCATTCAACAAAATCTCATACTCTTTCTTGATATCATCAGTTTCTCCGGGCACCATGAAGAGCAAGAGTGAATTGCGCTCAATGTGGCGCAGAAACCTCAATCCAAGTCCTTTCCCCTCGCTTGCGCCCTCTATAATTCCGGGAATGTCCGCCATCACGAAGCTTTGGTTATCGCGATAGCTCACGATTCCCAAGGAGGGTTCCATCGTGGTAAAAGGATAATTGGCTATCTTGGGTTTTGCACTCGACAAGGCAGACAGTAAAGTGGACTTGCCGGCATTCGGGAAACCCACCAATCCCACATCAGCGAGCAGTTTCAGCTCAAGAATGACGGTCATTTCCTGCATGGGCTCTCCGGGCTGAGCGTAGCGTGGTGCCTGATTGGTGGCGGTTCTAAACTGGAAATTCCCAAGTCCTCCCCTGCCCCCCTTAAGCAAAACGACCTCCTGTTTATCGAAAGAGATATCGCAGATAAACTTTCCGGTCTCCGCATCGTAAACCACGGTTCCACAAGGCACGTCTATATACATATCCTTTCCATCGGTTCCATGACACTTGTCGCGTCCACCGTTTCCTCCATGCTCGGCATAAACATGGCGTTGGTATCGAAGATGCAACAGCGTCCAATAGTTGTGATTGCCGCGAAGAATGATACTGCCCCCCTTACCACCGTCTCCTCCATCGGGTCCACCGTAGGGATTATACTTCTCTCGTCGAAGGTGCATGGAACCTTTCCCGCCCTTTCCGGAACGGCAATATATCTTTACGTAATCTACAAAATTGGATTCCATATTCTATTTTCTGAAATCTCCCCAAGCTTTTCCGAACAAAGTGGATGCCCCATTTTCTCTCATAGTTTGAAAAAAGGCAGACACCCCATGGAAATGCTTGGGGAGATTTTGTTTACAAATTATCAATTACTTGTGCTATTCTCGCGAATATCTCATCAATGGTGCCCAGCCCTTCCACATGATGGTGGATGCCTTCTTTCTCATACCAATCGATGAGTGGTGAGGTTTGTGTGTGATAAACGTGCAAACGCTTCTTGATGGTTTCCTCGTTGTCATCGGAGCGTCCACACTGCTGACCGCGAAGCAGCAATCTCTTCATCAATTCCTCTTCCGGAACGAAGAGTTCAATCATGGCTGCTACCTTGTGTCCACGCTCAGTGAGCATTTTTTTCAAAGCTTCCGCCTGCGGTATGGTGCGTGGGAAGCCATCGAAGATAACCCCCTTGTGCTCTTTTCCGAAGCTATCGTAAACACTCGCGAGGATATCAATCATCAACTCATCCGGAATGAGCTGCCCATTATCAATGTATCCTTTGGCAGTCTTGCCCAATTCCGTACCATTCTTAATCTCCGCACGGAGCACATCACCGGTAGAGATGTGCTCAAACCCGTACTTTTCAATCATCTTGTCGCTCTGGGTACCTTTTCCCGCACCCGGCGCACCGAAAATCACAATATTCTTCATTATTCTTTTACTAATGTGTAAATATCTCTCAAGTTCCTTCCCTGCTGATCGTAGTCCAATCCATAGCCCACAATAAAATCGTTGGGAATTTCCATGGCGGCATACTCTATGTTCAAGGGTACTTGCAACTTGCCGGGTTTCACCAACAACGAACTGATGTGCATACTGGCGGGGACGCGTTTTCCCAAAGTTTCCATCATGCGTTTCATAGTGGCACCGGTGTCCACAATGTCTTCCACAATAACGACATGCCGCCCACGAATATCCTCGTTCAGTCCTATTACCTCCTTAATCTTTCCCGTTGAAGCCGTGCCTTCGTAAGAAGCCAGTTTCACGAAAGATATTTCACAGGGAATGGTAATAAACTTCATCAAATCGGCGGCATACATGAACGCTCCGTTCAGTACGGCAAGGAACAACGGATTCTTACCTTCCATGTCGTGATTCAGCTTTTCTGCCACATGCCTGACTCTCTCCAGGATTTCCGCTTCGGTGATAGAAGTCTCAAACGTTTTGTCTTTTATTGTTACCCGACTCATTGTACTAACTCTGTTATTTTGCGCAAATTTACGAAATTTATGCCAAACAATCTATAGGATTGACATTTATTTTGTAAATTTGCGTACGTTATGAAGATATTTACAAGTGCTCAGTTACGCGAGCTTGACAAATATACAATTGAACACGAGCCCATTCGTTCGGTAGATATCATGGAGCGTGCCGCCAAAGCAATGACCCATGCCATCATGGAAGAATGGAACACCAACACGCCAATTGTCGTTTTTGCCGGGCCGGGCAACAATGGTGGGGATGCATTGGCAATGGCTCGTTTGTTATTGACGGAAGGCTACAAACCGAAAGTTGTTCTCTTCAACATCTCGGACAAGCTTTCCGAAGATTGTGCCATCAACAAACAACGCCTCGTAGAGATCAAACATTTCAAGGACTTCACTGAAGTAACAACCACTTTCGACCCACCTGAACTAACTGCCGACACTTTGGTCATCGATGGTTTGTTCGGAACTGGCATCTCAAAGCCATTGGCAGGTGGTTTCGCATCGCTCGTGAAATACATCAACCAAAGTCCGGCAAAAGTCGTGAGCATAGACATCCCTTCCGGGCTCATGCCTGAAGACAATTCACTAAACGTTACCGCAAACATCATTCGAGCCGACCTCACGCTGACACTCCATCAAAAGAAACTTTCTTTCTTCTTTAGCGACGCACAAGCCTATTTGGGTAGGATAAAAATACTCGACATTCGCCTGGATCGGAACTTCATAGATAAAACCGAGTGCCAATTTACACTATTGGAGGAAAAAGACATCCGTCCTCTCCTGCTTCATCGCAACGATTTTGCGCACAAAGGACAGATGGGCAACGCGCTCATCATAGCCGGATGCTACGGTATGGCAGGAGCTTCCATCTTGGCAACCAAAGCCTGCCTGAGAGCCGGAGTGGGCAAGGTTACGGTTCACACACCGAAAAAGAATTACGACATCATGCAAATCTCAGTGCCGGAAGCAGTGATGCAGATGGATCATGAGGAAACTGCCTTCTCGGAGGCTGTCGATACTGAAGATTTCGATGCCTTGGGAATAGGTCCCGGCTTGGGACAGATGGAGAACACCGCCATAGCGATGATTTCACAAATACGACGGGCGCAATGCCCCGTGGTGGCAGATGCCGACGCCTTGAACATTTTGGCAAGCCACAGAGCATGGATGCAACAATTGCCAAGAAACATCATCATGACACCACACCCACTGGAATTCGACCGAATCAGCAGTGTTCCCGCCAATTGCGACTACGAACGTCTGCAACAAGCCCGGAACATGGCGCAGGGCATTCACGCTTTCATCCTGTTGAAAGGGCATCGCAGCGCGCTCTGTCTGCCAAATGGCAACGTAATATTCAACTCAACCGGGAATAGCGGCATGGCAACAGCCGGCAGTGGCGACGTGCTCACGGGCATCATCACCGGACTGTTGGCACGTGGCTACAAGCATGCCAACGCCTGTGCAGTGGGAATGTTTCTACACGGATTGGCAGGCGACTTGGCTGCGAAGGAACTTGGAAAGGAAAGCCTTGTGGCAGGCGACATCATCAGGTATCTTCCGGAAGCATTTAAGAAACTAAACGACTAAAATCCGTCTCTTGTCCCACTCGCCTGATTTCTCACAGTGAGGCCTCCATCTAAGGTAAATATTTTTTACAGCCACAATCCAAAGAAAATAATCCCATAACAGATTGTTAATGAATACAATACCCAATTTCTACAAATAGATTGATTTCCGAGTTTCCAATAGCTTACCTTTTGCAGTTCAAAAGCTAAGCTTTTACAGTTCAAAAGCTAAGCTTTTGCAACACGAAACCTTAGCTAGTCGTCCCTCAAGAACTCGACTTACAACCAGCAAAAGGTATTGGATAACACCTTTGTTTCGTTAAAGTTGGAATCCACTCCTTGAATACTCCATTTTATCATAGTTCGAATAAGGCACAAAAGAAGCCGCATGGCTCTTTTGAAGTTGAATGCAGCCGCAGCGAGCATCACGTTGATGGCATCACCCAAGAGACCCTTGTAGAAGTTCCTCCCCAATCGATGATCTGCCTTGCAGTGCCCTATGACAGGCTCTATTCCTGCTCTCTTGCGGAAGAACATTTGTTTTTTCTTTTTCGTGTGTGGCGAGTCGCTTGCCTTGGGAACGCCGGGTATCATGATGTTCGTCTCTCCGCACGTTTCCTGCCCGCGATACCCTCTGTCCCCAGCGAGTCTTTTGATTTTCCTGCCATAGACCCTGCCGACCTGCTCCATTGCCTTGTCTATCGTATGACCGTCGTATTCATTGCGGAAAGATAATGCACCGACAATGAGACCATTCCACAGTCTGACAAGGGAGACTTTATTGCCGAACTCGTATTTCTTGTGGTCCTTCCCCTTGCTGATGCACAACACGTCCGGCTCATGAAGGGAGTAGATCTTGTGACCGTCC
>NZ_LR027822.1:137638-138399 GCF_900607215.1 Prevotella rectalis
GACAATGAGACCATTCCACAGTCTGACAAGGGAGACTTTATTGCCGAACTCGTATTTCTTGTGGTCCTTCCCCTTGCTGATGCACAACACGTCCGGCTCATGAAGGGAGTAGATCTTGTGACCGTCCATTCTCTCGCCGTTAACAAACTTCATGCAGACCTCAATACGTTCTTGGTAAGAGTTCTCAGGGGGCAAATTCCGAACCAGCTCGCGCAACAGCCTTCCGGCGATGGTGCGCATCCGACGGTCGGCTTTCCTTACCTTGGCTGAACTGTTCTTCCTGCCACGGAAACGCTGCACAAGCTTAAGTCTCTTGATTTCCCCGGCATAGCTTTGGCGCACCTTGAGATGCTCTGCATGAGCCACGTCGCGGCAGAAACCGATGATTTTATTCAGGAGTTTCGAATCCGTGGGGAACGTGACGTTCTTCTCCTGCACGGTTGAGTCGATAAAGGCTGTCTGCTCGGTGTCGGACTTGCGTCCACGACCGTCCTTGCCGTCATTTCTGTTTTCATTCTCTTTCCGCTTGTCGTCAAGCAGCAGGTTGACCCGGATGCTCTCCTTGAGAATCAACTCCATGCCCGCCTCGCCAATGCGATGGCGGAACTCCACGAGTTCCGTCGGTACGCAAGGCTTGGCGATGGTGAAGGATTCCATTCCGCAAAAATACTGGTAGTAGGCGTTCTCCGAGAACTGTTCCACGACGCTCTCGTCCGAGACGTTGCGAATATGCTTCAGCACTATAAGACCGACCATCAGGC
>NZ_LR027822.1:138410-185110 GCF_900607215.1 Prevotella rectalis
TTGGCGATGGTGAAGGATTCCATTCCGCAAAAATACTGGTAGTAGGCGTTCTCCGAGAACTGTTCCACGACGCTCTCGTCCGAGACGTTGCGAATATGCTTCAGCACTATAAGACCGACCATCAGGCGGATAGGCTTGGCCATGCGTCCGTTGTCCTTACAGTACAAGGGGGCAAAGGAACGCTCAAAGGTTTCCCAATTTATCAGATTGGCAAGTTTGTACATTGGATGGGTGGGATTGAGCATGGATGCCAAGTCCCAAAACATTGATACCTGATGGGTGTTGGATGGAGATTTATACATTGTTGATTTGCAAGATTTTACCATGCAAAGATACAAAAACTTGTAGATATATACAAATAATAGAAAGGCTATTTTATTGATAATCAATAGGTTATTTACTTTTCAAGGGACGACTAGCTATGGAAATAATTACGAATATTCTTTACAAACAGAGCGAACAGAACCGAAATAAAAATAGCGGTGATTTCATTAACGAAACCACCGCCATTTGTTTTATATTCAACCAATCCCGGATGTATTAATCGAGGTTGGCAAGTTTATTGTCCGAGCCGAGTACATCCTTGATTTTCTCGCTGTACAAGTCGATCATGTATTCGCGTGCCTTGCCACAATACTGACGTGGGTCGAAATACTCGGGATGTTCCACCATCGTTTGGCGAACACCTGCCGTGAAAGCGAGGCGAGAATCGGAGTCGATATTGATTTTGCATACGGCACTCTTGGTAGCCTTGCGAAGCTGCTCTTCAGGAATACCAACGGCATTGGGCAGCTTGCCACCATTGGCATTGATAATATCCACATATTTTTCGGGAACGGAAGAAGATCCGTGCAGCACGATGGGGAATCCGGGGAGTTGTTTCTCCACAGCCTCCAACACATCGAATGCCAATGGAGGAGGTATCAATCTACCGGTCTTCGGATCACGCGTGCATTGCTCCGGTGTGAACTTATATGCACCATGTGATGTACCAATGGAAATAGCCAAAGAGTCGCAGCCGGTACGAGTAGCAAAATCCACCACTTCCTCCGGTCTGGTGTAGTGCGATTCCTCTGCCACAACGTCATCTTCAACGCCGGCAAGCACCCCAAGTTCGCCCTCAACGGTTACATCAAACTGATGAGCATAATCAACGACTTTCTTTGTCAAGGCAACATTCTCCTCGTAAGGAAGTGCCGATCCATCAATCATTACCGATGAGAATCCAAAATCCACACAACTCTTACAAACTTCGAAGCTGTCGCCATGGTCAAGATGGAGCACGATTTCCGGATGTTTGCAACCCAATTCCTTGGCAAACTCTACGGCACCTTCGGCAAGATAACGAAGAAGCGTTTGGTTAGCATACTTGCGTGCACCCTTCGACACCTGAAGAATAACAGGCGATTTCATATTGGAAGAGGCGGTAATGATTGCCTGAAGCTGTTCGAGGTTGTTGAAGTTGAATGCCGGAACAGCCCATCCGCCGTCAATTGCTCTCTTAAACATCTCACGAGTGTTTACGAGTCCTAAGTCCTTGTAATTTACTGCCATGATAATATTATGTATTTAAAAATGAATAACCATCTTTATTCTTGTCATTTGCAAAAATAACATTTTATTTTCTGAAAACCAAACCTCAATCAAGATTTCATATAAAGTTATTGTTAAAATAACGCTCTTTGTTGTTTATTTATCAATTCGCGGCAATAATTTCGTTACACAGCTTAGATACCATCCTCAAGTTTTCAAAATATTCTTCAGCAAAAACGTTGCATTCTGATTGCGCGCCACGCCGGATGTTATTTTATAAGAATAGGTTATCCTCTCTCCCAACTCTATTTCAAAACAATAATTATGGAAACGTCCAGGCATTTCATCCGCAAGTTTGGATAGTTCGAGATCATGAGTGGCAATGACGCCCGTAACGTTTTTCTCAGATATATATTGAAGGAAAAGTCGGGAGCCATTGAGTTTATCAAGCGAATTGGTGCCTTTGAGTATTTCATCTAAGATAATAAGGCTTGGCACAGTGGGTCGCAGCGAGTCGATAAGTTGGCGCAAGCGAAGCAGTTCGGCATTAAAATAAGAAATGCCATGTGTCAGATCGTCGGTAGTTCGCATATTGGTAAACAACCGAAAAACAGATACCCTCATAGAATCGGCAAAAACCGGCAGAGCATTCATGGCAAGAATATAATTCACTCCCAGCGTGCGGAGAAATGTGCTCTTACCTGCCATATTTGCTCCGGTAATGATAGAATAGTCGAGATGATGAATGTTAAAATCATTTTTCACGGCTTTCTCACCCAAAAACGGATGATAAATCGCTCGTGCTTCATAGCAAACCTCATTTTGTTCGACAACGTTTGCGGCATTTGCTTTATCTTCATTCATGTTGAAAGTCGCCATCGACACCAAAACATCAAAAGTTCCGACAGTTCCAATCCACTTGTCGGCAACACTCCCACATGTTTTCTGCCAATTTAGGAAATGCCGAACGATGATGATATCCAAAAGTCCGAAACTGTTAAAAAGCACAACTCCCAATTCATTGCTGCGGTTATCTATTTTCTGTAGGATGCGCTCCAATCGTTCGAGCGAATCTTTTGCGCTCAAAAGTTGTGCCTTCAACGTGATGAGTTCCGGTGATTGAAAAGTTTGTTCATTGACCAATGATGAGATGTTCACGTAACCTCTTATCTGAGCTTGTAATTTTGAAACGACTTCATTTATCAGTTTAATGTATTTATGCGAACAAAGCATTGCCAAAAAGAAATTAAACATGCCCCACCACAACGGAAGAACACCCGGAAGGAAGCCCCGTATCGAAAAGAACACGCTAAAATAAAACCCGGTCAGGTTTGCGTAAATGAAAAGACGAAATAACTGAGTGGAAAAATAACCGGGTATTTTAATGCCGGAAATATTGGCAAAAGCTTTTTTCACGGCATCCGTGTCTATCATCTTTTGTACTCCCTGCGCCTTAAAATGCGACACAAAATATTCATTGGAGCTTAATTCGGCTATGGTTATGCCACGCTGTTTAATGTGTTTCACAAGTTCTGTTGCCGACATTGCTTCCCAATTCCCGGAAAGATGCGCAGCCAAACAATCGCTGCCACCCGATGATATGGTGCGATTGATGCGCTGAAAAAGAGAGCCTTCTCCAAAAACATCAAGATCGTATGTAAATTGATGCATTGTGTCTATATAACGTTTTCCGTTATCGAATTTAGAGAAATCTCCCTTTTGATAACAAAGTTCTTTTTCATAAACCAATTTCAGATTTTCATTCTTTTCTATTCGTTGGTCGTTCAATATATCTCTGTGCCGTATGAGAAAGTAAAAAAACAAAAAAGCCAGTGCCAACAACAATGTCCATGCTCCGTTCTCCAACATGGTAAAAAGAACTATAAAAACAATTATCGACAGAAAAGAAAGAACTTCGCTCACTACAAACCTCTTACTCTTTGCACGCAACGCGATAAGTGCTTTTGAAAGTTCATCTACTTGACGATGATAGTACGTGTTCAAATCTTTGTTCATGTTTGCAAAAGTAACAAAAAGTATAAAAATTGATTTGTCGTTATACAAAAATTACCATATCTTTGCAAATTATAAAAGCATATGTTTTACAATGAAAAATAAACTATTTGCAATTATTTGCATAGTCTTTACGACAATAACCATCTCTGCATCGACCACGCTACCCATAAAGGGTTCCATCATCAGCCCCTCGGACAAGAACATCCGTTATGTGGGGCGCATCAGCTTCAAAGATGTGGAACGTCCGATGTTCAATTGGCCCGGTATAGAAATTATCGCACGGTTTGAAGGTACGTCGCTCAAGATGATTGCAAAGCCCAAAAGCGGTTATTTCATGTGTGAAATCGACAATGCAGCACCTTTCAAGGTGAGCTTCAACGCTCCAAAAGACTCGGTTGTAAATTTGGCTGTAGCTCTTCCCGAAGGTACGCATGAAGTGAAACTAACCTACACCATAGAAGGCATGTCCCGACATGCGGAGTTTCGCGGATTTGTATTGGACGAAGGATGCAAACTGATTACGCCTCCCGAACTCCCCGACCGCAGAATAGAGTTCATCGGCAATTCCATAACTTGTGCTTATGGCATTGAAAGCACAGACAAAGCCGACCCTTACGAGGACGAGACGGCAAACCACTACATGAGTTATGCCGGTATCGTAAGTCGCAATCTTCATGCGCTACACACCGCTGTTGCCAGAAGCGGCATCGGTGTTTATAGGAATTACAATGGACCGAGAAGCGGAAACAAGATTACCATGCAAGAAGAGTTCTACAACACCATCTACGGAGACAACCGAGAGAAATGGGATTTTACGAAATGGACACCGCAAGTGGTCTGCATCAATCTGGGCACCAACGACTTCTCTACCAACAACTACGATGCGTCATTGTATGAAAAAGCCTATCGCAAGTTTCTCCTGAAAGTGCGGACGGCGTATCCCAATGCGAAGATCGTACTGCTCAATGGTCCGATGATGGCCGAAAAAACGCATAACATCCAAGGCAGCATCCTCGATAAACTCACGAGGGAGTTCAACGAAAAAGGCGACAAAGACATCTATCGGTTCGCATTCACACCACAGACGGGCGACCTCGGCTACGGAGCCTGTTGGCATCCGAGCCTCCTCCAGCACGGGCGGATGGCAGAGGAACTCACGCCTTTTCTGCAAAAGATTATGAACTGGTAGGTGAAGGCTGCGTATTGCCCGACCTTGCAAGTCGGGCAAACCCTTTCAACACATCCCATTATCAGAAGATTTTTCAGACAAAAAGCAACCCACTGAATACCAAGGAATTATATTCTCACTTACAAAAGATGAGCTTTCGCCGTTCAATAGCTGACCTTTTGCAAAACAAAAGGTGAGCTTTTGCCATGCGATAGCTTAGGAAAGGATATTCACCTCCAACCAAACATCGAATCGCAGATCCCCATTCGGTATCGAAAACTTTGCTTTGTGTACGGCGTCAATGACCAATTACAGTTCAGCATGAAACTCTATGACAACTCATGAGAATAAGACCATATCGGTCATTTAAAAGAACGATAAACAAACTGCTCGCAATCAAATAAAATCAGTACTGCCCCAGACGAGCGATTTGGATAAAAAAAGGAAACGAGAAGCAGCGTTCCCATTTCCTTTTTTATGGTTTCATCAACCTTGCGTAAGTGCTGACAATCCGTAAGCCTACTTTTTCCCAGTAAATGTAGCGTGGATGGCAGCTGGAGATTTGCCCAGTTTGTAGTTGTTAAGTATGGTTACTCCGCCTTGTTCATCGAACGACACAGTCATGTCGCCAAGTTTTTTCGCCTCATACTGGCCTTCAGGAGCTGGTCCCAGTTTGCAGGTGAACTTGATACCATCATTCCTGTAATCGCGGAAGTAAGCGTTCTTCGCGGCGTCGAAAGCCAAATTGCTGATGGTGTAGGTGTCAAGGACGATGTTGCCCATCGGTGTCCCAGTGTAGGTTTCCTTTGAACTTGTCACATTGATAGTGCCATCGGCATTCTTGCTGATGGTATAGGTGGCATTCTCAACATTGTAAGGCCCCAGTCCGAATGCTATCAGCGAGTTCTTTCCCGTATATGACCCTTCGATTGTGTTTTCAGCGACAGGACTGAACTCAATGCTCTTGATGTCGCTGGCATTAAATGTTACCGACGTACCGTCATTTTTGTTTACGACTACTGTTTGTGCATGGGTATAAGAAGCTGCCGTCAGGACAACAACGAGGAGTAAAAATATTTTTTTCATTTAACGATGAATTTGAATGTTTTAGAATATGTTTTTACGATAAATATGCCAGACTTTCCGTTGAGTGGTATCTCAACTGTTCCGCACTGACTTGCGGTTGCGCTGCCAATCACCTCGCCGTTGACAGCATAGACCGTCACCTTGCGGCCAGCTGGGAGTTGCTCACCCTTAAGGGAGCTGCCGATGGTAAAGATGCCTGTTTTGGAGCTGGCATCAACCGATGTTATGCCAGTGGCTTCTGTAAATTCAATCTTGCGATAATCGGCAATGGGATACTGAACCGTTTGCTTTTTGGTCGTAAGTACCAGAAAATCGGATGTGAAAGACACTACAGGTTTGTCGGCTAATGCGAAGAACGTCGCCGTTCCGTCAGCATCGCTGACCTTGACATGCACGTAGTCGGCAGCCATGGCCGAAACACCAGCCATCGACAGCAGCAAAAGGCATGTCAGTTTTCGTAAATTTGTTTTGAATCTCATATTGTTTGAAGTTTTTTCGAGTCTGAAAACGGATGCAAAAGTAAACAATATGGAAAACAATCGCAATCCTTATTTATTGGGATTTTTACGTCAGCATTTGTCTTTGCTTCAATTCCAGGTACTTATTAATGACATCTATGCTGAGCGCTTCGGGCCTTGTCAGCAGACTTAGGATGCCATGCTGTTGGAGTTTTGTGACAATGAGACGTTTCTCGTAGGCGAATTTCTCAGCTATGACATGCTGGTAATAATCCTCCGTGGTGCGTTTGTCGGACTTTATAAAGTCGTTCAATTCCGAATCCTCAAAGAAAACCACCAGCAGGCGATGGCGTCGGCTGAGCATCTTCAGGTAAGACAACTGCCTCTGCAGGGCCGACATTCCCGAAAAGTTGGTGTAGAGAACCAGTAGGCTCCGTTTGCTGATTTGTTTGTTCACATTTACACAAAGATTGCTGAAGTCGGTCTCGCTGAAATTGGTCCGCTGATTGTAGAGAGCACCGAGAATGTGCTGCATTTGCCCCGGACGGCGAGACGGGGTGAGCAATGTGTCGAGCTCATCGGAGAAGGTTATCAGTCCGGCCTTGTCCTCCCGGTGAATGGCAACATAGGAAAGCACCAGCGACGCATTGATACTATAGTCCAAAAGCGTCATACCATTGAACGCTTGCTGCATGACGCGTCCTTTGTCTATCACCGAATAGACCTGTTGCGACCGTTCCTCTTGATAGACATTCACCATCAATTGATTACGACGGGCACTGGCCTTCCAATTGATGGAACGGTATTCGTCGCCTTTCACATACTCCTTTATCTGCTCGAACTCAGTGTTGTTGCCCACACGACGGATGCGTTTGATGCCCATATCAGTGAGGTTGTTGCTCATGGCCAACAGTTCGTAATGGTTCAGCATGAGATAGGAAGGATAGACTTTCACATTTTTGTCCTCGCCCTCTGTGTATCGGCGCTCCACTAACCCCAGCATGGTATGCGCAAAGATACGTATCTTGCCGAAGTCATATTCTCCCCGTCTGACAGGGCGCAACGTGTAGGTAAGTCGGCGGACAGCATGTGCGGGGATGACGAGACGGTATTCCACGTCTCTGCGCTGAAAGACTGCGGGTGTCTCATCGATGACCGTCGTCCTAATCATAAACGGATAGGCACTCTCAACCTTGATTACCACTTTGTTGTCATCGCCATTTGACAGGCGGTCGGCACACTCACGCGTTGCTTTAACGGCCTTTTTATAATAGAGTAGCACAGCATCGGTCAACAAAATTGCCAGAAAAGCGCACAACAATCCTTTCCCTATCGTGAACAACAGAGGAAAAGCAAAACCAAGTCCGATAATCAGAGCATTGGCCGTCAACAAGATGTAAAACCTTCGAGATAGGTACATTGATAATCTTTTCTGATGATGAAGAGTTAAAAGAATTGGGAAATTTTTCGTTCCTTACTTGGGCACTTCCACCTTCTCTATCAGCCGCTGGGCAACCTTCAGCGGTGTGTAGCCTTCCATCTCCGCCTCAGCGGTGAGCATGAGACGGTGCTGAAGTACACTCGGCGCTACAAACTTGATGTCGTCTGGCGCAACGAAGTCGCGGCCATTGAGAAGAGCATAGGCCTTGGAGGCGTTGAGAATGGCCACCGACGCACGGGGGCTCGCTCCGAGATAGACTGCCTTTGAGGTGCGCGACCGCTGAACAATGGAGGCAATGTAGCCAATGAGACTCTCTTCGACATAGACTTTCTCAAGCATCTTGCGCATGCCAAGCAATTCATCGATGGAGAGAACAGGCCGCACACCTTCAAGGCGGACGAGGTTTCGTTTGGCCTGATGACGCTTCAATATGTTTATTTCGTCCTCCAAAGAAGGATAATCCATCGTCACTTTAAACAAGAAACGGTCGAGCTGCGCTTCGGGAAGGCGATATGTACCTTCTTGTTCGACAGGATTCTGCGTAGCAATGATTGTATATAGGTCGCCCATCTGCCTTGTCGTGCCGTCGATGGTGACCTGTCGTTCCTCCATCACCTCGAAGAGGGCGGCCTGTGTCTTGGCTGGGGCGCGGTTGATTTCATCCACCAAAACAAGTTGCGAGAAAACCGGTCCCTCGTGGAAATCGAACTGTGAGGTCTGCATGTTGAACACTGTTGTTCCGAGAACATCACTCGGCATCAGGTCGGGCGTGAATTGAATGCGCGAGAAACGGGCATCAATCAATTTTGAGACCAGACGTGCCAGCAGTGTTTTTGCGACACCTGGCACACCCTCAATGAGCACATGTCCATCGGCGAGGATTGCTGTCAGTATGAGATCAACAGCCTGTTGCTGTCCTACAATCACATTGCCTATCTGCTGATGTACCTCAGCAATCTTGCCACTGAAAACGGTCAGGTCGGTTCGTTCAACTGTATTCTCTTCCATAATTTTCTATTGCATTTATAATTGGTTCAATATTTTGTCCATAGCGTCAACAAGCTCTTTCAGTTCGGAGTCTGATGTCTTGGCGGCATCTTTCAGCTTTCTTATTTTCAGTAAGGTATTTTCCACTTCCTGACGGGTCAGCCCTGTGTGGTTGGTTATCAGCGTCACCGTTTCGCGCTGCTCTTCATCGGCCATGATGTCGGCCATGATACTGCGACGGATGGTTTCGGCAAAGTAATTACACTTCTTTGTCAGGATGTCGCGATTGTCGTGGTGCTGATGATAGAGGGTTCCGATGAGTCTCACAAACTCAAGCGATTTGTTTTCTGGTGGTGTGACAACGGGGATGACACGCTGGCGACGACGTGCCGTGAAGACAAAGAAAAGCAGGAGTCCGAAGAGAGCAAGATAGACAGCCCATCGGAGTGGCTCCTTCTCTAAGAAATAGCTCAACGGAGAGTTTGATCCGCTGGACGATTTCGGCAGATAGGCCTGCGTCCTCACCACCTCCATGTTGCCAAACTGTGATATGGTTCGAAAAATCAACGGATTGATATCCTTATCAAGTATCCCGTAATTGGTGAACAACTGCGGGACAGCATTAAGCAAAAGCGTACCCTTGCCTATGCGCATGGAGATTATCTTTGGTTGCCAACCCTCGGTTGTAGGCTGTATGGCCTGCGTGTCGGCAAGTTCGATATCCAGCTTCCTGTATTGCAGCAAGGTGTCACACTCTATTCTTTTTCTGTATTCAAAGCCACCACTCATCAATGGATAGTAAACACGGAACATTCGTTTCTGATAAGGTTTTTGGTCCGCCCACCAAAGGGTATCCATCGGATCGCCCATCTGCTGCAGACTGATTTGCACCATACGTGGGCTGAAGGTACCATAACTGTCAATCCAGACAGGAATTACATCTACACACCTGCTCTCTGGTCTATAGTCGTGCACCACCAACATGATTTTATTTCCTCTGCGAAGCAGCTGTTTCATAGCTTTCAAATCTGTTACGGTCGGTGTGAAGTTGATGGCATTTACCATTATTGCACGAGGTTGTTTACCTTCTGACAGCAGTTGGGGCAAGGTTTTGTTGGTAACAGAATAGTCTTGAGATAGTGAACTCTGCACCAGCGAGTCGAATACGGCACAACCAAAGGGCTGACGGTCGGTGTGAAGGTAGGTGGGTTGCCAGACAAACTTGCTGGGAGCATTCCATTGGAGGACAAACACAAACACAAGGAAAGCCAAAACGCCCAAAACAAACTTACGGTTCATGGTTGCCCTCCTTCCGTTATTTCTTTCTGCAACTCCAACATCAAAGCCACTTGGGCACCGTCAGCCTGATAATTTCCATAGCGAACTCGCATAAAGAGATTCGTGAAACGAACGAAAGCAGGCAAAAGGAATTCCTTGGTGTATTGTGTCGGGGTCTTGTATATCTGCCAGTTTATGCGATGATTATCGGCCAACCAGCGAAGCGTCTGCAAATAGACGATACACACACACCGATTGTAATCATTGAGTCGCCGTGCCTTATCAAACTCCGCCTCAAAGTCAATGCCGTAGATGTTGTTCTCCTCGAAAGCATTTTTCGACGACCGTCCTTCTGTTCTGAAAAGGGCCGGTTTGTAGCGCCAGAGCAAATATCCTACCACGCCCAACAGGGTCAACGCCACAAGAATGTAGAGCAAAATCCGCACGTCACCATCGGACTTGATGGAGAACACATCATCGAGGAAACGGCTTATCTGCTGAAGAATCCATCCAAACAAGCTGCTGTCTGGTGCTTCAAGCTCACGAGCATAGTTGTAAGCCTCATCAGACTGAAACTGATGAAGTAGTGAACTGTCGCACGTTAGGGTGTCCTTGAGCTGTGAGAGCATTGGCAAAGCAGTTAGACTAAGTCCTCAAAATTATCTATTTCCTTGCTTTTGGCAGACATTTCCTCAAAGCGTTGTATGTCCTCATCTACCGAGACATCGTCCATTTCCTCAGCCAAGCTACCGTACTGATAGCCCAGGCCAATTGTGTTCAGTGACATTGAGAGATACATTCCGAAAGTCTGAATCACAGCAAAAAGGTAGAGAGCGAAGCTGAAGATGGATGAATTGACTATGGGATTCTCATTGTCGCTTACCACAAACAAGGCTTTTACCAAGAACATGATGTACCATGGCAGCATGAAACACCCCTGAATGACATTCGCAAGGATATTCAACACAAGCAAAAAGCCCAAGATAGCCCAAAAATGATGCGCCGTTAGCCTTATGCTTTGCCTAAGAGAGTTGAACACTGTCTGACTGTCCTCGAAGATATAAATAGGGTATGCCAATGACAGGGGTACGATAGCGACCACAACCAGCAAAACAAGCAGTAAGAGAATCCCCCACCATTCCGTAAGATAGACTATCAAACCAAACACCGCATATAACAACAACACAATCGTTCCCAAAGTTAAACCCATAATGAGGGAACGCTTGGCAGCCTTAATGATTTTCGGTTTGAGGTCTTTCAGTGTGACCCCTCGCAGTCGTTCGTCATTTTCGTGGTAATGACGCATCATCGCATAGGTAAAAGCCGCCAAGAGAATGCTTCCTATCAAGATAAAGATGAAATAAGAAACATAAGATATGATTAGTTTTACGACAAGGGAATCCCCTATGTTTACCGCCTCATTGACTGCCATATCCGAAAAGATGGAGGTCAAATAATTCAGCGAAAACGCTTGCAACAGGCTAAGAGGAAGGAGCAGATACAAACATCCTTTCAACCATAATTTGCTGTTTTCCTTGAGAAAGTCGAAAGTATCTGAAAACTTATCGCCGAAAGAGCGAACTTTATAGAGTTGAATTTTGGGGCGTTCTATCTGCATTGTGATTACGTTTATAAGGTAAATAAATAAAATAAAATACGACAAATATCGCCGAAAGGGCTATGATGGTCAGCCGAAGCTCGTCGCCCATGTCTGTATGCCGTGTGAGAAAACTCTCAATGAATCCTGCTATGATAAACAAAGGTACTGTCCCAGCCACTATTTTCATGCCTCGCCGTGCACCACACTTGAAGCTCTCAAGACGGGAATACGTACCAGGGAAGAGCCATCCATTACCCATTGCCAAGCCAGCGGCACCAGCCACTATGATGGACGACAGCTCAAGCGTGCCATGAAGCATGGTTGCCATGAGGCTTTCGCCAAGAAGCCCCTGTTGATAGAAGAAAGTATCGAAGCAACCGATCATCAAACCATTCTGAAAGAGTATCAATCCAGGAATGAAACTTGTGAGCAGACCTGACACGAAGATATTGAACGACACCATTATATTATTGAAGGTGATTTGCCAGAACATGGAATCCGAGGGAGACAAACCATAAACACCCATCGGATGTCCAGCCTTGATGTTCTCCATCGTCATGTCCATATAGGCATCGCCCATGATAAGACGGGGGAAATCACTGTCGCCGACCGTTGAAACCACTCCGACAAAGTCACTTACGGCGAAAATCAGGAAGGAAATCAGGAGCAACCGCCGTTCGTTCCACATCACATCGGGCACTTCTTGCGACCAGAAAGTGATCAATCTTGTCCACTTCTCGCGCTTGTTCCGATATATCTCGTTGTGCAAGGCCGAGGCAAGGTTGTTCAAATAAGCCGTGATTCGTGAGTTGGGATAGTGGGTTTGTGCAAAGGCAAGGTCAGCCGTCAGGTCGGTATAGACATCGGCAAGGTGGTCCGGTGAATCGTTCGTGGCTTTTTCCACAACGCTTTCCGTAGCTCTCCACTTGTCAATGTTATTCCGGATGAACAATATCTCTTTCATGAAATTAGAGGTCTGACCGTACTTTTACTTTAGTTTAGCAGCAAAAGTACAGATTTATTCTTATATTTGCAACAGAAAACAGAAATTCTTTTGACTACGATCATGCCTGAATCCAATATCATTACGGGACAATACGTTCGCATCAATCAAACCGCAGCCAGCATCGGGACACGCCTTGTGGCAAGAGGAATAGACGCCATCATAGTGGTTGCCTATGCCATTGGAATAATTCTGCTGATGGAACAGGCCATCACTATTAACCGCTATTACATCTTTGTTTTTCTTCCGGCAATCCTCTATTCGTTTCTCTTCGAGCTCTTCAACAACGGACAGAGCCTCGGCAAGATGATCATGCATATTAAAGTGGTGAAAATAGATGGCAGCACACCCACCATAGGCGACTATTTCATGCGTTGGCTGTTGCAAATCATCGACATTGACATGATGGGAGTGGGCGCATTAGCCATCCTCCTCACCAAGAACAGCCAACGGTTAGGCGACCTCGCCGCAGGCACGATGGTCATCAAGCTGAACAATTACCGGCAATTGCAGGTCTCGCTCGACGAGTTCTCTTATCTGGAGCGCAACTATATGCCAGTTTATCCGCAAGCAGAGGACCTCACTCTCAAGCAGATTGACGTCATCCAACGAGCCCTCAACTCTGACTATGGGCAAGAACGCAACAACAGAATAGAATTATTGGCCGAGAAAGTACACAGTATGCTCGGGATTTCCTATGACAAAACGAGTGCGGAAAAATTCCTCTACACAATAGTAAGGGACTATCAGCACTACTCGCTGGAAATCGTGTGACACCTACCTATTATATTGATATAGATTAGACACTTTGCTAAAAGAGTTGATTAAAATTTTAAAATGCGTACTTTCGTCAGGAAAATTAAATATTTCACATAAAAGCACTTCTGCAATTACCAAGGCTTAAATTTCGACAAAAATACAAAATAAACACTTGCATTCATGCTTTTTAGTTGCAAAACTGATATTTTTTTTATTCTTTTGCAAAATACAGCTTGAGCCAATTGGCATCAATAAATTACATATTGTTGGCGATGGGAAGAAAAAGACACGATTTTCTTTGGTGTTTTGATTTAATTTGGATAAATTTGCGGTATCATTTGACAAACTAACACTAACATAAACATTTAAAGTTACAATTACTATGGAAGTTTTTAAAATTATGAAAGCTCTGGAGCAGAAGCATCCAGGTGAGTCTGAGTACTTGCAGGCAGTGCAAGAGGTTCTCGAATCTATCGAGGAAGTTTACAATCAGCATCCCGAATTCGAGAAGGCTAAAATCATCGAAAGAATGGTAGAGCCTGAACGTATCTTCACGTTCCGCGTTACATGGATTGACGATAAGGGCGAAGTACAGACTAACCTCGGCTATCGCGTACAGTTCAACAGCGCAATCGGTCCGTACAAGGGTGGTCTTCGTTTCCACAAAGCTGTTACACCTTCAATGTTGAAGTTCCTCGGTTTCGAGCAGACCTTCAAGAACGCGCTGACAACATTGCCCATGGGCGGTGGTAAAGGTGGTTCCGACTTCGACCCGGTAGGCAAGTCTGAAGCTGAAATCATGCGTTTCTGCCAAGCATTCATGCTCGAGCTCAAACACAATATCGGTCCCGATCAGGATATCCCTGCCGGCGACGTAGGCGTTGGTGGTCGCGAAATCGGTTTCATGAACGGTATGTATCAGAAACTCACACGCCAATACCACACGGGCGTGCTCACCGGTAAAGGTCTCACCTGGGGTGGTTCTTTCTTCCGTCCTGAAGCTACAGGGTTCGGTGCACTCTACTTCACAGAGCACCTCCTCAAGAAAGCCGGCAAAGACATCAAGGGTAAGAAAATCGCTATCTCCGGCTTCGGTAACGTGGCTTGGGGTGCTTCAAAGAAAGCAACAGAATTGGGCGGTAAGGTAATCGCTATCTCAGGTCCTGACGGTGTTTGCGAAATCCCTGACGGAATGACAGCCGAGATGAATGACTACATGCTCGAAATGCGTTCTTCCAACCGCAACAAGGTAGAAGACATGGCTACTAAGTTCCCGGGCAAGGCTAAGTTCACAGCTGGCAAGAAAGCATGGAGCATTCCTTGCGACATCGCTCTGCCATGTGCATTCCAGAACGAGCTGAGCGAAGACGACGCTAAGGAGCTGAAAGCTAATGGTTGTTGGTGCTGCTGCGAGGTTTCCAACATGGGTTGCCAACCGGGTGCCATCCACTTCTTCCAAAAGAACGGCATCCTCTTCGCACCGGGCAAGGCTGTAAACGCAGGTGGTGTTGCTACTTCCGGTCTTGAAATGACTCAGAACGCAGCTCACCTCAATTGGGCTCCTGAAGAAGTAAACGAAAAACTCCACTGGATAATGCAAAGCATCCACGAGCAGTGCGTTAAGTTCGGTACACAGCCGGATGGTAGCGTTGACTACGTGAAAGGTGCCAACATCGCAGGCTTCATGAAGGTTGCGCAGGCTATGCTTGAGCAAGGCATTATCTAATAGGTTTTCTCCGTCAGCCACAAGCTAAACAAGTGGCGACGACAATACAGGGAGGAAACAGAACAAAACTTTTGAATATGAAGAAAATCAGAATCCTCCTAATAGTATTAACATCATTTGCAGGCTTTACCATCTCGTCATTGTGCAACGCACAGACGAGTGGTAAAGCCTCTTATTATAGCAACAATCTGCACGGACGCAAGATGAGCAATGGCGAACGTTATAACCGCGACGACTTCACTTGCGCACATCGCTCCCTACCTTTCGGTACAAAACTCAAAGTTACCAATACCAAGAACGGACGTTCAGTAGTGGTGCGCGTTACCGATCGCGGTCCATTTGTCAGAGGAAGGGTGGTTGATCTCTCGTATGCTGCGGCAAAAGAAATTGGCATGATTTCGAGTGGCGTGGCTTACATCAAGGTTGAAAGACTGGAGAAGGAAACAGAAGTGCCCTACGCTGCCAATCCAAACATCATTCATGTGCCGGAGATAGAATACGGTTTGGCGGGTGTCTGCTATGAATTCATCCCGGAATGGAAGGAAAACAACAAGTTGGAGCAGCCCAAGAAGATAACACGAAAAAGACAACACCCCACCAAGCAAAATCAACAACCGCAAAAGGAATCTAAATCAAAGAGCTGGACAAACTTCTTCAAGAAAGTAAAAGAAGGCGTAACGGGGCTGTTTGAGTAAGCGCGAGATTTCTTGCTTTTTCACAAATTTTCTTATCTTGGGGCAGACAATTCCCCACACCTGATTTCAACCTCCATGCTTTCTCGTTCTAAAAGCTAAACTTTCAAGACGAGAATCACAGCCCAATGTTTATCAGTGCCCTTCTTCTCTGTCCCTGACATTTTCCATAATGCACTTACGGCGATGGCAAACCGGTTCAATTTGACAAGAAGAAAGGCATATCGACTTCTCGATATGCCTTTCTTTATGGTTGCTTCTCATCGTCAAGAAGCAATGTCCCAAATCAGAGATTATTGTTATCTTTCTTCCATTCAGCCACAGCGGGGATGATACCCAAACTAACAATCTCTTCACGCATTTTGCAGAGGTGGTTGTAAGAAGCCTTGAGCGAAGCCATTTCCTCATCTGTACCCTTTGGTAGCTCATAGTGAACTCCGGTGGTGTCAATTGTCGTCGGCATCGCCATCATTACGTTGTGGAAGCCGAGTTCATCGTTGTTCACATAGCAACCGGCAGGCAACGTGAACTTCTCGCCACCCATGGCAGCCTCTATCATCTTCACCGCATTGTGAGCCGGGCTTTGGAAGGAGCTACGTCCGCGCAGTTTAATAATGGTGGAACCACCCTGTACCGTGCTGTGTTTGATGCTTTCCCAACGATCGGCTGCCAAATTCATTTCCGTCAGTGGCTTGCCATCAATTTTAACCTGCGATGCAAATACTGCCATCTGTTCGCCGTGACCGCCATAGGTGTGCGCACCCGTAACTTTGTCTTGCTGAACACCAAACTCCAATGCCAGCGCTTGTTGCAGACGAGTGGAGTCGAGAGCAGCCAAAGAGGTGAGCTGGTTGGGTTTCAAACCGGAATGGATGAGTGCCGTGAGTGCCGTAACATCAGCCGGGTTGAAGATAACGACAACAAATTTAACCTCCGGACAATATTTCTTAATATTCTCACCGAATTCTGCGGCAATCTTGCAGTTGCCTTTCAACAAATCTTCGCGAGTCATACCCTCCTTGCGAGGTGCGCCGCCTGACGAGATGATGTATTTGGCACCGGTGAATGCCTCTTCGGGATTGGTTGTCCAAGTGATGTTGGCACCCGGAAAGCCACATTGAGCTATTTCGTTAGCTACACCGTGAAGTCCCGGTTCGTAGATATCATAAAGACACACGTTGGGAGTGAGACCAAGCGTGAGAACGCTCTGAGCCATGTTTGAACCAATCATACCGCCTGCACCGACGATAACAAGTTTCTCGTTTGTTAAAAATGACATAATAGTTTACTTATATTAAATTGAAATACTAAATTACCCTCTATTATTTTTATCCGCAAATTTACTAAAAATTGAGTAAACATCCGCATTTTTTCTCGTCTTATTTGTTATTTATTCTAAAACTACTTTGTTTGCCATCCGGGGATAGCAAATAATCGTGAAGTAAGATTTGAAAAATGGGGATGTATCAGAGAATATGCGTATCTTTGCCATGAGAAAAACTACTGAACATGAAAACCGAAATCAATGCGCGTTTAACGGCTTTGCGCAGAGTAATGCGAAGGAAAGGGTTTGCCGCCTTTGTCTTTCCGAGTACCGATCCTCATCAAGGCGAATACGTCCCCGACCATTGGAAAGGAAGGGAATGGATTTCAGGATTTGATGGCTCCGCGGGAACTGCCGTCGTAACAATGACGAGCGCAGCCTTATGGACCGACTCTCGCTACTTTATAGCAGCTGCCGAACAGCTGGCGGAAACAGAATTCGTATTGATGAAAGAGCGAATCGCGACAACACCTTCTGTCAGCGAATGGCTCGCAAAAGAACTGAAGAAAGATACTTGCAAAAAGATTGGGATTGACGGATGGGTGTGTTCACATTCGGTTGCCGAAGACTTGAGAAAAGCTTTGAAGAAATTGGGTGATTTCACTTTGCAGACCGATTTCGACCCTTTGGCTGAAATTTGGAACCACCGTCCGCTGCGTCCGAAAAATAAAATCTTCTTGCACCCTTTGCAATATGCGGGCGAGACGTGTTCTTCCAAGCTGAGACGCATCCGCAAGGCGTTATCCGAACAACAAGCCGAGGGCACAATCGTTTCCGCCCTCGACGATGTGGCATGGACACTGAATCTCAGAGGTTCCGATGTGCATTGCAATCCGGTGTTCGTGGCTTATCTCTTTATTCTCAAACAAAAGGCGGTGCTCTATACCGATATGGAGAAAATCTCGCCGGAGATAAACCGCTATTTGTTGTCGGAAGGGGTGGAAACAGCACCTTATGAACAAATTCCAATCGCACTGGCTCAATGTACGGACATTGCGTTGCTGTTGGATTCGGATGCACTGAACGAGCGTTTATTCACGGTGGCTTTCAACGCAAGAAGCATCATCGGGAAGTTGCCCATTCCTACCATGAAAGCCGTTAAAAACGAAACAGAGATAAGGGGCTTTCGCAATGCCATGTTGCGCGATGGAGTGGCAATGGTAAAGTTTCTGAAATGGCTCAGACCTGCGGTAGAGGCAGGAGGACAAACCGAAATAACACTGGGCGAAAAGCTCACCTCGTTGCGTTCAGAACAAGCTTTGTATGAGGGAATTTCGTTTGATACCATCGTGGGATATGAAGCGCATGGTGCCATCGTGCATTACGAAGCAACGCCTAAAACCGACAGGCTCGTTGAGCCTCGAGGACTTGTGTTGATTGACAGTGGCGCGCAGTATGTTGATGGCACGACAGACATCACCCGGACAATCGCACTCGGACCGGTTAGTGAGGAACAGCGAAAGATTTACACACTTGTGCTGAAAGGGCATATACAGTTGGCATTGTGTAAATTCCCTACCGGTGTTTGTGGTTCGCAGCTCGATGCCTTTGCCCGACAAGCCATGTGGCGCGAGGGTTACAACTTCATGCACGGCACGGGGCACGGCGTGGGGAGTTTTCTCAATGTTCATGAAGGACCTCACCAAATAAGAATGGAATGGGTGGCTGCGCCTTTACTTCCGGGAATGACCGTTACAAACGAACCGGGAATATATTTGGAAGGGAAATTTGGAGTGCGCATAGAAAACACGATGCTTATTCAGCCTCATCGGCAAACCACATTCGGAGATTTTCTTGGTTTCGATGCTTTAACGCTCGCCCCCATTGACACTACTCCCATTGATTTCAATATGCTGACAGCGGAAGAAGTGCACTGGCTGAACAGCTATCACGAAAGGGTCTATCGCGAGCTTTCACCTTATTTAACCAATGAGGAGCAGACGTGGCTAAAAAACGCCACACAACCTGTCGAAAGAAAGTGAAAATAAACAGCCGGAATTAAATCCAAATCGGGCATAAGTAACAAAAAAAGAACTAAAGTGGTTTCTAATGGTCGGTTGAGGTTAAAGATATTTCTTAACCCATTCTGCCGTTGTATTCTTCCGTTGCGAATCGTTGCAACAAATTGAATATGTGCATCTCTCAAAGAATAATTGGGAGGAATGTCAAGAGTGTCGATATTTTTCTTTATTTTTGCAAAAGATAAATTTAATGACAATGAAAAAAATATTAACAGCAGTTCTTTTAGGACTTTCTCTTTCTGCAATGGCAGGAAACAGTCCTTTGTGGATGCGATTCAGTGCCATCTCTCCCGATGGGCAGACGATCGCATTCTCTTACAAAGGCGACATCTTCACCGTTCCCGTTGGTGGAGGTGCTGCTCGCCAACTTACCACCAATCCGGCTTATGACGCTTATCCTGTTTGGAGTCCCGACGGACAAAAGATTGCTTTCGCGTCATCGCGGGAAGGAAGTTTGGATGTGTACCTGATGTCAAAAGAGGGAGGTGCGCCCACACGCCTGACTACGAATAGCGGAGATGAAATTCCCATGGCGTTCAAAGACAACAACACCGTACTTTTCTCTTCCTCGCTCATGCCCACGGCAAAATCAATATTATTTGCTTCGGGTTCTTTCCCACAAACTTACGAGGTGAGTATTGAGGGCAGCCGACCTCGTCTCTTCTCGCCGATGCCCATGCTTGATGTGTGCGTAAGAACGAATGGGGACATACTCTATCACGACCAAAAAGGGTATGAGGATAATTTCAGAAAACACCATCGTTCGCCGATTGCTCGTGATATCTGGATGTACAGCAAAGGGAAATATACCAAACTGACAGATTTCAACGGAGAAGACCGCACACCGGTTTGGGCAAACAGTGGCGACAGCTATTATTACCTGAGTGAGGAAGACGGAACTTTCAATGTGTATAAACGCAATATCGATGGCTCCGGAAAGGTACAAATCACGCATCACGTGAAGAATCCGGTGCGATTCCTTACCATCGCCAACAATGGTACGTTGTGTTATGGTTACGATGGCGAGATTTACACCGTGACCGATGGTGAACAGCCGCGAAAGGTAAATATCAGCATTGTTACCGACCAAATCGATCAACAGCTCAATCGCCAGTTGCGCACCTCGGGAGCAACGGAAATCAAGGTGTCGCCCAACGGAAAGGAAATCGCTTTCGTGCTGCATGGCGATGTGTATGTAACATCGGTGGATTACAAGACTACGAAACAGATTACCAACACGCCGGAACAGGAACGCGATATCGACATCTCGCCGGATGGAAAGAGCATTGTTTACGGAGCAGAGAGAAACGGTATTTGGCAGATTTATCAAACGAAGATAAAGAACAGTGGCGAAAAGAACTTTACTTACGCCACGGACTTGGTAGAGGAACGCATGACCAACACCAACCAAACCTCGCAAATGCCTCAATACAGTCCTGATGGCAAAAAAATTGCCTTCTTTGAAAATCGTGCTTCCCTGAAAGTAATGGATGTAAAGACAAAGAACGTGATTGCCGTTACCGATGGAAAGGATTTGTATTCTTACAGTGATGGCGACATTTGGTTCTCTTGGAGTCCCGACAGTCGCTGGCTGTTGGTTCCCTATATGGGAAATGCAGGCTGGAACAACTCCGATGTATCATTGGTGGATGCCACCGGAAAGAAAAAGCCTTTTAACCTCACACAGAGTGGCTACAACGACGAATCGGCTAAATGGGCTTTGGGCGGAAAGGCAATGCTCTTCTTCAGCGACCGCGCCGGCTATCGCAGTCATGGCAGTTGGGGAGCAGAGGCGGATGTTTACCTGATGTTCTTCGACCTTGATGCATACGAGCGTTTTTGCATGACGAAGGAGGAAAGGGAACTTGCCGACCAACTGGAAAAGGATAAGAAGAAAACAGAAGCCGAAACCAAAGAGAAAGAGAAGGCAAAGGGAAAGAAGAAAGGGAAAGACGCCGACAAGAACAAGAAGAAAAATGAGGTGAAGCCCTTAGAGTTCGACTTGGAAAATTGTCGCGACCGAATTGTTCGACTAACGGTCAATTCCTCTCATTTGGGCGATGCAGCATTAAGTCCCGGAGGCGACACGCTTTATTATCAGGCATCGTTCGAAGGGGGTTACGACCTTTGGAAACACGACTTGAAAGAGAATAAGACGCAGATTGTATTGAAGGATGTGGGAAGAGGGGCATTGGAGGCCGACAAGAAGTTCAAGAACCTTTACCTCTGTTCGCGTCGCAACATAAAAAAGGTGGATTTGACAAAGAACTCCGTGAGCAACGTGCCTTTTGAAGCTCGGTTCGACTACAAGCCGTATGAGGAACGTGCTTACATCTTCGACCATATCTGGCAACAAGTGACTGACAAGTTCTACGTGGAAGATTTACATGGTGTGGATTGGGCAGGCTATCGGAAGATTTACGAGCGATTCTTGCCGCATATCAACAACAACTACGATTTCCGAGATATGCTTAGCGAACTCCTTGGCGAATTGAATGCTTCTCACACCGGAGCGCGTTTTAGTCCCGATGGTCCGAGTCTCTACACCGCTCGCTTGGGATTGTTCTATGATGAAAATTACAATGGCGACGGACTGAAAATCGAGGAGGTAATCAAACGAGGTCCCTTTGCCGTTAAGAAAACAGGGGTAACAGCCGGTTGCGTGATTGAGAAAATCGACGGAGAGCCCATTCTCAAAGGTAAGGATTACAACTATATGCTCGATGGAAAGGTAGGAAAACCCATTCGAGTATCGGTATTCAACCCAAACACGAAAAAGCGTTTCGACGTAACTGTAAAAGCCATCAGCAAAGGCGCGGAACAAGAACTGCTCTACAAGCGTTGGGTGGATCGCAACCGTGCTTTCGTGGATAGCATCTCAGGGGGGCGCATTGCCTATGTACACGTGAAGGGCATGAACAGCCCGAGCTTCCGAACGGTTTACAGCGAACTGCTCAATGCCGAAAACAGGGCAAAGGATGCCGTGATTGTCGATGAACGCCACAACGGTGGCGGATGGCTGCACGACGACCTCTGCACATTGCTCAGCGGAAAGGAATATCAGAAATTCATCCCACATGGAAAACTGATTGGAACCGACCCCTTCAACAAGTGGAACAAACCATCATGCGTCCTGATTTGCGAGGATGATTACAGCAACGGACATGGTTTCCCACAGATTTATCAGTACTTGGGAATCGGTAAACTCGTGGGTACGCCCGTGGCAGGAACCATGACTGCCGTATGGTGGGAGACGCTCATCAATGGAATGGTGTTCGGCATTCCGCAAGTAGGCTGTCAGGGAATGGACGGTAAGTTCGCCGAGAACAAACAGCTCAATCCCGACATCGAGGTGTACAACACACCGGAAGACTATCTTAACGGCTACGACCGCCAGCTCGTTCGTGCCGTCGAGGAAATGATGAAGAAATAATCATTCCATCGTAAGACAAGCAGGTGTCGGAGATATAAATTTCTTTTGTCATGCCGACTCCCGACTTCACGATGAAAAGTCATTCCCTTCCATTCGTTGTTCGTCTCTGCTTGACCACACACGGGGAAATTCTGTTCATCGTGATTCTTCCCTTGCCAACCGTGGCAATTCCATTTCTCCGTCGGGACAAACCTTGTGTTTGTCCCGATGGTAGATAAGGTTTGCCAATCGGTGGATACATATTGCAAAGAAATTCTACTGCCTTGTGGGTGCATCTTAGGGACACTGCCAAATACTTTCTCTTATATTGAATTTATGTTCATTGACTTTAAATAATGTTAAATGGGGGGGGGTAAATGTGTACTTATTGGAAAGAAATTTATAGCTTTGCACCAATTTCAATAGAAAATAGGATAAAACTGACTTTAATATTCTGCAAGCCGGACTTGAGAGATAGCGAAGTCGATTCCTATAGAATGGCTTTCGGGCATACCTGAGAAAAGACTTATTCGGAATCAAAAGAAGCTAATTGATTGTACTAATATATTTAAAACAAATGACTCAGTCAAAATTGCAGTCAAACGGGGTCAGTCGTAAAACGGTCGTTCAAGAATTATCACACAGCCTTTTTCAGAGTCGTCCGGTTCTCGCATCACGGGAAAAGACAACCGTAAAAAGCGAGTGACAAAAAGGAAAGATGGAACAAATAATGTAAAAAATACCGGAAATTATTTCGTTAATAAAAAAAAGAAAGAACTTTGCAGCAGTATAAATACAATAAGCCCCATATATAATTACCAAACAAAATCAAAAGCTTACGCAAGGGAATAAATCTTGTGATAATTATAAATTTATAACATTATATTCATCATGGTCAAAATTACAGAAAAAAATGAAAAACAGCATTATGTAAAACCGGAAATGGTTGCATTGATGCTTGAAAACCAATCATTATTGGCAGGGTCAGGTCCCGTAAAACCAGAAGACAAGCCAACAGAAGTCCCGGGTGAGGACGGTACCGATGCTCCCGAAGGAGACTGGTAAACACATCATTGTCAATATGATAAGTGAACAACTATTTAAAAAAATCAAGAATTTCATTATGAAAAAGAACAAATATTTATATATGGTCTCTCTTGCCATCGCATCATTGGCAATGGGAGCTTGTAGCAGCGACGATGCAGTTACGGGAGAAAACGGCGAGCAGAACGCACGCAAAATAGAGCTTACGGCAACTTATCCAACCGACGACAATGCCACAGCCAACGCCAAAGGCACACGTGTTACCTACACTCCCGACGGCAAGAACTTCATCTGCAAGTGGGAATCAACCGACAAGATGAAATACTATGGCAGCAGCTTCACTTCCACACCTACAGATTTCAGCATTGTGAGGATGACTGACGACAAAGCTGTTTTCGCAGGCACAGCCACAGAAACCAGCGGAATGGTGATGTATCCGGCAAAGGATTATGAATTAGCAGGCTCCAAGCTCGTGATCGACATCGACCATCAGAAAGGCACAAGAGAAGGCTTGAAAGACGTTGACTACATGTGGGGCAAAGTGAATGTTTCCAAAGGTGAGTCTCAAGCTCCAAAGTATTATACCAAGCTTCAGAAGCTGACCAATACCGTTCATTTCGTTGCGCAATTGAACGCAGAAGACAAAGATCAGAAAATTATGAAGATACTCGTTTCAGGCGAGAATTTCAAAACCAAGGCAACAGTGGACAATTCCGGCTCAGTGGGTTCAGATGATAGCTATATCGGTTACTTGACCATCGAGCCTGAAAACATGACTGTCGGTGCCGATGGGAAGACTCCCGACATCTACTTCAAGACGTTCCAAACCGAAATTTACATTGCTCAGACGATGACCATCCAGATTTTGCTCGAGAACGGTAAAACATATAAGAAGACCTATGGCAGAACCAAAAAATCAAGCAGCAATGCGGTGAAGTTCAATACAGGCTCGGATGAGCTATACGGTCACATGATGCACTTCAACAACATCACCCCGGAGCGCAACATCAACACCTACCTCTTCAGCGACGGTGTCTCAGCAACTATCGACGAATACTACGGCAACAACAACGCCGGCGCAAAAGACCCATCACACCCGGGATGGCCTATCGCATGGGTAGTTCCACAAGCAGATGCAGAAGACTTTGCCGGAAATGCAGTTGACGAGAACGGCAATCCATTGAAGCACATCGCCATCGCTCTGACAGAGTTGGAACAGGGCACCAACTACGTGAACGCATGGGGTCCTTCAACAACAAGATACGACAACCATCCTCTTGAAACAAACGCATCCGACCCCAAGCAGGATTATAACGGCTATGACTATACCTACAGCCCTCTTGGTTACGTAGGGGAAGGTGGTAACATAGTAAATGCCAATATCATCAAAGCTGAAAGTAAAAATTATCCTTTGTTCTATCTAACGGCAACCTACTTCCATGAGCAGAACTCTCCTTGCGACGATGGTACCAACACCCGCAAGATGGTCGTACCGGCAGGCTGCTCAAAATGGTTCGTTCCAAGTTGGGCACAGTGGGCAAAATGTCTCCAGAATAACTTCAAGGAGGGATTCCTCGGAGCAGATCACCGGCCAAGTGTCACAGACCGCTATGAGTCCAACTTTGAGGATGCGACGATGTACGCCACAGCAGAATTGGCTCTTTGCTACAAACTGACCAATGCCGACTTGAACTTGACAGACCGCAAGGTTGGTTATAACCTGACGGCAGGAAAGATTTACGCAGTAAGTACAGATGGTAACGATACCAAAGCTGTCCCATTCTACCTCGCATTCGGTAGATACGGCAGACCTACATCGTTTAACCTCGCTGATGATGGTACGGCAGTATCCGGTTTCGATGAGACCAACTATCACAAGACCAGACCAATGTTTACTGTTCGTCCGTTCATTGCTTTCTAAGCATAGTATTAATATGATAATTACTCTTGGGAGATGTGCCGAAAGGTGCATCTCTCTTTTTTATCATGGCATTCCCATCAACAGAGGAGGAACGGATATCCAACGAGGGGCAAACCTTATCCACCGCAGGGACAAACCTTATTCATTTGTTGGCAACACATATCCAGCGATTGGATAATCTTATCCACCATAGGGACAAAAAAGGCAGTGGTAATAAATCCACTGCCTGAAATTTCCTGCGAAGAAAATAGGAGACCCAACCTACCTCTTCCGAGTTTGAATATTGAATTCTGTTACTTTACTGATGCTTCGCTGTCCTTGTAAGACGGTAACGGCAAAAGTAGCCGTGCCGGACTTTAGACGCTTGTCGGCTTTGACAAGTGCCGTATAACGAACGCCATCTCCGGGTGCAATGCTTTCGACATGAATGGACGGACTGATATAGATGTATTTGTTATTGGTGGTTTCAAGAACAGAGGGCTGAACATCAAAGAGAGTCTCCTCTCCCCTATTCATGATTTCAAAAATCAGTTTGCCCATTTCTCCGGCCGACAAGACACCATCCTCGTTGTCATCAACGAAACGGGCATTTCGGATTTCGATATGAGGGGCATACTGATAGGCACGCACCAAGTCTTCAACACTTGATTCGGAAGGAATGACCGACGTGGGTGGGACAGCACTGTAATCGCCGGTATATTCGCTATTCGTGAAATCATAAATTCTGTCGTCGCCGGAGTTCGTGGCATCAAATCCACTTTGCTCGCAATTGGAATTATCCAATGAAGGGCTTGTGGCGGCATAGGGATTCATGCCTTCGGCTTTATTGCGTTGTATCTGCTCGTAACGTTCATGCAGCTGCCCACGGTCTTGTTGCTCTTTTTGAGCGGCAATGGAAGCACCAATAACAGCTCCTCCCGCCATTCCAATAATCGTTCCTACATCAGACCCACGTGCTCCATTGGATATGCCTCCAATCGCACTGCCCAAAATGCTTCCAAGGTAGGCACCGTCAAGAGCACCGGAACCGGTATAAGTGCTACAAGAACCAAAAAGAAATAAAGACGCTATGGCAATGATGGCACTATTTTTCATACGCTATATTTTTTAATTTGTAGCAAAGATAGAAAGAATAAAACAAATAAATGCAAATAAAATCCCTATTAATAAAAGGATTTTCCCTAAACAGCCCAACAGTGTCCCAATTTTTCTTCATTCCTCCATCCAAAGCTTAGCTCTCACTTTCCAAAAGCTTACCTTTTGCACTGCAAAAGGTCATGAATTGGAATGCAAAAGCCAAGCTTTTAAATTGCAATTAATATCATCCTGATTATCAACAGATTACGAAGCATGTTCCCAACATAGTTTTTTGTAATGTAATTTCATGGTGTCGGGCAGGTCGGATGCTCGCTGTCAAGCTTCTGTTTACCACCACCTGAAATAAAAAAAGTCCCTGACAAGAGTTTGCCAAGGACTGATATTTAGAAGAGAAAAAGAATTAATTTATTCAGCGGAAGCCTCTTTAGCCTCAGTCGATTCAGTGTTATCAACCGTCGGTTCTGCCTTCTTTGAAGAACGACGACTACGACGTGTCTTCTTAACTTCGGCCTTAGGCTGTTTTGCCATATTCTCATCGTAATCAACCAATTCGATGAATGCCATTTCAGCTGCATCGCCTTGACGTGCACCCAACTTAATAACGCGAGTATAGCCACCGGGACGATCGCCCACCTTAACAGAAATTTCTTTAAACAATTCTGTTACGATTTTCTTGTCCTGAAGGTAACGGAAGACAACGCGACGAGAGTTGGTCGTGTCGTTCTTGGCACGCGTGATAAGGGGTTCTACATATTTCTTCAAGGCTTTTGCCTTGGCAACGGTCGTAGTGATTCTTTTGTGCCGAAGCAAGGAAATAGCCATATTTGCCAACATGGCATTGCGATGGTCGGCAGTACGACCTAAATGATTGAACTTTTTATTGTGTCTCATTTTTTGTTTTAATTGTTGAGGTAAAGAAAAGAGGGAGAAAAATTGGAGGAGCAAAAGTCCTACAATCAACTTCTTCAAACTTATTCTTTATCCAATTTGTATCTTGAAATGTCGGTTCCAAACGATAGATTCAGACTCTCAAGCAAATCATCAAGCTCTGAAAGCGATTTCTTACCAAAGTTACGGAACTTAAGAAGGTCGGTCTTGTTGTATTGAACCAAATCGCCCAACGTCTCCACATCGGCAGCTTTCAGGCAATTAAGTGCCCGTACGCTAAGATTAAGCGTGGAATCAGTGAGTTTAGTCTTTAACAACTGACGCATGTGCAACACTTCTTCATCAAACTCTTGATTGGTCTCCTGCTCGGGATTCTCAAGGGTAATCTTCTCGTCGGAGAACAACATGAAGTGGTAAATCAGAATTTTTGCAGCTTCCTTTAGCGCGTCTTTGGGGTGAATGGAACCATCGGTAGTAACTTCCAATACCAGTTTGTCATAGTCGGTCTTTTGTTCAACACGATAAGGCTCAACTGAATATTTAACGTTACGGATAGGAGTATAGATGGAATCGATTGGTAGCACATTGACATCGGTGCAGAATTCACGATTTTGTTCAGAGAACACATAACCGCGTCCTTTGTTGATGGTGATATCCATCTGCATGGATGCCTTGGAATCTAAATGACAAATCACTAAATCCGGATTTAACACTTCAAATCCAGAAAGATACTTACCAATATCACCTGCTTTGAACTCTGTAGAATTCTCAACGGTGATACTAACTTTCTCATTCTCGAATTCTTCTACTACTTGCTTGAATCGAACTTGTTTGAGATTCAAGATGATGTTGGTAACGTCCTCCTTCACTCCCGGTACGGAAGAAAATTCATGCTCCACACCATCGATACGAATGGTGTTGATGGCATAACCTTCAAGAGAGGAAAGGAGAATGCGGCGCAAGGAGTTACCGATGGTAACACCAAAGCCGGGCTCAAGGGGACGAAATTCGAATTTTCCGAATTGGTCATTAGCCTCCAGCATCACAACTTTTTCAGGTTTTTGAAATGCTAATATCGCCATTAATTTAATGATTTTATTGTTTAGAGTACAACTCTACGATTAACTGCTCCTTAATATTCTCTGGTATGTCAGCTCGATCCGGTTTGTGGAGGAACTTGCCACTCTTGGTGTTTTCGTCCCACTCTATCCAAGGATACTTGCTGTGATTGAAGCCGGCCAATGCTGCTTCAATAACCTCCAAAGACTTTGCCTTCTCGCGAACACCAACGATGTCGCCGGGTTGAACAGAATAAGATGGAATGTTTACAACTTTACCATTCACGATGATGTGCTTGTGTCCCACTAACTGACGTGCAGCAGCACGAGTTGGAGCAATCCCAAGACGATATACTACGTTATCGAGACGGCTCTCAAGATTTTGGAGCAATATCTCACCGGTAATTCCACTTGCCTTTGCAGCACGCTCGAACATATTGCGGAACTGACGCTCAAGAACACCGTAAGTATATTTTGCTTTCTGCTTCTCTGCCAACTGTGCTCCATACTCAGAAACCTTGCGACGACGGTTATTTCCGTGTTGCCCGGGAGGATAGTTTCTCTTAGCCAACACTTTATCTGCACCGAATATTGGTTCACCGAAACGGCGCGCAATTCTGGATTTTGGACCTATGTATCTTGCCATAATTAATATAATTTCTTTTAATTGTTATAAGATGTGATTATACGCGACGACGCTTGGGAGGACGACAGCCATTGTGGGGTAAAGGTGTTACGTCCACAATCTCCGTTATCTGAATACCTGCGGCGTTAACGGCACGGATAGCACTCTCGCGACCATTTCCCGGACCTTTCACGTAAGCCTTAACCTTACGAAGACCAAGGTCGAAAGCAACCTTCGCACAGTCCTCGGCTGCCATTTGAGCAGCGTAAGGAGTATTCTTCTTTGAACCGCGGAAACCCATCTTACCGGCAGAAGACCAAGATATAACCTGACCTTCATTGTTTGCTAAAGATACAATAATATTGTTAAATGAACTATGAACATGAAGCTGACCCAATGCGTCAACTTTTACGTTTCTTTTCTTAGATGTTGCTGATTTCTTTGCCATAATTTCTTTTAGTTTAAGCATGAAGTCCGAAAAAACAAAAGAGATTTGCTTATTTCAGGACTTTGAACTAAATATTACTTAGTAGCTTTCTTCTTATTAGCAACAGTCTTCTTCTTTCCTTTACGGGTACGAGCATTATTCTTAGTGCTCTGACCACGAACCGGAAGACCATTACGATGTCTAACTCCACGATAGCAACCTATATCCATGAGGCGCTTGATGTTCATTTGGATCTCGGAACGGAGATCACCTTCTACCTTGAATTCAGCACCGATAATTTCACGGATTTTAGCAGCTTGGTCGTCAGACCACTCGCTAACCTTCAGGTCGCGATTGATACCTGCTTTATCCAATATCTTTGCTGAACTACTTCGACCTATACCATAGATATAAGTCAATGCGATTTCGCCACGCTTATTTTGGGGCAAATCTACTCCAACAATTCTTATTGCCATTGAATGTAATAAATTAATAAAACGTTTTTGCTATGAAAAGCATGCAAAGGTAACCATAAATTTATTCACAATCACCTTTTTACGATTCTTTAACTCAACCCTGACGCAGTTTAAACTTAGGGTTCTTTTTGTTAATAACGAACAGACGACCTTTTCTACGTACTATTTTACAGTCGGCTGTGCGCTTCTTTAAAGATGCTCTTGTCTTCATTTTAATTCTATTTATTTGTATCTGAAAACTATTCTGCCTTTTGTTAAGTCATAGGGGCTCATCTCAACTTTCACCTTATCGCCGGGAAGTATCTTGATGTAGTGCATTCTCATCTTGCCCGAAATATGGGCAGTAATATCAACACCATTTTCCAACTCAACACGAAACATTGCATTTGACAATGCTTCAACTATTGTTCCGTCCTGCTCTATTGCAGTTTGCTTTGCCATACTTATATTCTTTTTCTTTCTAAATGTTCAACTTCTTACTTATGAAGATAAAATGTTTCACTCGAATTGAGAATTGCTTTCAAAAAGATGGATGCGGTAACTACAACCCGGTGGCGATTAGTGTCTGAAAAATCCAAACACGTAATCAGCCACATGGATTTATTTCATCTTCTGCTCAAGGAAGTATATCAGTTCATCAAGAAAAAACTTAATAAGCAGCTACACCACCATTGCCTCGTGTGTGTCCGGCATTCAACAATCCATCATAGTGACGCATCATCAAATGCGACTCTATCTGCTGAAGTGTATCAATGACTACACCAACAAGGATGAGAAGGGAGGTACCGCCAAAGAACTGTCCGAAAGCATCTTGAACGTTTAACCAACCTACGAGAGCCGGCATAATAGCAATGAATGCTATGAAAAGCGATCCGGGGAAAGTGATACGCGACATAACGGTATCGATATAGTCTGCGGTGTCTTTTCCCGGCTTTACTCCCGGAATGAAGCCATTGTTGCGCTTCATGTCCTCTGCCATCTGTGTAGGATTAAGAGTAATAGCTGTATAGAAATAGGTAAATGCGATGACTAAAATCACATATATCACATTATACAGAACACTCTTGGTGTTCATCAATGATTGAAGAATCGGACTCGCATTATCGGTCGAATACTGCACAATTGCCAAAGGAATGAACATCAACGCTTGCGCGAAGATAATGGGCATAACGTTGGCAGCGAAGAGCTTCAAAGGAATATACTGGCGAGCTCCTCCATATTGCTTATTCCCGACAATGCGCTTGGCATATTGCACCGGAACTTTTCGAGTTGCCTGGGTGAGAAGAATTGCAGCGCACATTACGGCGTACAGGATGATAAGCTCAACGATGAACATTACCAAACCACCACTGGTGATTGCGGTGAAACGGCTGCTGACCTCCTGAATGAAAGCCTGGGGCAGACGTGCGATAATACCCACCATAATAATGAGCGAAATACCATTTCCCACACCCTTATCGGTGATACGCTCTCCCAACCAAAGGATGAACATGGAACCTGCTGCCAAAATAATGGAAGCAGAGAAAATGAAAGCCGTCCAGCTAACGCCTGATGCGAGAGCACCGGCAGCTTGGGTTTTCAAGTTGATGAGGTACGCAGGTGCCTGAAAGAATAAGATAATTATCGTCAAGACACGAGTGTACCAATTGATTTTCTTATGTCCACTTTCACCTTCACGCTGCATCTTTTGGAAATAAGGTACAGCGACGGCAAGGAGCTGCATTACAATGGAAGCTGAGATGTAAGGCATGATTCCCAATGCAAAAATGGAAGCATGGGAGAATGCACCACCGGAGAACATGTCCAACAGCGACATAAGACCGCCGGCTGTCTGCGACTGCAATTTTTCAAGTAACGCAGGGTTGATACCCGGGAGTACGATGAACGACCCAAAACGGTAAATTGCCGTAAAGAGGATGGTAATGAGAAGTCGCTGACGCAAATCCTCTACCTTCCAACAGTTCTTCAGTGTCTCAATAAACTTTTTCATTGATTTAGATTATAGTTGTGTTACCACCAACTGCCTGAATTGCTTCTTGGGCAGTTTTTGAGAATGCATTTGCCTCTACATCGATTTTTGCTGTCAATTTTCCCATTCCGAGAATCTTAACAAGTACATTGCCTTTGATTAAACCGGCTGACTTCAATTCTGCAAGTCCTATCTTCGTGAGGTTCTGCTGCTCAGCAAGTTTCTGAAGAGAAGACAAGTTTACAGCAAAGTATTCCTTACGATTGATATTCTTAAAGCCACCTTTAGGAACACGACGCTGAAGTGGCATTTGTCCACCTTCAAAACCAATCTTCTTCTTGTAACCGGAACGAGATTTGGCTCCTTTGTGTCCACGAGTAGAAGTACCGCCGAGACCAGAACCTGGTCCGCGACCAATGCGACGACGTGAATGAGTGGAACCCGATGCCGGTCTCAAATTATTTAATTTCATAATTACTTTTACCTTTTATAAGATGAATTAATCAATTATTGATACCAGATGATGAACCTTGTTAATCATTCCGCGGATACTTGGAGTATCTTCTACTTCAACAACCTGAGAAATCTTACGAAGCCCAAGAGCCAATAATGTGCTCTTCTGGTCTTTAGGAGCGTTGATACGGCTCTTTATTTGCTTAACCTTTATTGTTGCCATAATTTATTCTCCTTAATTAACCGTTAAATACTTTTTCCATCGAAATACCACGTTCACCTGCCACGGCGTACGCATCGCGCATCTGAGAAAGAGCTGCAATCGTTGCCTTAACGAGGTTGTGTGGGTTGGACGAACCTTTAGACTTTGCTATCACATCAGAGATGCCCGCACTCTCAAGAACGGCACGCATGGCACCACCGGCTTTTAGCCCGGTACCGGCTGCTGCCGGTTTAAGGAGTACCTGTGCCCCACCGTAACGAGTCTCTATCTCATGAGGAATAGTACCTTTTAACACGGGAACCTTCACAAGGTTTTTCTTGGCAGCATCAGTACCTTTCTGAATAGCTGCTGTTACCTCTCCGGCTTTACCAAGTCCCCATCCGATTACGCCTTTACCGTCACCTACAACGACGATAGCAGCGAACGTGAAAGTACGACCACCTTTTGTAACTTTCGTCACGCGGTTGATGGCAACCAAGCGGTCTTTCATTTCAACATCACTATTTACTTTTACTTTATTCATTGCCATAATCGTTTAGAATTTAAGTCCTCCCTCACGTGCTGCATCAGCCAAAGCCTGGACGCGACCATGATAAAGGTATCCATTACGGTCGAAAACAACCTTTTCAACACCTGCTGCTGTTGCTTTGTTCGCAACAAGAGCTCCTACTTTCTTAGCTTGCTCTATCTTAGCCATTTTCTCAAGACCAACCGAAGAAGCTGAAGCAAGAGTAGTGCCTGTCAGATCATTTATCACCTGTGCATATATCTGCTTGTTACTGCGGAAGACGCATAAACGTGGACGCTCTGCAGTTCCTTCCACATTCTTACGAATACGGAATTTTATCTTAAGTCTTCTTTGTTCTTTCTTTGTTGTCATAATCTCAATAAATTATTAAAGTTACTTAGCTGCAGCTGTCTTACCAGACTTTCTGCGAATAACCTCTCCCTTGAAGAGAATACCCTTGCCCTTATAAGGCTCCGGCATACGGAAAGAACGGATTTTAGCACAAATAAGACCTAACAACTGTTTATCAGCCGATTCGAGTTTTATGAGAGGGTTCTGATTTCTCTCACTCTTGGTTTCAACTTTGACTTCATTCGGTAGTTGAAGGAAGATGGGGTGAGTGTAACCAAGTGAAAATTCTATAAGATTTCCTTGATTAGAAACACGATAACCAACACCTATAAGCTCCAAAGTCTTTGTATAACCTTCGCTAACTCCAACTATCATATTGTTTACGAGTGAACGATACAAACCATGATAAGCCTGCTTCTGTTTGTAATTCTCAGGATGATTTTCATCAACCTCAAAACTTACCTGATTCTCATCGATGATAGTCTTAATGGAAGGATGTACAAATTGGCAGAGCTCACCTTTGGGGCCTTTTACCGTAACTACATTATCCTTGAGATTAACCGTAACGCCGGCAGGGATACTAATTGGTAATTTTCCGATTCTTGACATAATAATCCTCCCAATTAATAAATGTAGCAAAGAACTTCACCACCGATTTTCTCGGTAGCAGCCTCTTTGTTAGTCATTACACCTTTGGACGTAGAAATAATCGCTATTCCCAATCCGTTAATAACTCTCGGCATGTCTTTGTAGCCAGTGTACTGGCGAAGACCCGGTGTTGAAACGCGCTTCAAACTCTTGATGGCGTTTTTCTTTGTAACAGGGTCATACTTCAGCGCAACCTTAATGGTACCCTGAGGACCATCTTCAATGAACTTGTAGTTCAGAATGTAGCCCTTCTCAAAGAGAATCTTCGTAATAGATTTCTTCAAGTTCGACGCAGGAACCTCAACCACACGGTGATGAGCCATAATAGCGTTCCTAAGTCTTGTCAGATAATCTGCTATTGGATCTGTCATAAATATAAATGTTTAATTAATCGGGACTGCCCCGACAATATTAAAAAAAATCTTCATCTTCACTGCGTTATGTATTTAAGGACTCAAGCCTTAAACACATAACACAATAGATAAATTACCAGCTAGCTTTCTTTACTCCGGGGATTAGCCCTTGAGAAGCCATCTCACGGAACTGTATTCTGGAAAGACCGAACTGACGGATATATCCTTTCGGACGACCTGTAACTTTACAGCGATTGTGAAGACGGATAGGATTCGCATTCTTAGGAATTGCCTGAAGTTTACGAGCAGCCTCATATGCTTCAGCCGGATCGTTAGAAGTAGCGATAATCTTTTTTAGAGCCGCGCGTTTTTCAGCATAACGTGCAACGAGTTTAGCACGTTTGATTTCGCGAGCTTTCATTGATTCTTTTGCCATATCTCTTAATCGTTTTTAGCGTTCTTAAACGGTAGTCCGAAGCCTTTCAAGAGAGCATAACCTTCCTCGTCCGTTTTGGCGGTGGTTACGAAAGTTATGTTCATACCTTGAATACGATCTACCTGATCGATGTTAATTTCCGGGAAGATAATCTGCTCATTTACACCTAAGGTGTAGTTGCCACGACCATCAAATTTGCTCTCAATACCTTTAAAGTCGCGAATACGAGGTAAAGACACACGTACCAACTTTTCGAGGAATTCATACATTCGTTCCCTTCTCAAAGTTACCATAACACCAATTGGCATTTTCTTGCGTAGCTTGAAATTCGCAATATCTTTCTTTGAATAGGTAGCCACAGCTTTTTGACCAGCGATCTCGGAAATTTCATTGAGTGCCACCTCTATGATTTTCTTATCTTGAGTCGCATCACCCAAGCCTTGATTGATAACAATCTTCTTCAAGACAGGAATTTGCATGGCAGAAGTGTAGTTGAATTGCTTCTGCAATGCGGGAGCAATCTGCTCCTTATACGCTTTCTTTAACTGTGCTGTATTCATCATTTAATTTCCTCCCCTGACTTTTTAGCGATGCGCTTCACAGTTTTGCCTTCACGCTCGATTTTAATACGAGTTGGCTTACCGCTTTTAGGATCTATCAAACTTAAATTTGAAATATGAATAGGTGCCTCTTGCTTAACAATACCTCCCTGAGGACTTGCTGCAGAGGGTTTTGTGCTCTTGGACATCATATTGATTCCTTCAACAAGCACGCGTTGTTTGTCAACGAGTACTTTCAGCACTTTACCACTTTTACCCTTATCAGAGCCAGCAAGAACGATCACCTTATCGTCTTTCTTTATATGGAATTTTGCCATTTTATTATTCGATTTAAATAATTAAAGAACCTCAGGTGCCAAAGATACCACTTTCATGTTTACTGCACGAAGTTCACGAGCAACAGGACCGAAAATACGGCTGCCTCTCAATTCACCGGCGTTATTCAGTAAAACACAAGCATTATCGTCGAAACGAATATAGGAACCATCGGCACGACGAATTTCTTTTTTAGTACGTACTATCAAAGCTTTTGATATTGCACCCTTTTTAATTTCACTTGATGGGATGACGCTCTGTACAGCAACTACGATAACGTCACCAACACTTGCATAACGACGACGTGTACCACCAAGAACGCGGATACACTTAGCTTCACGAGCCCCGCTGTTATCACATACTGTAAGTTTTGATTCTGATTGTATCATAATTACTTAGCTTTTTCTACTATTTGAACTAATCTCCATCTCTTTGTTCTACTCAAAGGACGTGTTTCCATAATGAGAACGGTATCGCCCACGTTGGCTTCATTCTTCTCATCATGAACATGGTACTTTTTCGTTTTCTGAACAAATTTACCATATATAGGGTGTTTCTCCTTGAACTTAGCGGCAATAACGATGGTTTTATCCATTTTGTTGCTGATAACGACACCCTGTCTTACTTTTCTTAAATTTCTTGTTTCCATCTGGACCATTGTTATTTGTTAAGTTCTCTCTGACGAAGTTCTGTCTTCATACGCGCAATATCGCGACGAGTCGCCTTAATCTGTGATGGATTCTCAAGTGGAGTAATGTGGTGGTTCAGCTTCATTTTCGCAAGAGCTGCCTCCGCATTCTCGATTTTCTCAACCAAATCCTTGGTTTCGATTGATTTAACTTCTGCTGTCTTCATCTTTCTTAAGCGTTTTTATCGTAATCACGTCGTACAACGAACTTTGTCTTAACAGGAAGTTTCTGTGCGGCGAGACGTAAAGCCTCTTTTGCCACATCAAAACTAACCCCTTCCACTTCAAAGAGGATGCGTCCCGGTGTTACCGGTGCCACCCAACCTGCAGGATCACCTTTACCTTTACCCATACGCACATCGGCAGGTTTACGTGTAATAGGCTTATCCGGGAAAATACGAATCCAGACCTGACCTTGGCGGTTCATGTAGCGGTTTACGGCTACACGTGCTGCCTCAATCTGTCGGCTGTCAATCCATTTCGGTTCAAGTGTCTTGATACCAAAAGAACCAAAAGCCAATTGTGTACCTCTGTGAGCATTGCCTTTATTGCCACGCCCATCTTGAGGTCTCCTATATTTTACTCTTTTTGGCTGTAACATGATAGCTTCTACATTTAACGGTTATTGTTTCTTCTGCGATTACCGCGTCCGGAGCGACCTCCGGTGTTGGAACGATTGTTGCCCTTGTCTTGGGTAAAGGTCGGGGTAAGATCCACTTTCTTATACACCTCACCACGACAAATCCACACTTTGATACCTAAAAGTCCTACCTTTGTAAGAGCTTCGGTTTGGCAATAGTCGATATCGGCACGGAAAGTATGAAGAGGGGTTCGCCCTTCCTTGAACATTTCCTTGCGTGCCATTTCGGCACCGTTCAAACGACCTGTAATCTGCACTTTAATACCTTCAGCACCGGCACGCATAGTATTGGCTACAGCCATTTTAATGGCACGACGGTAAGCAATCTTACCTTCGATTTGGCGAGCGATATTGTTGCCAACAATGTTTGCATCCAGCTCAGGTTTTTTAACTTCAAAGATGTTAATTTGAATATCTTTCTTAAAAAGATTCTTCAATTCTTCTTTCAACTTGTCAACGTCCTGACCACCCTTACCAATGACGAGTCCGGGGCGGGCAGTGCAAATAGTGATGGTGACAAGTTTCAATGTGCGTTCGATGACAATACGAGAAACACTTGCTTTCTCCAAGCGTTTGTTCAAGTATGTACGGATTTTCTTATCTTCCAAGAGATTATCTCCGAAATCCTTGCCACCAAACCAATTTGATTCCCAACCGCGGATAATACCCAAGCGGTTGCTTATTGGATTAACTTTCTGTCCCATTCTACTATTTAATTATCATTGTTAGCGTCAGACTTTGAATCTACAAAGAGTGTGACGTGGTTAGAACGTTTACGAATTCTGTAGCCACGGCCCTGAGGTGCAGGACGCATGCGCTTCATTGTTACACCTTCATCAACGAAGATCTTAGAGATATAAAGTTCACCGTCTTCAGCTTTGCGGTCATTCTTATTCTCCCAATTAGCAATAGCTGAACGCAAAAGTTTCTCAACGTTCTGCGCAGCTGCCTTTTTAGAGAACCTAAGCACGCCAAGGGCACGATTCACCTCCATACCACGAACCATATCTACGACATAGCGCATTTTGCGGGGTGATGAAGGGCAGTCCTTGAGCTTTGCAAAATACTGGCTTCTTAAAGCTTCCTTGCGAGCCTCTGCCTTTATATGTTTTCTTGCTCCCATTATTATTTTATTTTTCTAAATGGTTTTGACCTGCTTACTTCTTATTATTACCGGAATGTCCACCAAAACGACGAGTAGGGCTGAACTCTCCGAGCTTATGTCCTACCATGTTCTCAGTAATGTAAACAGGGATAAATTTATTTCCGTTATGAACTGCAACAGTGTGTCCCACGAAATCCGGGGAAATCATTGATGCTCTGGCCCAAGTCTTAACGACACTTTTCTTACCACTCTCATTCATTGCGAGGATTTTTTTCTCGAGTGAAACGTTAATGTAAGGACCTTTTTTTAATGAACGACTCATAATTTACTCTTAATTACTTAATTACTTCTTGTTAGCTCTTTCAATAATATACTTGTTTGAAAGCTTCTTCGGTGCGCGTGTCTTCAGTCCCTTAGCATACAAGCCCTTGCGAGAACGTGGGTGTCCTCCGGACTGACGACCTTCACCACCACCCATCGGGTGATCAACAGGGTTCATAACAACACCACGGTTGTGTGGGCGACGACCTAACCAGCGAGAACGTCCGGCCTTACCAGACTGTTCGAGAGCATGGTCAGAATTACCAACACTTCCGATCGTAGCTTTACAAGTTGAAAGAATCTGACGTGTTTCGCCAGAGGGGAGCTTAATCACACAGTAACTGCCTTCACGAGAAGTAAGCTGAGCAAAGTTACCAGCCGAACGAACAAGCAATGCACCTTGTCCCGGTCGTAATTCAATGTTGTGAATTACGGTACCAACGGGAATGTTTGCCAATGGAAGTGAGTTTCCAACCTCAGGTGCGGCATCTGCGCCGGACATGAGACGTGCGCCCACTTGCAGTCCGTTTGGAGCAATAATGTAACGTTTTTCACCATCTGCATAGTATAACAAGGCAATTCGAGCAGAACGGTTAGGATCATACTCGATTGTCTTCACTACAGCTGGAACACCATCTTTCTCACGTTTGAAATCAATGAAACGGTACTTTCTTTTATGACCGCCACCCATGTAGCGAACCGTCATCTTACCGGTGTTGTTTCGACCGCCGGTAGAACGTTTACCGTAAACGAGAGACTTCTCTGGCACGGATGCAGTAATATCCTCGAACGTGCCAATAATCTTGTGTCTTTGTCCCGGGGTTACCGGTTTTAATTTACGTACTGCCATTTTCTATTTAAATATTGCTGTAAAAATCAATTGTATCGCCTTCTTTCAAAGTTACGATAGCCTTCTTGAATGCGTTCTTCTGACCTTTCACAAGTCCTGCCTTTGTATAACGTGCCTGACGTTTTCCGGCATAACGAATCGTATTCACATCAATCACTGTAACATTATACAGACTTTCAATTTCCTTCTTAATCTCAAGTTTGTTAGCTTCCGGTTTCACGATAAAGCCGTATTTCGGTTGAGCTATCTTGGTGTAGGTATAAACGGTTTTTTCCTTGTTTATACCTTCCGGATGGCGTCTATTCTTAACAACGTACTTGCGGATTTCAGCAGTTGCGTTATGGCGTTTGCCTGCCTTTTCGCTGGGAGCTGTAATCTTTTTGTCTTCGGAAGACTTGTCTGTAATTTTGGTCATCTTCTCGGTGACCACCGGTTTAATGATAAATCCCATAATTCTAACTGTCTCCTACTTTTACTTGGTTAAGATTTCATCAATCGTCTTCAAAGAATTTTCGGTTACAACAAGCACGTCAGCATTGAGAACATTATATGTATTCACCTGTGCTGCTGTTGTAACTTCGGCTTTCTTCAAATTACGAGCTGACAAATATACATTTTTTTCCGCATTCGGCAAAACGAGAAGTACTTTCTTACCGTCAATCTTAAGATTTTTAGCAATGTTTATAAAATCTTTAGTTTTCGGTGCGTCAAAGTTGAAATCTTCTACGATTACTATCGCGTCGTCTTTTGCCTTGTAAGACAGAGCTGACTTACGTGCGAGCACTTTCACCTTCTTGTTGAGCTTAAAGCTATAATCACGGGGTGTTGGTCCAAAAACACGTCCGCCACCAACAAGAACAGGCGAGTTGATATCACCACGACGAGCTCCGCCGCCACCTTTTTGGCGACCAAGTTTGCGTGTAGAACCGGCATGTTCGCTTCTTTCCTTTGACTTTGCTGTTCCCTGACGTTGTGCAGCGAGATATCGCTTTACGTCAAGATAGAGTACATGATCGTTTGGCTCAATTCCGAAGATATTCTCGTTAAGAGTAACCTTACGGCCGGTCTCCTGACCTTTGATATCTAATACGTTAATATCCATTACTTATTAATTATAAGGGTTGAACCATTGCATCCGGCAACACTTCCTTTCACGAGAAGAAGATTATGTTCCGGAATTACCTTTAACACTTGAAGGTTCTGAGTAGTAACTCTGTCGCCTCCCATTTGACCGCCCATGCGCATTCCTTTGAAGACCTTCGCAGGATACGAACAAGCACCGATAGCTCCCGGTTTACGAGCGCGGTCGTCCTGACCGTGAGTAGATTGACCTACACCACCGAATCCGTGGCGTTTTACAACGCCTTGGAAGCCTTTACCCTTAGACGTACCTACGACATCAACGTATTTCACATCGTTGAACAGTTCTACGGTAATCGTGTCACCGAGGTTGTACTCCTCATCAAATCTGAACTCGGCCAAGTGCTTTTTCGGTGTTGTGCCTGCCTTCTTGAAATGTCCCAACTGTGGCTTAGAGGTTCTTTTCTCCTTAGCCTCGCCGAAACCTAACTGAACAGCCTTGTAACCATCTTTTTCTTCTGTTTTGACTTGGGTTACAACACAAGGACCGGCTTCGATAACAGTGCACGGTACATTTTTACCGTCGGCACTGAAAACGGATGTCATTCCGATTTTCTTTCCTAATAATCCTGGCATTTCAATTAAATTTTAATTAAAAAACAATTTTGTTTACTTTACTGAATAAGTGCGATTACACTTTAATTTCAACTTCCACGCCGGAAGGCAATTCCAACTTCATCAATGCGTCAACCGTCTTGGGAGTTGAGCTATAGATGTCGATAAGACGCTTAAAGTTAGACAACTGAAACTGCTCACGTGATTTCTTGTTAACGAAAGTTGAGCGGTTTACCGTGTAAATGCGCTTGTGTGTTGGCAAAGGGATAGGTCCACTTACGATAGCACCTGTGGCTTTTACTGCCTTCACAATCTTTTCAGCTGACTTATCAACCAACTGGTGGTCGTAAGATTTCAGCTTGATACGAATTTTCTGACTCATATTTTAATTAAATTATTATTGATAACAAGTGGGCATACTTTCATAAGAGTCATTCGCTATGAAAGTATCGCCCTCTTTTAAATATTATTTCAATAAATCCGAATTTCCATTCAACTCTTCCAAGATGTCTTTCGCGAGGTTGTTGGAAACGGGCGAGTGATGGTCATACTCCATTGAAGAAGTGGCACGTCCCGAAGTAATTGTACGAAGAGCGGTTACATAACCGAACATCTCTGCCAAAGGAACCATGGCTTTCACTACGCGTGCTCCGCTTCGTGCCTCTTCCATGCCCTGTACGAGACCGCGACGTTTATTCAAGTCGCCAATGACATCACCCATGTTTTCTTCCGGAGTTACCACTTCCACTTTCATGATAGGTTCCATCAGCACCGGACCCGCCTGCGGACAGAGTTTCTTGAATGCCTGATGAGCTACCAACTCGAAAGATAACTGGTCGGAGTCAACCGGGTGGAAAGAACCATCAGTAAGTGTTACCTTCATACCTGTAAGTGGAAAACCTCCAAGAACGCCGTTGCTCAGACATTCCTTAAATCCTTTTTCCACTGAAGGGATGAATTCCTTGGGTACGTTACCACCTTTTACCACGTTGATAAACTGTAAATCACCTTCCTTGTAATCCTCGTCCTTGGGTTCAATCGTAACATCGATGCAAGCGAACTTACCACGACCACCCGATTGTTTCTTGTAGGTTTCACGACTTTGGGCAGCCTTAGTGATTGCCTCCTTGTAATTAACCTGTGGTTTACCTTGGTTGCACTCAACCTTGAATTCACGCTTCAAACGGTCAATAATGATATCCAAGTGCAACTCACCCATACCGGATATAATGGTCTGTCCGCTCTGTTCATCCGTACGTACGGTGAATGTTGGGTCTTCTTCAGCAAGTTTTTGCAGACCGGTATCCAATTTAGCAATATCTGCCTGACTCTTTGGTTCTACCGCAATAGAAATCACGGTATCAGGGAAAGTCATGGATTCCAAAACAATAGGGTGAGCCTCATCGCACAACGTATCACCGGTACGAATGTCCTTGAATCCAACGCCTGCACCAATATCACCTGCATCAATAGACTCCATGGCGATTTCCTTGTTGGAGTTCATCTGGAACAAGCGACTGATACGCTCTTTTTTTCCTGAACGAGGATTATATACATAAGAGCCTGCTTCCACCTTACCGGAATAAACGCGGAAGAACACCAAACGTCCCATGAACGGGTCAGTGGCAATCTTAAACGCGAGTGCCGCCGTAGGTTCGCTAACGCTTGCTTTTCTGTCTTCTTCCTCTTCGGTATCCGGGTTGGTACCCACGGTTACAACTGTGTCAAGCGGAGAAGGCAAGAATGCACAAACGTAATCCAACAATGTCTGCACTCCCTTATTCTTATAGGAAGAACCCAATAGCATTGGGCAACAATCCATGGAAATACAACCTTTACGAATGGCAGCGATGATTTTTTCCTCCGGAATGTCCTTACCCTCAAGGTAAAGTTCCATTACTTCGTCATCGTAGTTGGCAGCACCTTCGAGAAGTTTATCACGCCATTCTGCTGCTTCATCTGCCAATTCAGCGGGAATTTCTTCTACTTCATATTCAGCGCCCATTGTCTCATCATGCCAGAAAATAGCTTTCATCTTGATGAGATCTACAACGCCCTTAAAGTTTTCCTCAGCTCCAATAGGTATCTGAACGGCGATAGGATTAGCTCCCAAAATATCTTTCATTTGGCTGATTGTCTCGAAGAAGTCAGCTCCGGAGCGGTCCATCTTATTAACATATCCAACGCGAGGTACATTGTATTTATCTGCCTGACGCCATACGGTCTCTGACTGTGGTTGAACACCGTCAGCGGCAGAATAAGTAGCCACGGCACCATCGAGCACACGCAGTGAACGTTCCACCTCAGCGGTAAAATCCACGTGTCCCGGGGTATCAATCAAATTGATTTTGTAAGACTTTCCCTGATAATTCCAGTTACAGGTTGTAGCGGCCGATGTAATGGTGATACCGCGTTCCTGCTCCTGTGCCATCCAGTCCATTGTAGCTGCACCATCGTGTACTTCACCGATTTTGTGCGTCTTACCCGTATAGAACAAGATGCGTTCAGAGGTTGTCGTCTTACCGGCATCAATATGAGCCATGATACCGATGTTACGCGTTAAATGTAAATCCTGATTTGCCATTTTTTTTGCTTTATAGTTAAGTTTCGTCGTTTAGAATCTGAAGTGAGCGAAAGCACGGTTAGCCTCAGCCATGCGATGCATATCTTCCTTACGCTTGTAAGCACCTCCCTGACTGTTGGATGCATCCATAATCTCGGCAGCAAGTTTTTCAGCCATGCTCTTTCCACCGCGTTTGCGCGCAAAAGCAATCATGTTCTTCATTGACACACTTTCCTTGCGATCAGGACGAATCTCTGTCGGTACTTGGAATGTCGCACCACCAATTCGGCGACTCTTCACCTCTACTTGAGGCGTGATATTGTCGAGTGCCTGTTTCCAAATTTCAAGCGGAGACTTCTCTTGGTCTTTCATCTTTGTCGCTACAATGTCCAACGCGGCATAGAATATTTCGTATGAGGTATTCTTCTTACCATCATACATAAGATGATTAACAAATTTTGAGACCTTTTGGTCATTAAACTTTGGATCCGGTAAGATCACACGTTTCTTTGGTTTTGCTTTTCTCATTTTATATTAAAAACTTTTATTAGTCTGCGGAGGCTGTCGTCTTTTCCGTTCTTCAAAATCCACTCTTGGACTTTTACTCAACCTTGTGATTAACAATTCTCCAGCAAAACTTATTTTGACTTTTCTATTGTTTTCCTCTCATTTACCAACCTTCTCCGACTGTTAATTGAAAGGCTTTACAACCATTCAAGTTCCCTTCCCTGTAAAGGGAAAGAAACTCAAACGATTATTACTTCTTAGCTGCTTTTGGACGCTTTGCACCGTACTTTGAACGGCGCTGTGTGCGGTTTGCAACACCTGCGGTATCAAGCGTACCGCGAACGATGTGATAGCGTACACCAGGGAGATCCTTAACACGACCACCACGAACCAACACGATACTGTGTTCCTGTAAGTTATGACCTTCTCCCGGTATGTAGGAGTTGACTTCCTTTTGGTTTGTCAAACGAACACGGGCAACCTTACGCATTGCCGAATTAGGCTTTTTAGGTGTTGTAGTATAAACACGAACACAGACTCCACGACGCTGAGGACAATTATCCAAAGCCGGAGACTTGCTCTTTTCTACAATCACTTTTCTGCCATTTTTTACCAATTGTGAAATAGTAGGCATAATTGAATTTATTATATATTATTATTTTGTTTGTTATCAACCTGTTAAAACGCCAATGCACACCTTAATATATATGAAGACACGCATAGAGGTGTTTCGGGGTGCAAAGGTACAAACTTTCTGTTAAAAGACCTAAGAATAAGAAAAAGAATAACTTAGCTCATTTATATAATTAACAATAAATAACTTTTGTATCGTTATTTAACATTCGTCTCGTCATCCATCCGTTTAAAATTTCCAAACATCGTTGCAACTCATTCCCTTATCGCAGGCTTCTTGCGAAACAGCTGCCATCCCAATCCTCACATTATAAATGCAATATTGCACGTAAAAAATCATGTTTTTAACCCATAGTGTCCTAAATATGTCTTATACGGATTTAGCTTGTCACAATTCTGACTATAAAAAAAGTAAGAAATTATGACAAAACGTAAAACCCCGCGCGAATTTTCGTATTCGTTCAAGCTGCAAGTGTTAATCGATTATTATTCTAGCGGTGCTTCTCAAGCGTCCATATTGCGTAAGTGGAATGTGTCTAGTGGTTCAATGTTCCAATGGCTGAAACGTTGGCCCGTTGATTCAAAATCGTTATCTTTGCCCTCGGAAGTAATCCAGAGGTATCGTATGGCTCATAAAGAAACGAATTTGACAGACAATGAGATATTGCGCCAGAAGATAGTGAACCTCCAACACGCATTGTCTTTGGAGAAGATGCGCAGCCGTGCCTATGAGAAACTCATAGAGATAGCCGAATCCGAGGAGGGTATCAGCATCTTAAAAAAAGATGGTGCCAAACAGTAACGGCGCTGCGTGAGGAGTTTCCCGGTGTATCCGTGGAATTCCTCTGTGGGCTGTTTGGCAAGAAACGCCAGTGGTATTACGCAAGCAGCAAGCTTGTGATTTCTGAGCGGCAAAGGCGTAAACTGATAGTTGACAATGTACTCTACTATCGTGCCTGCTGTCCCGGGATAGGCGGTGTGAAACTGCACGTCCTCCTCAAGTCGGAGCTAGGTGAAGATGTTACTCATGGTCGCGACTCCTTCTTAAAACTACTTGCTTCAGAAGGACTTATGCTTCCCAAGAACAAGCGAAGACGTACAACGGACTCCAATCATCCTTATAGGAAGTATCCTAATCTTGTACAAGGTGTTACGGCAATGTATGCTAACCACATTTGGGCAGCCGACATAACCTACGTTTGGATTTACGGCAACGTCCTGTACCTCCATCTCATTACAGATGTTTACTCACATGCTGTCATAGGCTGGTGCTTATCCGAAACCATGGAGGCTATAAATACGAAGGAGGCATTGCTAATGGCAGTTAAGGCAGCCGGAGGAGGCAACCTCTGCGGAACGATACACCACTCTGACAGAGGTTCGCAATACGCCTGCCACCTATATGTTGAAACTCTTATGTGCCACCATATCAGGGTTAGTATGACAGAACGGTACAATCCTACGGACAATCCTGTGGCGGAAAGGACGAATGGAACCTTTAAGGTTGAGTGGATTTACCAGCAGGAGATGTACCGAGATTATGACCAGGCCAACATGGAAATCTCCAAGGCAATAGCCTTCTACAACTACAGACGACCGCATATGAGCATAGGAATGAAATGTCCGATGGATGTCTATAGAGGCGAACAGCCCGGGAGAAATCTTTGGAAAAAGAGATAAATGCTTGCAAAAAAGAAAAATATAAAGTATCTTTGGAACGCCGAAAATATGGCGAACGACGGTCTTATGCCATCTTCACCAAAGGTCCCAGGGGGCATCGAGCCCCCTAAGACCTTGCCGAAAATATGACGGAACTTAGGTGTTGTCCATCTTCTTTTATG